>JBCCHE010000027.1:0-67152 GCA_039028875.1 Myxococcota bacterium | reverse complement strand
GGGTTGATTGCGAAGGAAGGCGGACTCCGCCTGGAGAGGTGACCGAGTGGTCGAAGGTGCACGATTGGAAATCGTGTGTGCCGAAAGGTACCGGGGGTTCGAATCCCTTCCTCTCCGCCGATCGGCCCCCTCGGGGGACCGAGCATGTGGTCCTGCCAACGTCGGCCCGTGAAACCCGCCAGGCCTGGAAGGGAGCAACGGTAGCGGTGTCCGGCGTGTGGCGGGGCCTTTTTTTGTCCGGCACATGGCTTCGGTGCGTTCGCGGTATTGGGGCGCAGGCGCTATGCTGGAGCCGGCGGGCAAGAAATCTCACTCATCGGATCAACCATGCGTCTCGTGATAGCGCTCGTCTTCCTGGTCCCATTGCTGGTGCTCGATGGCCCCCGCGCGATCGCCCAACCTGCAACGCCGACTCCTGCCGAGACGCTGCGAGATGACGGGGTCGTCATCATCGACACACCGCCCGCCGGTCCCGAGCTAGCCGCACCGCCCACAATCCAGTCCGACAGCGTCATCCTCGATCGGCCCGGTCAAGTGCTGCTCAAAGGCACGCCGGTCGAGCTCGAGTTTCGGTCCCCGACCAACGGTGTCGGTTTTCAGCTGCTCGCAGGCGGTACGTACTCGTCGATCAGCGGGGTGGCCTACGGCGTGGGTCTCGGCGGATACGGCGCTTGGGGATACGGCGGGTACGGGTTTGGTGTGTCGCCCTACTACGGCGAGGTGGTCACGAAGGCGTACCAACCGATATGCGAGACACCGTGCCGAGCCACGCTTCTGTCTGGAAGGCACCGAATGGCGCTGTCGCTGAAAGGTGGGCCGCCCGTCAACGTGCGCCAGTCGATCGACATTCTCGAACCCTCGATCATCGAGGGCCGCTACGTTGACAAGAGTCGGCTCCGCAAAGCCGGCTGGGCCATCTTCGTGTCAGGCGCGGTCGCGGGGCTCGCGATGATGTTTGCCTCGGTCGACTACCGAAACGACCCGTTCAATGTGGGCAATCAAATCCGAAACCCCGGAGTCTTCTACTCCGGCGTTGGGATCTTCTTGAGCTCAATTATCGCAGGCTCGGTACTCGGCTTGCGAAGCGACGAAGCTCACGTGAACGTCTACCCTCTCGATTGAGCGTGCCCGTGCGTGCTTGATGGGGACTCGCCGTACTAGAGCTGGACACCGAGGGTCGGTTGGCAGCGACCGAACCTGCACTCGCCCGGTGCGCCATCCGTCGTCATGCAATCGGTCCCCGTCTCTTTGCCGTCGTTGAAGCACTCGCCCCCACTGCATCGGTCGTCGGTACAGTCGTTGCCGTCGTCGCAACTGAGGTCGAAGAAGCAGAGATTGCAAAAACCAGATACACAAGCCCCTTCCTCGCCGTCTCGGATGCAGTCGGTCCCATCGATAAACACCTGATTCATGCAAACGCCGTCGGTGCAGCTGTCTGCGGTGCATGAATTGCCGTCGACGCACTTCGGCTCGTTCGAACAACCGTTCGTGGGATCACAGGAGTCGTCGGTGCATGGGTCCCCATCATCACAATCGTCGACGACGTTGAAGCACTCCCCCGTCTCGGGATTGCACAGGTCGGTCGTACAAACGTCCGCGTCGTCGCAGTCTACCTCGGCGCAAAGCTCAGGCTCAGCGCACTGACCGAGCGCGCATATCCCGGCTACCCCTTCAAGATCGCAAGAGAGGCCATCCATCGCAGCGTCGTTGATGCAAGACCCGTCCGCGGGAAGGCAGGAATCGATGGTACAGTCGTTGGAGTCGTCGCAAACGACGTCGGCGCACGGGTCGGTTTCGTCGCACACCATCGTGTCGCAAGGGTCGACTTCATCGGAAGGATCCATCTCTTCGGGGGCGGCGACTTCACTGCACCCAAAGGACGCTGCCACAAGCAACCCAATACAAGACTGGCAAGCACGGTATCGAGCGTTCATCTGAGCCTCGCCGATGGCGACCATCGGGTCGAAAAGCACTGCACCAAGCGCATAGATTAGCCTGCCCGATGGACGCCATCCACCGCTTAGTGCCTTACCACCAAAGCTCGACGGCGAAGGTTGCTTGCATTGGAGTCAACGGTCTTGGACAGCAGGGTTTGCCGAAGCTCGAATCCTCGGCTACGTGCGCGCGTATGCGTGGTTGCTGCTTCCTTATGGCTACTTGGATGGTCGCAGTCTCTTTGGGTTGTGGTAGCGACGGGACTGTGGACTCCGCGCCCGTGCCCATCTGCGAGACAAGCTACACCTTGCTGAACCGGTCTGGCGGGCGGGTCGACTGGTCGAAAGCCAATGGAAAGATCGCATTCGACAGCGCGAAGCTCCCAGAGGCGGCGGCGCGGGGCGGCTTCCAGACGTACACGATGAATGCCGACGGGAGCGATGTGCGCTGCGTGTCTTGCGAGGCGTTCGGGGAAGGCGCAAGTGTTGGGCAGCCCGCGTGGGGTCCGGAGGGCCGATGGATCGTCGTTCAAGTCGCGTTCGCGAGCTGTTCGCTCCCGGACGTCTTGAAACACCCTGGCGCAGGTTTCTCCGCGGAACTCTGGGCGTTCGACACTGAAACCGGGGCATCCCGGCTCTTGAGGGAAACCGCGTGCGACGCGAGCGCAGGGACGCTGCATCCGCACTTCAGCGAGGACGGCAGCAAGCTCGTCTGGGGTGAAGCGTCCAAACGGATCGATTTCTCCGACCCCGCACTCAACTTCGGTGCATGGACGCTCATGGTGGCGGATGTCGAGTGGACATCGGAGGGCCCATCCATCGGAAACACACAAAGCTATCAGCCCGGCATCGAGGGCTTCTACGAGTCGCATAGCTTCGACCAGACCAACCGATACCTGCTTCACACCGCAACCAATCAAACGCAGCCGGGGTTTCAGCAGACCACCTTGAGCGAACTCGACCTCGAAACTGGAGAGGTCGTGGTGTTGGCCTCCGGTGGCTTCAACGAGCACGGCGCCTACACCGCGGATCAGCGCTCGGCGATCTACATGGGCGATCCTGAGCGCACCGAAGAACTCGCCCGTGATGGCTTCCGCAACAACGATATCTGGGTCGTCCGTCGCAACGGCGACGACCCCCAGAAGGTCACCACATTCAACGTGCCGGGTGAGTTTCCGCTCGAGGTGCCCGGACACCCTTCCCCGACCACGACCTACGCGGCGACGGATCTATCGACCGGGCCGGACCCTTGTGCGATCGTGCTGGTCGTGAACGTCAATCCGGGAATGGCGGGGCCGATTGCGGACGCGGACGACTCGGTCGAGCCCTGGATCGTGAAGATCACGAGCCAGGAGTGGGCGTCCGGTCCTTCGACCCCGTAGCGACCGACGGGGTCGAGGCACCCTATCGGACCGGGACACACAGACGGTCGCCCGACACCCATGCGCAGCCGAAACCTGCGTTCACGTCGCAATCGAGGTCGAACTCGCAGCGTTCGACACAGAGCTGCGACGTGATCGGCCCTCCGAGAACCACGTGGTCCACGCACGCCCCCGGTAGGCCCGTGAACTCGGAGGCGGGGCAGTCGAGGTCGTCGTAGCAACCGTGTGTGCAGATCGCGTTGACGTACTCGGTGGTTGGACCCGCCGGGACCGCGAGCTCTTCGCAGTAACCCACGAAGCAGTCGAGGTCGTCGTAACAAACCTCGTACATGATCGAGGTCGGTTCGGGAGGGTCGACGTAAACTTCATCGTACTCACCGATGAGTATGCAGCCCGACAGCATCGCGAACGGCACGACAAGCAACACCGCAGGTAGTCTCCTAGTCATCCAGGCCATGAAAAGCTCCTCTCATGACCGGTAGACGTGGGTCCCATCGAGAGGATTCAATCGCTCATCGGCCGGGATCGTCGCGAGGGTGCGGAAACCCTTAGCGGACCCAGGAGGACTCGAACCTCCAACCTCCGGTTCCGTAGACCGGCGCTCTATCCAATTGAGCTATGGGTCCTTCGGGCGCGCAACGTAGCGGTCCCGATTTGGCCGTCAAGCGGGGCTTGACGGTGGCGGAGAGGAAGGGATTCGAACCCCCGGTACGGCTCTACACCGTACGGCCGCTTAGCAAGCGGCTGCCTTCGACCACTCGGCCACCTCTCCAAGGAAATCACGATGTCAACGAGCCTCGGAACGGATCGCGACCCGATTCGCGAGGCCTCGAGGGCCAATGCCTCCCCTCGAGTGGGCGCCTGATGTAGCCGGCACCCCGAGAGCTGTCAAAGCCCCCTCGGCCTCGCCGGCGGCCGTGCTAGAACCCTCCCATGCGATGGTTGGCATTGGGGACTTTGGCACTTGGGGTTCTCTCGATGGAGGGGCGCGCACATGCGTGCAGTTGCATGCGACAGTCGCCCGAAGAGGCGATCGCGGCGGCCGAGGCGCTCTTCGAGGCGACGGTAACCGCCGTGTCCGACAACACCAAGACCGATTTTCGCGGACGCGCCGTGACCCTTGCCGTCAGCCGGGTGTGGAAAGGCGTAGAAGGCTCGCAGGTCACCGCCATCACAGCCTCGAACAGCGCCGCGTGCGGGTACCCGTTCGAGGTCGGAGAGTCCTATCTCGTGTACGGCTATCGTTCTCGCGCGGGCGACCTTCATGTGAGCCTCTGCAGCCACACCAAGCGAATCGACGACGCAAAGGCGGACCTCAAGCTACTCGGCAAGCCCAAAGCCACCTCGACAACCAAAGGCAAGGATGGGAGGGGTGATGGCGGTTGCGCAGCGACGCCCGTCGGAACGCCCGCCCGCTCCGCGCTCGCTTTCGTCTTGATCGCTCTCGTTATTGCGCGGGTTCGTCGGCAGCGGGTGGCGTAAGGATCACCTCGTCGATGACGTGGACGTAGCCGTTGTCCGCGCGAATCGACCGAATGACGCGGACACCATCGAGTGTCGCCGCGCCGGTGTCGTCACGGCCAGCTCGAAGCTGTTGACCGCCAGCGGTCGCGCCGTACTCGCCGCCGGCGATCTTGGGTGCGCTGACAGCGCCGGCAAGCACATGGTTCGCGAGGATCGCCTGCAGCTGCGCCTGGTTCTCCGGGAGCATCAGTTCGTCGAGCGTGGCCTGCCCGAGCGCCGCAAACGCGGCATTGTTGGGTCCGAGAAGCGTGACATCGTCTCGCTTGGGATCGAGCGCGTCGCCCATCCCGGCCGCGCTCACCAAGCTCCAGAGCGTCGAGTAGTCGGGGTCGTTCTTCACGATCTCGATCACGCTTCCGGTGTCGGGCGCGCTCGCGCTCCCTGACCCATCCTTGTCGCAACCCATGAACAGTGGGGCGGTGAGCGAAACCAAGACTGCAACCAGCACAATACGCTTGAACATGAATCCCTCCTCGGGCCCCGCGGAGCCGACGAACAGCGGGACTCTATGGGGTTCGCAGCGATGAATCAAGATCGGCTACGGCGCTCGGACTGCCGTGGAGAGGCCGTTGACCACACCGGCCGAAACGAATATTCAGGGGAGTCGCCGTTCCCGAGAGAAGGCCCTTGCAACCATTGTCTCGATTTCAGCTTCCGTTGTTGGCCGTCGTACTGCTAGCGCTCGTCGCGTGCGGCGGGGGCCCTCAGCGACCAGGCCTCATGGACACGTTTGTCCGACGCGATGTGAGCGTGACTCAGCTTCGCGCGACCGATTACGAGTTCGCTTCGCGATTCGGCCAGCTCGTAACCAAATGCGCCAACGAAATTCTCGAACAGGATATCGACGAAGAAACGCTCCGACGCGCGCTCATGTGGCGGCTGTACGCAGCGCCTCAGGCAAGAACTGCGGCCTTCAACCAGGACCCACTGGCGGGCCTCATCGAGCTATGGGCACTCGCGGGGCAACAAGCCGAGTACTTCACCCAGGGTGACGGGCACATGTTTTTCGGAGAGCCCTACCCGTGCGTAGAGCGCACCGCCCTGCAGCTCTACGCTGAAGCCGAAGCGATCACCGAGAATGTTCTTGAGCCACGAGAGTTCGCAAGCATGAAGGCGAGGGTTGATCGGTGGGTTGACGAACACCCAATCGAAGGGGCGCTGTTCGTCCGTCCGACCGCGCAAGCGGGGCTTGCCGCCCTGGTTGGGCGCGACATCGAGGGCGGCCTCAAGGCAGTCGGAAGCATGGAAGAGACGCTTCGGGATCTGAACGATCGAATCGCGATCCTGTCGGTCCAGCTCCCGACCGAAGCCAGATGGCAAGCCGACTACTTGGTCCGAGAGCTGTTCGCCGAGCACGTTGCCGGATCGGCGAAGTCGGTGGTGGACACCCTGCGCCCCATCTCCTTGCTTCCGGAGCGCATCCAATCGACGATATCGGAGCAGACGACGCGTCTGCTCGCCGGGATCACCCGAGAGCGAGAGGCGGTGTTCGCAGCTTTCGAAGTCGAGCGTGACCTCTTCGTGGAAGCGCTCGACCGCGAGCGTGTCAGCCTGTTCGAGTCGGTCGACACCGAGATCGACGAAACGCTCGAGCAACTGGAGGAAGTCGGCCTTGGGCTCATCGATCACTTCTTCGAACGATTGATTGGGGTTCTCATCGCCATGGGGATCTTCGTCTTCATCCTCGTGGCGATCGTCGTTGGGGCGCTGAGCCGCCGAACCCGAGGCGGCGCAAGCGGGGCCGCGCCGGTGAGGGAGCCCGACGGCCCGAGCGTCAACTCCTCAGAGGGACCCGACAGCAACGATTGACCGATCCCCGCCGAGCGAATATGCCCGAGCCATGGATGTGCGCTCGTTTCGAGAGACCGCAGAGCCTTACTCGGTCGTCTTTCTCGACGCGTACGGTGTTCTAAAAAGCGCGTCCGGCGCGATCGAGGGCGCGGTGGAGACCGTCGCCGAGCTCATGCGCGCCGGCAAAGAGGTGTTCGTCGTCACGAACGACTCGTCACGCTCACCGGAATCGATGGCCGAACGGTACGCGGCGCTTGCGTCCGGCGATTTTCTCCCCCCGGAACGGTATATTTCATCGGGGCTCCTCGCGGCCCAGTACCTGGAGCACCAGATCCCGTACGGAAAGGTTGCGTACCTCGGGAAGCCCGAGTCAGCCCACTACATCGAGATCGCAGGCAAGATCCCTGTGCCGGTCTCCGAATGCAACGGGACCGACAACCTGGTGGCGGTCGTCCTCCTCGACGACGAGGGTTTCGATTGGTTCAAGGACGTCAACGCGACACTGAACCTCATCCGGCGCGTCAACGTGCCCGTCATCGTCGCCAACGCCGACATCACCTACCCGATGCGCGGCAACGAGATCGCGATCGCGGTTGGAAGCCTCGGCGGTTTGCTCTCAGACATCACCGAGAAAACTTTCGTACGGTTTGGCAAGCCGGACTCGATGATGTTCGCCTATGCGATGGCGCGAGCGCGTGAACACGTTCCCAACATCACGAAGCGGGATGTTCTCTTTGTGGGGGACACCCTGCGGACCGATATCATCGGCGCCAACACGTATGGGTTCGACACCGTCTTGGTTCTATCCGGGAACACGCTGCCCGCCCAGGCCGACCTGATGATTCAGGCGTCAGGCATCATCCCGACGTACGTATGTGAGTCGTTGGCCACCTAGCCCAGCACCTCGAGCAGGGGTGTGAAGTCGGCGAGTTCCAAACTCGGAAGGTACTCTTCGATCGCCTCGTGTTGCAGCTGGCTACAGATGTCGGGCCGAAAGAAGTGTTCTCCCACTCGGAGAACGTAGTTGAGGATGAAGAAACGGTACGCCTCTTTCAAGAACAACAACTCGTCTTCGGTGAGCCGATGAACCTCGTGATAGGCGCGCAGGAACTTCATGAAGCGAGGTTCGAACAGGGGGTCGACCGTGTAACTGAACGTCTCCTGGTCGCCTTCTTCCCGAACCACCCGAGCGCAAAAATAGAGGTCGAGCAACCGTGGCTCGATGCGGAACCAGTCGTAGTCCCACCGAGAGAAGAACTTGAATCCATCGCCATCCATCCCGACGGAAAAGTTCCCGATATTCCAGTCGATCAGCACGGGAATCTTGGGCCACTCGTGGTAGCCGAGGGCGTCGGCGTTCCCGAGAAACGCATCACAATGGGCTCGAACGAACGATTCCGATGATTCCAAAAAGCCGCGCTCTCGTCGCCATTGCGAGCTCCCGATGGCATCGTGAAGGCTCGCGATGTCGGAGCCCAGCGTCTGCCAGGTTGGGCGAACTCGGTCTGAGATCTCGAAGCATGCACGGTGGAAGAGCGCCATCTCCTCGCCAAACGATTCGATCTGGGTGTCGGTCAGCACCGGTGGGAGGAAGTCGTAGAAAGGTTGCTGGCCATAGAACGCCACCCAATCGCGACCATCTCGATAGGTAAACACCTCGTCGTTCTTGAGGAGCACGGGCGCCAAAAGGGTCGCAAACCGGGTCCCTCGGAGCCGGTGAATCCACTCGTCGATGCGAATGTGATCCTGGCGAAAGTGAACGTACGAACCGTAGCTCGACCGCTTCGCAATGACCGAGTGACCATCTTCGAACGACAGCAAGTGGACCGAGTTGGTCGACACATTCGCACTCAAGTCGCGGATCTCGACCAGCTCACGTCGATCACCGTACGCCTCCCATGCCGCCGTCACAATTGGCGCGACAGCCTGCTGACTCCCCGGAGAGAGCGCCATCAAGCCTCGGCGGCGAGGATGTCCATCATGTCTTGAAGAAGCTTCACGGCGTCACCATGCTGGCGCTGGAAGGCATTGCGTCCGACGATGGAGCCGTAGCCTCCCCCCTTGGCGATACTTCGTACGTCCTCGAGCACGGCTTCGGTGCCTTTCGAGGCGCCACCCGAGAAGATGACGATGCGGCGGCCGTTGAAGCACGACTGGACCACATGCTCGATGCGCTCGGTGAGCGTCCCGATAGGAATGTTCTCGTAGCTCTTTTTGGCCGCGTCTTGGAACACAACCTCGGTCGGCGGCTTTACCTTGACGACGTGTGCCCCGAGCTGGCATGCGACCTGCGCGGCGTAGGCGATCACGTCGATCGCGGTCTCGCCCTCCTTCGTCATGTTGCCTCGCGCGTACGACCAGACGATCGTCGGAAGGCCGACCGCGCGCGCATCGTTGATGAGGTCGCGGAGATCTTGGTACATCTGGTTGCGTTGCGCGCTCCCGGGGTAGATCGTGTAGCCAATGGCTGCGCAACCCAGGCGCAGGGCGTCGTCGACGGCAGAAGTCAGCGCGGAGCATGGTGCCTCAGGGCCCCCAAGGGTGTCGCTGTTGTTCACTTTCAGGATGAGCGGCAATGTACCCGCATACTCGTGGGCGATCGCCTCGATGAAACCGAGGGGCGCCGCGTAGGCGTTGCACCCCGAATCCACCGCAAGCTGAGGGTGGTAGCCGGGATCGTATCCCGATGGATTGGGCCCAAACGACCGGGCAGGCCCGTGTTCGAAGCCTTGGTCCACGGGCAGAATGACAACCTTGCCGGTTCCCGCCAGGCGGCCGTGATTGAGAATGCGTCGGAGGTTCCCGATGACCCCAGGGGTCTCCCCGGCGTAGTTTGCCAAGATCTTTTCGACTCGCTCGCTCATTTCGCGCACCTTCCGTTTGTTCGGGCAGTGGACTCTAGCGCAGCTCGTCTGAGGGGCCATCCGCCATGAACCGCAAAGAATGCGGTCAACCCTCCCAGACGACTCGTTTACCCTCGCCGTACCAACCCTCGATCTTGGGACCGTAGGTGTCCTCGATGGTCGACCGTTTGATCTTCATCGTCGGCGTGAGGAAGCCGTTCTCGATGAGCCAAGGCTCCTTGACGACCGCAAGGAACTGAAGCTCCTCGAACGATTCGACCTCCTTGTTGACCTGGTCGAGCAAGGTAGTCAGCTCGCCCTCGAACTCGTTGCGGAACCCGTCGTCGCTGAGCTTCGGTCGCACCTCTTCGGCCGGTAGAATCAGTGCGTAGGGCTGGGGCTGACCCGAGCCGGTGACGCAACAAAGCTCCACCTTCGCGTGGTTGTTGAGCAGGTTCTCGATGGGCGCCGGAGCCACATACTTCCCTTTGCTCGTCTTGAAGAGCTCTTTGACGCGCCCGGTGATCCGCAGCCTGCCGTTCTCGTCGCGCTCGCCGCGGTCACCAGTACGGAAGAAGCCGTCCTCGGTGTAGCACTCGGCCGTCAGCTCCGGCTGCTTGTAGTAGCCCATCATGTTGCCGGGTGACTTGATGAGGATCTCGCCTTCGTCGCTGATCTTCACGTCGACGCCGGGCATGGGGTTCCCCACGTACCCAACACGCCCTTTGCCTGGGTGTGACGCGTGCGAGTACGCGAAGTCCTCACTCATGCCGTAGCCTTCGAGCAGCTCGAGGCCCAGGTCTCGGTACCACTGGATGAGGTCAGGGGGAATGGGGGCGGACCCGCTAGCAGCCATCCTGACGTTCTGAAGGCCGAGACCGGTGAGGATCTTCTTCTTGACGATGCGGTTGAGGATCGGCACGCGTAGAATGCGCTTGAGCTTCTCGGGGGGCATGCTCTTGAACACGCCGAGCTGAAACTTGAGCCAAAGCCTTGGGACCGAGACGAACACGGTTGGCGAAGCTCGGTTCAAGTCTTGCACGAAGGTATCGAGCGACTCCGCGAAGAAGACCTGCATCCCCGAACGGAAGCCCGCCATCTCGACGATGGCCCGCTCGAACACATGCGCCAGCGGAAGGTACGAGAGCATCCGGTCGTCGTCGGAGAACGCGAAGACCTTCCTTCCGCCGTCGACCGAGTCTGCGATCGCACCGAAGCTGTGCATGACGCCCTTGGGTCGGCCCGTGCTGCCGGAGGTGTACACGATGATCGCAGGGTCGTCGCGATTCGGCACGGGGCTTTCGGCCATGGGCTCGGTTCGAGCGGTGATGTCGTCCCACTTCTCGTAGTCATTCGGAGGCGCCAATGGAAACGAGATGCAACGCAATCCCTCGGGGATCGCCTGCTTGGCTTCGTCGAGGGTATCGAGTTTGCCAACGAACAGCAGCTTGGACTCGCTATGCTCGAGCACGTACGCGATCGTGTCGGCGTTGAGTGTCGGGTAAAGCGCCACGCTGACGTGTCCCGCCATCCAGATCGCAATGTCCGCCATGAGGAAGTGCGCGCAGTTCTTCGAGATCATCCCGATCCTGCTGCCGGGCTCGAGGTCGAGCGACTTCAGGTGGGCGGCCATGCGGCGGGCTTGGTCGAGGGCCTGGGCGAAGGTGTAAGTTTCGAGCTGCCCGCCACCCGTCGGCTGCGTCAGCCAGAGGCGATCGGGTGTGGTGGTCTCCCAGTTGTAAATGTCTTCCAGTGCAAGTGTCGGCGCGGCCATGTGATTGTCCTCTTCAGCGTTCGTGACGGGCTTTGGGCTGATACCCAGAACGCTGAAACAATCACAACCAACGCAATCTTGCAATGCCTGCGGCACCTCCGAGCGCTCGGCGTTTGCCTAGAACATGTTTCTATCGCATATCGGCGATGAACGATGAATGCCAAAGCCCCAGCATGCACGCCGAACCCCACGGGTCGCCCCGATTTGAGACCGATCGAGGGGCCCGAGGCAGACGTCGAACTAGCGTCCCTCGCCCGCGCCCTCGGGCACCCGGCGCGCGTGCGGATCCTCAGGTTTCTCGCAGCCAGAAATGCTTGTGTTTGCGGCGAAATCGTCGATGAGCTGGACCTCGCACAGTCGACGGTCTCCCAACACCTCAAGGTCCTCAAGGAGGTCGATCTCGTCCAGGGCGAGATCGACGGCCCGCGCGTGTGTTACTGCCTCTCCCCGAGGACGATGCGGCGCCTCCGAGCCCTGATCGGAAGCCTTTAGGAATCGGCAAGACACGATGAACGAAGCAGCCAACCCAGCGCTCTCTCGCCGCCTCTCCTTCCTCGACCGCTACCTCACCGGCTGGATCTTCGCGGCGATGGGAATCGGTGTCCTTCTCGGCGCGATCGCGCCGGGGTTCGTCGCGGCGATCGAGTCCCAGAGCGTCGGCACCACCAACATTCCCATCGCGGTTGGGCTGATCCTGATGATGTACCCACCACTTGCGAAGGTTCGCTACGAGGAGCTCGGTCGGGTGTTCTCGAACAAGCGCGTGCTCACGCTTTCGCTGGTACAGAATTGGATCATCGGCCCCGTTCTGATGTTCGGTTTGGCGGTCTTGTTTCTGCGCGGATACCCGGAGTACATGCTCGGCGTGATCCTCATCGGGCTCGCACGCTGCATCGCCATGGTCATCGTATGGAACGACCTCGCAGACGGGGACACGGAGTACTGCGCAGGGCTCGTCGCCTTCAACTCCTTGTTTCAGGTCCTGTTCTTCTCGGTGTACGCGTACTTCTTCGCCACGCTGCTCCCGACCTGGCTGGGGCTCGAAGGGGCAATCGTCGACATCACGATTGGCCAAATCGCGACGACGGTGGCGATCTACCTGGGCATCCCATTCGCAGCAGGCTTCCTCACACGGTTCTTCTTGATTCGCGCGAAAGGAAAAGATTGGTATCAGAGGGAGTTCGTCCCTCGGATCAGCCCCATCACGCTCGTCGCGTTGTTGCTCACGATCGTGGTCATGTTCTCGCTCACGGGCGAAACCATCGTCGCGCTCCCGCTCGATGTCGTCCGGATTGCGGTCCCCCTGCTGATCTACTTCGTCGTGATGTTCGTGGTGTCGTTCTTCTTGAGCAAGCGGTTTGGTGCGGACTACGGCCAGTCTGCAACGCTCTCATTCACCGCCGCCTCGAACAATTTCGAACTCGCGATCGCAGTCGCGGTCGCGACTTTCGGAATCGGGAGCGGCGCCGCCTTTGCCGCGGTCATCGGCCCTTTGGTCGAGGTGCCCGTGCTGATCGGCCTGGTCCACGTCTCCCTCTGGCTCGGCCGCCGCTATTGGCCGTCCCCGAGCACCACAGAGGCCCCGAAAGCCAAGGCCGAAGCGCCTGCAGAGTGAGTCGCTGACGACCCACAGCGGCGGTGTGATAGATCCCCGGCATGGTGATTCTGTCGATCGGCGTCGCGCTGTTCATGGGGATGCACCTGGTCCCAAGCGTCCCGGCGGTGAGAGAACGCATCATCAATCGCGTCGGTTTCGGCGCGTATCGGGGTCTGTTTTCGTTGGCAGCGGTCGTGGGCCTGGTCCTCATCGTGCTGGGGATGCGTTGGGCCCCCACGGTTCCGATGTGGACGCCACCTGGCTGGGGCTTCACTGCCGCAGTCGTCGGGATGCCACTGGCCTTCGTGTTCCTGGCCGCGTCGTACCTGCCAACGAACCTGAAGCGCTGGGTTCGCCACCCGATGCTCACCGCAGTCGCGATTTGGGCGGGACTCCACTTGCTGTGCAACGGAGACTTGGCTTCGCTGATCTTGTTCGGCAGCTTTGGCGCCTTCGCGATATTCGACATCGTGTCCGCCAATCGGCGAGGAACCGTGCACGCGGGCGATCCGGTCGCCGGTTGGCGGGATCTCATCCCGATCGCGGGCGGTCTACTGGTGTATTTCCTCGTTCTTCACTATCACCAAGCCCTCTTTGGGCGTTCGGTACTGCCCTTCTGGAAAGCACTCTGGACATGAAGTCGAAGGTTTCACGATGAAGGCAATTCTGGTTCGAGAGTTCGGCGACCCATCCGCGGTCACCGTCAGCGAGATCGATGATCGGGATCCTAGCGGCCACGAAGTGAAGGTTCGCGTTCATGGCGTGGGCGTGGGTTACTTCGACGGGCTGCTGGTCAAAGGCGAGTACCAAATGAAACCGCCGCTCCCGTTCACCCCAGGGAGTTCCTTGTCGGGGGTCGTCGAAGCGGTCGGCGCGAACGTCACACACCTCACGCCCGGCGACCATGTGGCCGGCTTCGGGCTGCTTGGCGGTCTCGCAGAATACACCTGCCTGCCCGGCAACTTCGTCTTCAAGATCCCTGACTCGATCCCTCTCGACGACGCCGCGAACTTCTTCATCGCCTACGCCACCGCCGTCTACGGCCTCAAAGAGCTTGGCAAGCTCCGTGAAGGCGAGACCGTGCTCATCTTGGGCGCGTCGGGGACCACAGGGTCTACCGCGATCGAGGTTGCGCGCGCCGTCGGCGCCAAAGTGATCGCCTGCGCCTCAACTGACGAAAAACGCGCTCACTGCCTCGAACTCGGGGCAGACGCCGCCGTCGATTACACGCAGCCCGACTGGCGCAAGGCCGCCAAGGCTGCCGCGGGACGCCAGGGCGTCGACGTCGTTTACGATCCCATCGGGGGCGACTTCGCCGAGCCGGCCCTTCGCACCATGGCCCCCGGGGGCCGCTACCTGGTCGTCGGTTTCGTCGCCGGTATCGCCAGCATTCCGATCAATCTCCCGCTGATCAAGCGATGTTCGATCATCGGCGTGAACTGGGGAGGCGAAGTCATGGGCAACCCCACGGTCGTCAAACCCGTCATCGACCAGCTCATCGCCTGGTCCGAGAGTGGTGCTCTCGCATCGGGCCCCGACGCCACGTACTCGCTCGAGCAAACCGGCGAGGCGTTCGCGTCGCTTTTTGGCCGCGCCTCGACAGGCAAGATCGTCATTCGCTGCTGAGCCAGCATCGGGTCGCCGGGGCGCTCCCATGGTGCGTGGCCCACGAAAAACACGCGAAACAGTGGCGGAGGAGGAGGGATTCGAACCCCCGGATGGTTGCCCATCAACGGATTTCAAATCCGCCGCCTTCGACCGCTCGGCCACCCCTCCGTGAGGAACCCCGCTCTAGCATATGGTTGTGGGATCGTCCCCTTCCCAGCGAGCGCACTCTTCTCTATATTCCGGCGTCTGGCACGAAGACACGGGCCGGGAGCACGAGGTGATGCTGTGGCAATAGATTCCATTCCAAGGCGACTGATTCAGCAGGCTCAGAAGAGGCCTCACAACCCGGCGTACTACGTACGCCAGAACGGCGCGTGGCAGGCCACCAACTGGGGAGACTACGGCCGGCAAGTGGCACAGGCGGGTCGCGCCTTGATCGCGCTCGGCTTCGAGTCGGAGCAGACGGTCACTATCCTCGGGTTCAATCGCCCCGAGTGGGTGATCATGGACGTCGCCGCGATGGGCGCCGGCGGCGCGCCAGCGGGGATCTACACGACATCGTCGCCGGCCGAAGTGAAGTACATCGTCGCGCACTGCGAGTCACCGCTGATCCTCTGTGAAGACGAGTCGCAGTGGGCGAAGGTGCACGAGGAACTCGACAACATGCCTGCCCTTCAACACGTGGTGATGATGCAGGGCGCGCCCAAGATCGACCATCCAAAAGTGATGTCGTGGGAGGAGTTCCTCGCGAAGGGCGACGAAGTGGAAGAGCAAGCGTACTTCGACCGCGTCGATGCGCTCGAGCCCAACGCGCTGGCGACATTGATCTACACCTCGGGAACAACAGGCCCCCCGAAGGGCGTGATGCTCAGCCACAACAATCTCGCGTGGACAGCCGGCCAAGCGATCGAGATCGTCCAAACGTCCGCGAGTGACTGCTCACTGTCGTACTTGCCGCTCTCGCACATCGCCGAGCAGATGTTCTCGATCCACACGCCGATCACGACGGGGTCGCGCATCTACTTCGCCGAATCGATCGATGCGGTTCCGGAGAACCTCAAAGAGGTTCAGCCGACCGTCTTCTTCGGGGTGCCGCGCATCTGGGAGAAGT
Organism: Myxococcota bacterium; assembly: GCA_039028875.1. GTDB lineage: Bacteria > Myxococcota_A > Polyangia > Polyangiales > Houyiibacteriaceae > SG8-38. Next base: position 51,588 of record JBCCHE010000027.1, on the reverse strand, counting down.
TCCATGCCGGCATCGCAGCAAAGCTCCAGGAGGCCACCGGGGTCAAAGCCAAGCTGGTCGACTGGGCGATGAAGGTCGGTTGGGAAGCCAACAAGACCGCGAACGGACCCAAGGGCTTCTCCTATCGTCTCGCCGACAAGCTCATCTTCTCGAAGCTCAAGCCTGCAATCGGCATGGGCAACGCGCGGGTCTGCGTCTCGGGGGCTGCCCCGATCGCGCGAGAGGTCCTCGAGTTCTTCGCCAAGCTCGATATCGTGGTCCTCGAGGTCTACGGGCAATCCGAGGACACCGGCCCCACCAGCTTCAACCTCCCCGGGAACTACCGATTCGGCACGGTGGGCCCCGCCCTGAACGGGGTCACAGTGAGGATTGCAGACGACGACGAGATCCTCGTCCAGGGGCCGAACTTGTTCCTTGGGTACTACAAGGACCAAGAGGCCACCGACGCGACGCTCATCGACGGCTGGCTCCACTCGGGCGACCTTGGCGCGTTCGACAAAGACGGGTTTCTCAACATCACCGGCCGAAAGAAGGACATCATCATCACGGCGGGTGGCAAGAACATCACGCCCAAGAACTTGGAAGCGGCCATCAAGAACCACCCGCTCATCGACGAAGCCGTGGTGATCGGCGATCGGCGCAAGTACCTCACCGCCTTGGTGACGATCGACGCCGAAGCAGGCCCCGAATGGGCCACGCAAAATGGCGAAGACCCGGCGGCGCTCAACACCAGCCAGAAGCTACGCGCGAGCATCCAAGCGCACATCGACGAGATGAACCAGGAGTTCGCTCGCGTCGAGCAGATCAAGAAGTTCACGGTGCTACATCGCAATCTCAGCATCGAGGACGGAGAGTTGACTCCCACCCTGAAGGTCAAGCGAGCGAAAGTACACGACCACTTCTCGGACGACATCGAGAAGATGTACGCCGAGGCCTCGCAGCCGGCTCAGGCCCAGGCGTAGTGACTCCGTGGCGGGCGACACACAGGCTCGCTACGACACGATCGTGACGGTGACTTTACGTCGGTGCGGCCGGCGGCGGTGTTCCCAGAGGTAAATTCCCTGCCACGTCCCAAGGGCGCAGCGGCCTCGCTCGATCGGAATGCTGATCGATGTCTGTGTGAGGGCTGCCCGTATGTGCGCGGGCATGTCGTCCGGGCCCTCGGCCGTGTGAATGAAGAGCGGGTCCCCGTCAGGAACGAGCCGACTGAGGAACGCGTCGAGATCGACCTGCACGTCAGGGTCCGCGTTCTCGTTGATGATCAGCGAGGCGCTCGTATGGTGGACGAACACCGTACAGAGCCCGCTTTCGACGCGGGACGCCCCAACGGCTTGCTGAACCCGATGCGTGATCTCGAGGGTCCCACGACCGATCGTCTCAACGAAGAAGGTCTCGGTTTGTGTGGTCATGGCTCGGTTACCCGCATCCACATGGCGGCTTGGTCGCCCTGGTAGATCAGGGTGTCGCCTTGGGTGAAGCGAAACTCATATCGGCCAAACACGCGATCCCGTGACTGACGCACCTTGGTCGCGCGGCACTCGAGGTCGAGTGGTGGCCCGATGGTGGCAAGCGCCGCAAAGCGGGCATCGTAGATGCGCCCCCCATAGCCGACCCATCCATCCGCGTGTCGCAAACCAAGCACATAGTATGTGTGCATGAAGCCAAGCATCCCCGTGACGTGCACCATGAAGCCGCCGCTCACGTGCTGCGGATGGCGCACCGGGTGTGAGCGTTGGTATTGCGTGAGTGGAAGGTCAGGACGGGTCTGCATCCGGGCCCGGACCAGGTTCGCATCCTTGTCGATCTCGAGGATCTCGTCGATCCCGAGCGCCTCGGGCCCGTAGAAGCAGTCCGCGACGAAGTCTGGATCGAGTGCCACGTTATACCCCCTCCGCGTCGCCACCCCAGATGTACTTGTGCGTCTGGAGCTGCACGCGTACGGCCAAGCGGTCGGCGAGCACCCACTCGACCAAAGACTTCGGGTCGAGCTCCCCCCAAACGCCGCTGAGAAGCACGGTGTGGACGCGCGAGGTGAGGTCGTACTCGTCGATGGTCACCTTCGCCCAGTCGTAGTCAGCACGGTCTGCGAGCACGAGCTTCACCTCGTCTCGACGGGTAAGTTGGTCGACGTTCGCCCATCGATTTCGGGCGCTTTCGCCACTGCCTGGCGCCTTGAAATCGACGATGCGGTGAACCCGGGGATCGACTTGCGAGATGTCGCGCTCCCCACTGGTTTCGAGGAGCACCGTTCGGCCCGCGTCGCAAAGCTCGGCGAGGAGCGGAATCGCTCCTTGTTGCAGCAACGGTTCTCCACCCGTCACCTCGACGAGGGGCGTGCCAAACGCCAGCGCCTTGTCCAACACTTCGGCGCGATGCATCTCGACCCCGCCGACGAATGCCTGCGGGGTATCGCACCATCGGCATCGCAAGTTGCATCGAGACAATCGAACGAACGCGCAGGGGAGCCCGGCAAAACTCGACTCGCCTTGAATCGATTCGTAGATCTCATGCACTCGGAGCGTTCCTGCGTTTTCCATGGCTATCGTGCGTCGCGCCGTACCAACACCAACATACGACCCTCTGAGGCGGCTCGTTCGCCTACCTCGATGATCAGATCCCACAAACCTGGCTGGGCAGCCACCTCGAGCGCTTGAGTGCGGCGCCGCACGCAGCGTGGGCCCTCGGGATCTTGCCGGATCCAAAACAAACGATGCGAAAACCCGTCTAAGTCGAGTGCGATCGCGCGTAGACGTGTCGGCTCGTCGATACTCATGGATACCCTCAAGACGCGGGCTTCGGGCTTCAAGCGCCCGCACCCCGGGGGAAGCTCGCCGGTGCGCAGGCTCGGCTTGTCAACGAACTCGGAGAACGGAAGCCCCTCTGGGACAACGATTTCCCGAGAATCGCCGTTCATCTCGGTCGTCGCAACCGCCCCTGCAACAGGTTCGGGATTGGGATACGCGACGACGCTTGGCGGTTCGTGGTCGATCAGGGCGGGTTCGGTCGGGCGCCCAGACAAAGGCTCGCCGAGGTCCGCTTCATCGAACTCGCCATGGTCTTCGGGAAGTGGCGCCGTAGAGGCCAGTCGTCGCAACTGGTCCAGCATCTGCAGAGTCATGAGGTTCCGCACATTGTTGCCGTACCGCAGCCCCTCGTCGGTGAACTGGCACGCAGCGCGCGCCCCGCCTCGACCCATGACGTTTGGGTGGACGCCGTCTCGCGCAAGGCCGCGACGCGGCAGGACCTTCATCGCTCCGTAGTAATCGACGTAGGGAAGGTTCCAATGAAGGGCCACCGCCTCGGTGATCGCATTGAAGCGCTGAATCCAGAGGTCCCGCGTCTTGCCACGCCGTGGCGAGGCCGCCCCGAGGACCGGCACCACACCCATCTGTTCGAGCTCTTCGATGAGATAGACCAAGCGCTTCAAGTAGATGCGCTCGTTCTGGTTCTGTGCGTCGTTGGCACCGAAGAACACGAGGGCCCACCTCGCGTCGCTGTCGCGGATCTCTTTGCGAAAGTTGGCGGGCCGCCCCCCGAGCGCATAGCGCAAGTTCCAGCTGACCCCTGCGGCGAGGCTTCTTCGATTGAACGCGTTCTTCCTGGCGACGTTGAAGAAGTCGATCGTTTCCTGAAGGTCCTCCCGTCCCGCTAGGTCGACGTACGGTGTGGCCAGGCAATGCAAGAACGCCTTGCTCTCCACGCTCGAGCCGCCCATTTTCGCGAACACATCGTCCGTAAGTTCAGTACTTCGTGCGCGGATCTCGATGATGTTCGCCTCGACTTCCGGACGCAGCGGTGGAAGGTCCGCGCGCGCCGGCTGAGGCACAACGCTGACGACGAACAACAATGCCCGCCATAGGTTCATTGCACTACGCTCGCTGGCACGAAGTACAGCCGGCTCGGGTCCGGCGACCGACCTTTGTAGAGATTGTCCGTCAGAAGAACGACGGAACCATCCTCGTTCCAGACCACGCCCTCGAAATTGGGCAACGGTTTGATCACCGTCGATAGGTCTGCGGCGACTGTTGGTTCGATTCTCGGCGGAGCCGACGCGTCTGAAGAGTCGGTGGGCAGCTGAAAGCGGAGCAGCCGGGAGACGCCGAAGTGCCGTTCGACGGCGAGCGCGACGACCTTGCCATCGATGATGCGACAGCCGACGCCAGCAAGCTTCCCGGTCTTGCTGCTGAGTGCGACCCAGAATGTGCTCCACACGCCCTTGGCAACGTCGAGGGTGGCCACCGGTGCCCAGCGCTTGCCTTGTCGCTCGTCCACGAGCTCCGTCGCGAGAACCAGGATGCCATCGGCGTAACAGAGGCCTTCCATCCCACGGTTGTGAGGCGCCGTGAGCCCCCAAGCCTCGTACTCGATGCGATCTCGAGGTTGCACGACGAACTTGCCGCCCTCCACGCGGGCCCCAAGGAGCACGTCTGACCCTCGTCCTTCTTCTTGCGTCTCTGTCCCCACCAGGAACTCGTTTCCACGCACCCACGCAAGGCCTTCGAGGTCGGTTCCTTTCGGGGCACCCAAGACGGGATACGCACGAATCTCACGACCTTGACCGGTGATGCGAAGGACGGCGTCCCCGTTTTCGCCGGCGGCCCAGAGCGCGCCCTCGCCGTCTCGCGTTAGGCCGGAGAGGCCCTTGATGTCGGTAGCGAGATCCACGATGGGCCCAGGGCCCGTGATCTGGGTGTTCCGGGAGCAGCGCGTGCCACCCAAGAGCGCCAAGGCGACGGCCAGGAACACGAGTTTGGGCACGTCTAGGCGACCGCTTCGAGCACCGCCGCAGCCCCGAGTCCACCTGCCGCGCAGATGCCGAGCAAGGCCGTCTCGTGCTCTCCGGTTGCGAGCTCGTTGGCCATGGTCGTCACCATGCGCGCACCCGTGGCGGCGAACGGATGACCGATCGAGATCGACCCGCCGTAGAGGTTGAAGCGTTGGTCGTCGACTTCGCCGACGGCGGTGCTTCGCCCAAGCCTCACTTCGGCAAAGGCCTTGCTGCCTAGGGCCTTGGTCACCGAGAGCACCTGCGCCGCGAAGGCCTCGTGCATGTCGACCACGTTGGCGTCGCTCATCTCCATCCCCGCGCGGTCGAGCGCCTTGGGGATGGCGAGCGCCGGCCCGATCAGCAACTGGTCGGCTGGATCCACACCCACGTAGGCCCAGCTTCGAATCGCGGCCAGCGGTGTGTAGCCGAGGGCCTTCGCCTTGGCCTCACTCATGACCAACACAGCCGCGGCCCCATCCGTCAGCGGTGAAGCATTACCAGCAGTCACCGTGCCGTCCGCGGCGAACACGGGCCGAAGCCGAGAGAGCTTGTCGTAGCTCGTGTCTCCCCGGACGATGTTGTCGGTGTAGACCGTCCCTTCGGGCGCGGCCACCGGCGTGACTTCGTCATCGAAGCGGCCCGACCCAATCGCCTCGGCTGCGCGATGATGCGAGCGCTCGGCGAAATGGTCCTGCGCCTCTCGCGTGATGCCGTTTCGCTGAGCCATCTCTTCGGCAGACTCGCCCATCACTTGGCCCGTCGTGCGCTCCGCGATCTTGGGCATCTTCGGAAGGACGTCCGTGATTGGCATCATCTGCGCCAACACCGAGAGGTAGTCGGAAGGTGACGATGCCTTGCCGAACGCCAGCGGTGCCAAGGCGTGGACGGCCTTTTGCGGCAAGTTGAGCGGTGCATTGCTCGTCGAGTCGGAGCCTCCCGCGATGACGACCTCTGCTTCCCCTCGCTCGATGGCGGCTGCTGCCAGGGTCACGGCTTGAAGGCCCGTCGCACACGCGCGCGTGCAGGTCATGCCCTCGACCGATGCGGGCAGCCGAAGATCCAAGGCGACTTCACGCGCAATGTTGGGCGCGAGAGAGGGAAGGATCACACCGCCCCACACAATGCTATCGATCTCGTCATGAGGCAGCTCGGTTCGCTCGAGGAGCGCACCGACCGCCGCGTCCGCCAAATCGATCGAGTCGAGCTTGAGGAACTTGCCAAACGCCTTGACGAAGGGCGTCCTTACGCCGCTGACGACGACCGCTCGCTGCTTCTTACCCCAACCGTTCTTCTTTTTCGCCATCGTTATGCTCCAACCAACGCGCCACCACAGACGCGAACCGTTTGCCCGGAAAGGCCGGCCGCCCCCGGAGTGGAAAGGAAGGTGATCACTTGTCCGACATCGACGGGCTTGCCGCCTTGACCCACGGCACTGAGCCTTCGAGCACCTTCTCGAATCGCCACTGGCATCGCGCTCGTGAGTCGAGTTTCGATGAACCCGGGAGCGATCGCGTTGACCGTGATGCCCTTCTTGCCTTCGCGGGGCGCAAGGGCACGGACGAAACCGACGATCCCCGCTTTGCTTGCCGAGTAGTTGGTCTGCCCCCGATTCCCGGCAATCCCCGACACCGAGGATAGGCAGATCACGCGGCCGCCTTTTCGGATCAAGTCCTCGGCGAGAAGCGCCTCGGTGATGCGAATCACGGCGCCGAGATTGATGTCGACCGCCATATCCCAGGCGTCTGGCTTCATGCGGCCTAGCGTCTTGTCACGGGTAACGCCTGCATTGTGGACGACGATGTCAACGCCCCCAAAACGGTCTTTCAAGTCTTGGGCGATGCGTGACGGGGCGTCGTCGTCGGTGATGTCCACCAGCAATACCGAGCCGCCCACGCGTCTCGCGACTTCACTGCAAGGGGCGTCGTCGGCCGGGCGGTCGAGACACACCACGTGTGCCCCCTCGGCGGCCATCAGTTCGGCGGTGGCCGCGCCGATCCCACGCGCCGCGCCTGTGACCAGCGCGACCTTACCCTCGAGCGGTTGCGTCTCAGGCGACTCCTCGCCCTTGGCCAAGTTGGTGACGTGAAACGGCTGGCAGGTCACGAAAGCTGACCGAGGCGACAGCAGGAAACGCAAGACGGGGTCGAGTCGTGCTTCGGCTCCCTCCTCGACGAAGACGCTGTTCGCGGTGGCACCGATGTTGCCCACCTCTTTGGCAACGCTCCGGGTGAAGCCCTCGAGGCCCGCCCGGGTTGCGGCGCGAGCCGGCTTTTTCGCATCGCCGGCGGGTCGACCGAGAACAACGATGCGGCCCGACCGATTGAGGCGCCGAATCCATGGGTGCATCACATCGTAGAGCGCGTGTAGCTCCGCGGGCGACTGGAGCTTCGTCCCATCAAAGACGATCGCGTCGATGCGCTCGCCCTCAGGGGCCTCTCCGGGTGCGATACGTACGGCGGGACGAGCCCACGCTTCACCAGGTCCCGCGAAGGGCGCCAACACGGCGTCCGTATCGCCGATCACGAGGGCGTTCGCGCCAGCCTTCGTAAGAGACTGCGCTAGCTCATCTTGAAGAAGACCCGCGCCACCCACCAGGACGCGTTTGTTGTCTAGCGGACGCTCTTCGTACGGCCCTGTGGCGCGCGCAAGGCGTTCGGGAACGGGGATGGGCAGCCCCAGGGTCTTGATCCAACGCCGCGCCTGCTCATTGTCGAGCAACATATCGGTCATGCGCTTCAGCTCCTCACGGAATAGGTACCGACGAGATACGCGGGACCGCCGGGGGCGTCCCCAACGAAGACGTTCTCGTCTTGGATGTACAAACCGACGCGACCTGGAAGGACGAGCGGTCGTGTGAACTTCACGTCGAAAACCTCGAGCTGGCTGACGTCACCTGCAAACAGATTGCGGTTCAGTCCCTCGATGGCCCGCGCCATCGTTGCGAACCCATGAAGAATGACGTTCTTGAAACCGGCGGCGCGCGCCGCGGGAGGAATCCAGTGGATCGGGTTGAAGTCGCCGGTGAGCTTTGCGAACTCGAGTCCGGCTTTGGCGTGGATGCGCCAACGTGCGAGCTCTTTGGCCTCGGCCGGGACGCGCGGCCGGTCGTCCTTCTTCTTGGACTTGCCTTTGTCGCCCCCTCCAAGCGGCACGATCCCGTAGACATGAGAGACGACAGCCTCGGGGTGGCGTGAGGTGCCAGTCACAGCGCGCTGGTGAATGACCGCACGGCGTCCATTGTCGTCGATGCTCTCCAGCCGAGCGCTCGCTTGATACGCTTCGCCGAGCGGCAGCGGGGCGTTGACCTCGAGCCGGCATCCGCCGTTGAGCACTCGTTGAATCGGGTACTGAATTCCTTCGAGCCCCCTCGACTGAAGCGGAAAGATCCACTGGGGAAACAGGTGCGCTGGGACCTGCTGGCGATAGGCGTTGGGATCCCCACCCACGTTCCGAATGTAGTCGCGAACGAGAGCCTCTGGCCGCGGGGAGATCTGCGCATGGATTTCGGGCCCCGGAACCTCGGTCGGCGGCCGATTTGGCTGGCCAGAACTCCGTGCGGCCACCCAAGCCGCGCGTGCAATCGCACCGAGCACTGGCCCCTGATGGAGAATGTAACGCGTGGGTACCGCCATATCGAGTCTCCCGGGTCGTCGCGATGTGGGTGGATTCACCGCCCGGAGCGCAGCGGTCTACCATCGCGCAGAGAACCGCGCAAACGAGGGAAGCGCTGCTAGGCTTACAGCATGCACAACCCGTTGATCCAACTCGGTTTCGACATTCCCTTTGATACGATTGAAGCGAAGCACGTGGAGCCCGCCGTCGACGCACTACTCGCCTCCGCGGGTGAGGCCATCCGAGCGATCATCGAGCAAGAGGGACCACGCACCTACCACAACACCCTTCGAGCGCTCGAGGACGCGACAGAAAAGCTCGAACTTGCGATGACGGTGGTCGGGCATCTCGAAAGCGTCGCCACCACCGAAGCGCTGCGCGCGGCCTACAACGTGGCCCGCCCGAAGACGAGCGCGTTTTGGTCCGAGCTCGCGATGAACGACCGGCTCTTCGCGGCAATCAAGTCGTTCGCAGCAACAGGCGAGGCCAAGGCCCTTGGGCCGACGGAGGCCCGTTTCCTCGAGAAGACACTCGACGACTTTCGCCGCAGCGGCGCGGAACTCGATCCCGACGGGAAGCAGAAGTTGCAAGAGATCGAGGTGACGCTGACGAAGCTCACGACTCAGTTCTCGCAAAACGTACTCGACGAAACCAATGCATTTGAGCTCGTGATCGACGAGGAAGCCAAGTTGGCGGGCCTACCCGAAAGTGCGAAAGCGGCCGCCGCCGAGAACGCCAAACACAAGGGTTTGACCGGGTGGCGATTCACGCTCCAGGCACCGAGCCTGATTCCGCTGCTAACCTACCTGGACGACGCGGGGATCCGCGAGCATGTCTGGCGGGCGTTCAATACGCGCGCAACGAGCGCCCCACACGATAACCGCGCCCTTATCGAGAAGATCCTCGAACTCCGCGCCGACAAGGCGCGGCTCCTCGGCTACGCGGATTTTGCTGACTTGGTGACCGAAGACAGGATGGCGAAGACCGGCGCGGCCGCGGCGGCGTTCATCGACGACTTGCGCAACAAGACCGAAACTGCCTTTTCGCGTGAGAACGAAGCGCTCGAAGCGTACCGCCAACGCCTCGAGGGATCGGGCGCAACCGCGCTAGCCCCGTGGGATGTCGCGTATTACGCGGAGAAGCAGCGCCTCGCTGAGTACGATTTCGATGAGGAAGAATTGAGGCCGTACTTCCCGCTCGACCGGGTCCTCGAAGGCTTGTTCGCCACCGCCGAACGGCTCTACGAGATCCGGATCGCCGAGCGCGAGGCCGCAACCTGGGACGATGCGGTCAAGACGTACGCGATCGAGGACGCGAACGGAGAGATGTTCGCAGCCTTCTACGCGGACCTCTTCCCGCGCGAGAACAAGCGCGGGGGCGCCTGGATGAACGGGCTGATCTCCGCAGCCACGCACGGGGGCACATCCGCGCCGCAGCTTGGGCTTTTCTGCGCGAACGTGAACCCGCCCGTGGGAGGCAAGCCGGCGCTTCTGACGCATCGGGAGGTCGAGACGCTGTTCCACGAGTTCGGACACTTGCTTCACCACTGCTTTAGCCGGGTGAGTGTTCGAAGCCTGGCGGGCGCCAATGTGTCGTGGGACTTCGTCGAGCTGCCTTCGCAGATCATGGAGAACTGGTGTTGGGAGCGGAGCGGGCTCGACTTGTTTGCCGCGCACTACGAAACAGGCGCTCGCATTCCGGATGACCTCTACGAGAAGATGGTCCGCGCTCGAACGTACCGAGCCGCCAATGCACAGATGCGCCAACTCGGGTTCGCCGCGACAGACCTCGCACTGCATCGGCGCTACACGCCGGGTGACACCAACGCGATGCGCTTCGGTCGCGAGATCCTGCAGGCGCACTCGGCGACTCCGCTTCCAGACGACTACGCAATGCTCGCAGGTTTCGGTCACATCTTCGCGCACCCTGTCGGCTACGCGGCGGGCTACTACAGCTACAAGTGGGCCGAGGTACTCGATGCCGATGCGTTCACCCGGTTCAAGCGGGAAGGCGTCGTCAACCCTGCCGTCGGCCGGGCGTTCCGCGATACCATCCTCGCCAAAGGTAACAGCGAGGATCCGGAAACGCTCTACGAGGCATTCATGGGGCGTGGCCCATCGCTAGAGCCTCTTCTCGAACGAGCCGGGCTTCGCTAAGGGGTTCCCACCGAGCTTGGGCTTGGGCTAGCGCGAGGCGCTCTTCGTGGCGGCCCCGGCACGCGTGGCCTGAATGTCGACGGCAACGCTGATCTCGTTGGCAACCTTGAGTCGCACGATCGACGGTACCGAAATGTCATGGTCCTCAAGGACCGCCGTGAACTTCGCCTGAATGGTGAGGTTGTCCTTACCGTTGTCGGCGGGGGACCACTTCACGGTGCCGTTGGCGTTGACGACCTTGGTCACGCCGTGAGCGGTGAACTTGCCCTTGACCTTGACCTTCGTTTTCTTCTTGGGCTTGAGCGCCTCTGCACCTGTGATTTCGATGATCTCGAACACTACGTGTGGGTTCTTCGCGGCATCGAGCCACCCGTCGCCTTGCAGGTGCTCATCCCGAAGGTCGTTGCCCGTGCGCATCGAGACCACCGGAGCCTTAAACGTCCCCTTGGTCGTCGACAGGTCGGCGGGGTCGAACTGCACACTCCCAGTGATCTTATTCGTCGTCCCCTCCATGGTGTCGAGGGGCGCGTCGGAGATGAAGGTCGCTTTGCCTGAAGCGACCTTGAAGTTACTGGCGTCGGCGTGCGCGACGGTCGAAAGACCGAAACAAACCCCAAGGACCAAGAAAGCGTAGCTGCTCAATCGAGTCATTCCCCTGTGCTCCTGTTCGCTCTGCATTCAGTGTAGGACGTCGCCTCTCCGACCGCTATTCAGGCTTCCACGACTATCGGGGCGGTCTCGTGGAACGTCCAGTTCTCGTTATCGCGCTCGGACCTCTGAAGCTCCCATTCGTCGCGAAAAAGGGCGACAGGACGCCCATCTTGGTCGAGAACCGCCATGGGAACCCGCCTGTTCTTGAGCTCCTGGCTATCGTGTGCGCCCTCAACCCACCGGGCGTATTGGTGGGGCAGGAGGTCGAACGTCACCTTGGCGCCATACTCGTGCTCGAGTCGAAAGATGAGCACATCGAACTGAAGCCGCCCGACAACACCACAGACCGGATCCTTCTCTCGACCAGGCTCGCTGAAGAGCTGCACGGTACCCTCTTCGGATAGTTCTTGGATCCCTTTTTGCAGCTGCTTGCGTTTGAGCGGATCGAGCAACTGGAGACGCGCGAAGTGCTCGGGCGAGAACCGAGGAACCGCGTCGAAGCTCATCGGCCCTTGGGTCGACAGGGTGTCCCCGATGCGAAAGAGCCCAGGGTCGTATAGGCCGACGATGTCGCCTGCGAACGCCTCGAGTACGCTCTCGCGCTCTTGTGCGAAGAACTGCTCCGCCCGGTTGAGTCGAATCGCCTTGCCGAGACGATAGTGATGCACCCGCATGCCGCCTTCGAAACGGCCGGAACAGATCCTGGCGAAGGCGATGCGGTCCCGGTGCGATGGATCCATGTTGGCCTGCACCTTGAACACGAAGGCGCTGAAGCGGTCGTCCGCCGGATCGACCTCGACTTCGCCGGCCGCCTGTCGCGGCCCAGGTGGCGGGCATAGCCCCTTGAAGCTTCGAAGAAACGGCTCGACACCAAAGTTGGTGAGCGCACTACCAAAGAACACAGGGGTGATCTCTCCGGCGAGAAACTTCGACTCGTCCCATTCCTCGCCTGCACCGTCGAGAAGCTCGACTTCTTCGCGAAGTGTCGCCGCGGCTTCTTCACCGAGAAGTGAGTCGAGCTGGGGGTCGTCGATCCCCGTGACTTTCATCTCGGCCCGCTTGGCTTGGCCTTCGGCGGAGCGTTCGAAACGGACCACCAGTTTGTGCATTCGGTCGTAGACCCCCTGAAACAAGTCCCCACTCCCAATCGGCCACGTGAACGGGACCGTACTGACCCCGAGTACTTCTTCGACCTGACTCATGAGGGCGAACGCATCGCGCGCGGGACGGTCCATCTTGTTGATGAACGTCACGACGGGGGTTTGTCGCAACCGGCACACGTGGAACAGCTTGCGCGTCTGGGGCTCGACGCCTTTGGCCGCATCGAGGATCATGATGCCGCAATCGGCCGCCATGAGCGTCCGGTACGTATCCTCGCTGAAGTCGTTGTGGCCTGGCGTATCGAGGAGATTCCAGCGAACGTCGTCGTACTCGAACTGAAGCACCGAAGTCGTGACCGAGATCCCGCGTTGCTTCTCGAGCGCCATCCAGTCGCTGACGGCAGAACGCTTGGCTTTGCGCGACTTCACCGCGCCAGCAGCGTGGATCGCCCCTCCGTAGAGGAGGAGTTTCTCGGTCAGCGTCGTCTTGCCAGCATCCGGATGCGAAATGATCGCAAAGGTGCGCCGCCGTTCGAACTCAGTCTGCCCCATATCCGGCGCCAAGATAGTCACTGTCCTCGGTTGCGCCAGTCCGCGAACGTGCTCTGATGGGGCTTCGGCCATGACTGGGCTATTTCCCGACATCGCGCCCTTTGATGCGGGGCACCTTCGGGTCGATGATCGTCACTCGGTCTACTACGAGCAATGCGGGAACCCGGCTGGAAAGCCGGCGGTCTTCGTTCACGGGGGCCCAGGTGGCGGATCCCATCCGGTCCATCGACGTTTCTGGGACCCTTCCGCCTACCGTATCGTGTTGTTCGATCAGCGCGGATGCGGCCGAAGCACACCCCACGCCGAACTCGCGGACAACACCACATGGCATCTCATCGCCGACATGGAACGGATCCGCGAGCACCTCGGCATCGATCGTTGGCAGCTCTTTGGTGGCTCGTGGGGAAGCACGCTCTCGCTCGCCTATGCCCAACAACACCCCGAACGAGTGACCGAGCTGGTCCTCCGGGGCATCTTCTTGCTGCGCAGGCGAGAGATCGACTGGTACTACCAAGAGGGCGCGGGGCGAATTTTCCCAGAAGCTTGGCAGAAGTTCTTGGCACCCATCCCGGACGACGAACGAGGCGACATGGTCCGCGCATACCACACACGCCTCACCAGCCCGGACCGAGAGGTCCGCATGGAGGCCGCCCGTGCATGGAGCACCTGGGAAGGAAGCACGAGTCGTTTGGTGCCCGACCCTTCGCTGATCGCCCGTACTGGCGAGGATCGCTTTGCCGAGGCGTTTGCTCGAATCGAGTGTCACTATTTTCGGAACGATGGGTTCTTTGACGACGACCAGCAGCTCCTCCGGGACATCCACAAGATCCGCCACCTGCCGGCGGTGATCGTTCAAGGCCGCTACGACGTGGTGTGCCCAGCCGAGAGTGCCTATGAGCTCCACCGTGCGTGGCCCAGCAGTCGCCTCCACATCGTGCCGACCGCAGGGCATTCGGCCCTCGAGCCCGGTATCACCGAACGGCTCGTCGAGGCGACCCAGGCCTTCTCGCCTTCAAGCTAGCGCGAGAACTTACGGTACTTGATCCGGCGCGGCACCTCGACGTCGCCGCCGAGCCTTGCCTTTCGATCGGCTGCGTAGTCCGCGTAGGATCCTTCGAACCAGACCACGCGGCTGTCGCCTTCGAACGCAAGGATGTGCGTGCAGATCCGATCGAGATACCAACGATCATGGCTGATGATCATCGCACATCCAGGAAACCCGAGGATCGCTTCCTCGAGCGAGCGTAGGGTTTCGACATCGATGTCGTTCGTGGGCTCATCGAGGAGCAAGACGTTGCCGCCGCTCTTGAGAAGCTTCGCGAGGTGAACCCTGTTTCGCTCACCGCCTGAAAGGCTCTTGACCGGCTTCTGTTGGTCGCTCCCGCGGAAATTGAACCAACCCACGTATGCGCGCGACTTGACGGTCCCTGATCCGAGATCGATCTCGTCGGCGCCATCCGTGATCTCCTTGAAGACGTTGTTGGCGTCGTCGAGGTCATCACGACTCTGGTCGACGTAGGAGAGCTGTACGGTATCGCCTATCGTGACGGTTCCGGAGTCGGGTGACTCCTGCCCGACCAGCATCCGGAAAAGCGTGGTCTTTCCAGCACCGTTCGGCCCAACGATGCCGACAATCGCACCACGGGGAACGCGGAAACTCAGGTCCTCGAAGAGGAGTTTGTCCCCATAGGCCTTCGCGATACCGTCAACCTCGATCACTTGCGTCCCGAGGCGTGGGCCCGGCGGGATCCGAATCTCATTGGGGTCCCGGCGCGCGGTCGCTGCTTCCGACACCAAACTCTCGAAAGCGGTGATCCGCGCTTTGCTCTTGGCTTGGCGCGCTTTTGGAGAAGACCGCACCCACTCGAGCTCTCGACGGATCTTGCGCTTGCGCGCGCTGTCCTTCTTCTCTTCTTGTTCGAGCCGCTGGTCCTTGGCTTCGAGCCACTGGGAGTAGTTCCCTTCGAACGGGTGGGCGTTCCCGCGATCGAGCTCGAGGATCCATTCGACGATCTCGTCGAGGAAGTACCGGTCGTGGGTCACCAGGATCACGCAACCCGGGTAGTCTTGGAGGTAGCCCTGGAGCCACGCGACAGACTCGGCGTCGAGGTGGTTGGTCGGCTCATCGAGGAGGAGCAGCTCAGGCTTTTCGAGCAGCAGACGGCACAGCGCCACCCGTCGCTTTTCGCCACCCGAGAGCGTCGATGGGTCGGCATCGGCCGGCGGAAGCCTCAACGCATCCATCGCGATCTCGAGGGTGCTTTCGAGGTTCCAGCCATCGACCGCATCGATTCGGTCTTGCATGGCGCCCTGCCGTTCAAGCAGTTTGTTCATCTCGTCGTCGCTCATCGGTTCCCCGAGCTTCATGCTGAGCTCGTTGAAATCGTCGAGGAGCTTGCGAACGGGAGCCACGCCAACCTCAACCGCCTCGAGCACGGTCTTGGCATCCCCGAGGTCCGGCTCTTGCGGCAAGTAGCCAACCTTCGCGCCAGGTCGAATCCACGCCTCGCCGCTGAAGGTGTCGTCCTCTCCCGCCATGATGCGCAGAAGCGAGGATTTGCCCGTCCCGTTGACCCCGATGACCCCAATCTTCGCGTTCGGAAAGAACGAGAGATAGAGGTCTTCGATGATCTTTTTGTCCGGGGGATGGACTTTCGTCACCCCCTTCATCGTGAAGATGAACTCCGCCATGAACTAACGGGCGTATTTACGCCTCGTCAGCCACATCGCAACCACGAAAAACACGAACCAACCAAGTGACGCCGTTCGCACCACGCCGACGTTGCAACCCTCGGAAGTGGCCGTGCTCGCTCCTCCAGTGGGCCCGGTCCCGTCTTGCGGGGTGGGCTCGGGTTCGGGGGCGCCGGGGCGAAGGTCGAGCTCGGGGATCGCGGTCTCGATGAGCGCGGGCAACTGGTTGGTCAACGTCGGCGCGGTCGCGCCCTTGAGCATCGTGTTGGGCGCGGGCAGTGGCCTCGGCTCGAGCCGACCGTTTGGCCCTCCCCAAATCCCCCGCGCCGGGTTGTCGCACGCGACCGCACCCTCCCACGGATGGAGAATCACGTAGCGTCCTTGGAAGTTGTTCATTCTGGAGGCCTCCGCGCGCCGCTCGCCGAGCTGACCATCACGGTCGGGCATCCCGCGGCCACCGACGATCGGACCTGCCGTCCGGAACACGAGATCCTCATCGAGCCCGTCTTTGTCGTAGCGGTAGTGAAGGCGCGTGAGTACGAAGCCGTACGGCTGAAACCGCCGGGCTGGCTGCTGCTTCGGGACCACGCCGGGAATGTCCGAGTACGGATCGGGCTCAGTAGGAACGATGACGTCGCCACCGAGGGTGCGCAGCTCGGGGGCCGTGAGCGGGGGCTCGGGGCAAGGGTCACAACTGGTGGCGTCCCACGAGTACTCGGTCACCACCGCGCCCGGGTTCTTTTGAGACGTCCGCTCGAACAGCGCTTCGTAGAAACCGCCGAAGTCGTTGCGAACCGAATCCTCGACTCGGATGTTGGTAGGGATCGATGCGTTCTTGTAGTTGGCGACTTCGTAACGCTGGCCCTTCGCGAGGATGTGGACGAGGAGGTCTTGCTTGCCGGCGCTGTTCAGGAGCCCGAGCCGCACAGGAAGTGTGAAGGTCGGCGAGTCGTAGTGGAAACGAAGCGGGGAAAGCACGGCGCGCCCGACCTGGAACTTGACCTTCTTCACGTCGACCTTGGCGACGAAGAACTTCGTGTTCTGCTCGACGTAGGGACGAAGGACTTTGTCGGTGCCCTTCGGGATGTTGTACTCGTTCTTTCGGAGCCATTTGTCGAGGCCGCCAGAGTCTTTCGCACTCAGGACCACGATGTCGTACTCGGCCACCTTGAACTGGGCTTCAATCTTCACGCCGTAGTCCGCCGCCTCGTCTGCAGACCTGGTTTTTCGGCTTGGCGCCGAACCGGCCATCCGCATCGCGCGCTCTTCGACACGAAGCGGGCGACAAGGGTCTTGCTCCCAGTACTCGACGAGGCGCGGCGCCGCGAGCTTGTCGACGCGGGCGAAGATCTGCTGGGGCAACGTTTTCACGTTCTCTTCACGAAGAACCACCGGAACCGGGACGATCATGGCGAAGTCTTCGGGCGGGCCTTGGTAGTTGTTCTGCATCGAAAGTACGGTCCTCGTGCCCTCGCGCATCATGACGACCATGGTGGCGTTGTTGTAAAGCGACGCGTCCGCACCGCTGACGTAGAACCCACAAAAAGCGCGGGCGTCCGCCGCCCACGTCATAGCGAGGCAAAGCCCCAGAACCGCGATTGCCTGCTTCATAGAATGCTCCTCATGGAAGGCATAGACGCACACGACGGGTGTCTGATCTACCGTTTCCGAGAAATGCTCCGTTTTGTTTGGCGGGGCCTGTGTTTTGCCGTACACCCGCGGCAATGTCCGACCCCAAACCCGGCGAGATGACCCCGACATGGAGCCTGAGGTGCCTGCTCGGCGGAACGCTGATGGGGCTTGCGAACCTCGTCCCCGGAATCAGCGGCGGGACCATGCTCTTGGCGGCAGGCGTCTACCCGCGGTTCATCGAGGCACTGGCAGACTTGAGCAGCTTGCGCTTCAGCAAGCGGGCGGTCCTCGTCCTCGGGCTGGTCGGTGGCGCCGCCATGGTGGCGATTTTGTTGGGCGCTGGCCCCGTCAAGGATGCGGTCGTCGAACATCGGTGGGCGATGTACAGTGTGTTCATCGGGCTCACGCTGGGTGGGGTGCCAATCCTCTGGCGCATGGCGCGACCCCCCGCCACCTCGTTCTGGGTGGGCGCGCTCGCAGGCCTGGTCGCGATGGCCGCGCTGGCTTGGCTTCAGGTCGCCGGCGCGGGCGACAGCCCGCATCGCGAGGGCTTGGGCATGATGTTCTTCGCTGGCGTCGCTGGCGCGAGTGCCATGATCCTTCCCGGCGTGAGCGGAGGCTACTTGCTGCTCGTGCTGGGTGTGTACGTCCCGATTCTCGGCGGCATCGATGCCCTCAAAGAGGCGCTCAAGGCAAGCGACCTTTCGTCCGCGACCGACCCGGTCCTCTCCGTGGTACTTCCGGTCGGCATCGGGATCGGCGTCGGCATCTTGGTGATCAGCAACCTGATTCGCTGGGTGCTCGCCCGATACGAACAACCGACGCTCGGCGTCTTGATGGGCCTCCTTGTGGGAGCTGTCTTCGGCCTATGGCCGTTTCAGCAAGGGGTAGCACCCAAAATCGGGCAACTGTTCAAAGGTTCGATCCTAGACGCCGAGCGCCTCGCCGAGCTAACGCCGGACAAGTACCCCACGGCCTTTTACTCACCAGAATGGGGCGAGGTGGCGATGTCGATTGCCCTGGTCGCGTTGGGTTACGCCATCACGACCCTGGTGGCCAAAATCGGCGGGGCGTCCGAAGGCTGACCTCCGTCAGTTGCTCAACATCTCGTCGCATTCGGCACTGATGTACCCGAGTGCGACGAGTTGCCGGCAGAGCTCAGGCGTCATCTGCTGCTTCTCTTGGTTGAGTCTCTTCTGCACGGCGCCGCCCTTGCTCGGCGCCAGCCAAGTGCCGCGGTCCGCCGCGCCCAGGAACTGACCGTGCAACGTCCGCAGATACCGCTGTGCGATCGGTGTCGAACGGCCGTCGAGCTCTTGGGTTTCGCCAGGGTCGGACGCGAGGTCGAACATCACCTGCGACAAGTTTCCGCGAATGATCAACTTCCAGTCGCCCCCTCGAATCACGCGCCGATGGTCGAGGAAGTCGCTGAAGGCGACGTATGGGCCCATCGGCCAGTTTCCTTGCATGAAGCCGAGAAGGCTCCGGCCTTCGAACTCCTTCGGGACCGGGACACCAGTCGCCTCGAGAACTGTCGGCCCGATGTCCATCGTGCTCACCACGGGCCCCACACGACCGCCCGCGGGTACCGCCCCGGGCCAGCGGAAGACGAGCGGAACGGCGAGCAGCTCTTGGTAGACCGAGTGCCCATGACCCCACGACCCGTGCTCCTGAAACTCCTCGCCATGGTCGGACGTGATCACAAAGATCGTGTCCTCCTCGAGCCCAAGCTCCTTGATCTTCGTGAGGAACTTGCCGAAGTGTTCGTCGTGATAGCTGATCTCTCCGTCATGCAGCGCCTCGATGCGCTCCTTGTCTCGTTTGGTGAACGCATACTTCTTGGGGTTCTTTTTGGCATCGTCGAGCATCAAGTGCGTACGCCGATTCTGTACCTTCCCGTTGTAGGGCTTCGGGTCGTACATCTCGAGGTACTTCGCGGGCGGGTCATAGGGAACGTGAGGATCGATCGTCTGGATGTATGCGAAGAATCGCTTGTCCTTGTTCTTCTCGATCCAAGCGGCGGCCTCACCGAACACGTTGGACGCGTTGGTGTTCCGACGTTCGCGAATGTAGTTTGTGTAGTGGTCCCACCCCTGGTCGAAGCCGAAGGCGTTCGAGACGTAGCCGTTCGCGATGAAACTCGCGGTGGCGAAACCCGCCTTGTCGTAGACCTCACTGAGCATCAGGGCCGACCGCGGCAACTTCGACGCGTCTTGCTTCGTGCCGTGAGTGGCGGGGTGAAGCGACGTGAGTACACTGGCCACCGACGGCTTGGTCCAGTTCTCGGGTGTTTGACTGCGTTCGAACACCGTGCCCTGTTCGGCAAACGTGTCGAGAGCAGGCGTCTTGACGCGGGTCTTGTCGTTGTAGATCGCGAGTTTGCTGGCCCGGAGGGTATCGATCAGCAGGACGATGACGTTTCGAGCCTGCTTGCGGGCTGTCGCGCCGGGCGCCGCTCGGTGGACGACCCGAACCTCTCCGAGTGCGACCTCCGCGTTGCCGCTGTTACGAAACCGAATTCGTGCAACCTCACCACGATGCGGGGCAAGCGACACGCGATGCGGGCTCCATCGTGAGCCTAGGTCGATCCGCTGGCTCCCTGCCGCTTTGCGGTCGGTCGTCAGCGTGACATCCACGGTGCCCTCGTCTCCGAGACTCGCCCCCGCAAACACCAATGTGGCGCGCTCGGGTACTTCGACGAACCAATCCACTTGAGCGCCGGGCTGGAGTCGAATCCCCCGCCGCGCCTCATCGCGGACCTTGATGCTTGCGAGCTCGACGCGCGAGGCAGGCGGTGTCTGTCCTGCCTCCTCGATGCGGATCCAGTCGACGGCGAACGAGCGATTCTTGCCGCGCACCGGTTTCGTCTTCGTCGCCCGGAACAGGATCGCGTTCTCGCCAGGTTTTATCTGATCGGCCGGAAGCGGAATCACGAGCTCGACGAAGCCATCCGCAGGCGAGGCGCTCACTTCCTTGAGGGTCTTTCCGTTGAGGTAGGTGATCCATGGCCCGTTGACGTAGGCCTTGGCGCGGATCCGAAGCTGCATGGGCCGCTCGCCGTCGATCGGGGTGTAGAACCGTGCCGTCTTGCCGAACGTCGATACCGACACGCCGCCCTCGTCGAGCTCACCCTGCCAACCACTGTTCCAGTTGCCGTTGGTATACTTGAGGCGCTTCGAGGTTCCGAAGTCGACGAAAAGGCCGGTCTCATCGTAGACATCCGCGAGGTGTAGGAGCGCGAGGAGGTCCATATAGGTGGACTCGTCCTCGGTGGCCGCCGATGGGGTGGCTTCGCCAGGAGGCGGCGCTGCGGCCTCGGCACTCGGCGTCGGCTCGGCCTGTGGTTCGACCGGGGCCTCGTCCGTACCCTGAGGCGCTGGCGGATTCGACTTTCCCGAAGCCTCCGCGCACGCGGTGGCAAGCAAAACGTAAACCAAAACGGCTGCCAAACGGCATGTCATGGGCGACCCCCTTTGCGGTTCGGCTACCACGGGAGGGTCGGTGCGGCAACGAACCCCGTCGCTACGCCCTGTGCTCCACTGTATGCTAGCTGTTGGGCTTCATGGATGGAAACGGCCAGCCGCGCGATTGGAGCGTCAAGAAGAGCACCAAGCTCTACCAGATCAAGGGCTGGGGTGAGCCGTACTTTCGAATCAACGAACGAGGCCACGTCGAGGTTCGCCCCGACCCGACCGTAGACCGGGCGATCGACCTCTACGAGCTCGCCCTCCAACTTGGCGAGCGGGGGCTCGACTTTCCGCTTCTGATTCGGTTCCCGAACATCCTTCAGGATCGAATCCGGCTCCTCAACCAGTGCTTCGAGAACGCCATCGATGAATACGAGTACCAGGGAAAGTACCGGGGGGTGTTTCCGATCAAGGTCAACCAGCAACGGCATCTTGTGGAGGAGATCGTCGAGTCGGGTCGCCCCTGGCGTTTTGGGCTCGAAGCCGGATCGAAACCAGAACTGCTGATCGCACTCGCCGCGATGGAGGACGAGGATGGGTTCATCATTTGCAACGGCTACAAGGACCTCGCGTATCTCGAGACTGCGCTCGTGGCGCAGCGCTTCGACAACACCGTCATCATCGTCCTTGAGCGCATCGAAGAACTCGAGCTGGCGTTCAGGGCGTCGGAGAAGCTCGGCATTCGGCCGTGCCTCGGCGTTCGAGCGAAGTTGAGCAGCAAAGGGATCGGGCGCTGGGCCGAGTCGGCAGGCGATAGAGCGAAGTTTGGCCTCACGATGTCGGAGATCGTCCAGGTGGCGGACGAGTTGGACCAGCGCGACATGCTGGACTGCCTTCAGCTCTTGCACTTTCATCTCGGGAGCCAGGTCTCGAGCATCATTCCGGTCAAGAACGCGATGCGAGAGGCCGCGCAGATCTACGTCGAACTCGTGAAGATGGGCTGCAAGATGGGCTACCTCGATGTCGGCGGCGGTCTCGCGGTCGACTACGACGGTTCCAAGACCGACTTCCGGGGCTCGATGAACTACGACCTCCAGGAATACGCGTATGACGTGGTGTTTGGGATTCAAGAAGGGTGCGAGAAGGCAGGCATCACTCCGCCCACGATCGTGAGCGAGAGCGGTCGCTCGATCGCGGCATACCAGTCTGTGTTGGTATTCGACGCCCTCGGGGTCGACTCGGTCGGCTTCGAAGACCCGGAGCCCCCAAAAGCAGACGACCACCGAATCCTCGACGAGTTCTACGAGACCTGGAAGGGCGTCCAACCCAAGAACGTCCAGGAGTCATGGCATGACGCGCAGCAAGCGCTCGAGGAGGCGCGAAGCCTGTTCAAGTTCGGCTATCTCGGGATCCGAGAGCTCGCGCGCGCTGAGCAGATGTTCTGGAGCTGCTGCGCGAAGATCAACGAGAACATGAAACGATTGAAGTACGTCCCCGAAGAGCTCCACACGGTCGAAGAGCTTCTCGGCGCCATCTACTACTGCAACTTCTCGCTCTTTCAGTCCGCGCCAGACATTTGGGCGATGGATCATTTGTTCCCGTTCATGCCGATTCACCGGCTAGACGAGCAACCGCGGGTTCGCGCGAGGTTGGCGGACCTCACATGCGACTCTGATGGAATCGTCGATCACTTCATCGACGTCGAAGAGGTGCAAAAGGGAATCGACCTGCATCCGGTGCGCCCGGGAGAACCTTACCTGCTCGGGATGTTCCTGGGTGGCGCGTACCAAGAGATTCTCGGGGATCTCCACAACCTGTTCGGCGACACGAATGCGGTGCACGTTCGCCTCGAGGACTACGGCTACAGCGTCGCCAACGTCATCAAGGGTGACGCGATCGACGAAGTGCTTCGGTACCTCCAGTACGATCCGGAAGAGATGGTCGAGCGCGTCCGCAAGCAGGCCGAACGCGCGCTGAATCAAGGTCGCATGACGCTTCCGCAGCTCCGGACGTTCATGCGCCACTACGAACAGAGCCTGCGAGGATACACCTATCTGAAGGGCGACGCGTAGACACCATGGACACGCCGAAGATGCTCGTCGTCACGCCGACTTACAACGAGCGAGAGAATCTTCCGCGTTTCGTCGAGGGCCTCTTTGCGACGGCACCGAACGCCGACGTCCTGATCGTCGATGACAACTCGCCTGATGGTACAGGCGACCTCGCTGAGAGCCTCGCGCGCGAAGACGAGCGGGTGCGCCTTCGAAGGCGACCGAAGAAATTAGGGCTTGCCAGTGCATACCTCGAGGCTTTTCGGTACGCCCTCGAGCGAGACTATGAGCTGGTCTTCCAAATGGACACGGATCTCTCGCATGACGCGCAGTACATTCCAGCGTTTCTTTCGCGGATCGCAGATGGGGCGGACCTGGTCCTCGGCTCTCGCAACATTCCGGGCGGCGGTGTGGAGGGGTGGGGCCCTGGGCGGACCTTCATCTCGAAAGGCGGCAGCCTCTACGCGCGATCGATCCTGGGCGTTGGGATTCGGGACCTCACGGGTGGTTACAAGGCGTTTCGCCGACATGTGCTCGAAGCCATCGCGCTCGAAGACGTTCAGTCCCAAGGCTACTCGTTTCAGATCGAGATGACTTTTCGAGCGCACCGACTCGGTTTTCGGGTCGATGAAGTCCCGATCGTCTTCGTCGACCGACGCGCCGGGGCGAGCAAAATGTCCCGCCGAATCTTTGCGGAAGCCGTCGTGATGATGCCGAAGCTTCGGTTCGATTCGATGCGCGGAAAACTGTAAAACCTCCGCGTTTCTCGCCGGTTTTCGACACACGCAAGCCGAGCG
Organism: Myxococcota bacterium; assembly: GCA_039028875.1. Taxonomy (GTDB): domain Bacteria; phylum Myxococcota_A; class Polyangia; order Polyangiales; family Houyiibacteriaceae; genus SG8-38. The sequence continues at coordinate 28,171 of JBCCHE010000027.1, read as the reverse complement.
TCTACCTTGAAATAGATGGATCGGGCCGCGTTTCAAGAGGCGCTTCTACAGCAGATGGAACGGAAGACGCACTGGGCTTGGCCGGCCTTCACAGGGGGCTTGGTGGCCCCGGATCTCTTGCATCAGCACCTCGAGCAAGAGTGGGAAGTGTACGTTCGCGACTTTCCGGTCTTGGTCGGACGGGCCTACGTGCAGTGCCCCATCGCGGCCGTGCGCCGCGAGCTCGCGGAGAACCTCTACGAGGAGGAGACCGGCGGAATCGCCGCCGGGAAACCACACCCCGAACTGTTCATGGAGTACCCGAGGGGACTCGGGATGCGCCTCGAGCGCTTCGACCAAGTCAAGCTCCTCCCTGGAGCGCAGAGGTACCGGAGTTTTCTGGACGATGCCACCATGAACCGGGGCTGGGCGGTTGCCGCGTCGGTGGCCACCCTATTCATCGAGGGGACGCCCTACGAACGACACGAGCTGGACGAGGACGCGCCTGCCAGGCCTCAGCCAGCTCTCGAGGAGCACCCGTTGGTCAAGCACTACGGGCTACCCCTAGAGTGCCTCGCGTTGACCAAGGCGCACCGTGCGGTCGAAGGCGAACACCGCAAGGCCGCGTGGATGGTGATGCTGGACCACGTGGAGGAGGACGATCGACCCGCGGTCGTCGACGCCATGGCGCAGGCGGTCGAGGCGTGGCTCACCTATCGCGACGACGTCGCGCGAGCCTGTGGTGTCGCGCGCGAAATGCTGGCGCACGCGGGCTAGCGTGCCTTGCCGACCTCAAGGTTGCAGCAGGCGCTTCTTCTGGACCTTGCCCATCGCGTTCCTCGGTAGCTCCGGAACGATTCGAACCTCTCTCGGGCGCTTGTGAGGGCTGAGGTGCGCGGCCGCGAAGTCGATGAGATCGGCCGGGTCGGGCTGATCGCCGGCGGTCCGAGCGACGACGAAGGCGATGATGCGCTGCCCCAAGTCTTCGTCAGGGACACCGACGACGGCCACTTCGGCGCACGACGGATGTTCGAGCAAACAGGCCTCGATCTCGCCAGCACCGACGCGGTAGCCGCCCGTCTTGATCAGGTCGGTGCTGCGGCGGCCGAGGATGCGAATCGATCCCGTCTCGGTGCGGGTCGCGAGATCACCTGTGTAGAACCACCCCGACGGGTCGCGGACCGCCGCTGTGGCCTCCGGTCGGTTGAGGTAGCCCGCAAACACCGAATCGCCGCGAACCGCGATCTCGCCGATGGTCTTGTCGTCGTGTGAATCGATCGGCCGCCGCTCTTCGTCGACGAGGAGAAGCTCCACACCCGCAAGAGCCGGCCCCACATACCCCGGCATCGGGGGTTGATTCGCTGGCACCGCACAGTTGATCAAGGTCTCGGTAAGGCCATAGCGCTCGTGGATCCCGCGACCGGAGATCGCCTCGATTCGCTCATGTTCTCGGACCGGGAGTCCTGCGGACCCGGAGATCAGGAGGCGCGGCCGAGCAAGCGCGACGGCCACAGCTGGGTTCGACTCCGCGGCGTCTGCGAGCCGGTGATACATCGTTGGCACAGCGAAGAGGATCGACCGCCCCGAAGGCAGCTCCGCGAGGGCGTCGGCGATCCCGGCGGCGGAGAACCGGGAGAGGTGCCGAAGCGATCCGCCGGCGCGCAGGCTTCCGAAGAGGCCGAGAACGAGCCCATGAACGTGAATCATCGGAAGCGCGTGGACCACCGTGTCTTGCTCGGTCCACGCCCACGCCAGGGCAAGGGCGTCAAGATTGGCCGCAATGTTGGCGCGGGTGATCATGGCGCCCTTCGGAGCACCCGTGGTCCCCGAGGTGTAGAGGATGAGCGCGGGCTGGGCATCCACGCCGATTCCTGTGCCTGTGCCCCGATCGCGTTCGTATCGGTCGCTCACGATGTCGGTGGCCGACAACGCAGGCGGCATCGGATACCCCGAATCGGAGAACACCAATCTAGGAGACGCATCCCCGAGAATGTGTGCGAGCTCGGGCGCCGCGAGCTTGGGGCTCAGCAGCACCGTCACCGCACCGATCGACATGTTGCCGAGGACGGCCGACACCGTCGTGACACTCGGGTGCGCATACACCCCGATGAGATCACCCTCTGCGACCCCTCGGTCTCGCATGCTTCGCGCGTGGGCGTTGGCGGCGCCCGACAGCTCCTCGTAGGTCCACCCTACGTCATCGATGCGAAGCGCCTCCCGCGCGTCGGGCCTCGCGAGTCTTTCGAAGAGGTCGGTCACGGGGTTTCGGTACCAGCTTGTAGCCCTATTGTCTCGAAACCCACTTGACGACATCTCGATTGGGCGCTTTCTACGTAAGCCCCACCTTGAAGAGGAGAACGACATGAGCCTAGGGCTAGGAACCATCGCACCCGACTTCGAAGCTGAAACCACCGAAGGCCGCATTCGATTTCACGAATGGGCCGGCAGTGACTGGGTGATCTTTTTCTCTCATCCCGCCGACTTCACCCCGGTGTGCACCACCGAGCTCGGCCTTGCGGCAAAGCTCAAAGAGCGACTCGCGGAGCGCGGTGCCAAAGCGCTGGCGGTGAGCGTCGATCCCCTCGAGTCCCACAAGGGTTGGATCGAGGACATCGAACAGACGCAAGACGTCCAAATGAACTTCCCAATCGTCGCAGACCCGGACCAACTCGTCGCGAAGCTCTACAACATGATCCACCCGGAGGCGGATGCGAAGGTCACCGTGCGGTCCGTGTTCTTCATCGATCCGAACAAGAAGGTGCGCGCGACGATCACGTACCCGCCCGCCACGGGCCGCAACTTCGAAGAGGTGCTCCGCGTGCTCGACGGTCTACAACTCACAGACAACTACCAGGTCGCAACGCCCGGCAACTGGGAAGACGGTGACGACGTCGTGATCGTCCCTTCGATCACCGATCCCGAAGAGATCAAGCAGAAGTTCCCGAAGGGCCACCGCGAGCTCCGCCCGTACTTGCGGATGACCCCGCAACCGAACAAGTAGGAACGAGGGCAGAAAGCTCCCCGTTGGCTCGCAAACCACCGGGGGGCGTCGCCCGGCCTACTTGATATCGACTGGTTCGAGGGTCACGCCGCCGGTCGTCGTGATCCGAATCGCGTGCGCGCCCTTGGTGAGGTTGATGGGGATCGGAGCGATGGCGCCATCGACTTTGGTCGATGCCAACACCGGGTCTCCATCGACGTCGACCTCGATCGATCCTTCGCCGCTCGCTCGAAGGTGAACCTGGTAGGTGCGTGTCGAAGGCGCGATCAGCATCCAGCTGAACCATTCGGCATCGCTCGCGCTGTCGAGCCAAGGCAAGTACTGAACCCACCATGGCTCGTCGGCCTCGACGGAGTAACCGTGAGACCAGTCCGCGGCCTTGGTCGTCAACGTGGCGGGAAGCTCAGCGCCGTAGGTCGGTTCGGCGCGGAGGCGTTCGGCGGCCGCGCGAAAGCTCCGCATGATCGGGTACGTGGTGGCGTTGTCGAGGTCGTAGAGCGGAAAGTAGAGATACACGCCCCATACGCTCATGAAGCTGCCGGACTCATCCCAAAGCTCGATCACGCGGTCGTTGACTGCTTTCGCACGTGGGTCGCGAAGTTTCGTCCAGTTTTGAATTGGGAGCTGGTGGAAGTCGCCGCCGAGCGACCATCCGGACTCGTATGAGACCACTTGAAGCCCGAAGGTACGAGCGTACTTGGCTTGCGATCGGAACTGGTATTCGAGATCGGGGTTCCCGACTTGGCCTTGGGCCTTGCCGGTGTCGAAGCCGCCCTCGATCATCGCGTCGACGCTTGCGATTCGGATGTCATCGAGAAGCACGTGCTGTTCTCCCTGGCCCCCGACGAACCGGATCGTTCTTGGCCCAGGGGAGCGAACCTCGAAGACCGTGCTCCCCCAAGCCTCTTCGAGGTTGTCGATCTTGCGGCGCCATCCGCCAAGCGACCATGCACCTTCGGCGGGGCGGATGTCACTCTGGCGTCGAGGGCTTACTTTGGTGCTGTCGACGTAGATGTCGAAGGGAAGATGCCCCGGCCAGCCCTCGCCAGTGCCGGCCGCTTTGAAGGCGATCGCGTACACGCCCGGGCGTTGGAAGTCGACGCGCTGGCTGAGCGAGCCTCCGGCCATCAGGAAGGCGTACTGATCGCCGTCGATCGGCTCGGCGAGATCGTCGAGCTCCCGAATGCTGCCTGGCTCGACTGGCCGGACGATGCCGGCGCGGCCGGAGAACTTCCAAGCCGACCCCGAAGGTGCCAACTCACGTGTCCCGTCGGGTATCGCCGGGGACTCGAAGCTCGCGTCGGCGACAACCGTGTGCGTCTGCGTGCCGTCCTTGTTGGCCAGGCCGTAGTACGTAGCGCCTCCCCCACCCCAAACGTAGTAGCTGACGGGATGGGGCTCCAGGGCCCGAGGACGCGGCTGGCCAAAGTACTCGTCGAGGAAGAAGAGCGAGCTGCTCGCGGTGCCCTGGAAGTCGTCGTACTGGTATTGTAGGAGCGGCCTGACGCGAGCACCCATCGCCGCATCGCCCCACACCCGTCGAAAGGCGTCACTTGCTGCGACTGTGCGAAGGGCGAGCCACCGCCGCATCGAGCGGATCCCAGCCGCCTCGCTGATCGCGCCGTCGTAGTTCATCGCCGCCCAGGTCGCCGTGTTCGCTTCCGCTTCAGCCGCGGCAAGCCGCTTGGCCCGGACCGTCGATGGGAACACCCAGTTCCAGATCTCGTTTCCGAACTCGACGTAGACACGCAGATTGGAGTTGAGCGGAGGGTATTTGGGGTCGCTCGTCGGTTGGCGATAGGGCTCGTTGCCGTCCGACCCGTACCGCATCAGCAGCGCGAGATTCTCGAGGTATGCATCGTCTGCTGCAATGGGGGTGGTGATGGAAAGGTCCTTCCCCGTCTCATTGGCAAGCATCACCAGGTACTCCCAGTTTTCCTGTTTGCTGTCCTGACGAAAGAAGGCGTCCCCGGGGCGCGCGCGCTCGGCCCAGGTGCTTTCGGTGTCGTTGTTCGCGCCCTCGAGCCACCGAATCGCCGTGAAATCGTCTTGGAGCAGTCGTTTGAAGGGCCGATACACGATCTCGTCGACTCGGTGATGGCGGTCGCTCCCCGGGGAGAGCGGTCGCATGAAGCGGATACCCGTCACCCCGGACGAACCGCGTTGGTCGCGCGCGGCTTCATCAAAGAAGATCATCGTCCGCGACCCAGTCGCGAGCATCGTCACTGTCGTCTCATTGCGGGCAGGGTTGTAGCCGGTGCCCTTCGGCGCGATACGTCCGAGGCGAGCCCCATCGGAGAAGAAGCTGAGCTCGCCGCAGCACGACTGACGCACGTCCGCAGAACCTTCGAATCGAAGGAGGTAGGCCCCGCTCAACTCTGGGTCGCGCGCATCCATCTCGGCGAGGATCAACTCGGTCCCGTCGCGGGTTGGCCACCCCCGGGCATCCACAGTGTCGCGCTGTTTCCCGTAGCGCGCGGTCTTCATCGCATTCGCCCACACGTAGCGAACGAACGAGGCGGCGTTGAGTCCTTGTTGTGTCACCGGGTCGATGATCTCTTGGGGCGTGCTGGGGCTCGTCCACCCGAGCGAACAGCCGGGGCGGTCGCCGTCCGCCGTGTACGAGACCTCGATGTCGTAGGTCTGCCCCGCTTGAAGCGCGATCGGCTCTGACTCGAACGCACCAGCATTGGCCTTCAGCGCCACGGCCGTGGTCCAAGCCGACGAACCCGACGGGCGCCAGCGAATCTCGAGCCCTCCGTGGGCCTCTCCAGCGAGACGGTAGGGCTCGGAGAACCTCGGAATGAACCGGCCCGTCCACCGAACGGAAAACCCGGTGACGGGAAACGAACGATAGGGCTCGGCGACCGACCCACCCACCGGTCGGCCACTCCCCCACCGAAAATCAAGGCGCACGTCACGCCGTACGAACGAAGGCTTGCCCTCGAACCCCGGACGCTCGAAGTATGCTCCCGAGAGCCCAGAGTCTGCGTAACCGCCCCCAACCGCGTCGGGGCCGTTGGCCGCGGCGGAAGACGGCCCAAACCACCCCACCCCTAGGGCGACGAGAAGTGGCCAACACCGAATCCACGCATGGCACGCACGCGCGACAGATAGACGAACACCACTTGGAACCGACATGAGCCGCTTCACTGCTCGACGGGGAACGCCGCACTGCTTCCCCATTCGGCCCAAGACCCATCATAGAGCCTGACGTCTTGGTATCCGAGATGGGTGAGCGCGAGCCACGCGAACGAGCCGCGCAAGCCGATCAGACAGTACGTGACCGTCGTGCCCTCAGGATCAAGACCTTCGTGAAGGGCCGCGATCTCGTCCAACGAGCGCAGACGTCCATCCTCGAGGTTGTCGGTCCACTGCACGAGTCGCGCGGTCGGAATCCGGCCCGCCTCAAACTCGGCCGGTGCGCGTGCATCGACCAACTGGATCGAGGGCATGGCGTAGGGTGCCTCCCCGATCGACGACAGCACGTAGTCCGAGGTCACACGCAGGTTCTCGTCGACGCCAACGATCGTGTAGTCCGTCGGCGTCGAGGACGGGGGGGCATCGTCGATCTCACCTCCTCGTTCAAGCCAGGCCGGGTAGCCGCCGTCGAGGTAGCGTACGTCTCCGTGTTGGTAGTAACGAAGCGCCCAGACGATCCGTGCTGGATCGAACTCGGGCGGCTCACCGTAAACCACCACCGTCGTGCCTTCCCGAAGCCCCGCTGCCCGGAGAACCGGCTCCGCGAGCTCAGGAGGCGCCACCTGAGACGGCACGTCCCCTTCTGGTGCTGCGAGTTGCGACGGCTGTAGATGAATCGCGTTCGGGATTCGGCCTTCATCAAAGGATGCGCCCGCACGAGCGTCCACCAGCTGCAGGTTCGGATCCGACAGGTTGTCTCCGAGCCAATCGACGTCGACGACGATCGGCGAGTCCGTTGGTTCAGAGTCTGGGGAACCCCCGTCGCCGCACCCGAGCGCGAGGCTCAGCGTCACGATCGCAAGCATCTTCCAAAGCATGCACAGACTCTACCGGAAACTCGCGAATTGCGGTACGAGGCTTTCACGATGCTCGACCCCGAAACGACGATCGTCATCGCGAATCCGGTCGCCGGTCACGGTTTCGTAGGCCAACACTGGGACAGCCTCGTGTCGACCATCCGCTCGATCCTCGGCCCCGTGGCGGTTCAACAGACCGAATCGACGGGGCACGGCTCGGCGATCGCGGCCGCGGCGGTCCAGGAGGGCGCGCGGACCATCGTCTCATTCGGCGGAGACGGGACCCACAGCGAGATCGTCGACGGCATCATGCGGTCTGAGCGCGCCAGCGAGGTCTCCCTCGGGGTGCTGCACGCTGGAACGGGGGGCGACTTCCGAAAGATGGTCGAGGGCGCCGACGAGCTCGAGCGAGGTTGTGAGACGATCCGCTCCGAGGAAGGAAGACCCGTCGACATCGGCTTCGTCCAGTACATGCACGACGACGGACACCGCGCGGGCCGGTACTTTCTCAACATCACATCCATGGGCATGAGCGGCCTCGTCGACCGATTGGTCGCGGCATCAAGTTCGCGCCGGAGCGGCAGCGCGAAGTACCTGTTGGCGACGGTCCGCGCGCAGATGCAGTACGAACCAGCTCGGGTTCGTCTCCATATCGACGGAGACGACAAGGGCGAGTACGAGATCAGTGTCGTCTGTGTCTGCAACGGCCGATGGGCGGGCGGTGGTATGCAATTCGCGCCCGAAGCCCGTGTGTCCGATGGGGAGTTCGACATCATCGTCATGCGCGCGACCTCGACACTGAGGGGCCTTCCTGTGATGGCGGGGCTCTACAAAGGAACCCACGTTCGCTCCGCGACGGTCGACACGTTTCGAGGCAAGCACGTGGTCGTCGAGGCGCTAGCGCATACGGCCTACATGGACATCGACGGCGAAGCGCCCGGCGTCGGCCCTGCTGAATTTCGGATCCATCCAGGCGCACTGCGCGTCATTGGTGTGGGGGCCGAGTTCCTCTGACCTCAGCGGTCGCGCTTGATCGAACGGATCTTCTCCATGACCATCCGACCCACCGAGAGAGACCCCTCTGGCGCGTAGCGGTAGACACGCCAGAACGCGTTGGCGGTCTTCGAGATCACGATGAAGAACCGTCCGCGCTCGACGTCCCGGAGAATCCGCTCGGCCGCTCGCCTCGGGGGCATGGGCTTCTCGGGCGAGAGCTCGAGGATCGCGTCTGCATCGAACTTCACGTGCTTCGACGTCGACAAGATCGGGGTGTCCACGGCGCCCGGGCATACGACCGAGACCTTCACCCCGTGGGCCGCCGCCTCCATGGCAAGGGTGGTCGACAACCCGACCACGGCGTGCTTCGTCGCTGCGTAGGCGCCTTCAGCAGGGGTTGGGGCGATACCCGCCACCGAGGCGGTGTTGACGATGTGACCAAAACCCTGCTCACGCATGATCGGATAGGCAAAGTGGACTCCGTGCACGACGCCTCGAAGGTTCACGTCGATCAGCTGATTCCAATCATCGAGCGAGGTATCGAGCAACTCCGCAAACACGTTGATTCCAGCATTGTTGAACAGGTAGTCGATCCGACCGAACTTGCGCCGAGCGCCTCGGACCAGCCGTTCAACTGCGGCAGGGTCGCGAACGTCAACCGTCTGGGGCTCCGCGTCGATACCCCGTGTCCGGAGTTCTTCGACCGTCGACTCGAGAAGTGGGCCGTTGATGTCAGCCAAGACCAACGAACACCCCTTTTCTCCGAGTACCTCGGCGAGTCCCCGGCCGATCCCTCGCGCACCACCGGTGATGATGGCCACCTTTTCGCTCAGGCTCTCCGTCATGGCGGGACCCTATCGGCGTCGACGTGTCGGCACAAACCAAAGCGCTTCACCCCCGCCTGATCGGCGCTATGCTCGCGGCGCCGCCATGCCTCGCCCTTACTTCGGCACCGAGTCGCCCTTCCCTTTTGCCCATCGCGGCGGTGCGGCAAGATGGCCCGAGAACACGCTCCTGGCGTTCCGGTCGGCGGCCGACCTTGGCTACCGGCACATCGAAACCGACGTTCACGAAACGGCGGATGGGCACTTCGTGCTGTTCCACGATGCGGCCCTCGAGCGGACAACCAACGGCCATGGGCTCCTCCGCGACTATACGTTGGCGGAGCTCCGCGAGTTCGACGCCGCGCACAAGTTCGTGCGGAACGGCGAGCGCCCCTACCGCGGCCAAGGCGTTCGCATTCCGACCCTCGAAGAGGCGCTCAGCATGGACTCGGAAACCCGCTACAACTTGGAGATCAAGCCGCCCGACCCCGCTGTCGCGCAAAGGCTCTGGGAGTTCATCGCCCACCACAGGGTCTTCGATCGAGTCCTCGTCGCCTCCGAGCACGACGAAGTCGTGAACGCGTTTCGCGGGCACAGTGCTGGAAGGGTCGCGACCTCTCCCGGTTTTCGCGAGGCCCTCCGGTTCTGGGCGAATGTGCTCTGCGGGACCGACCGACGGTCCACGTTCGCCTTCGACGCCCTACAGATTCCACCTACTTTTCACGGCATTCGGGTCGTCACGCCCAAGTTCGTCGAAGCCGCCCACCGCCACGGGATCCAGGTTCACGTCTGGACGATCAACGATCCGGTCGAAATGCGGAGCCTACTCAGTGCTGGGGTCGACTCGATCATGACCGACGTCCCCGAAGTCTTGTTGGAGGTTCTCGCTGGGCAGTAGCCAGTGCTCGTTTGTTGTGCTGTCATCGGCGGGATGAAATCGACGGTGTTGCTCTTCTCGACTGAACGCTACCACGAGCTTGGTGAAGAGATCGCCGGCGCGGGCGGCTTCGACCTCGGCGCCGTCGAACGGAAGGTGTTTCCTGACGGTGAGCGATATCGGCGGCTCGAGACCAACGTCGCCAAGCGCGATGTCGCCCTCGTTGGGGGTACGGTCGACGACATCGACACGCTGGAGATCTACGACCTGGCGTCCGGTATCGTCCAAGAAGGCGCGCACACGCTTACGCTGGTCCTCCCTTGGTTCGGCTACCAGACCATGGAGCGCGCCTCCAAGGCGGGCGAGATCGTCGCCGCAAAGAACCGAGCCAGGCTGTTGTCCTCAATCCCAAAGGCCGGCTCAGGCAACCGCGTCGTCCTCGTCGACCTTCACTCGGAAGGGATCCCGCAGTACTTTAGCGGTGACGTCCGCCCGGTTCACCTACACGCGCAATCGGTCGTATTGCAAGCGATCCGAGACTTCGGGGCCGAGGACTTCGTTCTTGGCGCGACTGACGCAGGACGCGCGAAGTGGGTCGAGTCACTCGCAAACGACCTCCAAGTCGACGCGGCATTCGTCTTCAAGCGGCGGTTGTCAGACACCGAGACTGAAGTGACTGCCCTGGCCGCCGATGTCGAAGGACGATGCGTTGTAGTCTACGACGACATGATCCGGACGGGCGGCTCGCTGATCTCGGCCGCGCACGCCTATCGCGATGCAGGAGCGAGCGAGGTCTACGCCGTCTGCACGCATGGGGTGTTCGCCAACGATTCGCTCGCGTCGATCGAACGGAGCGGCGCCCTCGAAGGCATCGCCTGCACGAACAGCCGTCCAGGGGTGCGCGACCTCGAAGGCGGCGACTTCCTCCGCGTTTACTCGATCGCCCCGCTGATCGCTGACTTCCTCGAGGTCACACCGAGCTGAGCCGGCTGGCGCGTCAGCGCTCCGAAAACCGGCGGATGCGGACCACCAGCGCTTCGATCTGCTCAGCACTCAAGAGGTCTGCGAACGCGGGCATTCCGGGAGGCATGCCAGCCGCGATGGTTCTGGCGATGGTTGCGTTCGAGATATTCGCTTGCCAGTCGGCGCTTGCGAAGCTGATCGGGGCCTGACCGCCGCCCTGGCCGTCGGGGCCATGACACCCCGCGCAGCGCCCTTGCCAAAGAAGCTCGCCCACCGTGAGGTCTGGCCGCTCCTGCTGCGGCACGCGGGTCGGATCGACGAGGTTGTCGGGCGGGTGAGCATGATCTGCCGCGGTCCATTCTCGGTCGGGCACCGGCGTTTGCGTGCAACCGATGACGCCGAGGGCGAACACAGCGCTCACAATGAGAGTCTTCAACACCCTAACCGCCGATGAGGCTCATCCCGACGTTCTCGTGCTCGTTCTCTTCGTCGTCGAGAAAGTAGTGTCCTCGATCTTTGCCGGAGAGCGACCAGGTCATGGCCCACGCCAAGTCGAGGTCGCTTCCGCCGGCGCGCATGATGTCGCGCAGACTGACCGCGCGTCGTGAGGCAAGGCACGCACGTATGTCGCCGCGTGCAGTGACCCTGACCCGGTTGCACGTATCGCAGAACTCGTTGCTGATCGGCGTGATGAACCCAACGCGGCCCGTAGGGCGGGAGGAACTCTCCGCCGCAGAGAGGTAGCGAGCCGGCCCGTGCCCCTCGACCGGGGCTGCGTCACCCGCGTTCAGACGACCCCCCAGGTTGGCGATGACGTCTCGGGCGCTCATGCGCGTCTTCTGAGGAAGCTTGGCACCCTCCCCGAGCGGCATCAGTTCGATGAACCTCGGCGTCGCACCAAGCCCCCACGCGTAGTCCACGATGTCGGCAAGCTCGTCGTCGTTTTGTCCGAAGAGCGGTACCGTGTTGAGCTTGACCTCGAGCCCGACATCGATGGCCGCGTGGATTCCGGCGAGCACTCGGCCGAGGTCTCCGCCACGCGTGATGGTCGCAAACCGGTCTTGGCGAAGTGAATCGATGGAGACGTTGACCCCATGAAGGCCCGCGTTCCGCAGCGGGCGAGCCAGCTCCGACAGGCGCGTCGCGTTGGTCGTCATCACGAGCTGCTCGACTTCGGTGCGCCGGTGAACCAGCTCGACCAAGCGAACGATGTCCTTGCGAACCAAGGGCTCACCCCCGGTCAGCCGAACGCGTCGTATCCCTGCTGCTGCGAACACCGACACGATGCGCGCGGCTTCTTCGAACGTGAGCAGGTCGCGTCGAAGGGCGTGATCATCTTCTCCGCTCGGCGGCATGCAGTAGACACATGCAAGATCGCAGCGATCGGTCACGCTCAGTCGCAAATAGGTGTAGCGGCGATCGCGCGAGTCCTTCAACACAGGAATCGCCTGAAAATCGGCGGGGCGCGCGGGCCAGTCGTCGTAAACGGCGGAACGACTTTGCACCATGGGCAATCGACGCATCGGGCACAGTCTAGAGGCACGGCGTCGCGGGTCAACGACCTGCTGCGCTTGACACACATAAGGGCGGCACCCACGCTCTCACCTCCACTGAATCCCTATTCATTTCAGGAGTCAGCGCATGGAGTCAAACGGCAAGCGAGTTGCGGTCGTGGCGGGCCTACGCACGCCATTCGCAAAGCAATGGACGGCGTACCGAGAAGTCAGCGCCCTCGACCTTGCGAACATCGTCGTCAGCGAGATGTTGCAGCGAATCGACCTCGACCCGAACGAGATCCAGCAAGTGGTCTACGGGCAGGTGATCCCGTCGGTGGAAGCGCCCAACATCGCTCGCGAAGTGGTTCTTGCCACCGGGATGCCGCGGCACATCGAAGCGTACAGCGTCTCGCGGGCATGCGCGACGAGCTACCAATCAACCGTGAACATTGCCGAAGCGATCATGGCCGGGGCCATCGATACCGGCGTCGCGGGGGGTGCTGACAGTTCGAGCAACGTACCGATCACCGTTTCGAAAGCCCTCGCCGATGCCCTCGTCGCGGCAACCAAGGCGCGGAGCATTGGAGAGCGAATGCAGGCCTTCGCCGGGCTTCGACCTCGCGACCTCGCACCGACGCCGCCCGCGATCAAAGAGTACTCGACTGGTCTCACGATGGGCGAGAGCGCCGAGAAGATGGCGAAGGAAAACCACATCTCGAGGCAAGCCCAGGACGAGTTCGCACACCGGAGCCATTCGCTCGCAGCCAAGGCGTGGGCCGAAGGTAAGTTCGACGACGAAGTCATGGAGGTGTTCGTCCCGAACCGATTCAAGGAACAGATTCGCGAGGACAACCTCGTGCGCAAGGAATCGGAGATCGACAAGTATGCGAAGCTGAAGCCCGTGTTCGACCGCAAGCACGGGACTGTGACCGCCGCGAACAGCTCCCCGCTCACCGACGGCGCAAGCGCGTTGGTCTTGATGCGCGAGGACAAAGCCAAGGCGCACGGTTTCGACGTGCTCGGCTTCATCCGAAGCTACGCCTTTGCTGCGCTCGACCCGGCGGGCCAGCTCTTGATGGGACCGTCGTACGCCACGCCCCTGGCCCTCGACCGCGCAGGCGTGAAGCTCTCGGACCTCGACTTGGTCGACATGCACGAAGCGTTCGCCGCGCAGATTCTCTCGAATACGCAAGCGTTCGAGTCGAAGGAATGGGCTGAGAAGAACCTGGGCCGCTCCGAGAAAATCGGCGACATCGACTATGACAAGTTCAACGTGACCGGCGGCTCAATCTCGATTGGACATCCGTTCGCCGCGACGGGCGCCCGCCAGATCACCCAGACCCTGCGAGAGCTGAAGCGACGGGGTGGAAACCTCGCGCTGTGCACGGCGTGCGCGGCGGGCGGACTCGGTGCGGCAATGGTCTTGGAGGCGGAGTAATGGCCCAGGAAGAGCTCACGATACAGAAACGAGAGGACGGCGTGGCCGTTCTCGTGATGGACGTTCCTGGCGAACCCATGAACACGCTCAAGGACGACTTCGTCGACACCTTCGAGCGTGTGCTCAGCGAGGTCGAGGCCGACCCTCAGGTGAAGGCGGTCGTCCTGACCTCGGGGAAGAAAGACAGCTTCATCGCCGGCGCCAACATCGACATGCTCAACGCAATCGAGTCGGTCGAGGATGGGGTCCGGGTTTCGAAGGCCGGGCATGGCGCCATGGCACGCATCGAAGACTTCTCGAAGCCGGTCGTGGCCGCCATCCACGGCGTCGCGCTGGGTGGCGGGCTCGAGGTTGCATTGGCGTGCCACGCGCGAGTCGCGAGCGACAGCTCGAAAACCAAGCTTGGGCTTCCCGAGTCACAGCTCGGCCTGCTTCCTGGTGCGGGCGGCACGCAACGGCTTCCGCGCCTCGTCGGTGTGCAGCCAGCGCTCGACATGATGCTCACCGGAAAACAGGTGCCCGCGAAGAAGGCGAAGAAGCTCGGACTCGTCGACGACGTCGTCCCCGAGTCCGTCCTGATCGAGACCTCGGCTGCGTTGGCACTGTCGCGCGTAGGTCAAAAGGAGAAGCGAGACAGCTTCATCGACCAGCTGCGGGACAAAGAAGCCCTCACCGAGTTCGCTCTTGCGAAGAACCCGGTCGGCCGAAAGATCCTCTTTGATCAGGCCCGAAAGCAGCTCCACAAACAGACCCGCGGGAACTATCCAGCCCAGGACCGCATCATCGACGTCGTAAGGGCCGGGCTCGAAGGCGGATTCGAGGCGGGACTCGACGCAGAGGCCCGCGCATTTGGTGAGCTCCTCACGACCCGCGAAGCCGAGAACCTGATGAGCATCTTCTTCGGGACGACCGCGCTCAAAAAGGACAACGGCGTCGACGACCCAAGTATCGAACCTCGCCGCATTCGCAAAGTCGGCATGTTGGGAGCCGGCCTGATGGGGGCTGGAATCGCTTACGTGACGACCGCGCTCGCGAAGACCCCAGTCCGGCTCAAAGACCGCGACAGCAACGGTGTGCTCGCTGGGCTCCGGTACGTACGCGACATCATCGACGGTCGAGTCAAGCGAAAGCGGCTGTCCGCGGCCCAAGCCGACCAGCTGATGCTGCAGACGACCGGGACCACGACGTACGACGGGTTCCAAGATGCCGACGTGGTCATCGAGGCCGTGTTCGAGGACCTGGGCCTCAAGCAACAGATGGTGCGTGATGTCGAAGAGAACGGCAAAGACGAGGTCATTTTCGCGTCGAACACTTCGTCGCTCCCCATCACCAAGATCGCCGAGGCAAGCAAACACCCAGAGACGGTCATTGGGATGCACTACTTCTCCCCGGTGCACAAAATGCCTCTCCTCGAGATCATCGTCACCGACAAGACGGCTGATTGGGTCACGGCGACATGCGTCGAGCTCGGTAAGCAGCAGGGGAAGCACGTGATCGTCGTCCGCGACGGGGTCGGCTTCTACACGAGCCGAATCCTGTCGCCGATGATGAACGAGGCGGCTCACCTCGTCGCTGAAGGCGTCCCGATCGAGAAGATCGACAGCGCGATGCTCGACTGGGGCTTTCCCGTTGGACCGATCAAACTCACCGACGAGGTCGGGATTGATGTCGGATCCAAAGTTGGCAAGATCATGGTTGGGGCCTTCGGCGAACGAATGAGCGCACCAGACGGGATGCAGAAACTCATCGACGACGAGCGCTATGGCCGGAAGAACGGACGCGGCTTCTACAAGTACGGTGACAAGAAGAACAAGGGCGTGGACGAGTCGGTCTACGATGTGCTCGGCGTCGCCCCGACCAACAAATCGGTCTCGAGCGAAGACATCGCCTGGCGTTGCGCGCTCCAGTTCGTGAACGAAGCTTGTCGATGCTTTGGGGAAGGGATCGTTCGGAGCGCTCGGGACGGAGACATTGGGGCCGTGTTCGGCCTCGGCTTCCCACCTTTCCGAGGGGGGCCCTTCCGATTCGTCGATCAGGTCGGACCGAAGGAAGTGCTTGGCCGTCTCCGGGAGCTCGAGAAGCAGCTTGGTCCTCGTTTCTCACCGGCGCCGGTTCTCGAGGAGATCGCCCGGAGCGGACAGACGTTCCACGGCGACGACCCGGTGCAACCCGGCCAATCCGGCCAGCGCGCGGGCGGGTCCGAGGCGCGTGCGACTGCATAATTGCCGCGATCCTAGGGGTATCGAAGCGGCCATTGCACAGGGTCCCTCGACTCTCTAGAATGTCCCCCGAACGGGGAGCCTGGAATCATCGAGGGATGCCCCCCGTTGTCAGGTGAGTGCCGACCGGGCTCGCCGCACCGACTCATGGGGACTGAACAACAGCCAGAAGCGCTCGAAACCGCAGCGAAATCGATCGCCGAGAACCGTCCACGACACCGATCGGTGCTCGTCGTCGAAAGCGATCCGGACCTGCAGTGGCACCTGGCGCGGATGCTGACAGTCGACGGGAATCGAGTCGTCGGCACCAGCTCAGGCGACGGTGCACTGGCAGTCGTCGGGGAATGGCAGGCCGACCTCGCTTTGGTCGCCGCACACCTTCCCGGCATGAGCGGCCTCGAGGTGGCGAAGCGACTACGCGCACATCAACCCGGGCTCGTCGTGATCTTGCTCGGCGAGCATGCGACCGAGCCGACGCCCAAAGCATCTACACACATCAGCGCCCATCTGCCGAAACCGTTTCGGTTCGACGCGCTCCGCGCACTGATCGAGTCACTGCAACTTGCGCCGGCTCCGGCAGAGTAACCTGCTAGGCTCCGCGGCGGTGCAACGGCTGCTGTCTAGCTTGTGTCTACTTTTGAGCGCTTCGTTGGTCGGAGGGGCCATCGCGCAGTCGACCCCGGGCTTCATCGGCGTCGACGAGATCCGCCCGGGGATGAAAGGCTACGGGCTCACCGTCTTTCGCGGCACCGAGCCGGAGCGTTTCGATGTCGAAGTCATCGACGTTCTTCGCAACTTTCGGCCCGCGCAGGACCTGATCTTACTGCGGACGCCCCATCCCCTACTCGACCGGGCGCGGGGCGTCGCCGGGATGAGCGGAAGCCCGATCTTCCTGGATGGGCGACTCGCCGGCGCCTACGCCTACGGCTGGCCGTACGGAACCGACCCGGTTGTGGGTGTCACGCCAATCTCCAACATGCTCGCTGAGCTCGACCGACCCGTTCGACCCGACATGTTTCCGGGGGCCAGGCCGCTCCCAGCGCTCAAAAAACGCGCGAAGCGAGTGGACCCAGGGGCCTCGAAAGACCGTTTCGCCGGTCTTCCTCCATTTACCGGCGGCGAAGTCGACGCCTTCTCGACCCTGCGCGCAGCCGCCAAGAAGCGTGCTGCTGAGCGAGGGCCTGTCGGGCTCCGCGCAACAACGACGCCTATCATGCTTGGAGGTTTCTCGGACTCGATCGCACGCATGTTAACCGACGAGCTTGCGCCGCTCGGCTTGGAAGCGACGCAGGCTGGCTCCAGCGGATCGATGCGCGGCGGTCCCACCAAGTTCGAAAACGGCGGCGCCATCGCTGTGACACTCGCGAGTGGCGATGTCTCGATCACAGGGGTCGGCACGGTGACATACATGGCGCGCGGGAACCGCGCACTGGCCTTTGGGCACCCGATGCTCGACGCCGGGGCGACGGGGTTCCCGACGGCCACGGCCCGAGTGCTTCACGTGCTGGTGAGCGACTACCGCTCCTTCAAGATTGCCGAAGCGGCCCGACCTCTCGGCACCCTCGTGCAGGACAGGCAAGCTGCCATCGTGGTCGACCCCGACATCGAGGCCGCAAGGATTCCGCTCCGCGTCAGGATCAAAGGGGCGACCGGCGCACAGAAGACCGAATGGAAAGCCGACATCGTCAGCCACCGAGCGCTGACGCCAGGAATCGCCATGGCGGTGATCATGAACGCGCTCAAATCGACCGCGAGCGACGTCGAAGATGTAGCGTTCCGAGCGAAATCGACCGTCGGGGTCGAAGGCCACGGCGAAGTCCGACTCGAGGAAGAGGGGTTCTCCTCGGCCGGCGTCGCAAGCCCGCTCGCATTGTCGCAGCTCGACATGTTTTGGGTCATGGAAGCCGCGTTCGCGAACCCGTTCGAAGTCTCCCGAGTGAACGCAATCGATCTCGAGCTGGAGCTCGACTTCGACCGTGAGGTACTGCAGATCGTCGACGCTTCGGTTCCATTCGACGAGGTTGATCCAGGGCAGGAGGTGCCGGTCTACGTAAAGCTCCGCCAGGTGGGGCGCCCGGACACGACACGCGTCATCAAGGTGAAGATCCCTCATGCGGCAGCCGGCCAACCCGTCAACCTCACGGTCGCCGGCGGAAACCAAGTGCCGGTGGAGCTCCCGCGGGCGACCTCACTCGACGAACTGATCGCCCAAGCAAGCGCCGGCTTCCCCGCGAACTCCATGGTCGTCTCCTTGCAACTACCCAACCGAGGCCTCCAGTTTCAGGGACACGTCGTCGACTCTCTGCCGCCATCGGCCCTCAACTCGCTGCAGCTGGTCAGCACCTCGCAAGAAGGGCGACCCTTCGCAACACGCTCGCACACGGAGATCGAGATGCCGGAGGTCGTGGCCGGGAAGGTGAACCTTCGCTTGCAAGTCCGCGACGTTTCTCGCGACGCGCTCCTCGGGAAGACGCAATGAAGACATCACGAATGACCCTGATGGTCGCGGTCACGGTGACCGCGATCGCATCGAGTGCCACCGTCGCCGCGGTCGGCACGAAGCACTTCACGCTCGACAGCGCCGAGTCGTTCTTCGGCGGCGAACTCGAGGGTACCGCGATTCACTCCGACGGCTCAGTCCGAGTGGGAGCCTCGACCCAAAGAACTGAGATCAAAGACGTACCGACCGCCTACAGCGTCGTGTCCCGCGGCGACGAAACCTACGTTGGGACCGGGACGAGTGGGGTCGTCTACCGCTACAAGAAGAGAAAACTCACGAAGAAGTACGCCACCGGCGAGCTTCTCGTAGCTTCGCTCGCCTTCGGCCGGGACGGTGCGCTCTATGCGGGCACCCTACCGAACGGTCACATCTTTCGGATCGACCCAAAGACACAGAAGATCACCCGATTCTCGACGCCAAAGGACGCGAAGCACGTCTGGGCGCTCTACTACGACCCGAAGCGAGGGCGCCTGATCGCGGGGACTGGCCCGGAGGGTACCATCTTCGAGATCGACTCGGATGGCGTCGCGCGGGTCCTCCACAAAGGCGACGCGTCGCACGTGATGTCGCTCACGGGTGATCAGAAGGGCACGATCTTCGCGGGCACGAGCGACAGCGCGCTGGTGCTGAAAATCTCCCCAAGCGACGAGGTGAAGGTCGTCCACGACTTTCCGGGGAACGAAATCACTTCGATCGATTACCTGGACGGTCAACTCGCGGTGGCTGCCAACGAGTTCAAGATCAAGCCGGGAGCACAGTTCAAGGGCGGGGGCGCCCCCGCTCGACCGAGCGCGAGGCCGCCAGGAACACGACCACGACCCGGCAAAGGACAGCTATGGCGAGTGGGTCGCGATGGTCGCCTCGAGCAGCTGATCGACAGCAAGCAGTCGCATTTCACGGTCGTCGAGTGGGCAGAGGACGGCAGACTGTACGCGGGCAGTGGCGCAGAGGGACATGTCCTTCAGGTTGAACCGGACGCGACCTACGCCATCTGGGCGGACGTCGAAGAACGGCAGGTGCTTGGGCTTTCGCTGAGGAGCGACGTGCCCTCATTCGTCACCGGCGACGCCGCGGCGGTGTACTGGGTCAACCCCGGACTTCCCAAAAAGCCCGTCTGGACGAGCCCGACACTCGATTCCGGGTTTGCGTCGACATGGGGGCGAATCTCTTGGCGGGGTTCGGGCAAGCTGGTGATTCAAACGCGGTCCGGGAACACGCAGGAACCAGACGACACCTGGAGTCCATGGTCCAAGAAACTCAAGGCGCCCGCCAAGGTGTCGAGCCCCCCATCACGATTCATACAGGTTCGCGCCCAGCTCCCCGCGAACCAAACAGCGGAGCTCCGCACCCTCGACCTCTACTACCTTCCGCAGAACCAACGGCCACGGGTGTCGGCTGTGAAGGCCGGTTCGAAGGCGCCCAAGCCAACCAAGCCGGGCGGGGGCGCACAATCCCCACCGCCAGCAAGCACGTTGGTCAAACTGAGCTGGACCGTGGTGAATCCAGATCAGGACCCAGTGCGGTTCCGGCTGTCATACCGCCGCGAAGACGGTGGGCCATGGCGTCCCATGTTCCTGGAAGACACGGTACTCAACCAGCCGAAGTACACGTGGGACACCGAGAGTATCCCGGACGGATATTATCTCGTGAAAGTCGACGCCTCGGACGAAGAGGCCAACCCCGAAAACTTCGTGATGCACTCCGAGGTCGTGTCGCAGGCGATCCTAGTGGACAACCATCCGCCCCGGATCACCAAGCTGGCGTACCGGAACGGCAAAGTGCAGGGAGAGGCGACAGACGCCGTTGGGCCGATCGCTCGACTGCAGGCCTCCATCGACGCAGGGCCGTGGCGCGACATCTTTCCAAAAGACCTCTTGCTCGACAGTCCCAAAGAAGCGTTCGAGATGAAACTCACGGGCCTCGAAGGCGACACCCACATCGTCGCGATCCGCGCCTACGATGCGGCCGGAAATCGAGTCACGGACGAGATCATCGCGAAAGTTAGGTAGGGCGCTTCTTCAAGCGTGACGGGTCTCGCACGAATCGCGCCTTCCCCGCTCGGTGTCCAGCGATCACTTCGAAAAGCCACCGACTTTGAGTCGGTGCATGACAGCGAGCTTCTGTCGTTCCTTGTAGCTCGCGTGACTGGCATCCCCGGCTTCGTTGGTCTGATCGGTGGCGCGGTCGATGACCTGAAACTCAGCCTGAACGAAGATCACCTCCCCAAGAGCCTCGGTTGCGGGGGGCGCCGCGTCGAGAATCCGCTGAGGAACTCGAACCGGTACATCGGCGGCGAAGTGCACGACCCGATAGCTCGGTGCCGTGAAACGATTGTCGAGTGACGAAAGCCCATCTTCGATGTCGAGCGGTAGCTGCAGTTGCGGTACGAGTTCGCTGAGTGTCGTGTCCTCGCCGCAGTACTCATGAAACCTGAGAAGCGTGTTGGTTGATTGGCCCGGAATGATGAAGTTGAAGGGAACAATCGTTCGCTGGAGAAAGTTGAGAACTGGAAATACGTCTTCGACGCTACGTGTGACGATCCGAAATCGAACCTTGTCGTAGATCTGCGCAGCGCTCACGTCGGGTTTCGACAACAACTTGGTGTAGAGCGAGTCTCGGTTCTTGCGCCCGCCGATGAACTCGAGAATCGGAAAGTCGTTGGCGAGGGCCGCACCCATGACCTGATAGACTTTGTGCTCCACGAGATGAAAGATCTCTTCGTCCGCGACGGGAAGAAGGAACATCAGCTGCCGGGCCTCGAGATGGTGAATGATGTGCATCACCTTGAGGATGGCGCAGGCACAGACCTGCCGATGTCCTTTCGATGCCGCGAGCATCAAGAGTCCCACGAGGTCTCGCCGAGCCACGGGCTTCGGTACCGGGAAGTCGAAGTGGCGCCGGAGGTAGTCGATGGCGGCCTTCTTGATCGCGTTGACCCGAGTCTGATCACGCGCGTCGTCGAGATCGATCTCCTGGGCGGCGACGAAGTTTCGCGCCTCGGACTCCTCCGTGAAGTTGACCCGATGCCAGTCGACGACCGAGCCACCTCGCAGGAGGACCCGGATTCCCTCGAGGTCAGCCAAAGTGAAGTCGCTGAGCGTGCGGAGTTGCGGGCCCGCCACCGCTAAGACCGATCCAGCAAAATCGTCCCGATGAAGATGCCCAAGGTGACCAGGAGCACGACGCTATGTAGCGCAATTCCGCCGTGACAGCCGTTCATGAACATCAGCGCCGCCACAGCAACGCCCCGGTCTAGCTTCCGTCCCCGCATCCTAGGCGCCGGATTGATACCAGTCCGACCCGCCTGACGCTAGCCGAACCGGACCGCGGATTGCTGCGGCCGTACATCTCGAATATCGTTGGCGAAACGGAATGACAGACTCGATCTTTCCCGCAGGTGCCGAGCCGATCCTGCCCGTACTCCCGCTTCGAAACTCCGTGCTGTTCCCAGCGACGGTCGTGCCAGTCAATGTCGGAAGGGCGCGGTCGGTGCGTCTGATCGAGGAGGCGTGCGGCCGCGAACGCCCTGCGATCGGCGTCGTCACGCAACTCAAACCCGAGATCGAAGACCCGACGTTCGAACAGGTCTATCAGACTGGAACGATTGCAAGGGTGCTCAAGGTCATTCGGCTGAACTCCGGCCAGTATAGCGTCGTCCTTCAAGGGGTGAGCCGAATGCGAATCGAGGAGCCCCTCGGTCGGCACCCGACGATGCGTGCGCGCGTCCACCGTTACCACGAGGCACCCGTCGTCGACGTCGAGGTCGAGGCGCTGTCGGCTCACCTGAGGGAATCCGCCCGGACGCTCCTGACCGAGTTACCAACCGCATCGCGCGAGTCGCTCCACATCCTCGACAACGTACGCGAGCCCGGCGCGCTCGCGGACCTGATCGAATCGAACCTCCCCGTCCCCAATGAGTCCAAGCAAGAGGTGCTCGAGACGCTCGACGTGCGTGAGCGGATTCGCAAGGTGCTCGATCAAGTACAGCGGCAGAACGAAGTCATCCGCGTCAAGGAAGAGATCTCGACCATGGTCGAGGAAGAGATGTCGAGCTCGCAGCGGGAATACCTGCTCCGGCAACAGATCAAAACGATCCGCCGGGAGCTCGGGGAGACCGACGTCGATGAGGACGACATCGAGAACCTCCGAGAGCGAATCGCACTGAGTGGGCTTCATACGGAGGCCGAGCAGTCCGCCAAGCGTGAGCTCCGTCGCATGAGTAACATGAATGCTGCGAGTAGCGAGTACCAGGTCGCAAGAACCTACGTCGAGTGGCTGGCCGACCTCCCCTGGAGAAAGACGACGCCGGATCGGCTCGACGTGACCCAAGCCCGTGCCGTCCTCGATGAAGACCACTACGGGCTCGAGAAACCCAAGAAACGCATCGTCGAGTACGTCGCCGTCCGAAAGCTCCGTCGGGATGGGCGCGCACCGATTCTATGCTTCGTAGGGCCACCAGGTGTCGGCAAAACCTCGTTGGCGAGGTCGATTGCGCGTGCAGCCGGCCGACAGTTCGTACGTGTCTCGCTCGGCGGCGTGTACGACGAGGCTGAGATACGAGGCCACCGCCGGACGTATGTTGGGGCCTTCCCCGGCCGAATCATCTCAGGACTCAAGAAGGCTGGCTCGAACAATCCAGTGATGATTCTCGACGAGATCGACAAGCTCGGGCGCGACCAGCGAGGCGACCCGTCGAGTGCGTTGCTCGAAGTCCTCGATCCCGAGCAAAACCACCAGTTCACCGACCACTACATCGACGCTCCGTTCGACCTCAGCAAGGTCATGTTCATTGCCACGGCGAACCAGCGAAACACGATTCCGGGCCCGCTGCTCGACCGGATGGAAGTGATCGAGATCCCGGGTTACACGCCCCGCGAGAAACAGGCGATCGCGCGAGACTTCTTGATCCCCCGCCAACTGCACGAACACGGCCTTTCGATCGAACGGCTCGACTTCTCCGACGAAGCGATCGACATGATGGTCGAATCCTATACATACGAGGCGGGGGTTCGAAAGCTGGAGCAGCAGGCGGCGGCGGTGTGCCGAGCTGTCGCGGTTCGGCTCGCGAACGGCGAAGACGTTTCGATCATGGCAGACCCGCCGTTTATCGAGAGCGTCCTCGGCGCCGCAAAAGGCAGCCGCCAGAAGCCCGAGCGTTCTGCCCGCCCAGGGGTGGCAACCGGGCTCGCGTGGACTCCGTCGGGAGGCGACCTTCTGTTCGTGGAAGCCACCCAGATGCCGGGAACCGGCAAGCTTCATCTGACGGGCAACATGGGCGACGTCCTCAAGGAGTCTGCGGCGGCGGCGTTTACTTTCATTCGCGCGCGCGCGGATGCGCTCGGGCTAGCCGAGGACTTTGTGAGCCACACCGACATCCATGTCCACCTGCCTGCCGGCTCGACGCCGAAAGATGGCGCGTCTGCGGGGGTCCCGCTCTACGTGGCGCTGGCTTCACTCCTCACGGACATCAAGGTGCGGCCCGATGTCGCGATGAGCGGCGAGATCACCCTTCGCGGCAACGTCCTGAAGGTCGGGGGCGTCAAGGAGAAGTGCCTCGCGGCCCATCGCGCCGGGGTAACGCGAATCCTCTTGCCCAAACGGAACGAACCCGATCTGGAAGAGGTCCCGGAAGAGGTGCGTGAGGGCGTCGAGATCTGCCTGGTGTCGCGAGTCGACGAAATACTGAGCCTCGTCACGGCGCCGGACCCGACTCCGGCGCCAGCAGCTGCCGAATAGGCCGTGACCACGCTCCTCACGTTCTGGGTTGCCATCGCGGTCTCCCTCATCACGGGTGTCGCGCTCTCGTTGAGCCCTCTGTTCGGTGTGCACGGCGTCGAGAGCGCCCTCGCGCTCGGGCTGGTCTTGCCGCCCTTCGTGGCCGCCACCGCCGCCAGCTTCCAAGGTCGCTTCGGCAAGCATCGGGGGGTCGACCTCGTCTTCCGCGCGGTTGGGATGGCCATCGTGGTTTGGTCTTTGCCGTTAGCCATCCTCGCGCTCAACGCACTGCGCGTCCGGCAGTGTGCGCCTTGGGAGGGACTCGCCTTCATGGTCCTTGGCCCGGCGATGGGGTGCGCCCTCGCCGCAGTCGTCGGGCTCTGGATCGCTGCGCTGCTTCGCGGTTCACGTGCTGCGCCTTGGATCGCTGGGCTCGTCCCGGTGGCCGCAGCGATCTTGGGCCTATGGGCGTTCTACGCGACACCGACCGTCTACGTCTTCGGAGCGTTTGGGGGGTACTTCCCCGGAGCGATCTACGACGACCTCGTTCCGGTGCCCGGTCGCTATCTCACGTATCGAGCGGTGACCCTGGTCGCCCTGGTGGCGCTCACGGTGTTGTTCGACGCGGCGTGGGACCCGGCATCCGAACTGCTCGACTGGAGACGCGGAGTTGCGCATCGCCTCGGGGCTGTTCTCGTCGGCGGGGCCATGTTGGGGTCCGTGGTCGTGGCTTACGTCCTCGGAGACTCGCTCGGGCATTCCATTAGCGAAGAGCACCTCAGCGAAGTCCTCGGGAAGCGAGAGGCCGGCGACCACTGCGTGGTCCACATGCCCAGGGAGACGCCTCCAGAGGACGCAACACGCCTCGTCGAAGAATGCGACTTCCAAGTCGCACGCACCCGCACCTTGCTCGGAATCGAATCCGGAGAACCCGTCATCGCGTACTTCTTCCGAAACCGGGACGAGAAGAAGAACCTGATCGGCGTCGGGCGGACCCTGATCGCGAAACCGTGGCGCAACGAGGTGTACCTTCAAGCGGGGGGATGGCCCCATCGGGCACTTGGCCACGAGGTCGCTCACGCGGTGCTTCGAGACGCGGGACGGGGCCCATTCGCAGTCGCAGGAAGCCTCGGCGGCTTGGTCCCCAACCCCGGGATCATCGAAGGTTCCGCGGTGGCCCTCGCATGGGACGTGCGCGACGATCTGGACCCCGACCAGTGGGCACGCATCCTGTTGGACCGTGAAGAGCTTCCTCCGGCAGGCGAACTCCTAAGCCTACGCTTCAGCACGTTCCCCGCGACTCGCGCATACATGGCAGCCGGATCCGTGGTTCGGTTCCTGATGGCGGAGCGGGGCGTCGACGCGTTTGTCGATACGTACCGGCAGGGACGCGTGTCCGAGGTCGAAGCGCTCGATGAAGCCTGGCGCGCCTACCTCACCACGGTTGAGGTCACCGACCACGAGCGAGGGATCGCGGAGGTTGCGCTCGCTCGACCGAGTCTGTTCACGGCGGTGTGCCCACACCGGTTGGCGAAGCTCCGTGCAGAACTCGGCGCGGACACGGCGTCGCGTGATGACGCCCGGACGATCGAGACGTGTCGCTCGATCCTCGAGATCGACGAGAACGAGGCGAGCGCCCACGCGGCTCTCGTAGGTGCGTTGGCGCGAACCGGGGACGACGAAGCCGCGCGAGCCGAGCTCACGAGCCTCCGGGCCGCCATGAGTGCACCAAAGCCGATCGTCGCAGCCGCGCTCGAGCAATACGCCGATGCGAGCTGGACCACGGGGGACCGCGAGCTGGCTACCAAGCTCTATGACGAGTTGCTCGAGATTCCGCGGACTGACGGGGCCTCTCGTCAGAGTGAGGTGAAGCGGATCGGGCTCGCGTCCGCCGAGACCGAACAGGACCTGATCTACGAGATGCTGGTCGAACGACCTTCGGGCCCGGTCGCGGTCCACGTGGGGCGAGCGCTTGGCGAGCTCCGACAAGATGGGCTTGGCCCCTACCTCGAAGCGCGCCAATTGATGCACCAAGGTCGCTTCGCCCTCGCGATCCCTCTCCTTCGTGACGCCAGCGAACGAGGTCTACCGACCGAACGGCTCGCCCGCGAGCTTCGTCGCATGGAGGGCATCACCTACTTCGCCGAGGGCATGTACGACGAGTCTCAGGCGGCCTGGGAAGCGAGGGCCGAGGTGAGCGCTGCAACGGCTGCCGAGGCCGAGCGATGGCTGGAACGGATCGAGTTCGCACGCACGGGGAAGGTCAGTCCGACTTGGCCAAGTCCATCGTCGGCTCCCCGAGCTGGCCCTTGATATGTGCCGCGATCGAACAGTCGGCCGTCACGATGGGATCACCCTTCGCACGCGCGCTGTCGGTCTTCGGTCCAATCTTGCTGAGCACGGTGATCAGCTTGCCGTGATTCTCGGTTCGCGACCGTAGGACGAGTCGGTCTTCTCGGAGGTCCCAAAGGAATACATCGACGGGGTCTCGGAGCCGGCTCTGCCCCTGCACGACCAGCAGCAAGAAGTAGTCCGCCGGGACGCGCGCCGCGATGTCTGGAAGCTCTCGCTCGATCGCCCGCGTCAACTGCTCTTCACGCACGCTGAGGCGCATCATGTCGTCGGTGTCCTCCGCGCCGGCAAGCCACTTGGACGTGAGGACCTCCGGCACGTCCGATAGCGATGCGACGGGAATTAGCTCGAGCCCCAGGCAGGCGCCGATCGCGTCGGCGTCCTCGGCATCTATCGCGACCTGGAGCGAACCTTTGGAACCGAGATCGGTCGCCCGCACACGAAGGTAGGCGACCTTCTGCTCGTGGAGGGCCGAGACTGGAACCGGCGCTTCTACCCTCCGGTTGGCCGCCCCCGCCTTCGCGGACATCGTCTTTTCGAGCAGGTCGGTGCGGGTGCCGTCGAGGAGCGCGAGGGTTGGCGCGACCTCGGTTCCGTGCTGGGCGTACATCCGCTCTCGAAGCGCGTCCGCACGCACCTTCTGCCGCCAGAAGTACCCGCCCACGACGAGGACCACCAACAAAAGCAGAAAACCGATACGCTTCCAGGGCAACCCCGGTCGGTATCGGTTCTTGCGAACGCCGTCGAACTCGGCTGGCGTCAGCTCATCAGACTCCATGAACCGGAGACTATCAGAGCGCTTACTGTTCGGCCTGGTTCACAGCGAAGCTGACGTTGCCGTAGCCGGCCGCCGCTGCCGAGAACATGACCTTCTTGACGACTCGGAAGTCGATGTTGCGGTCTGCTTGGACGATTACTTGCCCGGCGAAGGGCTCGGACGGGTGAATCGTCTCCCACTTCCGCTTCTCGGCTTCGAGCCCCTGAATGAGAGGTTCGATCCGATCGACCTGCGCGGTGGCTCCAAGCGTCTGCGTGTCGGCGACGCGTGTGCCATCGAGCGTGATCACGCGATCGTCGACCGCCACGATGGGCGAGATCTCGATCTGCGCCGTGTTCGCTGCCGCGGGCATCGTGATGGTCGGCTGTTGCGCAACCAGCTCACCCGATGCGGAGAACGACATCAGAAGGAAGATGACGAGCACGATGAGGAAGTCGATGAACGGAATCAGCGGAATCTGGTGATCCACCGATTTTCTGCCGTGACCGGCGACCCGACTGCGAACGAATCGCAGCGGGATGTGGTGAAGAAGTTCTGGTTGTGGCCGTTGAATCGCCATGCCTTAGCCCCCAAACGCTGCCCCGTCGGCCATCGACAGGGTTGTGAACCCGGCCGCTGACGCGACGTCCATCGCTACGATGACGTCCTCGTATCGAACGCCGTCCTCCGGCGCGACGATGAGGTCCTCGCGCTTGTCCCAAGCCTGCTTCCACTGGGCAAGCTTGGCCTTGAGCTCGTCGACATCGAACTCACGTTCGTTCGATACAACGCGCTTCTTAATGTCGATGCTCTCTCCGGCCGACGAACCGAGCACGTAGCCGGCATTGCGGACCTGTAGAATGAGCTTCACTTGTTCGTCTTCGGGCGGGGCATCTTCGGTCGAAGCCTGCCCCGGGACTTGCTGGTTGGCGTTCATGGCGGCGAGCTGGTTCCAAACCGCGGTCGCCAGCAGGAACATGACGCAGCAAAGCAGGAGGTCGATGAACGGAATCAGGGGGATTTCCTGATTGACCGCTTTCTTCCCAGAGCCGCCCC
>JBCCHE010000026.1:0-70445 GCA_039028875.1 Myxococcota bacterium | reverse complement strand
TCTGATGATCGTCGAACCCGAGAAGTATGTTCAGTCGTTCGCCGACGCGGGCGCTGACGTGATCACCGTGCATGCCGAAGCGTGTTCCCACCTCCACCGCACGATACAGCAGATCCGCTCTCTCGGAAAAAGAGCCGGCGTGTCTCTCAATCCCCATACCCCTCCGGAATGCCTACGCTACGTCATGGCCGACGTCGACCTCATCCTGGTCATGAGCGTAAACCCCGGGTTTGGAGGTCAGAGCTACATCCCCTCGAGCGCCGCGAAGCTCGCCGAGGTCCGCGCCATGATCGACGCGACCGGCCGAGACATCGATCTCGAGGTGGACGGGGGTGTGAAACCCGGGACAGCGCGCACGGTCGTCGAGGCCGGCGCCGACGTGTTGGTGGCCGGAAGCGCCGTTTTCAACGCTGCCGACTACGCGGGTGCGATTCAAGCACTCCGAAAGGATGCCGAGTGAACGAGGGACCCCTCGTCGATCCGGACCCCAAGACGGCCTTGGCCGACCCGAAGGCCACGAAGCGAACCCTTCGGCGGAGCCGCCTCGTCGTCGTCGAGGGCCCGGAGGAGGGGCAACGCGTCGAGCTCGCCAGCGAGCGGATCACCATGGGTCGGAGCCTCATCTGTGGGCTTGCTCTGACGGACACTGCGGTGAGTGGGACGCACTGCGAGATCGTCGTGAGCGAAGCGGGCTTTCTTCTTCGAGACCTCGGGTCGACGAACGGCACGACGGTGCAGGGAGTCCGGGTCCGCGAGGCATGGCTCAAACCGGGTGATGCGATTCAGATTGGGAATACCGTGATCCGGTTCGAGGTCGGGTCCGGTACTGTCGAGATCGACCTCAGCCACCAAGAGCAGTTCTTTGAGTTGATCGGGCACAGCGTCCGGATGCGAGAGATTTTCGCCGTTCTCGACAAGGTCGCAGCCGCTGACCTGACGGTCTTGATCCGAGGCGAAACAGGGACCGGCAAGGAGCTGGTCGCCCGCGCGATTCACAAGGCCTCGAAGCGCGCCCAGCGGCCGCTCGTCGTTCAAGACTGCAGCGCGATACCGGCAAACCTGATCGAAAGCATCCTCTTCGGGCACGAGCGCGGCTCCTTCACGGGCGCAGCGGACCGCAGGCGCGGTTGCTTCGAGCACGCCGACGGAGGCACACTCTTTCTCGACGAGATCGGCGAGCTCGACATCGGCTTGCAGCCGAAGCTTCTTCGTGTCCTCGAGACCCACGAGGTCCAGCGTGTCGGCAGCTCACGCACGATTCCCGTGGACGTCCGAGTCGTGGCAGCGACCAATCGGGACCTGCGCCAGATGGTCAACGATGGCCGTTTTCGAGAGGATCTCTACTACCGCCTCGGTGTGGTCCATGTCGACCTGCCGCCGCTTCGTGAACGTCCCGAGGACATCGCGGCGCTGGTCGGCCAGTTTCTCGACGAGTCCGCGAAGCGCCATGAGGGCGCCCGGTTCACGGTCGCTCCCGACGCCATGATGAAGCTCCAAGCCTACCCGTGGCCCGGGAACGTTCGGGAGCTCAAGAACACCATCGAGCGCGCGGTCTCGCTGGCGGACGGGACGGAACTCGGGATGCAAGATCTTTTGCCGGCCTCGCAGAAGACCCCACCGGTGTTTCTCCCGGGAGGGACAGCGGAGCAGTTCGTTGCTAGCGACACCCCATTCAAGGACGCCAAGCAAAAGGTGCTCGATGCCTTCGAGGCGCAGTACCTTAAGGCACTCCTCGACAAGCATGGGGACAACATCAGCCGCAGCGCCCGGGCGGCAGGGCTGACTCGCTACCATCTCCGAGAGCTTGCGAAACGCTACGGGCTTCGGGGCGACGCCACCACCACACTTTCGGACGAAGAGTAGCTTTAACCTGACCCCGGGCTTCGTCCCCACTACGCTTCTAGAGGGATGTGGTGGACCGGATTCGCGAAGACGGGAGCCGTCGTCATGGCCCTCGGGCTGGTGTCGCTGTCGACCTTCGTCCTGGCTCAGGAATACCGAGCCGACCTCGAGCCGGCCGTCCCTGCGCCGTCTTGGGGCCGCTCGATCGAGGTCGTCGACGACGGGGCCCCGTTGATGCTCCGGCCCGATGCGGGATCGACTCGACGCGGCACCGTACGGGCCGGGACTCGGCTCGGGTTTGAGCAGCGCGTCTTCGGAAAAGGGTGCTCGACGGGGGTCTGGTACCAGACGCGTGACGGCCTCTTCATCTGCGAGACGCATGTCAGGCCGTCGACCGCACCCCCCGGCGTCGCGCCGAGTCCCACGATCGATTCGGACGCACTCCTTCCGCAGCGATACGCGTTCGTGCGGGTCGACGGAACCCGCGCCTTCCATCACCCGAGCGACTACTTCGCCAATGACTACGTGGAAGCCCTAGGGCGAGGCTTCGGTATCGTGGTCACAGGGGAGAAAGTCTACGAGGGGGTCGAGTTCGTTCGCACCCGCAAGCACACGTGGATTGAGAAGGCATCGTTGCGTTTTGTCCGCGGCAGCCCGTTTCGCGGCGCCACGATCCCGCAGGCCGCCCCCCTCGACGTGGCCTGGGTCCGACCGAGCGCCGCCCGGGTGTTCGATAGACCAGGCGGCCGCACGACCGGGCGCCTAGAGCGCCACACCCTCGTGCATGTGGAGGGGGTTCGAAGAGGCATGGCCAAGCTCCATCGCGGCGGCTGGGTCCGGACCCGCGACTTGGCCCAAGCCCGCCTGGAGCCACCGCCCGAGGGCGTCGGGCCAGACGACCGATGGATCGACGTCGACGTCGACGCACAGGTTCTGGTGGCTTATGTCGGAGAGCGGCCCGTTTTCGCGACCCTCGTGTCGTCGGGTCGGGCAAACAAGGCTTCGGCAACGCCGCTTGGGGTGTTCGCGCTCTGGGCCAAGCTCGACTACACCGACATGGATGACGTCGAGCGCACCGACGTCCCCATGAACTACTCGATCCAAGACGTCCCCTGGGTTCAGTTCTTCAAGGGTTCTTACGGGTTCCATGCCGCATTTTGGCACGACGACTTTGGCCGCCGCCGAAGTCACGGGTGCATCAATCTGTCTCCTGCCGACGCCCGAACCTTGTTCCAGTTCACCGAGCCGGTGTTGCCCCCCGGCTGGGCTGCGATCCTCGCGTTGCCCGACGACAAGCCGACCTTGGTCCGGGTGCACTGACGTGCGATGCGCTGATCGCCGAGGTTACAGGCGCCGTCAGGCGTTGTCGCTGGGCGTGATTCGTACGATCACGTCCTTCGAGGTCGGCGTGAAGCTGCCGTCCGCGACGCGCCCGAGTGGCACAAGCACGTTGGCCTCCGGAAAGTAGGTGGCGACGCATCCGCGCGGGATCGGGTACGGGACGGCGAGAAACCTCGGGGCGACACGCCGCTCGCCGCCGTAGTCGTTGTGGAGATCGACCATCGCCTTCGCGGCAATGCCGTGTTCGCGCATGTCCTCGTCGTTCATGAAGACCACGCGACGGCCTCCGCGAACACCACGGTAGCGATCGTCCTTTCCGTACACGGTCGTGTTGTACTGGTCGTGGCTCCGCACCGTCATCATCCGGAAGGTTCCCTCGGGGATCGCCAGGTCGGGCGCCTGGTTGATCGTGAATTTCGCCTTCCCGCTCTCGGTATTGAACTCGCGTTCGCGCGCACCATTGTGCAGCGAGAAACCGCCGGGATTGCGCACCCGTTCGTTGAACCGCTCGAAGCCAGGGATGGCCTGCTCGATCAGATCGCGGATCCGGTCGTAGTTCTCGACGAGCCAGCACCAGCTGACGGGGTCCTCGGGGCCAAGCACCTCCTGGGCCAGCCGCGCAACGATCGCCGGTTCGCTGTACAAGCCCTGGTGAGCTGGCTTGAGACTCCCTTCGGAGGAATGGACGACCCCCATCGAGTTTTCGACGGTGACAAACTGGGGACCGTAGGCCTGTTCGTCGACCTCAGAACGTGCCAAGCAGGGCAAGATGACCGACCACTTGCCGTGCACGAGGTGGCCCCGGTTGAGTTTGGTGCTCACGTTGACGATCAGGTCGCACTTTCGGAGGGCCTTGGCGGTCTGCTCCGTGTCTGGTGTGGCTTGAAGAAAGTTGCCCCCCATCGCGAAAAAGACGTCGACCTTTCCGTCCAGCATCGCTTGGATCGCTTCGACCGTGTTGTAGCCATGGTCACGCGGCGGATCGAAACCGAACACGTGTTCGATGCGGTCCAAAAAGGGCTTTTTCGGCCGGTCGTAGATCCCCATCGTCCGATCGCCTTGGACGTTGCTATGTCCGCGCACTGGGCACGTGCCTGCTCCCGTTGCGCCCATGCTTCCACGGAGCAAGAGCAAGTTGACGATCTCGCGGACGTTCCCGACTCCGTTCTTGTGTTGGGTGAGCCCCATCGCCCAGCACACGATGGTCTTCTTGCTCCGAAGGATGAGGGCGACGGCTTCTTCTACCTCGTCGCGTGAGACACCCGCGCTCGCCAGAAGGGAGTCGACGTCCTGTGCCTCGAGGTGTGCGACCAGCGCGTCGAACCCTTCGGTGTGCTCGTCGATGAACGGCTGGTCGACGACTTCACCGGGCGACTTCGCTTCAGCCTCGAGCATCAAGCACATCATGGCTTTCAGCAGCGCCACGTCGCCGTTGATCTGTACTTGGACAAAGAGGTCGGCGATCTCGGTCCGGCCCCCGAGAAACTGAGACGGGCGTTGCGGGTTCGAGAAGCTCATCAGCCCCGCCTCAGGAAGAGGGTTCACCGCGATGATCCGAGCGCCGTTCTCCTTGGCCTTCTGGAGCGCGGTCAACATGCGCGGGTGATTGGTTCCGGGGTTTTGCCCCATGATCAAGATCGTGTCGGCTTGATGGATGTCGTCGAGGGTGACCGACCCCTTCCCGACACCGAGAGTCTCGCCGAGGCCAACGCCGCTCGATTCATGGCACATGTTGGAGCAGTCGGGGAGGTTGTTGGTCCCGAACGCACGGACGAACAACTGGTAGAGGAACGCGGCCTCGTTGCTGGTACGGCCAGACGTGTAGAACACAGCCCGGTTCGGGGAGTCGAGTTCGCCCAGAGCCCGAGCTATCAGTTCAAAGGCTTCGTGGTAGTCGATCGGTTCGTAGAACCGAGACCCGGGCCGCAGCATCAGCGGTACCGTGAGCCGGCCCTGTTGCCCCAGCCAATGGTCCGATTTCTGCGCGAGTTCGTCGATGCTGTAGCGCTGGAAGAACTCCCATGGGAGCCGTCGCTTCGTCGTCTCCCACGCCGCTGCCTTCGCCCCGTTCTCACAGAACTCGGTGAGCGCGGCCCGATCGTCTGGGTCGGGCCAGGCGCAGCCCGGGCAGTCGAATCCGCCGTCTTGGTTCATCCGTGAGAGGATCCGCAACGCGCCGGGTGCGGAGTGGCCGTGCTCACGCATGTGCTTGAAGGTCGACAGGACGGACCTGAACCCTGCGGCACTCGACGCTGGGGCCCGGACGGCGACCGCCTTGTCTTGGTCGTCGGGCACCGGGGGCTGGGCCGGGCTCTTCGGGTCGTCTCGCACTACTCGGCCCCGAGCTCGATGAAGCGCTCGTCTCCACCCTCGTCGGCGATTCGTCTCCCGCCGGCGTAAACGGTGAGGCGATCCTGTCGTGCGAAACCAACCAGGGTGACGTCGAATCGCACGGCGGTTTCGATGGCGAGGCTCGAAGCGGCGCCGAGGGCCACGAGCATCGGGATGCCCGCGCGAACCGTCTTCTGCACGAGCTCGAAGCTTGCCCGACTGCTCACGACCGCAAACCCAGCATTCCTGCTCGATCGCGTCGGGAGCCAAGCGCCTATCGCCTTGTCGAGTGCGTTGTGGCGGCCCACGTCCTCTCGGTGCACCGCGAGCACGCCCTCGGGGTCGAAGAGCGCTGCGCCGTGGGTGCCGCCGGTGTTCCGAAAGAAAGCTTGGGCGCGGTCAAGGGAGGCTAGCGCAGTGCGGATCGCGCCTGGATGGATGGAGCCCGGCGCGACAGCGATGGGTGAGCACCCGGCCTTGTCGAGGGCGTCCAGCGTGCGCTCTCCGCAAACCCCGCAAGCGCTGTTCATCGTCAGCGTTCGTTCGAGAAGGTGAACCGGAACGGCGACGTGGGGTGCCAGCTTCGCGCGAACGACGTTGTTGGGCGTCTCCGACTGGGTGCAGTGCCGGACACCAAGCACATCGTCGGTGCTTCCGATGACCCCCTCGCCGAAGAGAAAGCCGGTAACGAGGTCGACATCGTGGCCTGGCGTGCGCATCGTCGCGGCAAGTGGTGCTTCTTTGCGCGCGTGGCCTTCTCCGTACTCGAGAAGCACCTGCAGTGGTTCTTCGACGGCCACCAAGTCTTCGGCGGCCTCACGCGAACGGTGGGTCAGGTGCTCGACCCGAGTAGGCGTGACCGGTTTACGCGGCATAACCCCGCTAGCGTAACCGGCATGCAACGCGAGACAAAGGGCAGCGGCACCTTTTTCAGCGAACGAGGGTGATGGCGCCCGTGGGGCAGTACTTGACCGCGAGCTCGACCTTGTCGTGGACTTGTTGCGGGGGGCGGTCTTGGAGAATCGTGAGGTATCCGTTGTCGTCTACCTGAAACACTTCAGGAGCCTCTCCCATGCACACTGCGTGTCCCTGGCACAGATCGAAGTCGACTCTGATCTCCATGATGGCGTCAGTATATCCCAGGGATGATTCTGTACCGGACCTTCTCGCAGTATCGCTCCCAATCGTCGCCGTACTTCTTCGAGCAGAAATTGTGGTCGCGTCGCTCGCGGTGGATCAAGAGCACAGCGAAGTAGGCCGGATAGAAGTACGGCAGTGCGGACCCGAACAGGCACGGCAACGACCACGACAGTGCCATGAGAATGTCGCCGACATAGTTGAAATGTCGCGACCAACCCCAGAATCCCGACAGGAGCAGCTTGTTCCCGTGGGCGGTCTCGAAGTACTCGGCCTTCTTGCCCCAGATGACCGCGTTTTCGGGGTCCTTGCGGAAGTTGTGCTTCTGGGAGTTCACCGCACGGAAGATGTAGAGGCCCAAGAAGTTCACGCCCACGATCAGGGCCGCGCCCCACCAAGCTAGCTCGTGCACGTTGTCGATGAGGTAGTGCGCCTGGAGTGAGTAAGTCATTGGAACCCAAACCAAGTCGCCGAAGACGAGCATGTACCCGAAGTTCTCATGCTTGATGTCCATCGTCGTGAGGATGGCCTCTTCGTTCCAGAAGTAGTCCAGGATGTAGAACATCTGAAACACCCAGACGAGGATCATCGAAAGTGAAACGAAGCCATAGACCTCGTACTGCACGAACGCGAACGAGGTGTTGATTAGAACCCAGAGAATGAGCCCTGGGCGCGCTTCGCAAAAGAGCTTGAAGTCGAAGCCCGCGGGACCCGGCGGCCAGCGCGGATTGTGTCCGGTGCCCATCCAGAAGTCGTGAATGAAGCTGCCGCTCAGGTGTCGTGCTTGTCCGTGTCGTTTTCCGTACACGTAGAGGAAGCCACTAAACGCGAACGAGAAGATCGTCATGACGCTGATCAAGGCGCCGAACTCCGTGTACAGGACCCCGATCGACAACAGGCCGGAGAAGTGAAGCGCCGCGACGACGACGAATGTCGCCATCAACGAAAAGAAGCCGTTCATACGGTACGGGAGACGCGACCCATCGGGAAGAGGTGCGCCGAGCACTTCGCGGCCCGGTGCGTACCTTTGGAGGACTGCTTGCAAGACGAGCCACCCGCCGTAGATCGCTGCCGCGTGCCAGGTCGGCATCATCGCCTCGCCGAACTCGCGCCACTGTGCGTAGGGTCCGGGAAGGACGTCGCCGTCGTTGAAGCGCACGGCAAAGAACAGGTACGCGGTGAACACCGGGAGCCCGAAGATCATGGCAAAGTTGCCAGGGATGCCGCCGAACTCGAGCTTTCGCTTCTCCTCACTCATGGGCCGGCACTCTAGGGCACGTCCCAGGATCGTCACTCAAAATCTGCCAGGGAGTGAGAAAACTGGCGCCGATCGGACGCTGCTTGCGATCTTCTTTGAACGTCATACGAGTGATCAACGATGAAACGATTTCAAGGCCAAGTTGCGGTGATCACGGGAGCAAGTGCGGGGATAGGCGAGAGCTGCGCCCGCAAAATGGTCGCTGAGGGTGCGAAGGTCGTCCTCGCCGCGCGCGGCGCCGAAGCGCTCGAACGTTTGGCCGCGGAGCTCGGCCACGACGTCGCGCACGCGGCACCAACCGACGTCGCGGATCAGGGTTCATGCGAGCGTCTGCTCGAGGAGGCCAAGTCCAAGTTCGGGCCGGTCGATGTTCTAGTGAACAATGCTGGTTTCAACTCCCGAGGCGCGCTCAAGGACGTCCCGGTCGAGGAGATGCTGCAAGTCCTCGACGTCAACCTCCGCGGCCCGATGCTGCTTACCCGTCTGGCGCTTCCCGACATGCTGTCGCGTGGGTCGGGGTCCATCGTCGGGGTCGCATCGCTCGCGGGCCGCATTCCTCTCGAAGACGAAGCGTCGTACTCAGCGACCAAGTTCGGCCTTCGCGCATTCTCGTTCGCCTTGGCGGACGAACTTCGAGACACCGGCGTCAAAGTCTCGGTGGTTTCACCGGGGCCCGTCGAGACCGGCTTCATCATCGATTCGATCGACGAAGTGCCCGACATCGTGTTTTCCCAGCCGATGAGCACCGCCGACGAGATCGCCGACATGGTGCTCGACTGTGCCATCGATGGCCGGCGGGAGCGCGTCAAACCCGTGATGGGTGCCCGTCTCGCGACGCTCGGCTACCTGATGCCGGCGATGCGTCGCGTTCTCAAGCCACGCCTCGAGGCCAAAGGTCGAAAGGAAAAAGAGAAGTACCGCAGCAAGCGCTAGCACTTCTGGTCCCAGCCTAGTCCTCCCGCATTGCGTCTTTTGGAGTCGCCGGAGAAGGAAGCGCGGCTGGAGGGAGCGAAGAGACGCGTTTGTCGGATGGACCCCAGAGCTTCACGTTCGGGAGCATCTTGTAGAGAAGCCAGTGGTAGGTGCTCCTCGGGAGCAGCCGGCGCAATGCCGAGAACACCCGCGCATCGGCCGTCGCGGGTACCCGAAGGGGCGGATTCGAACGCCGCATCGTTCGAATGACGACCCGGGCGACCGACTCGGGGGTGGCGCTCGAGCTCCGCATGAGTCGCGCGATGAACGGCCCCATGTTCACGTAGTGTTCGTGGTAGGGCTCCGCCAGTTCGTGTTCCGAGCGGTCGCTCTTCGGTGTGTACCGTACCTTCTGAAAGCCATCCGAGTCGATGAAGCCAGGTTGCACGAGCGTCACCTTGATGCCCCAGGGTCGCACCTCGTACCACAGCGACTCGTGGGCGCCTTCGAGCGCGAACTTGGAGGCGCTGTACGCAGCCATCGTGGGCATCGCCATCATGCCACCCACCGAACTCACCGTGATGATCCGTCCGGCACGCTTGTTGCGCATCCCTGGGAGCACCAATCGGATCAGCTCCATCGGCGAGCGAAAGTTGACGTCGAGTTGTGCCATTCGATCTTGCTCCGTGACGTGCTCGACGACCGCCCGGTAGGTCGTTCCCGCGTTGTTGATCAGGACGTCGACACCTCCTGCGTCGCGTTCCACCTCTTCGACGATCGCCTCGCGTTGTTCGGCCGAGGTCACGTCGAGGGGGCGAATTCGCACTCGCTCTGATTCGTGAACGTCGTGCATCGCGAAGCGCGGAATCGAGCTCTCTCGTGCCGTTAGGTACAGCTGGCACTCCGTTCCGATCAGTGCGCGAGAGATCGCGAGCCCGAGGCCGGCGCTCGCACCCGTGATCAAGACCGTCGTGGCTCGCGTCATCGCGGCCGATGATACTCAACGACCGGAGTTTGGCGCATCGCAATTCCCCCCGTACGCAGCCCGCAAGACGCTCTGTGCAGGTTTTCCTCGGGGCGAGAAACCCCGTGGGCCTTCTTCGGTCGTGTTCGGGTCGGTGAACCACTTCCACCAGTACACGCCGGCCACCCATGGCCGGTCCCGAATTGCCGCCACGAACTCCGCGTAGCCCACCGCCTGCGTTTGCTCATCGACCCTCGCGTCCACGGACCGGCCAGGCCACGCATGCGGTCGGACGAGCGCGTCATCGGCGCTTCGAAACCCGACTTCGGTGAAGAGAACCGGCCTTTGGGCTCGCGCTGAAAGCCCGGCGACCTCGTCGAGGCGCGCGTCGAGAGCCTTGCGGACTTCCTCGGCACGAGCGCCAGTCTCTTTGGCGAGCGGTGGGTAGAACTGCACACCGACGTAGTCCACGGCATCCCACCAGGGCAGGGCACCGGCGTCGTCCCAGTTCGCACTATAGGTGATCTTCCCCTTGTACCGCCGTCGCACCTTGCGAATGAGCCGTCGCCACCGCGATTCGAGCCGAGCCTCGGTGGTTCGCAACTCGACACCGATGACGAGGATCTCCACCCCATGCGTTTGTGCCAGGTCGGCGTAGTGCAGCATCCAAGCTTCGTACGCGTCGAACCACGTGGTCCAATCGCTGTCACTTTCGAAGCGGATGTTTCCGCGCCATTGTCCATCGACGATCCAAAGGTGTGGCTTGAGCATGACTCGAAGTCCGAGTGCCTTGGCCGCCTCGATTTCGCGGACGACGCGGTCGTCGGTCTCGCCCGCACGGTAGTTGCCGATCGCATGCACGGTCGGCTCGTCGAGTCGCTGCATGAAGCCGAAAGGGGTGAGGCTCACCGAGTCCACGCCGAGCCTCCGGAGCTCTTGGAGCGTCGCCTCGCTCGTCGTGCTCCCGTAGCCCTTGGAGCCACCCCGTTGATAGTTGTGCGCGAGGCAGACACCTCGCTCGATCCTGGGTGGTAAGGGTTCAACCCCTCGGGCGCACCGCGGTAAGGGGGCCGCGATCTTGGGTGCACTGCCCTCTGTCGGTCGTGCCTCGGGCGCGTCCTTCGACTTTTCACAACCCGCCCACAAGACGAGAAGTGCCAACGAGGCTCTGACGACGACCATGAAGCGCGGTCATAGCATGTGCGGATACCGAGAAGGCGTCGCCCGCGACCGCGCGATGTTGATGTTGTCTGGGTCGGCCCCTACACTGATCCCAGCCTGGGCAGCACAAAGGGGGTAGCCATGGCGTGGTTGATCGGTCTACTCGTCTTCCTTTTCATCGTGGTGATGTGGTTCGTCCGAACCTACAACGGCCTCGTGAACCTGCGGAACCGCGTCAAGAACGCGTTTGCGCAGATCGACGTCCGGCTCAAGCGTCGCCACGACCTCATTCCCAACCTCGTCGAGACTGCGAAAGGCTATCTGTCGCACGAAAGGGAGACGCTCGAAGCGGTGATCGCCGCGCGCAACTCCGCCGAGGGTGCCCGCGAGGTTGCCGCCGCCGATCCCTCGGACGCGGGCGCGATGCGAAAGCTTGCGAGCGCCGAGGCTGGCCTTTCCGGAGTCCTCGGAAGGCTCTTCGCGCTCTCTGAAGCCTATCCCGACCTCAAGGCCAATCAGAACATGATGCAGCTGAGCGAAGAGCTCTCGTCGACCGAGAACAAGATCGCCTTTTCCCGCCAGGCCTTCAACGACGCCGTCCTGAGCTACAACAACAAATGCGAGATGCTTCCCTCCAACATCGTGGCCGGCATGTTCAGTTTCCGGCGGGCCGAGTTCTTCGAGGTCGAGGACGCCTCCGAACGAGACCCGGTCAAAGTACAGTTCTAACGCATGGACTTCTTCGAGGAGCAGGACCTCGCGCGCAAGCGTTCGTTCCGTCTCACACTCCTCTTCGGTCTGGCGGTCATCGGCGTATGCACCGCGGTTTACTTTCTCGGCCTCGGAATCGCGACCTGGCTCGGGATCGACGCCGCCGGGGTAAACTACATGGCCGGACGGTACGACCGCGTCGGCGAGTTCGCACTTCGATGGTGGAACCCCGCGGTGTTCGCCATCGCGGTGGGAGGCTCCTTGGTCTTGATCACGCTTGGTTCGCTCTACAAGACGGCCCAGCTCCGCGGAGGCGGCGCTGCTGTGGCGCGTTCGCTCGGCGGGCGACGCGTCGATCCAGACACCACCAAACTCGACGAGCGGCGCTTGCTCAATGTCGTCGAGGAGATGTCGATCGCGTCGGGCGTTCCGGTGCCCGACGTCTACGTGCTCGACGACGAATCGGGAATCAACGCGTTTGCTGCCGGCAGGACGACGAGCGACTCGGTCGTGGGCGTGACCTACGGGACCCTCCAACTGCTCCGGCGGGCCGAGCTCCAAGGCGTGGTCGCCCACGAGTTCAGCCATATTCTCAACGGGGACTCACGCCTCAATGTCCGGGCCATCGGCCTCCTTCACGGGATCTTCCTCCTCGCGCTGATCGGGCGGATCGTCCTTCACGGGGCGCGAGGATCGCGAAAGGAAGGGGCAAGCCTGGCGCTCGTGGGCCTCGGACTGTTGGCCATCGGATCGATCGGCCTGTTTTTCGGGCGCATGATTCAGAGCGCGATCTCACGTCAGCGTGAGCTCCTTGCAGACGCCTCCGCCGTCCAGTTCACGCGGGACACCGACGGCCTGGTCGGGGCGCTCAAGAAGATCGGTGGCGCTCATTCCCGCTCGTTCTTGGGCACCCCCAACGCCGACGAGGCCAGTCACATCTTCTTTTCGAACGCCATCCGCCGTGTTCGATTGTTCCAAGGTCTCTTTCGAACCCACCCACCGCTCGGGGATCGCATTCGCAAGCTCCAGCCCGGCTGGGATGGCGAGTTTCCTGAGGTCGCGCTTCCGGGAATCGCGCACAGCATGAGCACGCCGCCCGACGCGCCACCTTCGGACGTTCAGTCGTTCGCGATGACTGCGGCCGCCGTCGAGGATGCGATCGCGCACATTGGAGCCCCTCGCCCGCGCCAGATCGCCCACGCGCGATCGATCCACGCATCACTTCCGGAGCGCTGGGTGCACGCGGTTCACCAGGCCCCAATGGCGCAGGCCATGATCTTCGGCCTGCTGCTGGCACAAGACGAGGTGCTCCGCGGCAACGAGATACGCGCCGTTGCGGACCTCACCGATGCCGCCACCGCCGACCTCGCGCTTCGCTTTCATTCCGAGGCGGGCGACCGGTCCTCCGCCCAGAAAATCGCGCTCGTCGATATGGCGATGCCCACGCTGAGGAACCTGTCTCGCGAAGAGTACGATCGATTCCGCAGTGTCGTTCAAGCGCTGATCGAGAGCGACCGCCGCGTCGCCCTGTTCGAGTACACGTTGAGCCGAATGATTCAGCGACACCTTGCGAGGCACTTCGAGGGGGAGGGATACACGCCGGTTCGGTTTCGTAAGCTTCGCGCCGTCCTGCCGGACTTGAAGGTCCTGCTCTCGACGCTCGCTCGGGTGGGTCAAAGGTCTGACGCGGACGCGTCGGTGGCGCTTCGCCAAGGCGCACGCGCACTGCAGCTCGACCCAACCGCGTTTCCGCTTCTTCCGGCCTCCGAGTGTGGCCTCAGCCAGGTGGATGCGGCGTTGAACCACTACTCCGCCGCGACGCCAGCGCTCAAGAAGGGCCTCATGAGGGCTTGTGCGGCGACGGTCATGGCCGACCAGCGAGTGACCGATCGAGAGGCCGAGCTCATCCGGGCCATTGGCGATGCCATCGATTGTCCGGTGCCCCCTTTTGTGGCATCCGGGGATCACGATGGAAACCACCAGCGTCTATGAGACGGATGACGAAGTACAGGCCCTGGCGCTCCAAGAGGCACTCGAACAGGAAGGCATCGCAGCGGTTCTGATCAACCATCGCGACACTGCGTATCCCGGCATCACCGATCGACTCCGCCACGGGACCGAAATCCGCGTCGAGGCGGAGTTCGTCGAGCGCGCGCGCGCGCTAATCGAGGGCTTTCTCGCGGCGGAACCGATCGAAGGGCCCCCGCTGGCCCCACCCCCAGACCCTTCGCCGCCTCCGGGTCTGCGAGGGCCCGGCTGGCTCATCACGACCCTGGCTCTGCTGGGGTTGCTGGCCGCCGCCGCTTATTTTCTAAATGTAAAATAAGGCCTTGCGAGGGCTGTTTCCCGTGCGCTATAACTTAACGGTTAGTAAAGGAAGCGCACGATGGCCACGAAGACCTACGAACTCAAAGAACTTGCCCGACTCCTTCAATTTCACCCGGCGCACTGCAAGGTGATGGTCAAACAGTTCGGTGCGGATCCAAGTGGTCCGATCGGAGAGGACGTCGCGGCCCAGGTGGCCAAGCGCATCCGACGACCCTGGCCCCCCCAGGTCGAGCTCGCCGAAGCTGCGCTCTAGGCTTGATCGTCCAAGGTACTTAGCCGCGTGAGGTGATGAGGCTGGCGGCGTGCTCGCCGATCATCATGCTTGGCGCGTTGGTGTTGCCGCCGGTCACCTCCGGCATGATCGACGCATCCGCGACCCGCAGCCCGTCCACGCCGCGCACGCGAAGTTCAGGGTCGACCACCGCCATCTCGTCGACACCCATCTTACAGGTGCCGACTGGGTGATACACCGTCGTTGCACGGAGCCTGATTTCGTCAGAGAGCTCGTCGTCGGTCTGCCGCGCCGCCCCCGGAGTCAGTTCTTCGTGGAGGTGATCGGCCATTGCACTGTGGCGGCAGATGTCCCGGCACTTCCGAATTCCGTCGAGGAACACCTGAAGGTCGGCTGGATCCTCCAGGAAGTGGGGGTCGATATGGGGCGCCGCGTTGGGGTCGTTCGAGGTGAGGAGCAGCTCGCCGCGGCTCTTCGGGTAGATCAGGGTGGGCATCACGCAAAGGCAGTTGCCGGTGTCCACGTTGGGGCGCTCTGGCCCATCCTGGTTCGGGTCGGGGTACCCCCATGGCAGCGTATGAACCTGCAGGTTCGGGATTGGCTGGTCGTCTGATGTCTTGATGAACGCGCCCGCTTCGAACACCGTCCGCCCGAACCAGCTGTTGCCCACGAGGTACTCTTTGATCATCCCGGCGAAGAAGTGTCGCGCGGTCCCCCGATGGAGACTCGTCGCGGCGCGAAACACCAGGGGAACGAACAGGTGGTCGTGGAGGTTCTGACCCACCCCAGGGAGGTCGACGTGCACCTCGATTCCGTGCGCCCGGAGGTGCGAGGCCGGCCCAATCCCGGAGAGCATC
The DNA here is from genome assembly GCA_039028875.1 of Myxococcota bacterium. Lineage (GTDB taxonomy): Bacteria > Myxococcota_A > Polyangia > Polyangiales > Houyiibacteriaceae > SG8-38. The sequence goes on along the minus strand of JBCCHE010000026.1, from coordinate 55,371 downwards.
AGCAACTGCGGGGAGCCGATCGCACCCCCTGACAGGATCACTTCGCGGCTCGCGCGGGCCGAACGCAATTGGCCCCCTTGTTCGTACTCGAGCCCCACAGCGCGACCGCGTTCGATGAGGATCCGGCGTGCGTGGGCACGGATCTCCACCTCGAAGTTCGGCTTGTCGAGGCTTGGTTGGACGTATCCTTCGGCGGTGCTGCTACGAACGCCCGCGTGGGCCGACATGTGATAGGTGCTCGCGCAATGTTGGTTCTCGGCGTTGAAGTCGTCGAGTACCGGGATCCCGCACACCGCCGAGGCGGCAGACATGAAGGCTTTCGAGACGGGGCTCAGCTGTTCCTTGGGGTGTCGCGTGACGCGAATCGGCCCCGTCCCGCCGTGATAGGCCGTCTCACCGTCTTCGTGGTGTTCGAGCTTCTTGTAGGACGGGAGGACGTCCTCGAAGCGCCATCCCGAACACCCACGCGCCGCCCAACCGTCGTAGTTCGCCGGGTTTCCGCGAAGGTAGAGCATGCCGTTGACGGAGCTCGACCCACCCAAGACCTTCCCGCGCGTGTAGGGGATCTGGCGTCCATTGAGATGGCTCTGCGGAACCGTCGTGAAACCCCAGTCGAACTTCTTCTTCAGCTGTTTGATCTGCTGAACGAGGCTGATCATGCCTGGCTTGCGTACGAACGTGGTCCTGTCGCTCCCCCCTGCCTCGACGAGCAACACCCGGACATCGGGCCGCTCCGCCAGCCTTGCGGCGACGATCGCGCCGGCGGATCCAGCGCCGATCACGATGTAGTCGTACTCCTTCATTGCATGCTCCAAAGTGAAACGTGTTTCACTTTGGGCTATAGCCGATCACCGTGGTGGGGCCAACTCTGCGATTCGATCGACGAGCCCCGAGAATCGTCGTGCGCGCTCCGACAAGGCCAGGGCGATGACCTCGGCGGAGCCAACCAAACGAACCCTGCGACGCGCGCGGCTCACCGCGGTGTACAACAGTTCTCGGGTCAACAACGGGCCCGGTTGATCGGGGAGCACCACCAGCACCTCGTCGAACTCGGAGCCTTGCGCTTTGTGCACACTGAGCGCGAACCCGTCGGCATGTCGCGGCAAACGAACCGCGGCGAACTCCGCGATGGCCCCTCGGGCGCGTTCAACGACTGCCCACGTCGAACCGTCGCGATCGAACGTCAAGCCGAGGTCCCCGTTGTAGAGCCCGAGCTCATGACGGTTCTCCTCGACAATGATCGGACGCGACTCGGATCGGTTACCCGGGAGCTTCTCTGCGATCCTCCGTCCAAGCGCAGCCGTTCCGAAGGGTCCGCGACGAAACGCGCTCAACACGACGAAGCCACCACGCCGGGCAAAGTGCTCTTCGGGGTCGCGTGGTTCGAGGATGTGGCCCCAGCGTCGCGCCGCCTCGTCGAGCTCTGTATCGAGTTCATGGACGCCACCTAGGGCGACCTCCCCGTGATGTGCCTCGAGGAGCGCGTGCATCGTTGCGATATCGCCCGACCGCAACGCGCCCACCAACCGGCCGAGGGTGGCGGCTCCGTCGTAGCGATAGGTCGTCGTGAGGGTGGTGACGCGCCCCTTCCACCAGGTTTCGTCTCCGGCCCGCACGAGGTCCCTCAGGACCGACCCGGCTTCGACGGAGCTGAGCTGGTCCGGATCCCCGACGATCAGCAGCTTCGCGCGCGGGCTGATCGAGATCAGCAACTGGCGCATGAGCGCGAGGTCCACCATGGAGGCCTCGTCGACGACGACGACATCTGCGTCGAGCGGGAAGTCCGGGCCCCGACGAAACGAGAGCCCCTGACGCCGCATTCCGAGGGCGCGATGCAGGGTGGTGGCCTCGTCTGGGATGCACGCCAATACCTTGTCGTCGGTGTCGAGCGTCGCTTTGGCGCGAACCACGGCCCCCCCGAGTCGGGCGGCGGCTTTGCCGGTTGGGGCCAAGAGCAAGACTTTCGGATCGGACCGACCGCCTCGTTGGTGTCCCTCGACCAAGCATGCCGCGATGGCGGCGACGGTCGTGGTCTTGCCGGTTCCCGGCCCGCCGCAAAGCACCGAGACCCGGTATGCGAGCGCGTTCTCCGCGGCCTGACGACGTGGTCCCGGGTCCTTCCCGAGGAGGCGATCCAGAGATTCCTCGACGTCATCGCTTCGGGCGATCGGCTCGTTGCGCTCGAGCGCCGATCGCTCGCCTAGGGCTCGGGCGATGTCGCGCTCGAACTCGAAATAGCGCCGAAGGTAGAGGCGCCCTGCCGGGTCGACGACCAGCGGTCCATCGACCGTGAGAGCGCTCTGACGAACCGTCTCTACCCATGTGTCCCCCGCCGGAAGTTTCGACCATGCGCTTTGTTCAGGAGACGCCAGGGAGAGGGGGCGCACAGCGGACGGGTCGAGCGGCATGCAGGCGTGGCCGTGGCGGACGTGGCGACTGGTCAACGCGACCGCGAGCTCGACCGCTCCATCCGTTCCGTCGACCATCGCGCAAAGGGCCCGAGCGAGCTCGGAATCGAACGAATCGACCAACCCCTGACGCGAGAGTTCGCTGATGATGTCGCGGGTCACGAGACACCCCCGAGCCATCGGTCGGCCGCGGTGATCAACGCAGGGCTCATGGGGTCGAAATACACACCACCACCATCGCCAGTCATGCCTCGGACGAACAAGAGCATCGCCCCACCCCAGTTCGTGTTCGGATCGTAGCCTGGCAACCGCTGCGCGAGATAGCGGTGGGTGGCTACCGAGTAGAGAAGCACCTGCAGCAAGTAGTGTGACTGCACCGCGGCGTCTGCCAACGATGCCTTGTCGTAGCCCGTTAGCATGTTCGACTTGTAGTCTGCGACATACCAACGACCTTCCCACTCGAACACCAGGTCGATGAAGCCGCGAAGGAACTTCCGGAGCACGCGTGGGGCTTCCCGCCGGAGATGGTCCGGATAGCCGGTTGCGTACAGCGGGGCCCCTTCGGACTCGAGGAGCCCTGCAAGTTCGCCAAAGTCCGGCCGCCCCGAATCGAGCGTGAATGCAAGCTCACGCAGCTGTTGGTCGACCGAGATCGCCGACAGCGTCGGGCTCGGGTCAGCCTCGAAGAGGGGGTGCCCAACGACGACACGCAGGTCCTCGAGGACGCGTCTCCCGTGGCTTGCCTCGTAGCCGTAGGCACGAAGCTCGGCTTCGACGAGCTGCAGCGTGTCGGCCGACTCGAGCGCGTCGAACGGGGCTTGCTCGAGCAGACTGTGGAGCAGGAGTCCAGTTCGGGCACCCCCAGGGAGCTCCCGGAAGAGCGTTCGCGTCGATTCGGTCGATGCTTTGTCGTCCGGACGAGCGGCAGTCTTGTCGTGACGTCCCGTAAGGCTGGTGAAACTCGCGATTCGATGGTTTGGATCGAACGCCCTTCGGGCCTGACTCGCTTCGAGAGTCCGTTCGGGTGAGGGCGCCGACCGCGAGCGCGCGCGCGCCGGAGACGGCGTTGTCCAACCAAGGGTGCCCCGAGAAGACGCTGCCAACGTATCGAGCGACGCGTGCACCTCGTCGTCGGTCACGTTCTTAGGGAGTGTGGGCCCGTGCAGCAGGTACGCGAAAGACGACTTTCGCCAGTCGCGCGCAAGACCCCAGAACAACGTGCAACGGTGTTTGGCCCGTGTCACCCCAACATACAACAGACGAAGCGCTTCTGAGAGTGCCTCGTCGCGGCAAAGCTCGAGGTGTTGTTCCAGGCGCTCGGAACCGAGGTCGCACTTGGCGCGGTGGCCGTCTTGTGGGTCGTGAAACTTCACGACACGCCGTTCGAAATCGAACAAGGTCGCGTCGCGCCACAGAAACGGGCAGTAGACCACGCCGTACTCGAGGCCTTTGCTCTTGTGGACCGTGGTGACACGAATCGTATTTCCGTCTGCATCCGGCCGCTGCTGCAGATCTTCGTAAGCGACGCTCTTGTCCTCTGGGCTGCCTTGCCGTAGGCGCCGGAACCAAAGCATCAGCGCCACGGGATCGCGGCGACGGGTCCTCTCTCCGCGCAACAGGAGCTCCTCGATATGAAGGAGGTCGGTCAACCGTCTTCTCGCAGTCGGCAGTGCCGCCAACCGTTTCTCTGCCTCGGTGGTTCGGAGGAAGTCCTCGACGAATCGGGTCACCCCTGTGTCGCGCCAGGCATCGTGCCAACTGCGAAAGCGCGAAATCCATGTCGACCAATCGTCGTTTGCGAGCCCCTGGAGCTCCTCGGGGGTCATGCCGACGAGGCCGGTCAGCAGTGCCCGCCGGACGGCTGAACCGTCCGCCGGGGTGAGTGCTGCTTGAAGCACCGCTTCGACGTCGTCCGCGGTTGACGTGCCGAGGACGCTCGAGTCGCCATCGAGTGAGACCGGAAGCTCGAGTCTGCGCAGGGCCTCGGTGACACAAAGCGCCTGACGATTGGTTCGGCAAAGAATCGCGATGTCACTTGGGGTGATCGGCCGCCCGCCGATGGTTTCGCCACTCGCGAGGAGGAGCGCGACCTCGTTGGCGACGATCGGGGGAACGGATTCTTCGACTGCCCGCTTCTTCGCCGACTCTCGGTCGAGCACGATGACCTCGATCGACGGGTCTAGGCTGCTCCTCGGTGCATGGTGAGCCGTGACCTCGGGAAACTTGATCGCATCGATGGCGAACGGCGACGGAGGATTGGAGAAAAGAGCTTCGATCGCGGTGATCATTCCAGGGTCGGATCTCCGGTTCACCGTAAGCGCACGCCGTCGGTCTTCGACGTCCTCCGACGCAGCCAGATACGAAAATACGTCAGCGCCTCTGAAGGAGTAGATCGCCTGTTTCGGATCGCCGACGAAAACCGCGGCGTGCCCACCATAGATACGCTTGAAGATGCCGTACTGAACCGAGTCGGTGTCTTGGAACTCGTCGACAAGGGCGAAGGGAAACGTTCGTTGGACCTGCGCCGAGGCCTTTGCGTCGAGTCCTCGGTAGACCGTCGTCAGGAGGTCGTCATAGGTGAGCACGGCATCGACGCGCGCACGCCGCGTCGCTTCGGATCGAGCGCGATCGACGAAACGCTCGAGGAATCGAAACACGGCCGAGTCGACCGCAAGCCGAACGCGTTCGACCCGGTCGATCAGGCGATCGCAAGCTTCGAAGAACGCGTGCTTGGGAGGCCCGTGCCCCTTCTTCACGACCATTCGGCTCGCGCCGAGCTTCTCGAACCATTCGGGGAGCTCGAGCGAGCCCTTCGCGAAAACAGAGTCGAGCTCTCGAAGCCATTTGCTTTGAATGGAGCTCCGCGGGTATCGCGTGCGGTTGAGCCCCGCGTGATCGAGGAGCAACTGAGAGATCGCGTCTCGACCCGCCTCCCAGGCGAGCCCCGCCTCGCGCAGTGCGGCCATCGCCTCTTCCAAAGCCTTCGGGTCGAGCTCGGCGTGGGCGGGCCCGAGGATCTCGACGGTCGGATCCAAGGTCGCGCTGGCGAGCCGCCCGAGGAACTCGGGATCGATCCGCCGCTTGCGAAGGGCCTCGATGAACCACGAGGGGCGCTGGTGAAGCTCGGTCGTCCAGAAATCGATCGCCAGGTCGTAGAAGACCGAGAACGAATCTTCGGCGACTTCAAAACCCGTTTCGACCCCAAAGAGCAGGGGGTGGTCCTGCAGCAAGCGTTGGCAGAAGCCATGGATGGTGAAGATCGGTGCTCTATCGAGGTCGTGGAGTGCGCGCCTCAGTCGCGCGCGGACCTCATCCCTTCCGAGCCGCGTGACCGCCTGGTGGATCGCGGGCCCGAGGTCGTCCTTGGTACCGGCCCCGCTGTCCGCGAGTGTGAACGCCTCGGCGATTCGCCGACGGGTTCGGATGCGAAGCTCCGCGGTGGCGGCTTTGGTGTACGTGACGACGAGGATCTGCTCGGCCTTGAGGTCGCGCTCGAGGAGCGCCTGCACGAAGTACGTCGTGATGGCGTGGGTCTTGCCGGTCCCAGCGCTCGCCTCGACGAGCATCGGCAAGACTGAAAGGGGCTGTCCCGCCGCCGTCATCGGACCGTCCGATGGGCGAGAAGGGGCCGGTAGACCGCGAGCGTCGTCTCTTCGAAGGCTTTGGCCCACGCGTGGTCCGCGAACGGGCCTGCCGGTCCCCACGCGAACGTCGCGTATCGGTCCCAGCGCTGCTCCTTGCGCTGGAGGTCGGCGGCCCGCTCGAGCGCGCCGTCGACCTTCCCGTTGACCACCAGAGTCGCGAATGTCCACGATGGGCGGTTCAGGAGCGCCGCAGGCGCCTGCCTGGAAGCGCGGTGAAGGTCCAGCAGCAACGCGAGAAGCGACGCGGCGTTGTCCACGGGTGCTAGCGTCACGTGGTCAGCGTCCACCATCGAAGAGCGCAGGAACAGCTCGGTCGTCGACGGAAGACCCGGGTGATCCGCGACCTGCATCAGCAGATGCTCGAGCCACGTGGTCAACTCGGTTTTGGTTTCCTTGCGATTGAAACGCCTCTTGACCCGGGTGTCGCCGATGAGGCCGTCGAGGTGTCCCTCGAGCACGACATCGCCGAGCCGCGCGTGAACCGTGGCTGAGCCCGCCTCGGCGAAGTGCGGGTGCGCGCGCCCCAACGCATCGACCTCGCGGGCGAGCGTTGCCTTGTCGGCTTCTCCCCAGCTCCCGTCCGGGAACTCCGGGGCCGCGTCGAGAAACGCGGTGAGTCGCGCGCCTTGAAGGTCGCGATCGAGCGCTTCGTTCCCGACGCGGAACGACTCGAGTTTCCCGAGCTCGGTGAGCGATCCTGTGGGCTCGTACAAGGCAGACTGCTCAAAGCGGGTCCCCAACTGTTGCTGGATGAACGCCCGAGCCGGGTGCCAGATCCACTGCGCGAGCTCTGCGATCGAAACTCTCGTTGGCTCTGTCTGTTCTTGTTGGGCCTCTGCGCGGAGGACTCGTGGCGGTGGCTGCTCGCTCGGGCGCTGCATCTGCTCCGCGACCCCGAGATACCGCGTGGAGAAGCTCGAGAGGGGTCCGGTTCCGTCGAAGTACGATGAATCGAACGCATGCAGTGGGTGTGTCCGCGCTTCGAGCGGGACCTCCGCCCCGGTTCGCGCAGCGTACTCGGCGACGCTTTCGAGCAACTCCGAAACCGGTGGCGCCGGTGACGCGGTGGTTTGGCTGCTCGTCCGAGGTGCGCTGAAAGTGATTGCGAGGCGGTCGCGGGCGCACAGGATGGTCTGAAGGAACGAATGGCGGTCGTCTTGTCGCTTGTTGCGGTCCCCGATCGCGTGCTCGTCCCGCGTGAGATCAAAGCTTGGCCTGTCGTCCCCGCGAGGAAAAGCGTCTTCGTTCATGCCGAGTAGGCAGATCATGCGGAAGGGAATCGATCGAAGGGGGACGAGCTCGCTGAGGGTCACGCCGCGGCGAAGAAATCCGGCGGCTGGGGTTTGTCGCACGAGCGCCGCGGCAAGCTCGCGTCGCACGGTTCCGAGCGCGACCTGTGTTTCGTGGCCCGACTTGCGCGCCATCTCGCCTATCGTCTCGAGGGCCCCACGGAGCGTGCGTACCGCGCCACTTTGGTCGTCTTCTTCCGCGAACAATGCCGTCGAGAGCTCTCCGAGCGCAGTCGTCCAGCTTGTCACCGGTGCGTGAGTTGGCCAGCGTTCGCAGAAGTCGAACAGGACCCCGCAAAGGTGGGACAGACGGGCGACGAGCTCCGCATCGCCGAGGTCGAGGTCGCCCCGGGGCAACAGCCCCGCAAAGACGTCGGCCGTTCCGGGGGTCGAGGTGAAGCCCAAGAACAGGCGCCCGAGCCCGGCCCTCCACGTATGCAGCCCTTCGCTCGGAAAGCCGAGCCTGTCGCGGTGCGCGGCGTCGATTCCCCACCGGATCCCCGTCATCTCGAGCAACTCCGTGAGGCGCGTCCGTTCTTCGGGCGTGAACCGAAAGTCACGCCGCCATGATTGCGCGTCCATCAATCGCACGATGTCGAGCACCGAGAACCTCGACTCGAGGACCTCCATCACGGCCAAAAAGTCATCGTAGAACCCGGAATCATCGCGCGTCCTGCGGTCGTGGACCTCGAAAGGGATCGGATGGTCGCTCCCTTCGCCGAAGACCGCACGAAACGCTGGCGCATGGGTCTCGAGGTCGGGGGTCATGACGACGATGTCTTCGGGCGAGAGTGTCTCGTCGCGTTCGAGCGCCTCACGGACCACGTCGTGAAGCACCATCACTTCACGCATCGGGCTCGCGCAGGCGTGAACGGAGATCGAGTCGTCGCGCGCGTCGATCGGGGTTCGGTCCGAGGGGGCGGGCCGGCCCCGAAACTCCACAATGTCGCTTTGGAGGGCGCGAAGCAGCGTGGTTCGATCGGTTTTCGAGAACGCATCTTGTTCGGTTTCCAGGTTCGCGCCTTCGTCGAGGAGCATGTCTTGAAAGTCGCGCGACAGGCTTCCAAGCGATGTCAGCAAAGGATGCCCCTCGGGGAGCCCGGACTCGATACCAAGCGACAGTTGCCCGCGGTCATCGAGGTCCGATAGGTACTCTGTGGTCGGGGTCAGCAGGTAGAGGTCTGTCGGGACCACGGTCGAGAGTGCTCCGAAGAACCGAATGAAAGCCGGCGGGAGGGTCTCGAGCGAGAACAAGTGAAGCCGTTCGAACCGGATCGACGACGACTCCGGGCGCCGGAGGAGCGGCAGAGCCCGTTCAATTCTCGACGCTAGATCGTTCGGGCCGAGCCTCTCCTGGAGTCGCCGCCAAAGGGTTGCCTGCCAGTGAGCGCCGCGACCTCGGCCCCACCCCTGGAGCATCCGCGGGCGGTAGACGATGTAACGGTCGAAGACCGACGCGAGCGTTTGCGCGAGGTTCAGCGAACGGTCGCTCTGCGCCGATTGCCCCAAATAGGCTTCGAGTTCGGCAGGCGGGTCTTCGTCTAGGATTCGTGCGAGCGTCCATTTGAGGCGTTCAGGGTCGTACGCCTTCGTCTCCGGTGACGCGCCTTCCGAGAGGTCCTCGAGGACCCGTTCGATGGCAGTGCGTGGAAACGGAAACGACGGGTTGGCCCAGACCCCCAACCGTTCGGCGAGCTGGAGGGTGAGCCAGCGCTCCATGCCGCGACTCTGGACGACGATCGTTTCTTCGGCGAAGGGCCCGAGCGGCGTTTCGCGGACACGGTCCCCAAGCGCGTCTGCCAGGACTTCGGTCCGATTGCTGCGAACGACCCGCATGCGGTCAGGGCGACGGAAAACGCCGCTTGAGGGCTTTGGTTCCGCCGCCAAGCGCAAACCGAAACAACCGCTTCCCCGCCCAGCGCTTGATGCGGTTGTCGGCGAGTCGCCCGAAGGCCAACCAGCAGAACACCGTGCCGCCGGAAGGGTGGGGTTCGCATGCCACGACACCCAAGTGGTCGGTCAGGAGCCCAAAGAGTGATTCATCCTTGGCCGAATAGGCCAGCAACCGGGGCGCCTCGTACGCCTTCACGATCTCTTGGGTGGGTTTGCCGATTCCGGCGTCGATCATGCGGACCGAGCCGACCTGTTTGGGCGCGTCGGCGTGCGTGTCGTCCGACCAAGTCTTTCGCGCGCCGGGGATCCACTCGTGGAGCCGATCGGTGTCCGACACGTATGCGAACAGCTCTGGCTGCGGGACCCCGAGGTGGGCGGTGTAGGTCATCTGTAGCGGCTGGTTGCTGAGGCGTGCGCCCACCTCCGACGCGTACCGCGTGAACTCGGACAGCGATCCCATGTCGCGAGTTTTACCGCTTTGCCGGGAAGTTCAAGGCTTCAGGAGAGACGGTCTCGGTAGTCTTCGTAGCGAAACCGTCGTTGTACCGTGAGCGAGTTGTCTCTCGCGTCGAACAGGGTGATCGCCGGAAGTCGAACGCCGTTGAAAGTGGTGGTTTTCACCATGGTGTAGTGCGCCATGTCCTCGAAGATGAGGCGATCCCCAATCTCTAGAGGTTTCTCGAAGGAGTATTCCCCGATGACGTCGCCCGCAAGGCAGGTCAGGCCACCCAGCCGAATCGAGTGCGGTAGGGCGCCCGGGCGTTCCGCACCGCGCACATGCGGTCGGTACGGCATCTCGAGCACGTCGGGCATGTGTGCAGTCGCCGAGGTATCGAGAATCGCGATCGGACCGCCGTTGTCGACGATGTCGAGCACGGTCGCCACCAGGATGCCAGTATTGATGCCAACGGCTTCGCCAGGTTCGAGAAACACGTCGACCCGGTGGCGCTCACGGAAGCCCCGAATCAACTCGACGAGCAGGGGCACATCGTAGTCCGGCTTCGTGATGTGATGGCCTCCCCCGAAGTTCACCCATCTTGCGCTTGCGAGCCAGGGTTCGAATCGCTCCTCGATGACAGCGAGCGTGCGTTCGAGGGCGTCGGCGCCAAGCTCGCAGAGGGTGTGGAAGTGGAGCCCGTCGATCCCCTCGAGGTTCGCGCTACGCAGTGACGCGGCGGTCGCACCGAGTCGTGAATGAGGTGCGCATGGGTCGTAAATGGCCACATCGACTTCCGAGTGCTCGGGATTGATGCGAAGCCCAAAGCTCGTCCGCGACCGGTTTCGCGCGATCTCTTTGCGGAACCTCTCGATTTGCGAGACCGAGTTGAAGACGACGTGGTCCGAATGGGCGAGCGCCTCCCCGAGTGACGCCTCGCTGAACGCCGGGCAGTACGTGTGCACCTGCTTCCCGAGCTCTTCGCGGCCGAGCCGGGCTTCGTCCGGCCCGCTCGCCGAGACCCCGGCGAGGTACTTGCCGATCATGGGAAAGGTGGCCCACGCGGCGAATCCCTTGAGCGCCAGCAAGATGTTGCAACCGGCTGCACTTTGAACCTCATCGAGCTGGCCCAGGTTCCGTTCGAGCGCCTCGAGGTCGATCACGAAGGCCGGGGTCTCGACGCGACGCGGATCGAAGTCCCGGCACGGCAGCATTACATCTCCTCGACGTGCCATGGGAGACCTCGAGTGCCGAGCTCCGCGAGAAACGGACGCGGGTCGAACTCTTCGACGTTGAAGACGCCGTCCCTACGCCAGGTGTCCGTGAGCATCATCTTGGCACCAACCATCGTCGGTACGCCGGTCGTATACGATACGGCCTGGGATCGGACTTCGGCCCACGAAGCCTGATGGTCGCAAACGTTGTAGATGAACACGCGGCGAGCCCGACCGTCTTTGCGCCCCTCGACGAGGCAACCGATGCTCGTCTTCCCGGTATAGTTTTCGCCAAGTGTCGACGGGTCTGGCAACAACGTCTTCAAGAACTGAACCGGAACGATCTCTCGACCCTCGAACGCCACGGGCGCGATCGAGGTCATTCCCACGTTCTCGAGCACCCTCAGATGGGTGAGGTATTCGTCTCCAAAGGTCATCCAGAACCGAATCCGCTTCAGGCCGACGATGTGCTGCACCAGTGACTCGAGCTCTTCGTGGTAGAGCAGGTAGGCCTTTCGCTCGCCGACCTCTGGAAAGTTGAACACCCGCGACTCGGACATCGGCGCGATCTCGACCCACTGCCCCTCTTCCCAGTAGCGACCCGGTTGTGTGATCTCCCGGATGTTGATTTCTGGGTTGAAGTTGGTGGCGAAGGGGTGTCCGTGCTCGCCGCCGTTGCAGTCGAGAATGTCGATCGTGTCGATCTCGTCGAAGAGTTCGGCCTGGGCGTAGGCGCAGAATGCGTTGGTCACGCCCGGGTCGAAGCCGGAGCCCAGTAGGGCCATGATCCCGCGTTTTTCGAATCGTTCGCGATAAGCCCACTGCCAGTGGTACTCGAACTTCGCTTCGTCCGGCGGTTCGTAGTTCGCGGTGTCCAGGTAATCGACACCGGTCTCGAGGCAGGCGTCCATGATCGCCAGGTCTTGATACGGAAGCGCTACGTTGATCACCAGCGAAGGCTCGACGCGTCGAATGAGTGCGACGGTTTGGGTGACGTCATCGGCGTCGACCTCCGCGATCTCGATCTCACGGCCGCGCAACTCCGCGACTTGTTTCCGGATCTTTTCGCAACGGGAGATCGTCCGGCTTGCCAACACGATCGACGAAAACGTGTTCACATCGTCCGAACATTTGTGTGTCACCACGCCCCCGACGCCGCCCGCGCCAATGATCAAGACTCTACTCAACCGAACCTCCGAGGGCGCGATATACGATGTTCGTCTTCGGCGCGCGAGGCGTGACTTATCGGTCGCGTTTCAACCGTTCATGTCGCGTGACTTTCGCGGACGGCTGTGGTTACCTGCAGCATCGAATTCGGAAGGGGCGCCGGCGTTCAGATGCACAAAGCGATCGTGGGGTTAGACGTAGGTTCGACGACGGTAAAGGCAGTGATCGTCGATCCATCGACCAAAGACATCATTTGGGACGACTACCAACGGCACCACACCAAGCAAGCCGAGTGCGTTCTCGACTTCATGGTGCGCATCACCGAGGTCTTAAAGCAGCGAGGCTGTGTTGACGTGCGGGTGTTCGTCACGGGTTCGGGCGCTGCACCCCTCGAGGAGCCCCTTGGGGCGAAGTTCGTGCAGGAAGTCAACTCGGTCACGCTCGCGGTCGAGACACTCCACCCCGACGCGGGGTCGGTGGTCGAACTCGGCGGGCAAGACGCGAAGATCATCATCTTCAAAGAAAACGAACAGACGGGCGACAAGACCGCGATCGCGTCGATGAACGACAAATGCGCGTCTGGCACCGGCGCCACCATCGACAAGTGCATGATCAAGGTCGGCATGCCCTCCGAACAGACCCTCGGGCTCCATTTCAACGGCGACAGCTTGCATCACGTCGCCGCGAAGTGTGGTGTCTTCGCCGAGACCGACATCGTCAACCTGGTCAAGACGGGGATTCCGGGCGACGAGATCATGTGCTCGTTGGCGGATGCGATCGTGATGCAGAACCTCTCGGTGCTCACACGCGGCAACACGCTGCGGCACAAAGTGGTCCTTCTCGGCGGCCCCAATACCTTTCTTCCGTTCTTGCAGGAGTGTTGGCGCAAGCGCATTCCCGAGACGTGGGACGAGCGAGGTTACGACTACCCCAAAGACGTTCCTATCGAAGAGCTGATCCCGGTCCCCGACAACGCCGCCCTCTACGCCGCGTACGGCGCCGTGATGTACGGCATGCACGAGGCTCCCGAGGTCGGGGTGTACGCGGGCCTAGATGGGCTCAAGCGATACATCACCGAGGGCCGTAAGGAGCGACTTGGCGAGAGCGCGGGGCCACCTCTGGTCACCGCAGAGGGCGAACTCGACCAGTTCCTCGACGCCTACCGAATTCCCAAGTTCGTCGAGCCCGAGCTTCCTGCGGGCGGCACGGTCAAGGCCGTGATCGGGCTCGATGGCGGAAGCACATCGTCCAAGGCCGTACTTCTCAGCGAGGACGGCGAAGTCCTGATGAAGTCGTACGCGCTCTCGAAGGGCAATCCGATCCAGGATGCCAAGGAGCTTCTTACGGACCTGCGAACCCGCGTCCGCGACAAGGGGGCCGAGCTCGACATCATGGGCTTCGGCGCGACGGGATATGCCGCCGACGTCCTCGAAGAGTGCGTCCGCGCCGATGTGAACGTGGTCGAAACCGTGGCTCACATGATGAGCGCAACCCACTATTTCGGGGATATCGATGTCATCTGCGACATCGGCGGCCAGGACATCAAGGTCCTCTTCATGGAAAACGGGGACATCAAGACCTTCAAGCTTTCGAACCAGTGTTCAGCGGGCAACGGCATGCTCCTCCAGGCGATGGCTGACCAGTTCGACTTGCCGGTCCAGGAGTACGCCGAGAACGCGTTCAAGGCTGAGCTCGCGCCGGTGTTCAGCTACGGCTGCGCCGTCTTCCTCGATACCGATCGCGTCAACTTCCAAAAAGAGGGCTTCGGCAAAGAAGAGCTCCTCGCCGGATTGGCGCAGGTTCTTCCGAAGAACGTCTGGCAGTACGTCGTTGGGGTCCCGCGAATGGCTGCGCTCGGGCGAAAGTTCGTGTTGCAGGGCGGCACCCAATACAACCTGGCGGCCGTCAAGGCGCAGGTGGACTACATCAAGGAGCGCGTTCCGAACGCCGAGGTCTACGTTCACCCGCATAGCGGCGAAGCCGGTGCCATTGGCGCGGCCATGGAAACCCTTCGCGTCGTGAAACGCCAAGGGCGGTCCACCTTCATCGGTCTCGATGCGGCGATCGACCTTCGCTACGAAAGCAAGAACGACGAGAGCACGACTTGCCACTTCTGCCCCAATGAGTGTTCGCGAACCTTCATCGATGCGTTCCGCCCGGACGGCACGACGAGTCGCTACATAAGCGGGTTCTCGTGTGAGAAGGGAATGGTCGAGTCGAAAGACGCGATGGAGGAGCTCGTCAAAGAGCGTCGGAAGGTCATGAAGGAGTTTCCGAACCTCGTGACCCACGAGGGGCTCAAAGCATTCAAGCGCATCTCAGGCGTCAAGCCGCTTCCGTCGGCACAAACCGAGATCGAAGACATCAAGGTCGAGCGGAAGTTCTTTGGGTCGATCGAACGCACGTCTTACAAGCGTCTCTTCCAAAGGTCTTCCGAAGCGGCGGCCGAAAAACGAGCCAAGTGGCGCGTCGGCATTCCACGCGTACTCAACATGTACTCGACGGCCCCGTTCTTCCGGACGTACCTCGAAGTCCTCGGCGTCCGCCCGAAGAACATCGTCTTTAGCGACCCAAGCTCCGAAGAGATGTTCGCCGAGGGCGGGAAGTACGGGTCGGTCGACCCCTGCTATCCCTCGAAGGTCGCGCAGGCGCACTTCCACCAGCTCTTCTTCCACAAGCACGAGAAGGCGCCGTTCAACGCGATCTTCTTTCCCATTCTGACGCACGTCCCTTCGTTCGTTCACGACGCCGTCGACTACGCCAGCTGCCCGATCGTGGCAGGCACGCCCGACGTCATGAAGGCGGCCTTTACCAAAGAGCAGGACTATTTCGGTTCGCGCGGAATCACTTACATGGCCCCTGCGTTCAGCTTCACAGAGCCCACCCTGTTGAAGCGCGCCATGTTCGAGGCTTTTCGCGACCAGCTCGAGATCACGGAAGACGAGAGCGACTTCGCGACGACCGAAGGTCTTGCGGCGCTCGATCGCTTCGACGCGGACATCCAAGCCAAAGGCAAGGCGATCCTCGATCAAGTCGAGTACGACAACAAGGTCGCAATTCTCGTGGTTGGCCGCCCGTATCACCTCGACCCAGGCCTGCATCACGGGATCCCAGACGAGTTCCAGGTGCTCGGCTATCCGATCCTGAGCATTCGGTCGATCCCGAAGGACCCAGAATGGCTCGGCAGGTTCTACGAGGAGGGCGAGGACACGCTCAGCATCGGCGACGTGTGGCCTGAAAACTACTCTGCCAACTCCGCGCAGAAGGTCTGGGCCGTCAAGTTCGCCGCGCGTCACCCGAACGTCGCCATTCTCGACCTGAGCAGTTTCAAGTGTGGCCACGACGCGCCGACCTACGGCATCATCGACAGCATCGTATCGAAGAGCGGCGTGCCAAGCTCCTCTCTGCACGACATCGATGCCAACAGGCCGGGCGGTTCGATCAAAATTCGCGTCAAGACCTACGCCCACTCGCTCAAGCTCCGAGAGGAGCACCTGGAAGACGTCGCCGCGCGCAAGGCCGAGCTCGGGAGGCGCATCGACGAGAAGCGCCTCGAGCTCATGCGGATGAAGCAGGCGCAATTGGTCAAGCAAGAAGGAGCAGACCTTCAGCTCCAGCGACAAATCAATGCGCTGGCGGAGAAGGTCATGAGTTATCGCGTCGAGGCTGCCAAGGCAGAAGAAGAAGAGCTGGCAGCTCAGGCGTCTAAGAGTTTGATTCGTCTTGGTAAGAAAACCAAGGACGGTAACATCGTCCGAGTCTGAGGGGCAGAACAATGGCTGACGGTTTTGAAATCGACATTGATAAAGAGCTAGCGGCGTTCGAGTCGCAAGAACGCGAGAGGCTCGGTCTCGAGGGTAACGTGGAGCAGTGGACCGACTCCATGATCGATCCCTTCTTCTCCGCCGAGGAGAGACCTCGGACGACCATCCTGAACGGTGGGTTGACGATGGCGCACGACGAGTTCGTGGCCGCTGCCCTCAAGGGCATCGGGTACAACACGCGGATGATGGAGTGTGCCGACACCGACTCTCTTCGCTTCGGCAAGGAGTTTGGGAACAAGGCGCAGTGCAATCCGACGTACTTCACCGTCGGCAACCTCGTAAAGGAGCTCTGCCGGCTCCGTGACGAAGAGGGGATGACCGCTCAAGAGATCATCGACAGCTACGTGTTTCTGACCGCCGGTGCCTGCGGCCCGTGCCGGTTCGGCATGTACGTCACCGAGTACCGAAAGGCGCTTCGGGACGCAGGCTTCGACGGTTTTCGAGTCGTACTCTTCCAGCAGCAGTCGGGGTTCAAGCAGGCCACGGGCGAAGAAGTGGGCCTCGTGCTCAATCCCGAGTTCTTCATGGCCTTGGCGCGAGGGTTGTTCGCGGGCGACGTGTTGAACGTGATGAGCTACCGAATCCGCCCGTACGAGGTGGAAGAGGGTGCGACCGACCGAGCGATCGCCGCCGTGAAGAAAGAGGTTTGCCAGGCGCTCGAGGGCAACAAGAGCGTACTCAAAGCACTATGGCGAGGTCGTCGCGAGCTTGCGGCCATTGAGGTCGATCGGCTGCGTGCCAAGCCCAAGGTTGCGATCATCGGTGAGTTCTGGGCGATGACCACCGAGGGTGACGGCAACTACCACCTCCAGCGCTTCATCGAGTCGGAGGGCGGCGAGAACGACATCCAAACCTTGGTGAATTGGCTCCTCTACACCCTATGGGAGATGCGTCACGACACCGAGCTCCGCATGACGTTGCGCGACGAAGACGAGTCGTACTACGGCCTCAAAGGCTCCGACGTGGGTTACAAGATGGCAGGCGTTTGGTTGGGGGAGCTCGCCCTGCGCGCGACGTTTGCGACGTTCTGCGCGGCGGCTGGGCTCAAGGGCCACAAGCTTCCCGATATGGACGAGATCGCCAAGGTCGGGCACAGCTTCTACAACAACGAGCTCCGCGGCGGCGAGGGCCACATGGAGGTCGCCAAACTGGTGCTCAACGTGGCCAAGCAGAAGGCCAACATGACCCTCAGCGTGAAGCCCTTTGGTTGCATGCCGAGCTCCGGCGTCTCGGATGGCGTGCAGTCGGTCATCACCGAACTCCACCCCGATGCGATCTTCTGTCCCGTCGAGACCAGCGGTGACGGCGCGGTGAACTTCTACTCGCGGGTTCAGATGTACATGTTCAAGGCGCGAGAGCGTGCTCGCAAGGAGCACCAAGAGGCGCTCGACGCCTACGGTGTCACCGAGGAGCAGGTTCGGGACTACGTCGCTGGGTCAAAGTATGCCCATACCTTCTACAAGGCACCGCATGCGAAGGCGGGCACGAGCGCGGATGTCATCCACCTCGTCGGGCCGTTGATCGGCAAGGGTCGTGTCGGGCGCGCCAAGGTGCACGCGAGTCGTGCGATCGCGCGTACGCGGTCGTTCTTCTCGAAGGACCTCGTCCACGCCAAGGAGACCTTCGACAAGATGGCTCCCTACATTCCGTCGCTCGGCCGGCTGATCTACTCCGAGGCCAGGGAGAAGGTTCCTGCCCCCAAGGAAGCTTGGAGCGAGCTCATGTCGAGGATCGTCCCGAAGGCCGAGGAAGGGCCGGAAATCCCCACGAGCTTCGAGTACATCAAGCCGCCCACCCCACGCGCCGAACCCGAGGCCGACCGACAGCTTCAGGTCGTCGGTTAGTCTCGGTACTCGGTCTCGGGGTTCAAGCCCTGCGCGTCACGAACCGGGCATGGTCGCGTAGGGCGGAAGCTCGCCGGTCAGGCTTTTCAGGAAGGCGACGATGTCGTCGACCTGCGCCTTGGTGAGGTCCCTGCCGAGTTGATACTTGCCCATGACCGTGACCGCTTCTTCGAGGGTCTGCCGCGAACCGTCGTGGAAGTATGGCGGGGTGAGCTCAACGTTTCGGAGCGTCGGGACCTTGAAGAAGTGCTTTTCGGCCGGGTTCTTGCTGACGTTGAAACGGCCGAGGTCGGCCTCGGTGACCTCGGTGCCCCGGTCTTTGAAGTAGTCGGCGACGAGTCCCATCTTCTGGAACATGCTTCCGCCGACGAGCACCCCGTTGTGGCAAGCCGTGCAGCCGACTTCCTTGAAGGTCTTGTAGCCCCGCTTCTCCTGTTCGGTGAGCGCGCCCGCCTCGCCGCCGAGGTACGCGTCGAATCGAGATGGCGTGATCAATGCTTCCTCGTAGACCGCGATGGCGTCGGTCACGTTGTTCTTCGAGATGCCGTCTTCATAAACGGCTGCGAACTCGGCGACGTACTCGTCGTTGGCGCCGAGCCGCTTGACCACACCTTCCCAGGTCGCCCCCATTTCGATCGGGTTGGCGACGGGTCCCTCGGCCTGTTCTCGGAGGTCTTTGGCTCGCCCGTCCCAGAACTGGGCGATGTTGTGGCTCGAATTGAGCACGGTGGGGGAGTTGATCGGCCCGATTTGCCCTCGAATCCCGGTCGAGGTCTTGCGCGGTTCAGCCCCCCCGTGATCGAGACTGTGGCAGGTGACGCACGCGACGGTGCCATCGCCCGAGAGCATCTTGTCGTGGAACAACTTCCTGCCGAGCGTCACTTTCGCCATGTCGAGGTTGGCGACTGGGGGAAGCGGCTTGACGGGCTCGGAAGTCGCCACGACCTTCTCTTCGGCCATGTCAATCTCAGTCGCCGCAGGCTTCTCTTGTTGTTGCTCAGCCTTCTTGGTGCATGACACCGCGCAGAGCGCGGCACACAGGATGGTGATTCGAGACATATAGGTCATGGCGCAAACGCTACCACGAAGGCAAGATGTGGAGCCACTGCTACACTGCGCGGCGCATGTCTGATCGACGTCGGATCTACTTGCTGCGTCATGGCGACGCTGCGTACATGGGCTCTCAAGACGGGGACGCGACCGACGATCCCGCGCTGAGCGATCAAGGAGTCGCCGAAGCGCGGGCCTTGGGTCGTTTCCTCGCGGACGTGCCGATCGACCTCGCCGTGACGACGGGGTTGCGGCGGACGCGGCAGACCGCCGAGCTTGCACTCGGTGACCGGGATTTCCCGATCGAGGTCCACAAGGGGTTGTCGGAAGCCAAGTCGGGCACCTTCGAAACCGTTGAAACCCAAGAGGAAATGGAGGCGCTCGTCATCGGTGCGTTTCGTGGTGCCGAGGAGCCCGGCGCGACCTTCCTCACCGGGGAGACCTTTGCGGCGGTCCAAGCGCGTGCAACCGAGGCGCTCCAGGCGCTCATGCGCCGCAGCGATTGGCGATGCGCCCTCGTCGCGTGTCACGGGGTCGTGAATCGGACCCTCCTCGCCTACGCGCTTCACGCCGGTCCCGAGATCTATCGGCGAATCGAGCAAGACTCGGGTTGCGTCAACGTCCTGGACATCGAGGGTGACGGCGAAGACGCGAGAGTCGCGTACGTTCGCATGATCAACTTCACGCCCCACAACGAGACCAAGCAAGGCATGTTCGAGACTTCCCTCGAAACCCTCTGGCGAAAGTTCGTCGGCGATTGAAAGGCGCCCGCCCTACGAGTTGGGCCGATGCAGCGCGCGGTAGCCACCGTCGTAGTAGAGCAATGGCTCGGCATCGCTCGCGTGAACGGCTTCGACCTGCCCGACATAGATCGTGTGGCTGCCTTCTTGGTGCGCGTTGTGAACCCGACATTCGAGACACGCGAGCGCTTCGTCGATAAGCGGGGCGCCGGTCTCGCCGACAGACCATGACACAGACTCGAGCCGGGTGTCTTCGTGTTCTACGGACGCGAATACGTTGGAGATGTCAGCTTGATGCGCCGCGAGGATGTTTACGGTGAACAGTCCCCCTTTGTCGATGACTTCATGGGTCGTCGAGGACTTGTTGGCGCACACCAGCACGAGTGGCGGGTCGGCCGACACGCTCGAGAAGGCCGACACGGTCATTCCGTGCATCTTCTCCCCCGCCCGAGTCGTGACCACCGTCACTCCGCTCGCCCAGTTGCGCAGGACGTCTCTGAACGTGCGATGATCGACCGGCATAGGCTAGTCTGCCTCCCCGAAGTGGCGCTCGATGAACTCCCCAACCGAGTCGCTAAAGGCGTCGTTCTTGTCCCCTGCCACCATGTGGGCGGCTCCCTCGAGGTCGACGTACTCGGCGTGGGGGACCGTCCGAAGGAACTCTTGCGCGCGTTCCTCGGTGACGACGTCGCTCATCTTCCCACGAACGAGAAGGGTCGGAATGGTGAGCCTTTCGGCCGCCCGGGTTCGTTCGAGCACCATCTCTTCGCCTTGTTCCGGCGTGAACGAATCGGGGTCCCACACATCGAGGACCTTCGGGTCCCAGTGCCACCGGTAACGCCCGTCCGCGCCGAGCCGGAGGTTCTTGCTCAGGCCCCCGAGGTCCTTTCGCCGTCGCCGGTGGGGAAGATAGCTCGCGACGGCGTCGGCCGCTTCGTCGATGGTGGCGAACCCATCGGAACTCCCTTTCATGAAGTCGAGGATTCGTAGCACGCCATCGGTCTCGACCCGTGGCGTGATATCGACCAGCACGATGCCCCGCGCGATGGACTCCGGCCCGCGGGCTTCGGCGGTGAGCGCGGTCATCCCGCCGAGAGAGGCGCCCACGAGCACGGGTGGGCGTCCGAGCCGATCGATGACGCCCAGCAGATCACGAACGAAGGCTTCGAGGGAGTAGTCGCCGTCCCGGGCCCAGCTACTGTCGCCGTGACCGCGATGATCCATCGCGATGGCGTGGAACCCCCGGCTCCCCAGGGTTGCCGCGGTCGTTCCCCACGCGTGCCGCGTTTGGCCTCCACCGTGCATCAGCACCACTGGCTGCGCCCCGGGGTCCCCATAGCCATCGGCCGCGATCACGATCCCTTCTGGGAGCTCGAAAGTAAGCGGCCTTGCGGCTGGGAGTGCGGGTGAACTGAGGGCGGCCATGCGCTTTCGGTTTAGGCAGAAATAGAACGTGTTTCAAGTCGGATTCCGGGCTGTCACAGCAGCGAAATTGTACTAGTTACCTGCCTCTATGCCGCAACAGGCGTTTCTCAAGGGTATTCAGGCGTACTGGGCGGCGCTCGGGCAACCGGGCGACCCGCCAGATTTCGGCGAGTCCCGCGTCGATGCATTCGTCGACCTTCTGCACCTCACGGCTTCGGCCAACCATGGGTTCCGGCTGCTGGAAGTCTTGTCAGACCCCTACCCCGGGCTCGCCGTTGGCGATCAGTCTCGGCCTTGGCGCATGCATTGGTCCATCCAGGTCGGCGAGCTCGAGCCCTTTGTCGCGCCCGACCTCGAGGGCGTCGTGTTCCTTGCTGACACCATCGCCGATCCGAACGGATGCCATCGAGTCTACACGATCCGAGATCAGCTGCGCGGTGACCTCGAGTTCTCTGACCTCGCAGGTGCGCTTCAGTGGATGGCGGCCCAGGTCCGGCACGCGCGCGGCGAGCTTGACGCCGCCGAGCTTCAAGAGGTGCAAAGCGACGTGTCGTCGCTGCTCGATGATGATTGGGAGGGCGGACCCACGTCCGGGCTCTACATCTTCGAGGAGCTCGTCGACTCTGCGCTCTTCGACGCGTGGGCCGCGATTTCACGCGGGCAATGGCCCATGGTCGATCCGACCGAAGGCGACGCCCCCGTCGACCGAGAAGATGGTTGGCAACGGCGGCTCTCGCTTTGGTGCACGCGCCGTTTCATCGAGACTCGGCATCTCGACTTGCCGCCAGACGTTGCCGTGTCCGATATGGACGCTGTTCACCGGAAACTGGTCGAGCACTTGATCGATTTCGAACAAGGGATCCACAGCGGAGAAGTGCCATCCATCGTTGATGCGGCACTTCATGGGCAAGACGCCAAGCTTGCCGCCCTTGCCGAGCAGTGGGTCGAACAGCACGACGCATGGCGAACCGCGGCGAGCGTTCCGTCACCGGAGGAAGAAGACCCGGACGAGCCACCGCCGTTCCAACACACGCCGTTCACGCGCAAGCTGATGCAGGCGCTTTCGCTATCCCTCGACAACATGGTCAGCGAAGGCGAGCTCGAGCTCGACCCGGACCGCAAAGATGCACTGCTGATCGAACTGGTGACGGCAGGTTCCGATGCACGTTCGGTGAAGCACATGCTCAAGAAACTCACCTCCACCTTGGTTGACTCCGAGCACGTCGAGGAGATCTACCCGAGCGACGACAAGATCCAAGATCGCCTTCGACAAGACCTAGGCGGATGATCCCGCACTCAGGAGGCCAGCTCTGGGCCGACGTTCGATGGCGAAACGGCTGGCGTGTCCAGACCCACTCGGAGCTCCCGCTCAACCGCCTGCTTGACCCTTCGGACCGCACTCACAAGCATGGTTCGCTCGAGGCTTGCGAAGAAGCCCTGTCGAAGCTTGCGCCCGCCACACCTCCGTCCGACCACCTGGTCGTCCTTCTGCATGGCCTCGGACGCACGAGGCGCTCGATGCGCAAAGTAGACCGCGCCCTCGCCGGCGCGGGCCTGACCACCGCACGGCTCGACTATCCGAGCGCACGCGACACCATCGACAACCACGCTCATCGGATCGGCCAACTCTTGGACAACTTGTCGACGCCCAACCGTCTCTCGTTCGTCACGCACAGTCTCGGTGGCTTGATCGTGCGCAAGCTCCTCGAAAGAGACGCGTCCTGGAGATCGAACGTTTACCGCATCGTGATGTTCGCGCCGCCGAACCAGGGTGCCTCGATGGCACGAACGCTCGATAACGCGGCGCTTCGGCTCGTCATGGGGCCCTCGTTCAAACAGATCGTCGACGGGATCCCGCGATCGCTTCCGGTCCCAGACGCGCCGACCTCGATCGTCGCGGGGGAGATCGGGAGCACGCGGACTGACGGACTCGTGACCGTGGCCGAAACCAAACTCGACGCAATGGCTGCCCACCACGTGGTGCCGTCGCTCCACACGTTCGTGATGAACCATCCGGAGGCGATCACGCGCACCGTATCGTTTCTAGCCTCCCCAGATCTCGCTGGAGGCTCGAAGCAAACTCCGTGACGCGTCATGTCGCGTTCCCGGTCGGTCCCGTTCGAGGAGCAGGGGGCCGTCGAGATCTACGAAATCCGCGTGAGATGCGAGCACCAATGCGGGAGCGACGGCAAGCGACGTGCTCACCATGCAACCGACCATCGTCTGGAAACCGCGCTCACCGGCTTCTTTGAGGGCGGCCCACGCTTCGGTGAGCCCGCCGGCCTTGTCGAGCTTGAGGTTGACCATGTCGTAGCGATCCCCGATCGCGTCGAACGACCCACGATCGTGAAACGACTCGTCGGCGCAGAACGGGACCACGCCTCGCAACGAATGAAGGGGTTTGTCCGCCTTTGCGGCGAGTGGCTGCTCCAACACGACGACCCCGAGCTCGGGCAGGCTTGGAAGCCACTGCTCGAGCTGCGCTCTCGACCAAGACTCGTTGGCGTCGACCACCAACTGGGCCGATGGGACGGCCTCGTGGACGGCGCGCAAGCGCTCGAGGCAATCGGTGCCGTCCACCTTGACCTTGAGGATGGTGCCCTCCGGGAACACCTTCGCCGCGTTGGCCATCGACGCGGGCGTATCGATGCTGATGGTACGCATCGTCACCACCGCATCTGCGGCCGAGTCGCCTACGAGCAACGCCGAAACCGACCGACCGGTCCGCCGCGCCTCGAGGTCCCAAAGCGCGCAGTCGACCGCGTTCCTCGCGGCCCCCGCTGGGAGGTCGCGTGTCAGCGAAGCGGCCGTCGTCGCATCCGCTTCGTCGAAGGCCGACCGAATCTGCGCTTCGACCGATGCGGTCGTTTCACCGTACCGCGCGTAGGGGACACATTCGCCCCTTCCCATCAACTCGCCGTCATGAAGTTCGAGGACGAGGACTTCCGCGTTTGTCCGGGCGCCTCGTGCGATCCGAAACCCGCCTGCGATCGGCCAGGATTCAGCTCGGACCTCAACCCGCATGCAAGCTTACTCGGAGACGCCGGTTGCTTCCTTGATCGCCTTCGGGCTCAGCGTCTTGTTGATGAAGGTGTGGACGTCCCACATGTCGCGAGGACGCTGCCCCGCTTCTTGCAAGAGCTCCATCGTCTTCTTGGCGGCCTTGACGAACTGATCGTAAGTCGTCGCGTTTGGTGTCGTGTCGTACTTGGGGTCGATGTCGAGGATCAGGGCTTGCTTCTTCATGAAGGTCGGCTTCACGAGGATGTGATCGGCCGGGTAGACAAGCGCCTGATAAAGCGTCGCAAGTGGCCAGGTTGGCCCCCCTTCGACGTCGAGCGCAGCCACAAAAGAGTCGAATCGGATCGCGTACGATCGATCACCGTAGAGCAGCTCGCGCAGCGACTCGCCGATCCCAATCTGGGTGTCGGTGGGGAGCCCTTGGAAGCGGGTTGCTTCGGCTTTTTGGATCGTTCCCTTGGTGACGATCAGCAACTTGTAGAGTTGCTCGTGAAGCTCATCGGTTTGCCCGCCGTCGACCATGGTGTCCAGGGTCTTCTGCGAGAGTTGTTCCTCGGCACGCTCGAGGGCGGCGTCTTTGAGTTTCTCCCACGACTTGGTCCCGGGCTCGCCGCGCTCCGCCTTGATGTAGGACTCGTCTTCGAAGCCTACGGGGTAGAGCTTCATGAAGTACGCTACCTGCTGCTCGAAGCTGATGTCCGGCTTCTTCGGAGGCGC
Organism: Myxococcota bacterium; assembly: GCA_039028875.1. Classification (GTDB taxonomy): domain Bacteria; phylum Myxococcota_A; class Polyangia; order Polyangiales; family Houyiibacteriaceae; genus SG8-38. Next base: position 30,699 of record JBCCHE010000026.1, on the reverse strand, counting down.
CTTTGACTTGCGGCCGGATCCGGCGGCAGGCGTTTGGTTGCGGCGCGCGATTCGATCGATGCGAACGGCTTCGTTCACTTGGACCTCGACGAGCTCCATCTTGTGCCAGTAGTCGGGTCGGAAGCTACGCTCGGCGCCGTCTTCGAACAGGAACGTGCGCTTGTCCGGAATCTCCTGCAGAAGCACGGAACGGCCCCAATCTTTGCGGGAGACGTGCTCGAACACGCGAGGCGGAACGGAAGGGGTAGTCTCGGCCATCAGTTACAGTCCCTCTAAAAACGGCTAGACCCACCAATCAGGCGGGAAAAACGAGGAGCGTCTGTAACACGGACCTGCCATGCTTGCATCTCTTCGGCTACCGCCCGGACGAACAAGCCGGTGCCACTACCAGAAACACCTGTTTTCATTCAGTTTCTACTACCATGATGCTCTGCTCTAGCAGCTTCCTGCGGTCGGTCTTCCTCGCTTCCGCGGTCGGCGCGATCGTTGGAGCGTGCTCTTCCTCGAAGCCCGTCGACTCCAGTGCCGCGCAACCTCCGCCCGAAGCCGATCCCGCCTTACCGGGGATCGCCCAAGCCGATGAGGGCCTCCAGCAAACGCTCGCCCAGTCGCTCGCCGCGCAAGGCGCGAACTACGTGCCTCGGACCCACCACCTCAACGAAGATGGGTCGCCCAAGTTCACCAACCGCCTCATCCGAGAGTCGAGCCCCTATCTTCTTCAGCACGCCCACAATCCGGTGAACTGGTACCCGTGGGGGTCGGAGGCCTTCGCGCGTGCCAAGCGCGAGAACAAACCCGTGTTCCTGTCGGTTGGTTATTCGACTTGCCACTGGTGTCACGTGATGGAGCGTGAGTCCTTCGAAGACGAGGAAATCGCCGCGTTCCTCAACCGTCACTTCGTCTCCATCAAGGTCGATCGCGAAGAACGACCCGACATCGACAGCGTGTACATGACCGCCGTGCAGCTCTTGGCCGGCAGAGGCGGCTGGCCGATGACGGTCATCATGACACCCGACAAAGACCCGTTCTTTGGAGGTACTTACTTTCCTCCACGCGCAGGGGTTCGTGGGGGCCGCGCCGGTCTCATCGACATCCTGGCACAACTGTCCGAGCTCTATCGTGACGATCCCGGCCAGGCGCTTCAGCAGGCGCAGGCCCTGAGCCAGCGGATCGCACAGGCGACGACCACGTTCCGTGGGCAAGGCGTTCCGAGTGACCAAGCGATCATCCATGCGGTCCAGTCGCTGGCCGCAAGCTTCGATCCGACCGACGGCGGTTTCGGTCGCGCGCCCAAGTTTCCGCAGCCGGCACGCCTCGGCCTCCTCTTGCGGTACGCAAGACGGACGCGGGATCCCGGCGCCCTTCACATGGTCACCACAACCCTCGACAAGATGGCCGATGGAGGCATGTACGATCACGTCGGCGGAGGGTTTCACCGATACTCCACCGACGGACGGTGGCTCGTGCCGCACTTCGAGAAGATGCTGTACGACAATGCGCAGCTAGCGGTGGTCTACATCGATGCCTGGCAGTTGACTGGGCGAGCACGCTATCGAGAAGTCGCCGCCGACATTCTCGACTACGTCTCCAAGGAGATGACGGCGCCTGCGGGCGGGTTCTACTCGGCCACCGATGCGGACAGCCCGACGCCCGAGGGCCACGACGAGGAGGGCTGGTTCTTCACCTGGACACCTTCGGAGCTCGAGACGCTCCTTGGCCCCGAGGACGCGCGCGTGATCGGGCTGGCTTACGGCGTGACCGCACGCGGCAACTTCGAAGGGCGCAACATCTTGCACCGCCCATCGGACGATCGGACTGTTGCGACGACGCTTGGGATCCCTCGAGCGAAAGTACGTGAAGCCCTCGCCCGGGCACGTCCTGTCCTGTACGCGGCCCGATCGCAACGCCCGCCCCCGATTCGAGACGAGAAGATCATTGCCGCCTGGAACGGGCTGATGATCTCCGCGTTCGCCCTTGGGGGATGGGCCTTCGACGAAGCCCGGTACCGTGATACCGCGGCCCGTGCCGCCACCTTCGTGCTCGAACACATGTCCGCTGCCGGCGGTACCCTCCTTCGGACCTCGAAGGGTGGTCGCCAGTCGAAGCAAGGGTTTCTCGACGACTCCGCGTTCATGATCGCCGCGTGCCTCGATCTCTACGAGGCGACCGGCGCCGCGCGATGGCTCGAGGCCGCCTTGACCTTACAAGATGGCCAAGACAACGCGTATCTCGACGAGCAAGAGGGCGGCTATTTCATGATCGACAAAGATGGGGAGGAGTTACTCGTTCGCGAGAAGCCGACCTATGACAACGCCGTCCCTTCCGGCAACTCGGTCGCCGCCCTCAACCTCCTCAGGCTTCACGACTTCACCGGCGATGAACGTTGGCGCGCCCGCGCGGAGGCCCTGTTTCGGGGGCTTGCCGTCTCGGTCAATCGCGCTCCCACGGCCTTTCCTCAACTGCTCGCTGCACTCGACTACTACTACGATGTCCCGCGCGAGGTGGCGGTCGTTGCCGCCACCGATGTGATGACAGCCGACGGGCTCGCGGACAAGCTTCGAAGCGCCTTTGTGCCCAACAAGGTCTTTGGCATCCTCACCGAACTCCAAGCGCGCGAGCAGGTTCAACAGATCCCATGGCTCGAAGGCAAACGCGCGATCCAGGGGAGGCCCACCGCTTATGTCTGCGAGCGCGGGCTCTGCGATTTGCCGACTTCCGACCCACGCGTGTTCGCCAAACAGATCGACAAGCGGCGGCCCTACCCGAGCTACGCCGATCAGCCCCCGCCGCGTCTGAGCGTCCGCGGTTTGTGATGCAAGGTTCTGCCCGCGCGCGTTGGGTGTTGGCGAGCCACAATCCTGGCAAGCTCGCCGAGCTCCGCGTCTTGCTCGATCACCTGCCGATCGATGTCGTGGGAGCGCCCGACCTCCAGCTCCCCGTACCCGATGAGACCGGCACCACGTTCGAGGAAAACGCCGCTCACAAGGCGCTGAGCGCGATGAAAGCCACGGGCTTGGTGGCGCTCGCAGATGACTCCGGTGTGCAAGTTCATGCCCTCGGAGGAGATCCGGGCGTTCGTACCGCCGACTGGGCAGGACCCGGGCGCGATTTCGGGTTGGCGCGTCGGCGGGTCGAGGATGCGCTTGCGGTCCGTGGCCCCAACGTAGACCGGAGCGCGACCTGGGTGACGGTGTTGGCCCTCGCCACGCCCGACGGCCAGGTACACACGTTTCGCGGAACCGCGGACGGGTTGCTGGTGTGGCCGATCCGCCCGGACGACGGCGCCGGCTTCGAGCCGATGTTCGTCCCCAACGGCTATGCGATCACCTACTCGGAGATGTCCGGGCACCAACGCGGCCGCGTGAACGCTCGCGCGATGGCGATGCGTCAGCTCTCGGAGGCGTTGGCTACCTTCGGCACTTGAGGTCTGAGTAGGGACACACGAACCGAACGTGGAGGTGGTCCTCGTGGTTGCGAAAGTGCCGGATCACCCCAGCTGGCTCGTACTTGCCCCGCGGATACTGAAACCAACGTCGGAGGTCGGCCTCGGGCACCCCCTTCTTGCGTGCGTACCGGTAGAGCTTCGCTTGAAGCCGGTAGTCGATGAAGATCATCGACGCCTGCTCGTTGCGCAGCCAGTGCGAGAGGAGCGCCCATTGCCGGGCGACGTCGAGCTGTGACGGCTTCACCTTCTTGAACGCGCACCCTTGGCGCCCACAGTCGTCTTGGTAGTAACTGACGTCTACGTCGCGGCCGTTCTGGTGGCTCTTGTGGCCGCGAAGCGGTCCTCCGTTCCGGTCGCTGATGTCGTGGACCCGCACCTTCTTCGGACGTTTGAACTTGCGGTTCACCGAATCGAACGCATCGACCAACCAACGGGTCGTTTCCTCGGTACCGTAGGCACGGTGGGGGTCTCGAATGACGTACCCGGCGTGGTTCGGGAGTTGGACCGCCGCGACGAGCTTGCCGCGGTTGGTCGGACCGACGGCTTGCGACGGGCTCACCGGCACATGCGTGTAGAGACGGATCTCCGAACCCGCTCTCGCCCTTCCCTGGCGCACACCCTTGTTCCATCGTGCAAGGTCCTTGGCGCTGACACGATATCGCGACGCCACCGCCAGTAGCGTGTCACCACGCTCGAGCTTGAACCGCACCTCTGGCCTCGGTTGCCCCACGCCGATCGTCTGCCCCGGACGGATCCGGTCCGGATGGAGCCCCGGGTTGATCTCGAGGAGTTCCGCGACGGTCGTGTCGTTGCGTGCCGCGATCGCCGTCATGGTGTCCCCCCGCCGGACGGTGTACGAACGGCCTCGCTTCCGCTCACGGGTTGCGTTGCGCGCGGTCGCCACCGCAATCGCGGTCTCTCGTGCCGCGATGGGCGCCGAGTGCGGCTCGGGTGCCGCAACTTCGCTTCCGTAGTCGAACGGGGGGGTCCAGTCGATGCCCTCTTCGTCGCTCCCTTCGGTCGGCGCCACCCGGAGCTTCTGACCCGCGCGGATCAGATCGCTCTCGAGTTGGTTCCAACGCTTGATGTCGTCCACCGATACTCCGTGGCGTACCGCGATCAGGCTCAGGGCATCTCCAGGCTGCACGACAACCACCGGTGCTTCGGCGAACGCTCGAACCGGGGTCCACGACAGGACGCACCACAGGGCGAGGGCCAGCGGTCGGGACATGATCATTTCGTCTATCGGGTTTCCGCGAAGCGACCAAGAAACACGCGGATTCGCGACGATGTGGCGTCTCCACCCTGACTTGGTACGTTGGTCGAGTGGGAAAGGTGACATGGCTGGGTCGCGCGTTGCTGTTGGCCTCACTCCTCTCGTGGACGGGATGTCAGCGTGCTTCTTCAACCACACCGCCGGTCAGTCTCGACTCACCTCCCAACTACCGGATCGCATGTGCAGATGATCAAGACTGCCCGGAGTCGGTTGCACTCCTGGTCGGGCTATCAGCCCCGGAGGAGCCCGTTCGCTGCACCGCGGCGTTGATCGGGCCACGGACCGCGGTGACCGCGGGCCATTGCGTGTCATGGGAGCTTTCGCGAGGAGGGGGCTGCGAAGACGTCTGGCTCGGCTTTGCAGGGACCCATGACCGCGCCCCAGAGTGGGTCGGCTGCGGCCGCATTCGCGCGGTATCGCGCACCGGCGGCTCACTCTTGGTACCGGACTACGCGGTGCTTCAACTACGCAGCGAAGCGCACCGTACTTCGTTGCCACTTCGCCGCGGGGAACTCGGCGTGGGTGAGGTCGTCAGAATGGTGTCGGTCACGCCCGACCGGTTCTACGACGACCGGCACGAAGTACGATCTCGGCGCTGCGTGGTCGACGCTGGGAGCAAACCGACGCCCTGGGCGCCTTCGGTGCCCGCCACCGTGCGCGTGCTGTCATCCTGCCCGATCCGTCTCGGCAACTCGGGCGCGCCCCTCCTCGATCAGGAGGGTCGGATGCGCGGGTTGGTGCATGCGGGCGGGCCCCCCTACTTCGCGTTTGGACTGATGACAGGCACAGATCGGCTTCCGGCCGACTCAGCCATCGTTGGCGAGTAACCGGTACGGATCTAGTTGAGCCACTGGAGCGCAAGCATCAGGGCGATCACGGCGCCGCCGAAAGCGAGCGCGAGCAGGCTGATCCCAAGTGGCGGGGCGCCAGGAACCGATCGCCGTCGTGTTTGCGGGATCTCGCCGGCCTGGCGCTGGGGGCCCAGCCTCTTGGGTTCCGCGTCGGTCGGGTCGCGCTGCTCACCGGACCGCGCGATTTCCATGAGCTGACGTTTGCGCTCGGCTCCCGTCGGAAAGAGCTCTTGCATCCAATCGCCGAGTTCTGCCGGACCGATCAACTCCGCCTGGCGCGCCAAGAAGCGTCGTAGCGCCTTGCCCATCTCGCGAGCGTCTTGCCATCGCTCTTCGGGGTTGCGCTGCAGGGCTCGGAGCACGATCTCGTCGAGCTCTTTCGGGACGTCCTTTCGATAGTCCGACGGGGGTCGGATCTCGCCCGAAAGGACCGCGTACATCGTGTTGACATCCGTATCGCGAAGGAAGAGGCGGCGGAGGGTCAGTAGCTCCCAAAGGACCGCGCCGAGCGCCCAAACGTCGACTCGACGGTCCACGACAGCGGCCGTCATCTGCTCTGGCGCCATGTAGGGGAACGTGCCTTTCACCTGACCCGCCGAGGTATGGTGGACGCGCTGTTTGGCGTGGGCGATGCCAAAGTCGACGACCTGCACGACCCCGTCATAGGTGACGAAGAGATTCTCCGCAGAGACGTCGCGATGCACGACATGCAGGGTTTCGCCCGCGTCGTCCTTGAGTTCGTGTGCGGCATGAAGGCCCTCGCATGCACTGGCGATCACGCGAGCCATCCGCGCCGGAAGGAGCTTGGAGCTTCGCTGATCGGCGTTCGCGACCACACGGCGATGAACCCGAGACAACGGTTCCCCAACCAAGTACTCCATGGCGATGAAGTACTCGCCGTCCGCGTCGCCAAAGTCGAAGACGCTGCAGACGTTCGCGTGGGTGATCCGCGAGGCGATGCGCGCCTCGTCGAGGAACATCTCGACGTAGTCCTTCTCGGAGGCGAGGTGAGGGTGAATCCGCTTGAGCGCCACCAGCTTCTCGAAGCCCGGCGCTCCCCCAGTGGCCCGGGCAAGATACACGCTGGCCATTCCCCCTGAGGCCAGCTCAAAGCAAAGCTGGTACCGGCCGATCCGCTTGGGTGGCGTGGGCTGTGGGGCCGTCGAGAACGGCGACGACTCGGGTGGCGCACTCGGTGAGGCGGACTCCATTGGACTCGTCCCACACTGTAGCCGCTGACACCGCATTATTCTATAGATACTCAAATCGAGCGAAACGTTGGACATAAACGCATTCTCGGTTTGACTTCGGCGCTCGGACACCCTATCGATTAGGCTTCTCGAGGGTCTGACCTAATGAATTTAGGAGAAACAACCGTTCTTGATGGAATCGATCGGCAGTTGCTGAACGAGCTTCAACGAGATTCCAAGCGATCGCTCAAAGAGATCGGCGCCAGCGTAGGGCTGAGTGCACCCTCGGTACTCGAAAGGGTTCGCAAGCTCGAGAGTGCGGGAATCATCAAAGGTTACCACGCTTTACTCGACGCCCGAAAGGTCGGACTCGACATCGCCGCCTTTATTGGCGTGTCGATCAAGACGCCCAAGGAGCTTTCTGCCTTCGAGAAATGGGTCGATTCCGTCTCCCAGGTGATGGAGTGCCACCACGTCACGGGTGGTCACACGCTCCTTCTCAAGGTAAAGACCAAGAACACCAAGGACTTGGAGGGGCTGATTAGCCGAATCCGGTCCATGGAGGGGGTGGCGACCACCGAAACCATGGTGGTGCTGTCGACCCATACCGAGCGAGGCGCCGTGGCCCTTCCGGACGGCGAGCACAAAGACGAACCTCGGCGCCGCAAGCGCCCACGCCGCAAAGGGGACTCACCGGAGCCCCGAACGGCTCAGTAGCCTTTTCTTCTTCTCGCGGGACAGCACTCCGCGAGTCCCCAACCCCAAACCCCAAGCCACTTCATGAAGTACGGATTTCCAGACAAGTATGGCCTCTACGACCCGGCCAACGAGAAAGACGCCTGCGGGGTCGGCTTCGTCGCCCAGATCAAAGGGCAGGCCTCTCACCAGATCGTGTCCGATGCGCGGCGGATCTTGTGCAACATGGACCACCGCGGGGCGCGTGGGTCTGAAAAGAACACGGGCGACGGCGCGGGCATCCTGACGGCGGTGCCGCACAAGCTCTTCGCGCGAGTCGCCAAAGAAGCGCTCGGGGTCGACTTGCCCAAGCCTGGCCGTTACGGGGTCGGCAACATCTTCCTGCCTACCAAGGACGATGAACGCGCGATCTGCAAGGCCGCTTTCGAGCGTGCCATCGAGGCCCAAGGACAGACTTGCCTCGGGTGGCGTGAGGTGCCCCTCGACCCGGAAGGTGCGGACCTCGGACCAACCGCGCTCGCAAGCATGCCCAGGATCGAGCAGCTCTTCGTCGCCGCGGCAGACGGCCTCGACGACGACGCGTTCGAGCGACAGCTCTACACGATTCGAAAGAGTGCGGCGAGTCCGCTCCGTGCCGACCCCAACCTCGAGCAAGCGACGATGCTCTACGCTTGCTCCCTTTCGAGTCGGACGATCATCTACAAAGGGATGCTTGCCTGTGAGCAAGTCCTGCCGTTCTACCCGGACCTGAACGACCCCGACTACGAAACCCACCTTGCGATGGTGCACTCGCGCTTTGCGACCAACACCTTCCCGTCGTGGGATCGCGCCCAGCCGCTTCGTTGCCTGAGCCATAACGGCGAGATCAACACGCTTCGCGGCAACAAGAACGCGATGCAAGCGCGCCAGGGCGTAGTCCAGAGTGAGCTTTTCGGCGACGCGCTCTCGAAGCTCTTCCCTGTGGTCGAGCCCGAGATGTCGGACTCGGGGACGCTCGATAACGTCCTCGAGTTCCTGTACATGAACGGGCGCACCATGCCCGAGGCCGCGGTCATGATGATCCCAGAGGCCTGGCAGAAACATGAGCAAATGCCCCAGGTGAAGCGGGACTTCTACGAGTACCACTCTTGCCTGATGGAACCTTGGGACGGGCCGGCTTCGATCGCGTTCACCGACGGCAAGGTCATCGGCGCCGTCCTCGATCGGAACGGGCTTCGACCAAGCCGGTACTACCTCACGCACGACGACAAAGTGATCATGGCGTCGGAGGTTGGCGTCCTGCCGGTTCCGCCCGAATCCGTAAAAGAGAAGGGTCGCCTCAAGCCAGGCCGCATGTTCCTGATCGACTTCCAACAGGGCCGCATGATTCCGGACGGCGAGCTGAAGAACGACATTGCCGCGCGGCGGCCGTACGGGGAGTGGCTCAACCAGGAACGCTTGAAGCTCACGGAGCTCCCGGTCAATGAAGGGGCGCACGGCTTCGATCCGGACACCTTGCTCGCGAGGATGCAGTCGTTTGGTTACACGTCGGAGACGCTCCAGTTCATGTTGCGCCCGATGATCGAGCAGAAGCGCGATCCGGTCGGGTCCATGGGCAACGACTCCGCGCTCGCCGTTCTGAGCGACCAACCCCGGCTTGCCTACGACTACTTCAAGCAGCTGTTCGCCCAGGTCACCAATCCGCCGATCGACTCGATTCGCGAAGAAGTGATCATGGCCGTGGAATGCTACATCGGGCCCGAGGCGAACTTACTCGACACGACCCCGGAGCACGCGCATCGGCTTCGCGTTCCCCATCCGATCCTCACCAACGAGGAAGTCACGGCGCTGAAGACCATCAACGAGCGGGGCTGGAAGAGCAACGTGATCGACATCACCTGGCCGCGCAGCGAGGGGCCAGATGGCCTCAGGCCGGCGCTCGAGCGGATCGTCGCGGAGGCCGAAGCGGCGGTTGATGATGGCTACAGCCTCGTCGTGTTGACGGACCGCGCCGCAGGCCCCGATCGAATCCCGGTGAGCGCGCTCCTCGCGACCGGGGCCGTCCATCACCACTTGGTGCGGGCCGAGAAGCGAACCCGCGTCGGGGTCGTCATCGAGACCGGTGAGGCCCGCGAGGTCCATCACCACTGTTGCCTGGTTGGCTACGGCGCTGACGCGATCAACCCCTACCTCGCCTTCGAGGCGCTGTGGCACGAACGGCGACGGGACAAGCTCGACGCCGAAACTTTCCCGGACGACGACAGCATCGTCACGGGCTACCGCAAGGCTGTCGCCAAGGGGATGCTCAAGGTCTTTGCGAAGATGGGTATTTCGACCCTTCAGTCGTACAAGGGCGCGCAGATATTCGAAGCGGTGGGCCTCAACGAGGCGGTCGTCGATTTGTGCTTCGCAGGAACCGCGAGCCGGATCCAGGGCGTTGGTTTCAACGTGATCGCGCAGGAGCTCGTCGACCGGCACGCGCTTGGGTATCCCCAGGACGACGATGTCCGGTTGCCCGTCCTTCCGAACGATGGGCAGTTCCATTGGCGCGCCAAGGGCGAACGCCACATGTGGAACCCGGAGACGATCGCCAACCTTCAAGTCGCGGCAAGGGCCAACAGCGCTGACGCCTATCGCGAGTTTGCCAAGCGTGCGAACGACGACGCACGCAGCCGCTGCACGCTTCGAGGGCTCATGCGTTTCAAGTCGGACGAAACCGTCCCGCTCAGCGAAGTCGAACCCGCGAGCGAGATCGTCAAACGATTCGCGACGGGCGCAATGAGCTACGGCTCGATCTCGTGGGAAGCGCACTCGACGCTCGCGATCGCGATGAACGAGCTAGGCGGCAAGTCGAATACCGGTGAGGGCGGCGAGGATCGCAAGCGCTACGAGCCTCTCGAGGACGGGTCGATGAACCCGATGCGATCAGCGATCAAGCAAGTCGCTTCGGGACGTTTCGGGGTGACGATCAACTACCTCACCAACGCCGATGAGATCCAAATCAAGATGGCCCAGGGCGCAAAGCCCGGCGAGGGCGGCGAGCTTCCGGGTCGCAAGGTCGATGAGAAGATCGCGGCGGTGCGCCACTCGACGCCCGGCGTCGGGTTGATCAGCCCACCTCCGCACCACGACATCTACTCGATCGAGGATCTCTCCCAGTTGATCCACGACCTCAAGAACAGCAACCCATCAGCACGGATCAGCGTTAAGCTGGTCAGCGAGGTCGGGGTCGGAACCATCGCCGCGGGCGTTTCCAAAGCGCATGCCGATCACATCCTGATCAGCGGGCACGATGGCGGAACCGGCGCGTCACCGCTCACGTCGATCAAGCATGCGGGCCTCCCGTGGGAGCTCGGCATCTCGGAGGCCCACCAGACCCTCGTGATGAACGACCTTCGGAGCCGCGTGGTTCTCCAGACCGACGGCCAGATGAAGACCGGCCGCGACGTTGTCATTGGCGCACTGCTTGGCGCCGAAGAGATCGGGCTGAGCACCGCCCCGCTCATCGCGATGGGCTGCATCATGATGCGCAAGTGCCACCTCAATACCTGCCCGGTGGGCATTGCGACGCAAGACCCGGAGCTCCGAAAGAAGTTCAAGGGCAAGCCCGAGCATGTGATCAACTACCTCTTCATGGTCGCCGAAGAAGCGCGCGAGATCATGGCCTCGCTCGGGCTTCGCACCTTCGACGAGATGGTCGGACGTGTGGACAAGCTCGACATGGTCGATGCGCTCGTGCACTGGAAGGCGCAAGGCATCGACCTTTCGCCGATTCTCACCCCGGCCAAGAAGAAGACGCCCGAGACCGAGGTCTACTGCACCAAGAAACAGGATCACGGGCTCGACAAAGCACTCGACAATCAGTTGATCGCGCGCGCTCAACCTGCGATTGCGGACAAGAAGAAAGTCTCCGGCGAGTTCAAGATCAAGAACACCAACCGCACCGTCGGGGCGATGCTCAGCCACGAGATCGCCAAGGCATGGGGCCACGAGCTCCTCCCTGACGAGACGATTCACTTCAAGTTCGAGGGTTCTGCGGGGCAGAGTTTCGGCGCCTGGTTGGCCAAGGGCGTCACTCTCGAGCTCGAGGGCGACGCCAACGACTACGTTGGAAAGGGTTTGTCGGGCGGCAAGATCATCGTCTACCCGTCGAAGCAGGCCACGTTCGTCCCCCACGAGAACATGATCGTCGGAAACGTCGTCCTGTACGGCGCCACAACGGGCAAGGCGTTCTTCCGCGGGCGCGCTGCCGAGCGCTTCTGCGTTCGCAACTCGGGTGCTTGGGCGGTGATCGAGGGCGTGGGCGACCACGCTTGCGAGTACATGACAGGTGGGCGGACCGTCATCCTTGGCGACACCGGTCGCAACTTCGGCGCCGGCATGAGCGGAGGCGTTGCCTACGTGCTCGACGTCGATGGCAAGTTCGCGACCCGTTGCAACCAGGAGATGGTCGACCTCGAACGCCTCCAGTACGCGGAAGAGATCGCCGTCGTGCGTGGGCTCGTCGAGGAGCATCTCGCGCACACGGGTTCGGCGATCGCGCAGCGCGTGTTGGATGACTGGGACGGCACCCTGGGCACCTTCGTGAAGGTCATGCCCACGGACTACAAGCGTGTGATTCGGCAGACCGGCGACCTATCGCTCGGCGTACCGGGCCCGAATGCCCCGGAGCCCGAGAAACGCCCGGCGGCGGAGTAGGAATCATGGGAAAGCCAACCGGTTTCAAAGAATTTCCTAGGGAGACCGTTCCCTACAGCAATCCGCTAAAGCGGGTGGACGACTGGAACGAGTTCCTCGTAGACGTCCCCGAGCGGCACCTTCGCACGCAGGGCGCGCGATGCATGGATTGCGGTGTTCCGTTCTGTCAGTCGACGACAGGCTGTCCAATCGACAATCTGATCCCAGAGTGGAACGACCTCGTCTACCAGGGGCGGTGGCGCGAGGCGCTCGATCGTCTCCACAAGACCAACAACTTCCCGGAGTTCACCGGGCGCGTCTGTCCGGCGCCCTGCGAGGGCGCCTGCGTCCTCGGCATCAACGAGCCTGCGGTAACCATCAAGAACATCGAAGCGGCCATCGTCGATAGAGGCTTCGAAGAAGGATGGATCGTCGCGGAGCCGCCCGCCGAACGAAGTGGCAAGTCGGTCGCTGTCATCGGAAGCGGGCCCGCTGGTCTGACTGCTGCACAACAGCTCAATCGTGCGGGGCATTCGGTGACCGTCTACGAGCGTGACGACCGCATCGGCGGGCTGCTCATGTACGGAATCCCCAACATGAAGCTCGACAAAGGCATCGTCGAGCGACGGCTCGACCTCATGCGGGAGGAAGGTGTGAACTTCGTCACCAATGCAGACGTCGGCGTGAACGTCGACGTTCGTCAGCTTCGTGACGAGCACGACGCGTTGGTTGTCGCCACCGGCGCCACGCGACCACGCGACTTGCCGATCCCGGGACGGGATCTTCAGGGCGTCCATTTCGCGATGGAGTTCTTGTTGAAGAACACCAAGAGCTTACTCGACACCAAGCATGAAGACGGCGCGTTCATCAGTGCCGAGGGGAAGCGGGTGATCGTCATCGGGGGCGGCGACACTGGGACCGACTGCATCGGGACCTCGCTGCGTCACGGGTGCACGTCACTCGTGAACTTCGAACTCCTGCCACAGCCACCGGCCGAACGCGCACCGGACAACCCTTGGCCCGAGTGGCCCAACATCTTCCGCGTCGACTATGGCCACGAAGAGTCGGCCGCGAAGTTTGGCAAGGACCCTCGCGAATACTGCGTGCTCAGCAAGCGGTTCATCGACGACGGCCACGGCAACCTCGCTGGCGTCGAGACCGTGCGTGTCGCGTGGGACAAGGACGCGAACGGGAAGTGGCAGATGGCTGAGGTTCCCGGGTCCGAGCAGACCTTCGAAGCGGACCTGATCTTCTTGGCGATGGGCTTCTTGGGCCCCGAAGACACACTCGCGGAGCACCTGGGCCTCGAGCGCGACCCCCGAAGCAACTTCAAGGCGGCCTACGGGGACTACGCGACCAACGTGGAAGGGGTCTTCACTGCAGGCGACTGCCGGCGGGGGCAGTCGCTCATCGTGTGGGGTATCGCGGAAGGCCGCGGTGCAGCCCACGCGGTCGACACCTATTTGGTGGGCCACTCCGAGCTTCCGTACCCCGACTAGCGCCTCAGAGCCGACATCGAGGATCACGCGCTGCGATCCACTGATCCCTTGTGATTTCAGTGATTTGCGTGGGAACGCCGTTCGGATTTTCCTGCGGTATTAGTGGACAAATCCGTTATCTATGTGTCATTGTCTTAACTCAGACTGGGGTGGACCATGCGCATCGCTGTACTTCAATTGCCGCTCTACATGGCTTTAGGCACCGTCCTGGGCGCGACCGCCCCGGCGGCGGCTTCAGAGGACTACTTCGGACTCGGAGACGGCCATCACGGCGCGAAGGTCGTGTCGGGGGTGGAGGTTGTGAACGCCTACAGCCGGCTGGCGGCCGATGTCGCGGTCGGGGAGGACACCATCGACGTGGCCGATGGGAGTCGCTTCGCGGCCGGCGACCTCGTGCTGGTGTGGCAGGTCAACGGCCAGCCCGTACCAGCCTCCGGCGACCAGACTGAGATCGACCTCGCGAGCGGCCCGGTGGGACAGTTCGAGTTTGCTCGCGTCGAGGGCGTCGCGGCCAATACGCTCACTTTGGCCGACTCGATGGTGAACCCCTTCGCGCAGGTCAACAGTCAGGTGATCTTCGTGCCGGAGTTCACGGATGTCACCGTCGGCGCTGCCGATGAGATCCAAGCCGCCGACTGGGATCCTTCGCTGGGCGAGGGCGGCATCGTTGCATTCCTCGCCACCGGCATGGTGACGGTCGACGGCCGCGTGACGGCCAACGGCGCGGGCTTCCTCGGTGGAACCGATCGGGGCAACTCGGGCGCCAACGGGTGTACAGGCCTCGATGAGCCAAGTCCGACCGGAGCCGAGAAGGGCGAGAGCATCGCCGGTCTCGACTTCCTCGGAGGCGGTCCTCCCGGTGGCACCGGCCGCGGCAACCGCGCGAACGGCGGCGGCGGCGGCGTATGCCACAATTCCGGCGGGGGCGGCGGCGGCCATGGCGGCCTCGGCGGCCTCGGCGGACGCACGTGGCGGGGCGACCCCGACCCTTCGATCGCGGGAACAGGGCGCGACATTGGTGGGCTGGGCGGCGCGGCGTTGAGCTACTCCGCGCTCTCTCGCATGACCATGGGTGGAGGCGGCGGCTCCGGACACCAGAACAACAACGTAGGCGGCACTGGCAGCGATGGCGGTGGCGTGGTCTGGGTACGCGCGAACGCCGTCAGTGGGGCAGGGACCTTCGAAGCCAACGGGCTGGACGGCGGTGACTCGGTCGGCAGTCGAAACGACGCAGCCGGTGGGGCCGGGGCCGGAGGCCTCGTGGTCGTCCGAGCGGTCGCCGATGTCACCTGCGGCGGCGCCCAAGCCCGAGGAGGCGACGGCGGGGATGCACTGACAGACGACCACGGCACCGGCGGAGGCGCCTCCGGGGGACACACCTTGGTTCGAGGCGCCAGCGTGTCGTGCCCGGTCGACGTGACGGGCGGGATACCGGGCGTCCAGACCGACCTGACCGACCCACCGGGTGAACACTACGGTGCGCAGCCAGGTGAAGACGGCGACGAAGAGGTGACCGGAGGGGCCGTGCAAACCGACCGAGATGGAGATGGTCTACTCGACATCCACGAGGGCTTGATCGATTCCGACGGGGATTCGCTTCCGGACTATCTCGATTCCGACGACGACGGTGACGGCATCCCGACCTCGGCTGAGGCGCCTGACCTCGACGGCGATGGCAATCCTGGGGACGCCCGCGACGAAGACGCGGATCTCGTTCCGGACTACCTCGACCTCGACTCCGATGGGGACGGCATTCCGGACGTGCGCGAGACAGGGGGTGTCGACGCCAATGGCGACGGGCGGATCGACACCTGCGTCGATCTCGACCCCGCCGACGGGCTTTGCGACGGTGTGTCGCTCGTCAACACCGACGAGACGTTGCTCGGCGGTGATTCGGTTGCCGACGTGCTCGACCTCGACTCCGACGCGGATGGGATCCCCGATGCCGATGAGGCGTTCGATACGAACGACGACGGCTCGTCCGACGTACCTTCGTCGGGCAACGACCACGATGGCGACGGAATCGACGACGCGTTCGACTTGGACTGCAACGGCGTAGGCGACCCCGCAGGTTGCTTGGTTGCCGGCGTTGCGCTGACAGACGCCAATGTGGAGGACGACGACGGGGACGGCGTTCCCAACTGGGCCCAGTCGTGTGGCGACGGGTACCAAACGGCGCTGCCTTCTCGAGAGCCATGTGACGACGGCGACGGGGACGATACGAATGCCTGCAACAACCAGTGTAGGTTCAATCCCGGTTTCGGGCCGTGTGCAAGTGTCGAGGACTGTGCGCCCGCACCGGGCATCGTCTGCGGGGGTGTGACCCTGCTCTGTCAGTTTGACGATGGGGGCGACGCCCCTTGCACCGAGAGCAACCAAGCGTTCGTGTGTGCGAGCCGGGTGTGCGACGAGAGCCGTGGCGTTTGCGTCGCTTGCCTCGAAGATCTCGACTGCGCGGCAGGAGACCGCTGCGAGGACAACGCGTGCATCCTTGCCACCTGCGGGGACGGTGTGGTCGACGCCGCCGAAGCCTGCGACAACGGCGACGACAACGGGCTCCCGCCCGAGTCCTGTGCGGCGGACTGCGCGTTCAACGTTGGCGCGGACTGCGTCGACGATGGGGACTGCACCGGGGATGCGACTTGTGATGAGGGGGTCTGTTCGGTGCCGGACCCACGTACCAATGATTCTGACGGCGACGGAGTTCCCGACGCCGTCGATGGGCTTAGCGTTCAAGGGGGGGGCGGATTCGGTTGTCGCGTTGGTGCGACACGGCAAGGCACGCCCACCAGTGTCTCTTTCTTGGTGCTGCTTGCATTGTCTTTGGCGATTCGCCGTTACCAACGATCCTAGCCGTATCACTTGCTTCAGGAACACGCCGGACGGGTCGACTCGTCCGGCGTTTTCACTTTCGCGAGACCCGCCTCTACGGGAAGCTTGGGAAGGGGGGCGGTGGAGGCTTCGAGGCCTTCGACGCGGCCATCGCGACGATCACAGGCAACACCGTGGCGTACGCCAGGGTCACCAGGGTCGATTTGTGAGACGACGGGGAGTTGGAGGTGAACAGCACGCCATCCGGGCGGTTCTGCGCGACCCACCCCACGGGAAGACCGCCGTCCGGCAAGAAGAAGCGCGCCAACGCGGTCCCGAGGCCCGCTCCGGATTCGTTGACCCATCGATCAAGCAGGCCATGAAGCTCCCGAGTGAGCCGGCGCGACATGAAGAGCATGCCATTGCCTTGCGTCGGCAGTTCGGCGAAGACGGCTTCGTAGTCTCCGGCCTCGGTAACGCGTCGCGGACTGGTGAGGCTTTGCTCGAGGAACGCCGGATTACTGCTCAGGTAAACGCGTCCCGACCGCAAGTCCTCGACCAGCTGGGGGTCGTAGGCGTTCCAAGGGGGCGGAAGCCGAATCCCAAGGCTGACGACTCGGCGTTCGGCCGTCGACTGCGAACGCAAGAACGGATCGAACGCGCTTCGACGCTCGAGCGCGTCGACCAGAGCGCCGACCCCGTCCAGCTGGAAGAGAAAGTTCGTGAACGGAAACCAGAGTGCACTTCCTGGCACGCGCAGGATGCGTGACTCGTCTAACTCCAACGTGAGACCGATGCGCTCGAGATTCTGCAGGAGGGCGCCCAACGTCACGTCGAGGCCTCCGACGGACTCGTTGAGCGTGCGGTCGATCGATGCAGGCGACGGGCCCACGCCATGCGTCCCGAGCGCGCGCACCACGTCGATGAGTGCGCCGAGGTCGAGCCGTAGCTCCCAGATGAAATCGGTGGCGGGCGTCGAGACGTTGGGGAGTTCGAACGCGGCCGGGTCGGCGCCGAAGAGGGCGAGCACACCTTGGCGCGGCCCCGAGCGGTAGATGAAGCTTCGGTTGTGGTAGAGATCGCCTTGGCGGTAAGAGCTCATGCCGATGGCGTCGACGTCGGCAAGGCCCACGTCGCGGGCGAGCTGGCGTGGGTTGCGGCCGTCGCTGCGCGCGGCTTCGTCCGCGCCGGGAACGCCATCGAGGAGCGATATCAGGAACGAGGCCGCGCGTTCGGCGTCGCCGTCGATGTCGACGTATGCGTACACCGTCCCACCGAGCTGAAGGTTGTCGGCAACGGCGCCAAAATGCGGCGAGGGGTTCGGCGCCATCGGGATCGTCGTGCTTCCGCACCCTGCCAAAACCCCTAGCCCCCACATCAACCACGTTTTTCGCATTGCTTCCTCGCGCCTATGACGCGCGGCGTCGTTGCCGCACATCCCACTACCTTAGCCCGGAACCCTCTTCGCTTGTCCACCACCAAGACGATCAGTACCCGCGCCCTGCGCGCCACACCGGCTTGGATTTGCCTCTAGAACAGGTATGGTCTGCCGGTTCTTATCGTTTTGAAAGAGGTCTGAGATGCGTGCAGTAGTTCTTTTCGTGTTGGCGTTGACCCTAGCCGCCAGCGGTTGCGGCGATGACGGTGAAGGTACCGGTACCGGCGGTAGTGGAGGCGCCGGCGGCTCCAATACGTCGGAGTGGCCCCCCGATGCGACGGCGTACTTCGACCAGTATGGCGTCCTCAGCGCCGACTGCGCCACCGACGAAGACTGCGCAATGGTTCTCGGCTACTACCACGCGTTCGACCGTTTTGTGCAGATGGACCTCGGACGACGGTTGCCGACGGGCCGCCTCGCGGATCTCGTCGCGCCTGCGATCGCCCGGGCGCTCGATATTCCGGCCGCGGCCGCACGGAGCCGACAGCTTTACTCGACGCGCGAAGGTCAGCCGGTCGAGGACTTTCTCTTCGAGCAATCCTCCGACAAGAGTCGCGCGCTCCTCGAAGCGTATGCCGTCGGCGTCAACCAATGGATCTCGGACGTGCGAGCGGGTGAGAACGGAGCAACCTTTCCCCGCGAGTTCACCAATGTGTTGTTGGACTACACCGCCGACGACATCCCCGAGTGGACCCCTGGCGACAGCCTCGCGGCGATCGCGCTTCTCTTGGCCCAGCTCACCCTCGACGAGTCGGCGCAGATCAACAACGGCATCGCGCGAGAAGAGATCGGCGACGACGCGATCTTCTCGGATCTCTACAGCCGTCGCCCCATCAGTAGCTCGACGATCCTGCCGACGCCGCCCGAGTCGATCGCGGCCGCCGGGGTCGTGGTGCCGAAAGAACGGCTGCTCCCGTATCAGCCCTATACCCGCGCGCTGCCCGCGCTTCGCAGCCTCTCGAGGAAGCTGAAAGCCGACCGGGGGGTCACTCGCCTTTGGGGCGGGGACTTCGTCCTTGGAGACGACGTCGGGTCCAACAACTGGGTGATCGCGCCTTCGAACAGCGCCTCGGGCAATGCGCTCCTGACGAACGACCCTCACCTCGGCATGGAGCAACCGATGACCTGGTACCTCGCGCTCCTCGACGCGAAGACCAACGGTTCCGGCGACGTTCGGGCCGCCGGGGTCACCTTCCCAGGAATCCCTTGGATGGTGCTCGGCCAGACCGACACGATCGCTTGGGGCGCGACCACCACCGTCCTCGACTTCAGTGACGTCTACGTCGAGGAGCTCGCGTTCGAGGGTGGCGAGCCCATCGGGGTGGTGAACGGCGACGACGTCATCGAGTTCATCCGGACTCCCTTCACCGTCGAGTTCAACGACGGGAGCACTGAGGAGTTCGAGCTCTTGTTCACGCCCCACCACGGCCCCGTTCGTGAGATCGACGCCGAAGCGGGCACAGCGATCACGTATCGGTGGACCGGGAGTGACACCGATACCGATGCCGACGCTGCGACGGCGTTCAATCAGGCGAGCACGCTCGAGGAGTTTAGGCAGGCGGTCGAGCTCGGCACGTCGATCGGCCAGAACTGGGTCGTCATCGATACCAATGGGGACGTCGGCTGGTATCCGTACAATCGCATTGCGAAGCGGACCTGGGCGACTGGCCTCGACGGTGGCGCGCCGCCATGGCTGCCTCTCGACGGCGCGTCCGGCCTGTACGAGTGGGATGAGTTCTTCGGCTACGAGGAGCTGCCGCAGGTCACCAATCCCGAGGCGGGCTACGTCGCGACGGCCAACAACGACATGACCGGCGCACTTCAAGACGGCGACCCCACTGACGAGGGCCCTCCCTTCCAAACCGAAGCCGCAGCGGGCTACCGGCACGCCCAGATCGTCAACCTCCTCGGCGCCGAGACCCAGCACACGACGGACACGATGCTCTCCACCGTGGGCGACATTCATTCGCTCCTTGGCGAGGATATGACGCCCAAGATCCTGGACATCGCGACCGACGAGATGACGACGCTCACGCCAAACGGAGAGAAAGTCGTGAATGCGCTCCAGGGCTGGACCGACTACGAGTGTCCTACCGGTCTCGATGGCTCGGATGTGACCGCGCCGCTCACCTCTGATGCGAACGAGCTCGCCGCCGCGGCCGGATGTGCCGCGTTTCACGTCGCGCTCGTCGAACTCAACCGCGCGATCGTCTTCGACGAGCTCGAGGCCGCGAGTGCGGGCGGGGAGGTCTCCGTGTCCGATGGGAGACCGCCAAACTACGCGACGTTTTTCTCGATCGTGGACCCCGGTCAACTCAACGCGGGTGACATCTACTGGGACGATGTGTCTACCGAGGACGCCACGGAGACCAAGTACGACATCATGGCCACCGCCCTCGAGACCGCGGGCGCGTTTCTCGTTGCAAACATTGGTGACGACGAAACCGAATGGGCCTGGGGCCGGATCCACGGCCTCGTTCTGGGATCCCGCCTCGCGGCGTTCGGCATCTCCGATTACGACAACCCCCCTGGGGGCGAGCCCTTCTTCACCAACGACGGGGGACTGTTCACGGTCGACGTCGCGAACCCGGGTTTCCGCGGTGGATCGGAGGACTACGTGCAGACGGCAGGGCCGTCCATGCGGCTTGTCTGCGAGGCGCCTCCGAGCGGCGTCGAGTGCTCGATTCAGCTCCCCGGAGGCCAGTCGGGCGACATCGACTCGCCCAACTACGAAGACTTGCTGCCGTTCTGGCTCGACAACGAGCCGATCGACATCGTCATCGACATTGCCGAGGCGGAAGCCAACGCGGTGCGCACCGTCAACTTCAACGAGTAACCTCGCGGCGCGCTACGACTTGTATTCGATGAGGGGCGTCTGGGCGCCCTTGCGTCGGTTGTTGTAGAACCGAAACACCCCGAGCGCCTCGGGGACCTTGGCGAGCATCATGAACGTGGCGACCGTCCACGGGCGCGCCTCGCCCTCGTGCCGAAGCCGAAGGGCGATCCGGGCGACGTTGACGGGAAAGAGCACCAATAGAAGAAGCGAAGCGCCCTGCGTGAACGGTGCCGCGAGCAGTGCGACGAGTGGAAGCACGCCGCCCCAAAGGATGGCACGCCTCGACTCCTTGACCCAGTGACGTTCGGGTGGGGCGCCGTGCATGGCGGCGCCCTCGGCATACGCGTGACCGGCCCGCACCGTGCGCGTCCACCATTGCGAGAACCGCGTCACGTTGGCGTCGTGGTGGGTCATCTCTCGATCGATCCGGCGGATCTTCCAACCGGCGTGGCGAAGGCGAACACAAAGCTCGGGTTCTTCGCCTGCGATGAGTGTGGGGTCGAAACCTTGGACGCTGGCAATCGCCTCGATCCGCATGAGGGCGTCGCCTCCGCACGCTTTGGCTTCTCCCACGGGCGTGTTCCACTCCACGTCGCAGAGGTAGTTGTAGACGGTGGCGCCCGGGTGACGCTCTCGACGTCTGCCGCAGACCACGCCATACCCCTCGGTTTCGTCGAAGAACGCGGTCGCCGCCGGTAGCCATCCCGGGTCCACCTCGCAGTCACCGTCCACAAACATCACGAACAGGGTGTCCGACGCGATCTCTCGGAGCCGTTCGAGCCCCGCGTTCCTTGCGCGCGCGGCGGTGAACGGAATCGAGGTGTCGAGATCGAGTACGTCCACGCCTTGGCTCCGAGCATGCTCGATGCTCCCATCGGTCGATCCGGAGTCAACGTACACGATGTGTTCAACGCGGCCGACGAGGGACTCGAGGCAACGCACGAACCGTTGCCCCTCGTTTCGACCGATCACGACGGCCCCGAGACGTTCCACGCGTCAGTCCTTTGGGTCGATCGGTTTGGCCGGGACCCCGACGACCGCGGTTCCATCGGCGACGTCTTTGACGACGACGGAGTTGGCTCCGATCGAGGCTCCCGCGCCCACCTCGACGTCACCGAGAATCTTCGCGCCAGCGCCCACGTTGACGCCGTCGCCGAGTGTGGGCGCTTCGTTCGGCCGGTCGAGGCGCTTGTTGCCGATCGTGACGCCTTGCCGAATGACGCAGTCGTCGCCAATCTCGACACCGCCGTGGATGACCACGCCCCCCTGGTGCTCAAACACGACACGCCGCCCCACTTTGGCGGTGTAGGGAAGCTCGATCCCGTACACGTTGCGCACCCCACGAAACATAGCCCGATACGCGACGCTGAACGGCGCACGAAGGGCTTTCGGCTTCAACTTCATCCGCCAGTTGCCAAAGCGGTGCACCGCGAGCGCCTGGAAGCCCGGGCGGGTCCAGTCTCGGCCGTGGGCCTCCCAGTCCTCCGCAAGCTGGCCGAGGAGCGATTGCGCGTCGTCGTCACTCAAGGTCGAATCCTTTGAGGAGTGTACTATTGCGCAGGAAGTCGAGCCAAAACCAGGGCGGGTCGCCGTCGGGTTTGCGTTGGATCACGCGACGAACCCGCCAGGTGGTGTACCCCCCGAGGAAACCGAGGTCGGCGGCGAGTGTTTTGACCGCGCCGTGGTGTTTTAAGAAGAACCGGCGCCTCGAGTCGAACCAATAGGTCGGAAATCGAGGCGGCCGCTTGTTGGGATCGGAGATGCCTGTCGATCGACCAACCAGATGGACGACAACGCTTTGCGGTACGTAGTGCGCCGACCAGCCGGCACGCCTCGCGCGAAGGCAGAAATCAACCTCGTCAAAGTAGAGAAAGTATCCCTCGTCGAGCAAACCGATGTCGTCGAACACCTCGCGCCGGATCATCATGGCCGCACCGACCACCCAGTCGACCGCCATGGGCTGGTCCCCAAGGTCGTAGAAGATGTCGCCAGTGCGCATCGCTTTTGACAGAATCCCAAGCCGGAAGCCATCGAGCATCTCTCGCGTCGGGGTGGGGAAGCGGAACGCGCCGTTCTGAATTGCACCGTCCGGGCCCTCGAGCCTGGCACCCGCGATGCCCACGTCTTCGTGGCGTTCGAGGTAGGAGACCAGCCGCGAAACCGCACCCGGCCGAATGTAAGTGTCCGGGTTGAGCAACATCACGAACTCCGGCGCCCCCTCTTTGAAGAGGTGAGGGCGGATCCCGGCGTTGTTGCCGAAGCAATACCCACCGTTCTTCGACAGAGGCATCAACTCGCACCAGCGCCAGCTGTGACGCTCGATCGCCTCGCCGATGATTGCGACCGAATCGTCGCCTGAATCGTTGTCGGTGACCACGACATGCATCGACCCGACCTCGGCCACTTCGGCCTCGAGCGATTCGAGACATCGGACCGCCAGGTCAGGCGTTCGGTAGTTGAGGACGACGACCAGAACCTTCATCGGCTCCCCATTATCGACAACGAATCGAGCCTCCGCAAAGGCCACCCGAAAGGGCGCGACTCGGGGATGGACGACCTCGGCCCAAGAGGCACTAGGCAATTACGGGCACGACCAATCGTTCGTCGACCCAAGCTCGAAGGGCAGCCACGTCTGGAACCTCGACGCGGCCGTAGCCCCGTCGCAGTAGGCCCTCTTCCTCGAGCGTCGCAAGCGCTTGGGCGACCGGAGCGCGCGTGATGCCCAGCGTCTCTGCGAGCGACGCCTGGGTGACCTCGAGGCTCACGCCGACCTTGTCGGTCTTCGCCATGGTGGACAGTAGTTTGGCCACATGAACGATGACATCGAGGCGCCGCAGGTCTTCGATGAATCCGAGCGCCCCGTGAAGCTTCGTCGACAGCGTTTGCAACAAGGCCACGGCGAACTCGGGATGCTGCCGGACGAGTGGGTCGACGTCGGCTTTGTCGACTTGACCGATAACCGTCGGACCGAACGCACGGGCGTCAAACGTGCGCGGTAGGTCCGCGAAGCACGTCAACTCGCCAAACACATGTCCAGAACCGAGAATGATCAAGGTCCGCTCCTCCCCATCCGACCCCACGGTCCCGAAGCGGACGGTCCCGCGGCGCACGATCGACAGACCTCGAGTATCGTCTCCGCGACGCTGGATCAGTTCGCCATCGCCGTACTGGACGGTCCTCTCGACCCTTTCCAGGGCCGCATGAAGTGGCTCGGGGATGAGCTCGAGCAGCCCTGTCACCCCGAATTCGAGGGTTCGGATAGGCATCCAATTGCCTAGTTCTTAGCATTCTTACGCAGGATTCTGTGATAGAAACCCTACGGCGCAGTCGAGGATGTTGGTGGGCAGATATAGATCGCGCCGATTGGCGGGCGCCTGTCTTGCCGCTTTGGCTTGGATGCTTGTGTCGGGGCGCCATGGCGACGCACAGCCACCGAGCCCGGTCCCCGCCGATCAGGCGCCGCACCGAGTGAGCCCTCAGGAGCCCGAGGCGCTGAACGAAACGGACCTGCCTTCCCCCGATCCCGGACCCACCGATCCCACTCAGCTCGATGATCTGGTTCTCGCGCGACAGATCGAAAACCCGGTCTCGGGCATTTTACGAATCCCGTTGAACAACACCGTGCTCTTTGGCCTTGGCCCCGACGAGGATCGCGTGGGCAACGCGTTGGTGTTGGCACCGATACTTCCCGCGCTGTTCGCCAACAACTGGAGCCTCATTACGCGGGTGATCTTGCCCATCGCCGTGACGGTTCCCGACTTCACGTCCAGCAGCGGGAACACCACCGGATTTGGCGACATGGCGATCGACGTCCTCGGGCACAAAGCGCTCGAGGGCCGCAAGGGCCAGCTCTACGACCTTGGTTTGGGGGTGTTCACCGGTTTCCCAACCGCCACAGATGACGCGCTCGGCCCCAAACGCTGGCGCATCGGCCCCGAACTGGTTCTCGGGATCACGGCACGACGCGTGGTTACCGTCCTCCTCGCCCGGAACGTGTGGTCCGTCGACGACCGCAATCGACCGGACGTCAACCAGCTCGCCCTCGAATATTTGCTCTTCTACAATCTTCCAAAGCTCTGGTACCTCGCAACCGAACCGCTCATCACGGCAAACTGGAACGCAAGCCAACGGGACCGTTGGTTCGTCCCCGTGGGTGGCGGGCTAGGAAAACACTTCCGCGTTCCGAGGCTCCCCCGGTTGGCCCTGACCACACGACTCCAAGCCTTCTACAACGTCGTTCGCACCCCCACGTCACCGGTGTGGGAACTCAACTTTCGCTTCGTTTTCTGGAATCCGAACCCCATGCGATTCACCGGTCGCTAACAGACTAGGAGCTCGGACCTTCAAGCTTTCGTAACAAGGAGAGAGTGGCAATGAAACACAAGCAAACAATCATCGCGGCCGTCTGCTTCGCCATGACGGTGGTCGGGTGCTCGCGCGCCGCGCCACTGCCCGACGAAGAGGCGTCAACCGCTCCTTCGCCCGCCGATACCGAGCCCACGGCAGAGGCGGCGGCTGAAGCGCCAGGCGACTGGGCGCCGCGCAAGCGTTCTTACGCGCCGAGTGAGGTCTCGCTGGTTAGCACCGACGATGTGATCGAGGAGGGCGCGAGCAAGAAGCCCAACATCCTGGTCATCTGGGGCGATGACGTCGGGTACTGGAACATCAGCGCCTACAACATGGGGATGATGGGGTACGAGACGCCCAATATCGACCGAATATCCCGCGAAGGGATGACGTTCACCGATGCGTACGGCGAGAACAGCTGCACCGCCGGAAGGTCGGCATTCGTCACCGGGCAAAGCCCGTTTCGAACGGGTCTCTTGAAGGTGGGCCTCCCCGGCGCGGAGCTCGGCCTCCAGAAGGAAGACCCCACCATCGCAGAGCTGCTCAAGCCGTTGGGCTATTCGACCGCGCAGTACGGCAAGAACCACCTCGGCGACCTCGACGAGCACCTTCCGACCAATCACGGGTTCGACGAGTTTTTCGGGAACCTCTACCACCTCAACGCCGAAGAGGAGCCGGAGAACCCGGACTACCCGAAAGACCCCGCGTTCAAAGAGAAGTTTGGACCGCGAGGCGTCATTCGATCGTCCTCGGATGGCAAGATCGAGGACACTGGGCCCCTCACCAAGAAGCGGATGGAGACGGTCGACGAGGAGATCCTCACCGGCGCGCTCGACTTCATCGACCGCTCGGTGGCCTCCGAGAAACCCTTCTTTCTGTGGTTTAACACGACTCGAATGCACATCTGGACGCGCCTCAAGCCGGAGTCTCAGGGCGTGACTGGGCAGGGCGTGTACGCAGACGGCCTGGTCGAGCACGACGGGCACGTCGGGCAGCTGCTCGACAAACTCGACGAGCTCGGGATCGCCGACAACACCATCGTGTTCTACTCGACGGACAACGGAGCTGAGGTGATGTCTTGGCCAGACGGCGGCATGATCCCGTTTCGCGCAGAGAAGAACACCACCTGGGAAGGTGGCTTCCGTGTGCCTGCGATGGTTCGCTGGCCCGGCAAGGTCCCGGCAGGCGTGATCTCGAACGGCATCCTCTCCCATCAAGACTGGCTGCCGACGCTTCTCGCCGCTGCCGGCGAACCCGACATCAAGCAAAAGCTCTTGAAGGGCCACCGAGCCGACGGCAAGACCTTCAAGGTCCACCTCGATGGGTACAACCAACTCGACATGCTTCTCGGCAATGGGCCGAGTGCACGTAAGGAGATGTTCTACTTCACCGATGATGGAGCACTGTCGGCCATGCGGTACAACGACTGGAAGGTGCTGTTCAGCATCCAGGAGGGACACGGGTTCGAAGTTTGGATGAGACCGTTCACCAACCTTCGTTTGCCAAAGCTCTTCAACGTTCGGCAGGACCCCTTTGAACGGGCTGACGAAGAGGCGATGGGTTACGATCGTTGGCTTCTCGACCGAGCGTTCGTGTTCGTACCCGCGCAAGCGATCGTCGCCGGCTTCTTGTCGACGTTCAAAGACTTCCCGCCCCGACAAAAACCGTCGAGCTTCACCATCGACCAGGTGGTTGACCAGCTCGCGCAGCCACCATCGAACTAGTCCGTGAGGTCTGGGCCTCCCACCTGGGAGGCCCGGGTCGACCTCACCCGCGAAGACCCTCATGACGTCGACCGACCCCAGCAGCTTGCCCGAGAACCGCCTTTGGCAGCCAACGACGGCACGCTGGTTCGGCGTGATCTTCGGCGGCTCCGTCGCCTATGCAATCCTCCGATATCACTTGGCTGGCGACGTCGAATGGCGGCACTTTCCACTGTTCATTCTGAACAAGGCGACCGCGATGGCGGCCGTGGTGTTCGTCGCTTGTTCTTACCTGATTGGGAAGGTCATCCGCTGGCTCGACCATGACAAACGACTCCGACTCGTCGTGACCAAGTTCTGTGGCCTCATGGGGTTCTCGCTGGCGTGCATCCATGCCGTGCTGTCCCTGTGCATTCTCACGCCGGCCTACTTCGCCAAGTACTTTGACACGGTGGGTCAGCTGAACTTGCAAGGTGAGCTGGGCATGACCACGGGCGCCGTCGCGCTCTTCTTCCTCAGCTCCCCCGCGATTACAACACTGCCGATGATGCCCAAGGCCATTGGCGGAAAACGATGGAAACGCGCGCAGCGCATGGGCTACGTCTCGCTTATCCTGGTCGTCGCTCATCTGGTGGTGCTCGGCCTCAAGGGGTGGCTCGCGCCGGGCCACTGGCCCGCGATGATCCCACCGATCAGCCTGGTCGCGGTCACCGCGGCCCTCATTCCCATCGTCGTCCGCTACCGGCTGCTCGGTCGCTAACGGCTCGCATCTTCATTCGGCGGGTGCGGACTCCGTCTCGAGGTGTTCCGCGCGGAGTGCGTGCGCCGTCTTGCCGGTACCGTCTTCGCGCCAGCCAGGGGGCATGAAGAGATAGCCCAGCCGCCCGCGCCAAGTCTTGGCGTTCCTTGCGTCGCGAAGCATGCTCCCCCACTCGTGAAAGGCGATCTTCACGGGGTTGAACGTATCGATGTTCTTCGTGAGGCCATAGTCGACGGGCTCGTGTTCCGGCTCGAAGCTGCCGAACATCTTGTCCCAGATGATCAGAATCCCGGCGTGATTGCGATCCAGGTAGAGCGGGTTTCGGCCGTGGTGCACGCGATGATGCGACGGCGTGTTGAATACCTTGCCGAACCATCCGAGCTTCGGGACCAACTCGGTGTGGAGCCAGTACTGGTAGAGCAGGCTGATCGACTTCTGGATCAGGATCATCTCGACTGGAAAGCCGATGAGGACCAGTGGTGCCCAGAAGATCGCGCCAGTGAAGGGTGTCGTCCACGACTGTCGGAGTGCTGTGGTCAGGTTGTACTTCTGGCTCGAGTGGTGATTCACATGCGCCGCCCAGAGCAGACGGACGTCGTGGTGGCTCCGATGAAACCAGTAATAGCAAAGGTCCTCGAGGAAGAAGAGCGCGACAAACGACCAGATCGCGGGCTTGATGTCGAAGAGGCGGTACTGGTAGAGCCAAACGAGCATCCCGATCGGCACCAAAGTCAGCAGCAGCTCGACGCCCAAGAAGCCGAGGCCCATCGACAAGCTCGCGAGCGAATCCTTGAGCGTGTGCCCAGCGAGTTTTGCTTGGATGGTCCCTGCGGGTTCTTTTCGGCGGATGGCCCAACTCTCGAGGAGCAGGGTCAGCAAAAAGAACGGGATGGCGTAGTAGATCACCGCCATACCGATAGAGTTAACGCCAACTCGGGCTCCTCACAACTCGGCGCCACACAGGCTCCCTGCGCCAGTTGGGTCTGGGTGGGGCCGACCTAGGCGTCAGGTGGGCCGCGATGTCGCCGAGCCTTCGGGCACGTGCTTGTTGTGCGTACCTTCGACTCACGGTTAGGGTCGCCCGCAGGAGGAGTCATCCATGGGCCACGCGCACCGCTACGTTCAAGCCACCCCCTCTACTCGAAAGGTGTGCCAACGGCTCGCCATCGCTGCGATCGCATGCGCCGCACTGGCCGTCGGATGCGGAGACTCCGAAGACGCCGGATCCACCGGAGGCACAGGGGGCGAGGAAGGGCCGCCGCCGGCAAGCCTCGTGGGTGTATGGACATACAACTCCGTCACGGTGGACGGGGCCCCGGCGAGCCTTGCCGACATCCTTGAGTGGGTTCCAGGCGCGGTGGCCGCTGAGATACAACTCCTCGAAACGAGCGCGTACGTCTACCAAGAAGTCGATGCGAACGGAGGCCAGCTCTGGTTCGAGTCGGGCTTCGTCTTCTTCAATGACGCCGGCGAGGTCGACGTGAACGCGCAGATGGATAGCGACGGCCCCCTGAGCGAGACGCTCACGTTCACGTACGTCGAGTCTGCCGACACACTGACCCTGACGAGCGTGGGCGGCGGGCCGACCGTCGTGTTCGTTCTCGTTCGCTAACGCGGCAAGCCGAAGTCGCGGGACGTCCTGTTGGGTGCAGGCATTGCCATGGTTTGCCCTAGAACCCCACCCAAGACCTACGGACCGTCGGTGTCGTCTTGCGGCACCGAGTCCGCCTCTGCGTTGTCGTTCGGGGCTTCGCCGGGGGCGGCGTCTCGGGATGGTTCTCCGGTCTCGAGTTCCTCGAGGAGCTTGGCCGACTCGGCGCGCATGGCCTCGACCTTGGCCTGTGCGTCTTGCGCCTCCTTCTGTCGCGCTTCGACCGACTCCTTCATCTCTACCGCGGCTTCTTGCACGGCCTTGCATCCGATGTGCGCACAAAGGGTGCACGCGATAAGGCTCAGCGGGGCGATCCTCTTCCACATGTCGGTTCCTTTCGTCCGTGCCACCGTGCGTTGAGGCGCACCTAGGAACGCTCGCCGCGCCCCTAGTCTACTCCCGGCGCCGAGCGTTCGCCTGCCCTCGTCCCCGCCGGTCGAGGTCTTCGAGGAGCGCGATTCGCCAGCGACGCAGCACCTCGCTCGCGTCGCGCACGGCTTCGTCCGAGGTCCCAGCCCGTATCCTCTCGAGCGCACGGCGCGCTTCGGCCTGGAGTCCCTCTGCCAACGCCCGACCTTGGCCCGAGGCGGCGACGAGGCGCGACCGCCTGTGGGCGGGGTTTGGGAAACGCTCGACCAGGCCCTTCGTAGCCAGGCTGTCGACGGTCTGCTGGATGTGTTGGCGCGAAACCCGTCTTTCCCGCGCGATCGACGGGACGGTCGCCTCTCCGTGCGCGACCAATCGCTCGAGGACCCAGCGGTCGCCATTCGACAAGTCGCCGGGACCGCGGACCTTTTCCCCCCAATCCGCCAGGACGACCGAGAGCTCGGCAACCTCTTTCAGGAGGGAGTCAATCAAGAGAAGTCTAGATTGTCAGAATGACAATATAGATGTCAATAGAGCTCACGCTGAACCACGCAAATTTGGTGAAGATCCTTCTTGACCGCTCCCTTTTATGGGCTAACTTCGGCGTCCCTTTGCGGGGGCTACGGCTCTTCAAGGGGCTTCCACACAATCGGCGGGAAATATGGTGCCTAGCCGAGCTTGACCAGCACTCTGACCAAGCTCACATTTGGCACTTCCCATCGCGGAACATCCGCCGATCGGTCTTTGAAAACTGAATCGGAATCAAATAGTTACGTACTCGGGTCCCGAGTCGTGCATCAAAACGCACGGCCGGGTCAATTCAAATCGCGGTCGCATATACACACGATGCGAACCGCAATCCGAGAGCAACACGTACATACGTGAAGCTCTGGGGTGAGTCGCTTCATTGAAGCAACTCATCCTGGTGACGCGAGAACGCTCAGATTCCGAGCGCCCCCGCAGGGAGCGACTGAGAGGTACTTTTGTACCTCGCAGGGAGCGCCCGAGGAGGTAAGCCGGAAGCTGAGTGGAAGTCGCGTCATCCAGGACCGCTCAACAGTTCAACTGGAGAGTTTGATCCTGGCTCAGAGCGAACGTTTGCGGCGGGCCTAACACATGCAAGTCGAACGAGAAAACCTTCGGGTGAGTAAAGTGGCGGACGGGTGAGGAACGC
>JBCCHE010000025.1:0-74820 GCA_039028875.1 Myxococcota bacterium | reverse complement strand
GTTCGTGATCGCTTGTCGCTTGGCGATCTGTCCGACGAGGACCTCGTCTTGGTCATCCCAAGCCACCACGGACGGGGTAATCCGGTCACCCTCCTCATTGACGATGACCTGCGGGTCCTTGCCCTCCATCACCGCGACGACCGAGTTCGTCGTCCCGAGGTCGATGCCGATAATCTTTCCCATGTTTTCTTGTCTCCTTTTGGGGTCCGGATCGCTTCCGGAGTCGAGCCAACCTAACCACCCGACCTAGGGCGTCAAGGTCGCCTGGAGGACGAAAATGGCGCCGAAGTCGATCAGGCGGGAGCGCCGGCGACCAGAAGGCTGCGCAGGTTCTTGACGTCTTGAGATTCAGCCAGAACGAGGAGCGAATCCCCGGCCGCGAGCTCGTACTCCCCGCCGGGGTTGTAGATGTATTCGTCGTCGACTCGATGGACCGCGACGACCAAGGCCCCGGCCTCGCGGAGATTCGCCTCCGAGAGGCGTTTGCCGACCAACGCGCTTCCGGAGGGAACGTCAATCGCCTCGATTCCGACACTGATCCCGCTACCGAACCGGACGATCCGATCGAGGAACGCGACCGTCTTGGGGCTCACCATCTCGCTGAACAGCCGCACACCGCCGATATAGTTCGGCGCCACGACCGCATCGGCGCCCGCGCGACGAAGCTTGGCTTCGGTCGACGGTTCAATCGACTTGGCGACGATCCTGGCCGTCGGATTGAGCGCGCGAGCGGTCACCGTAACGAAGAGATTGGCTTTGTCGTCGTTGAGCGCGGAGATCACCCCTCTGGCGACCGCAAGACCGGCAAGGTCGAGGACGTGGTCGTCGGTCGCGTCCCCGACCACGTAGAGCAGCCGATCGTCGAACTCCTCGGCAAGCTCTTCAATCCGTTGCCGGTTTCGATCGATGACGACGAACGGGATACCGACGGCGCGAAGCTCGGCCGCGATGTGGTGGCCCGTCGTTCCGACTCCGCAAAGGATGATGTGGTCTTTTAACGTTCCGATCGCGCGTTGCATACGTCTACGCCTCAGGATGCCCTGCAGGTCACCTTCTACAATCAAAGCGGTCATACTCGAAATGAAATAAAGCAAGGTTCCGCTGCCGAGAACGATGAGGGCGACAGTGACCGCACGGGCCTCGGGGATGTCGTTCATCCCCTCGAGGACTTCGGCGAAGCCGACCGTCGAAAGGGTGATGATCGTCATGTAGAAGCAGTCGAACCAGCTCCAGCGCCCGTCGCCGACGGCGTAGTACGACGTCGCGCCAACCAGCAGCACCACCCCCAAAACCCCTGCCGCCGAGATGATTCGGCCGTACGCCGTTCGCCTCGACCCGAAAAAGACCAGCCTCACTGGGCCGTAATTGGCGTCAACGGGCGATTCAAGTCAACCCTTGACCGGTCTTGGCCAGCCCAACCCAAAGCACAGCGTCGAATTCCACCGACGACGCGAGGCGAGCAGGACGCGGCTTGGCGTCGATCGCAGGCGCCAAGGTGTTCTTCATCGTCACGAGCTACGCGGTACAGCTTTTGTTGCCGCGGATCTTTGGAGAGGCGAAAGAGTTCGGATTGTACTCGGCGGCGATGAGCGGCGTCGCGATCTTCAACAACGTGTTGATCGTTGCCACGATCCAGTCGGTCTCGAAGTTCGTGAGCGAAGACGAACAGAATGCGCAGGTGACGCTGCGGCAAGGACTGCGCGTCCAAACGATGGTCGGCGGGGTCCTCGCGGTCGGACTCTTCGTGCTTGCACCGTCGGTTTCCCGGGTGCTTCTCGATGACCAGCTCACCCCGCTCTTGCGGATCTCCTCGGTGGTCGTGTTGGCCTACTCACTGTACGCAGCGGTCGTCGGAAGCCTCAACGGGAGGCGCGAGTTTGGGCGCCAGGCGCGGCTCGACATCGTGTTCTCGGTCCTGCGGACCACGGGCATCATCGGGGGTGCCGCGTTTGGGATTGGGGCCTTGGGCGCGGTATTCGGCTTCGCGGTCGCGGCCACCTCGATCGTCACGATCGCGTTGATCTGGGTTGGGTGGGGCAGACCAGGTCGCGGCGTCCCGTTGTCACAATGGATCAGCTTCATGGCACCAATCTGGCTCTACCAGATGTGCCTGAACGGGGTCTTGATGATCGACATTCAGGTTTTGAAGCGATCAGCAACCGAGCTTGCAATCCGCGCGGGCACCGGTGCCGAAGCCGCCGTGGATCTCGCCAACCAGTACGTTGGTTACTATCGAGCAGCACAGACGTTTGCGTTCGTCCCCTATCAATTGATCATCTCGATGACCTTCATCGTGTTTCCGATGATCAGCCGGGCAACGAGCCTCGGTGACCGACAAGCCACGCAGTCGACCATCCAGCACGCGATGCGTCTGTCGTTGCTGCTCCTCTTGCTGGTGGCGGCCCCTATCTCAGGTGCTGCACAGGGCGTGGTTCGGTTGGCCTACCCGCCGGACTACGTAGCGGGCGCCCCGGCCCTCGCGGTCCTGATCTTTGGCGTGGCCGCGTTCGCCCTGTTTGCGGTTGCGGCAACTGCGATCAGTGGCTCAGGACGGCCCGCGCTTGCAGCGACGATCGCGGCGGTCTCATTGGCGGTCGTCGTGATCGCGGTGAGGGCCTTCATTGGCGAGGCGGGGCTTGGCGCTGACACCCTCCGGGCGACCGCGACCGGGACCGCGACGGGAATGGTGATTGCGCTCCTCGGTGCGGCGATGGCGGTTCGTTGGCTCTTTGGTGTCTTCGTCCCACCACTGACGTGGTTGCGCGCCGCTGCGGCGGGTTTCGCGGGTTTTTGGGTGTCGAGCGCGTTCCCGGACGACT
Organism: Myxococcota bacterium; assembly: GCA_039028875.1. Lineage (GTDB taxonomy): Bacteria > Myxococcota_A > Polyangia > Polyangiales > Houyiibacteriaceae > SG8-38. Next base: position 72,001 of record JBCCHE010000025.1, on the reverse strand, counting down.
CCCCAGCGGTGGCGATCATCGCCCTGGCGGCGGGGTTCGGGGCGGCGCTGCTCACGTTGATTCTGACCCGCGAGCTGTCGCGAGCGGATTGGGACGCGGTACGGCAGGTGGCGCGCCGAGAGGGCGACGCCATCACCCCACCCTAGGTCGAGCGCCGATAGTGGCCCGACCGGCCACCTTTCTTCTCGAGCAACACGATCTCCTCGATCGACATGGCGCGATCGATGGCCTTCAACATGTCGTACAGCGTTAGCGCGGCGACCGAGACCGCGGTGAGCGCCTCCATCTCGACACCCGTGCGGTCGGCGCAGCGTACCGACGCTTCGATGATGAACCGTTCGTCATCGTCGGCGGCCGGGTGGAGCGCCACGTCGCAACCGGTGATGGCCAGGGGGTGACAGAGCGGAACGAGGTCGGAGGTTTTCTTGGCGGCCTGGATTCCGGCGATGCGGGCGGTCGCGATGGCGTCACCTTTGGGGACGTCGCCCCGAAGAAGGACGGCGCGTGTCTCGGGCTGCATTCGGAGCGTTGCGCGCGCGGTCGCTTCCCGTGTGGTCTTGTCTTTGTCGCCGACGTCGACCATTCGTGCCTGGCCCTGCCGATCCAGGTGCGTGAGTTCGTCGTCTTTTGCCATCAATCAGGGCGTCGCGCGTCGTAGCTCGATCGCGGGGGAATGGTAGCTGTCCCCGCCATCCGAGCAATGAGTTCGACCCGAGAGTGGACACCCAACTTCGAGAAGATGCGCTTCAGATAGGTATTGACGGTGGACACGGTCAACCCGGTTTCAGACGCGATGTCGCGGGTGCTCGACCCCGCGACCAAGAGCGAGACCACATCACGCTCGCGCGGCGTGAGGGGCGCACGGCGTAGCGTTTGCTCGACAGCCTCTCCCGGTCGGCGCCCTCCTTCGTCGGCAAGCCGGTCCGCGTGGTCAAGCCCCTTGGCGAACAGGCGAGAGGCCCACTTCAGGATTTCGAGTTGACTGCCCGCAGGTGCGTCGCCTGCGATCTCGAGGTGGAGCGTCCCTACGGGCGCGCGCCCCTGTCGCAACGGGAGCGAGATGGTGGGCTCGGTCGTGGTGAGCGAGGACTCGCTGCTCACGTCCGGCCTGTTGGTTCTTTCGAGGCGATACGTCGACGCACCGACGATCCCTGCGATCAACGCGGCACCGCGCTCTGAATAGGTTCGGACAGGATCGAGCTCCGCAAGGCGCTCGGCGATTTCCATCAGCCTTTCGCTCGATGTCATGATCCTCTCCCTCAGCGCCTGATCATCAGCGAATCAGGGTCGAAATCGAGAGAAAAGTCAACCCCCAGTGCGCCAAGTGAACGTGGCACGAGGAATCGTCGCAAGGTGGAACCTAGAAACCAACTCATCAGGTCGAATTGGGGTGGGTAAGGCCGTGATTCCAAGAGACCAGGCCAGCTGGCCGATGACCCATTCGGCAGATCTCCCCGCGCTCCTCAACGCCTCGATCGTCGCGGACGCGTGTCGCTTCGACAAACGCGTTCCCGCATCGTTGGTCACCAAGGGCACGTGCGCGAAGTGCGGGATGTTCCACTCGAGTGCTTCGTAGATACCGATCTGACGGGGCGTCGACATCAGCAGATCGTCCCCCCGAACGACCTCGGTGATGCCCATCGTCGCATCGTCGACTGCGACCGCGAGTTGGTACGCCCAGACACCGTCGGCGCGCCTGACGACGAAGTCACCTCCGATCTCCCCCTCGGGCACGTGACCATGCACCCCATCCTCGAACCCAGGTGCTGGGTCCCTGAGCCGAAAACGGTACGACGGGGGACGGTCGGGCTTGGTTGGCCCGTTCCGACAGGTCCCCGGGTAGCGGACGCCATCGTCCCCGTGGGGGGCGCTCGCCACCTCCGCAATCTCCTTGCGCGAACAAGTACACGGATAGACGAACCCGCCCTTTCGAAGGGTCTCGAGCGTCGCTTCGTACATGTCGAAGCGCGCCGACTGAAAGATTGGCCCTTCATCCCAATCGAGCCCGAGCCACTCGTGATCAACCAAGATACCGTCGGCCGAGCCCTCGACGACCCGTGGCCCGTCGATGTCTTCGATCCGCATCACGATGCGGCCTCCGGCCTGGCGTGCGCGGAGCCAGGTCACCAGTGCAGTACGCGCGTGCCCAGGATGCATCTTGCCCGTCGGCGAAGGCGCGAACCGCGTCTTGTAGGGTCGAGGCACGAAGTCGCTTTAGACGACTTGCGCCCAGCCGGCCATACGGTGCATCTTCGGGGCGTGCGGGGACGAACCGATGTGTGTGGGTGCTTTCCGACTGGAAGGCACTATCCGGGAATCGCCGACTTGATCGCAGACGCGATCCAGAACGTCGAAGGGCTCTGTCACGAGTTCGAACCAGGCGCGACTTGGGAAGACATACCATTCGCGGTCGTTGACTTCGAAACCACCGGGCGAGATCCACAAACCGATCGCGTCATCGAGATCGGAGTCGTGTTGTTTCGAAAGGGTCAGATCACCCGACGGGAGGGTCTCCTCGTCAACCCTGGCATCCCGATTCCAGAAGAGTCGCGGGCGGTGCATGGGATCACCGACGAAGAACTCGAAGGTGCGCCGGACTTCGCCGCGCTCCTTCCGAAAGTGCTCGAGCTGCTCGAGGGTCATGTGCCAGTGGCCTACAACGCTGAGTTCGATCGGGGCTTCTTGCGCGCAGAGCTCGCAAGAGCGGCCCCCGAGGGAATGACCGAAGGCGACATGCCGCCGGCGGGTCGCGACGATGTCGTTTGGGTCGACCCACTGGTTTGGGCCCGTGAGATCCTCAAGGAGCTCTCGAGTCGCAGGCTCGGCGACGTGACCGCGCACCTCGGGATCCCGCTCGAGCAAGCGCACCGTGCCGCCGGCGATGCCGAAGCGACAGGCCGGGTTCTCCTGGCGCTCGCGCCACAGATGCCCCGTGTCTACGGCGAGCTCATTCGACTTCAGAAGCGCTACGCCGCGTTCCAACAGGCCGAGCTCGCCGCCTGGAAACGCTTTCGGTGAAGCGACCGCCAAGCAGGGGGTTCTTGATTGGTATCCCCTTCGCGCTCATGGCTCTCGGCAGTTGGGCGCCGGTCATCTTCATGTGGGTTCGCGACGTCCCGTGGAGCGGCGGAATCGGGCGTGCGGTCGCGATCTGGTACGCGTTTCCCGCACTGATCGCGGTTCTCCTCATGCAGGGACCGATTCTCAAACAACCGATTCTCGAACCACTCGGCTTGAGGTTCTCGTTCAACCGATGGTGGTGGGTTGCGTGGCTCCTTCCTGTCGCCGCGCTTGTCGTTGGCATCGCCATCACAGCGCTCGCCGGCTACGAGCCGGTCACGACGGTCGAACAACTGATCGCCAACAAGCGCTCAATGGTTCCACCCGAGAACCTCGAGGACTTCGAGTCGTACTTGGCGAAGAACCAGCCTCCGTCTCCGTGGATGCTCATCGTGCTTGGCATGCCGGCGGGGCTCACGTTCAACTTGCTGCTCGCGTTGTGCGACGAGGTGGCATTCCGAGGCTACTTCTTTCGTGAGATGCCTGGGCAGTTCTGGCGCAGGTCGACGGGAATCGGTTTGCTGTGGTGGGTCTGGCTCGCACCATCGGTCGCCCTCGGGAATCTCTACGGGCTTCGCGGGACGGAGGGCGTCCTCCTCGCACTCCCGTGGTGTATCGTGGCGTCGTGGGTACTGGTGTACTTGAGGGTGCGTTCGGGCTCGGTGATCGCGACCGCTCTCGCTCGAGGAACGATCGTGGCGCTTACGGCGGCAGCGCTCGACCTGACGTTCGGCGCGCCCCGTTGGCTTCAGCCCTTCTACGGGGTCGCAGGCACCCTGGGCCTCGGGGCCGTTTGGATTGGTTTCTGGGTGCATGACCGGACCCGACCCACGGGACGACTGACCGACATTCGAGGGGCAACGAGTTGAAACGCGCGGGGGTCCATCCGCTTCGCGCGCGGTACGGCGGCCGAGCGCTGGTGACCGGCGGTGCACGTGGGATCGGTCGGGCGTTTGCCGAAGAGCTCGCAGCCGCCGGGTTCGATCTCCTGTTGGTCGATCGAGAGGCCGAGGACGGCGAAGCCCTCGCCAAGGAGCTACGGGATAGGTTCAAGATCGATGCGCAACTGATCGCGTACGACCTCGGACACGCCGACCTGGCCGAGGCTGCGCGAGACTGGGGGGAGCGGTACGACATCGGTGTCCTGGTAAGTAACGCGGGGATCTCGCCGATGGGGTCCTTCCTCGACATCGAGCTCGACACACATCTCGACACCCTGGCGATCAACGGCCGCGCGACCGCGATCCTGACGCACACCTTCGGCCGCCGAATGGTCGAGCGGGGACGGGGCGCGATCATCGTGGTGTCCTCTGCGTCGGCAATCAGCGGGGCACCCTACACGGCCCAGTACGCTGCGACCAAAGCGTATGGGCTCACCTTGGCGGCAAGCCTTTGGGAAGAGTTGCGCCCGCGCGGCGTCGACGTCCTGGCGGTCTGTCCGGGGCTCACCGACACGACGCCCGTGCGGGAGCGCGGTCTCGATCAATCGGTCCCGTGGCTCGTTCCAATCAATGGCCCGGAGCCGGTGGCCAAGGGCGCGCTGACCGCGCTCGGCCGTCGTCCGGTTGTGATCCCAACCCTCGCCGATCGCCTTTCCTCGAACTTCATCGCGAGGTTACTCCCACGGCGATGGTCCCTCGCACTGGTCGGCCGGTCGATGAAGCAGCTTCGGGACAAGAACCCATCAGAGACAGACTAGGGGCGAGCCCGCGCCGCACGAAGCGCTGAAGCTAGAAGTCGTCCTTCGCCTTGCGGATCGAGGCGAACGACGCGACCGGATCGCGCCCTTTCGCAACCGACGGGTAGTCGAAGCGAAAGAAGGGGTTGGTCGCGATCTCTCGGTCGATCCGCCCCGGCACCGTGAACTCGCCGAGCCCGCGCGCGCGATCGGCCTCGCCGAGGGCGACGTCGATGTCAGGATTGTCGGGCTCCACGGTCTTGGCGAACCGAAGATTGTTGACGGTGTACTCGTGGCCGCACCAGACTTGCGTATCCGCAGGCAGGTCCCGCAACCTCGCGAGGGACTTCGACATCATTTCCATCGTCCCCTCGAAGACGCGTCCGCACCCGGCAATGAATAGCGTATCGCCACTAAAGAGGTTGCCCTCGGTGATGTAGGCTATGGCGCCGAGGGTATGCCCCGGGATCTCTTGGATGGAGACTGTAGAGCCTTCGAACTCGAAACGATCTCCGTCGCTGAGCGACATAGTCTGTTTCGGGATCCTGCCATGCTCGAGGTCGTAGGCGGATCCTCGGACGGCTGAGATCCGGTGTTCGTCGACCAATCCCTCGATCCCCCCAACGTGGTCCCAGTGATGATGCGTAAGCCAGATCTCTGTGACCGACACCCGAGCTTCCTCAGCGGCGACGAGCACGGGATCGGCCTCGGACGGATCGACGACCGCGGCGCGGTCGCCCTTGATGACCAGGTAGGCGTAGTTGTCACGAAGACACGGAACGGGGATGACCTTCATGACTGTGACGATACGGCCACGCGTAAAGCTCGGCCAGCGCGTATCTCATTCCATCGATCAAATGTCCGCGAATTAGAAAGCCGCTCACTGGCTCGGTGACGGCACCTCGTCGATTACGATCGGGTTCTCGGGCGCAGTGTCCGCGGGTTCGATGGGCGGTGCCTCGGGTTCGTCCAGGTCTTCGTCTGGGAAGTCAGGGACGGTCCAATCGATGCCATCCTCTTCAGTCGGCGCCTCGGGCTCGGTAGGCGCCCCTCCAGCAGGGCCTGAGGCTGGGTCTGAAGGGGGTTCGGGAATCGGAGTCACGGCAGGCTCGGGCCCCTTGGGGGCGGCGCTCGCGGGGGGCTTTGGTCGCTTGGGTCTCGGCTTTCGCTTCGGCCGGGAGGGCGGCGGTTCGACGTCTGCGTCGACCGGCTCTGCGTCGGACGAAAGCTCTTGTGCGGGAGGCAACTCGATCACCGCGCGAGGCGTGGGCGCACGCCTTCCAGTGCCCACGTCGGGCGCGTCGGCCGCCCGAGGGGTCTGATTCTGGGGCGGGCTTGTCGAATCCCCAATCTCGATTGTCGGGTCTGGCGTTGCCGCGCGTCCGCTCCACCAATCACCGGCGACGAGCCCGGCGACGATTGCCACAATGGCGCCGAGCGAGACCCAGAACCATCGACGGCTCCGACGAGGAAGCGCTTGCGCCTCGGTCTCGAGGGAAGACGTTGTAAAGGGTTTGGGTACCCCGAGGAGAATGGGGTCTGCATGGAGCTCGTCGTCCGCGTCCAACATGGCGCTCGATGCAGGTAAGCTGCTCGCCGCAAGCAGATCCGCTAGGGCGGAGCCAGGGGCGGCCATGTCGCTACCCCACACCGTCCCGAGCAACAGAGGTCGGGCGTCGGTCAACAGTCCGGCATCGACGGCAGCCTCCACCAGCGCATCGATCAGTGCAGCAAGTTTCTGAAACCGGGCCGCTGGATCTTTCTCGAGCGCACGCATCACCACACGCTCGAGGGCGGCCGGAACGCGCTCGCCGAGCAACTTGGTGCTCATTGACGGAGGAACGTCGTGGACGTGCCGCATCAGAACGGCGCCCGCGGTCTTGCCCTCGAACGGCAACTCACCCGCGAGCAACTGGTAGGTCAGGACGCCGACCGAGTACACATCGCTTCGAATATCGGTCGACTCCCCGGTCGCTGCCTCCGGAGAGATGTAGCCTGCGGTACCGAACACGCGCCCACTCTGCGACTCGGTCCCGGCGGTCTCGGTGTCGAGGGCGCGCGAGATGCCGAAGTCGACGAGCTTGACGAAATCGGGATCGTTCCCTCGTTCCAGGAGGTAGATGTTCTCAGGCTTGATGTCCCGATGAACGATGCCACTGTCGTGCACGGCACCCAGTCCGGCGCATAGCTTCATGATCATCACGAGCGCGCGGTCGAGGGATGGGACGCCGTTCGCGTCCAGCTCGTCGGCAAGTGACCGACCTTCGAGGAGCTCCATGACGATGTAAAGCCGTCCGTCGGCGAGTCGTCCCGAGAGCAGCACCCGAACCAGGTTCGGATGATCCAATGATGCGGCAAGCTGAGCTTCACGCTCGAAACGGGCCACGGCGTTGTCGTCTCGGGCAAGCTCGAGGCGCAGTACCTTCACCGCCACGTCGCGGTCGACGGTCGTCTGCCGCGCGCGGTAAACCGTGCCCATCCCCCCGGTGCCGATCAGCGCATCGATCCGAAACTGCTCGAGCAGGACGGTGCCGATCAGAGAATCCGGCACGTCGTCGTCACGCACGAGGGTGGTGCCGTCGTGGGGGCAGAAATCAGCCTGACTCCCGAACTTGGAACCGCAGCGCAGGCAGATCTTTCGCATCTCGGTCGACGTCCTCGAGAAAGAAACCGCGTTAGCAGGTAGGGGCATAGCGCACAATTCCCAGCTGCGACGGGAGATGAGGCGTCACCATTCACATTGACTTATCGTTTTCGCGACAACCATGGGCGCCACGAACGGTCGACCTCGACTGATCGGGCTCGAGCGCCAATACTCGACCGACGTCGCCATGGGTGTTCTTTTCGATGGGCGCCGCCTCGGTGGGCGTCGCAAGGTCTCTGCCCAAAGGCTGGTCCCTCTCAGGTTATGCGCATCGTAGGTGGAGAGCTGGCAGGCCGGAGATTTGGAGCACCGTCAGGCAGCCGCACGCGACCCACGGCGGACCGCGTACGCGAAGCCTTGGGGTCCGCACTCGAGTCGCGCGGGGCATTCGACGACGCCGTGGTGCTGGACCTGTTCGCGGGTAGCGGCGCGCTGAGCTTCGAAGCGCTTTCCCGAGGGGCGTCGATCGCCGTGGCGGTCGACAGCGACACGCGCGCGCTTCGGGAGATCGAGGTCAGCGCGAAAGCGCTAGGACTTGCCGACCGAGTCCACGTGCTTCGGGTCGACCTTGGAGGTAAACCGGGAGTCGCCGCACGAAGGATTCGGACAGCGGCCCGAGGCTTCGACCTCGTGTTCGCCGATGCCCCCTACGCGATGATCGACCTGGTCCCGCCGTTGATCGACGCTCTCCATGAAGCCGCTCTGTTTCGTCAGGGCGCGAAGGTCGTCATCGAGCACCCTAGCGCGCATCCTTGGAAGTGGACCAAGGGGCTCGCCTCGGACGCAGACTACCGCTATGGTCAGACCCGAATCAGTCTCGGTGTCTACGAGCAGAAAGGCACGAAGTGAGAGGGATCGCCGTATACCCGGGGTCATTCGACCCCATCACGAAGGGTCACACCGCCATCTTGCAGAGCGGTCTGGTTGCCTTCGAGAAAATCATCGTCGCCGTCCTGAACAACGAATCGAAGAAGCCACTGTTCAGCGTGGCTGAGCGCATGGAGATGATCCGTGAGTCGGTCGTCGATATGGGTGCCGATCCAGAACGGATCGAAGTCGACAATTTCGACGGCCTGCTGGTCAACTACGCCCGCGACCGCAACGCGCGCGTCATTCTTCGTGGCCTCCGCGCGGTGGCGGACTTCGAGTACGAACTACAAATGGCCAACATGAATCGTCATCTGAACCCAGAGATCGAAACCGTGTTCATCATGGCCAACGATGCGTACTTCTACGTAGCGTCGAACCTCGTAAAAGAAGTGGCGAGGCTTGGTGGCGATGTCGCCGACTTGGTGCCGGGACCGGTCTTGCCCAAGCTGCAGGCCAAGTTCGACAGGTAGCGCGGCTGGCCGACGAACCCGTCCCGCCGGAGCCTTCGTAGGTCAGCAACCGAACCGAGGGAGACCTTGCCGAGTTGGAGCTCGGCGAGGCTGACGTGGCCTTCGAGGACGGCCCTTCGTACACGGAGCCAGCTGGTAAGATAGACGGCATCTCGCGCGACGCCTCCGCCGCGGAACGCGCGCTCACAGAGCGTCACCGATTCGGCCGGCGAAAAGCCGTGGTCCGAGTGCAGCACGCGGGTCGTGTCGCCAAAGGCAACCCCCGCATGCATGGCATGCGTAGCAAGCAACCGTCCCGCCAACGTACGGCGACGCGACCCGTCCAGAAACCCACCAAGCTCCTCTAGAAAGATCGCCACGCCCTCTTGGTCTCCGTGTGACCGCGCCGTTCCGATCGCCAGCACCCCAAGCCTCTGGGTTCGTCCGTTGAAACCAGACACCAAGTGCCCGTACACCTCGTGTGCCGCAAGGCGTTTCGCTTCGCGTTCTCCGAAGAGACGATCGGCGATGAAGACGGTTCGTTCGCCCACGGCCGCGTTCGCGATCAGTCTCGCGTCGACGCGGACCGCGATGTGGATCCCCACTTCGCGGGCGTGGGACAACATCAACGCGGCGAGGCTCGGGCCCTCCGCACAGTCAGCCGGAACGACCCTGGGCTCGTCGTCGGGCGCAGTCCCCGCAAGAAGGTCGTGCGCCGCATCGAGGACGCGAACCTTGCTATCGTCGAAAACCGTTTCGGAGCCTGTCCCAAAGAGGCGGGCCGCCATGGGCCTTACCCTTTTCGGCTGCCCAAGGGACTCGAGAAGGAGAAGCTCGGTTTCGAGCTCTTCGAGCCGCCCGAGGTAGAGGCTCGGCGCGACAGAGCGCTCGGCAAGGAGGCGAGCCCGATCGAGATCGCGCCACGCCGTGCTGTCTATCGGGACGGCCTTCCATCGCCATTGGGGCTTGGCGTGCTGCCCTCGCTCGACGGCATGGACGAGTCGTTGCCGCTCGCGAGGGTCGCTGTGTGTCGTCGCACCGATGAGCGCGCGCGCCCTCTCGTGGAGTCTGCGAAGCAAGACATCCAACTCGGCCTGCAGCCGCCGGTCGGGAGTTTCAGAGAAGCTGTGTCGCACGTTCCGCCAGTTCACTCCGTTCACCCTTGACGAGTGTAACGTGCGCGCCGATTTGTTCATCTTGAAAGCGTTGGGCCACGACCGTTAGACCGTTGCTCGCAGCGTCCACGTAGGGGTTGTCGATCTGATAGGGGTCGCCCGTCAGGACGATCTTGGTGTCCGCGCCGCAACGCGTGATCACCGTCTTCACCTGATGCGGCGTTAGGTTCTGTGCCTCGTCGACGACGAGAAACTGATTGGGAAGCGAACGGCCGCGAATATAGGTGAGGGCCTCGATCTGGATCACGCCGGAGGCGACGAGCTCGTCGTAGCTTCGGTGGTCGCTCATTCGACCCCGCCCACTGCTGAAGATGTACTCCAGGTTGTCGAAGATCGGCTGCATCCAGGGGTTGAGCTTCTCTTCGATCGTCCCGGGAAGGTAGCCGACGTCGCGTCCGAGCGGAAAAATGGGACGCGAGACCAGCATCCGTCCGTAGCTTCCGTCTTGCACGACCGACTGCAGCCCGGCGGCGATCGCGAGGAGTGTCTTGCCGGTACCCGCTTTGCCAACCAGGGTGAGGAGATGAACGTCCGAAGCCAGCAACATGTCGAGCGCGAAGTACTGCTCCAAGTTGCGCGGCCGAACCCGCCAGACGCCCTCGCGGCCGACACGAAGGGGCGCGACCATTCCGCTCTTGGCGTCGTATCGCCCGAGCGCCGTGTGGCGCGGACGCTCGTGCTCGCGAAGGACGACCCCTGCGTGGGGATACAGGGGATGGTCGAGCGCACCGGCGTCGATGGGCTCTCGACGCGCCAACCGATCCACCACGTCGCCATCGACGTCGATCGTGCAGACACCGGAGTAGAGCTCATCGATCGAGACGCGACCGCCCTCGTAGGTCTCCGCGCGCAGCCCGAGCGCGTCTGCGCGAATGCGCAGGTTGGTGTCCATGGTGACGAAAACCAGGGGCGTCTCGGGATCCGAATCACGAAGCTCGAGCGCCATCTGAAGGATCGCCCGGTCCATCTCGCCGTGGCCATGACCGCGTCGCGGCATCGAGTCCGCCGGCACGGCCACCCGAAGCTCCCCGCCTGTACTCTCGAGACGAACCCCTTGGTCTAGGGTGTGACCGTTCTGGTTGCGCAGCTCATCCAAGATGCGTGCGACGTGGCGGGCGTTCTGCCCGAGCTCGCTTAGCTCCTTTTTGAACTGGTCGACTTCTTCGATGACGAAGATCGGTAGAACGACCGTGTTGTCCTCGAACTTGTAGACAGCTAACGGGTCGTGAAGCACCACGTTTGTGTCCAAGACGTAGGTCTTCTTCACTTCATGGCGACGGTAGCACGCTTTGTCGCCTCAGGTACCGAGAAACGAAAACGGGCTATAGTCGGCGCGGCGGCGAATCGATGGGTGACGATCTCAGTATCGAAGGGCTTCTAGCCCTGGCGGTCGCCGGTGTCCTGGCGACGGTGATCAACGTGATTGCGGGTGGGGGCGGTATGATCGTCATCCCCTTGTTGATGGTGCTCGGGCTCCCTGTGCACATGGCCAATGGCACCTATCGGCTGAGTGTGATCACGCAGAGCCTCGCTGGCGCGGCAGCGTTGCGGGGCCATGCAACCGTACCGCCCAAAGCACTCGTCCCAATCATGATCCCCATGGTCGTCGGCGGCGGCGTTGGTGCAGCGCTGGCCACGTCGATACCCAAAGAAGTGCTGAAGCCGGTCGTTCTCGTCACCATGATTGCCATGGCCGCGTTGATCGCGTTTCGTAAGGAAACGTTGATCGCAGGAGACGACCCACCTCGCGCACCTAGCGCAGTCCCGTGGTCGTACGCCGGCCTCTTCTTGTCGGGGTTGTACGGCGGGTTCATTCAAGCGGGAACCGGGTTTCTGATCCTCGCCGTCCTCGTTGGCACGCTGCGTTATGACTTCGTGACGGCCAATGCGATCAAGCTCATCGCGACTCTCGCGTTTGGCACCGTTGCGCTTGGCATCTTCGTTTGGGCCGGGCATGTGGCGTGGATCCCTGCAATCGTGCTGGCGGTCGCGTCTGTCGTCGGGGCGCGCCTCGGGGTCAAGATCATGCTCAAGGTGCCGATCTCGGGCCTGCGATGGTTCGTGTTCCTATGTGTGGTCGCCACCTGCATCGCGGCTTGGCTTCGGTAGCAAGCGCCCTAGAGTATGGGTAGCGGTGTCGGCGCTGTGTTGTGCGCGCGTCGTTTAACAATAAACTTACACGGATCCACGTTGGTGGTACTCTAATCGGACAAGGAGGGTCGCTCATGGGGGAAATGGTCAAGCAGATCGCTGCCCTGCAAGACTACGAACGCTACCAGGATCTTCACTGGGAAGGGTCGTTCGAGGACTACCTTCAAATCGTGAGAGAGCGCCCGCAAGTAACGCGCAACGCGTTTCAGCGGCTGTACGACATGGTCGTCTCTTACGGCGAAGAAGAGTACATCGACAACAAGAAGAGACTGATTCGCTATCCGTTCTTCAAGGATCCTCTCGAAAACGGAAAAGACGCAATCTACGGGCTCGACATTCCGCTGATGCGTCTCGTTCACGTGCTTCACGCGGCAGCCCAAGGGTACGGACCCGAGAAACGCATCATCTTGTTGCACGGCCCGGTTGGGTCTTCGAAGAGCACGATCGCAAGACTTCTCAAAAAGGGGCTCGAGCAGTACTCGCGCACACCGGAGGGCGCGCTCTACTCATACGAGTGGACCAACCTACAAGAGACCGGTCTTGCCGGTGGCGACGACACGTTCCCTTGCCCCATGCACGACGAACCCTTGCGTCTGATTCCGCCCGACTGGCGGCCACAGGCAATTCAGGAACTGCGTCTCGGCGACGACCGCCGACGCGTCAACGTCCGCGGAGAGTTAAATCCGGCATGCCGCTTCATCTTCCGAAGCTTGCTCGAACGATACGATGGCGACTGGTCGAAGGTGATGGGTAACCACATCAACGTGAAGCGCCTCGTGTTGAGTGAACAGGATCGCGTTGGCATCGGCACCTTCCAGCCAAAGGACGAAAAGAACCAAGATTCGACCGAGCTTACAGGCGACATCAACTACCGAAAGATCGCCGAGTACGGGTCCGACTCCGATCCGCGCGCGTTCAACTTCGACGGCGAGTTCAACATTGCAAACCGCGGAATCGTCGAGTTCGTCGAGGTGCTCAAGCTCGACGTGGCCTTCCTATACGACCTGCTGGGCGCCACCCAAGAGCACAAAATCAAGCCAAAAAAGTTCGCGCAAACCGATATCGACGAGGTGATCATCGGGCACACGAACGAAGCGGAGTACAAGAAGCTCATCAACAACGAGTTCATGGAGGCCCTCCGCGACCGCACCATCAAGATCGACATCCCGTACATCACCAAGATGAACGAGGAGATCAAGATCTACCGAAAAGACTTCAGCGCCGAGAGGCTTCGTGGCAAGCACGTGGCGCCCCATACGCTCGAAGTCGCAGCCATGTGGGCGGTGCTCACCCGACTCGAAGAGCCGAAGAAGCATCAACTCGCCCTTCTTCAGAAACTCAAGCTCTACGACGGGAAGATCCTGCCCGGCTACACACAGGACAACGTGAAAGAGCTTCGCAAGGAGGCCAACCGCGAGGGCCTCGACGGGATGTCACCTCGCTACGTGCAAGACAAGATCAGCAACTCCCTCGTGCGGGAAGGCAATGAAGGCTACATCAACCCATTCATGGTGTTGAACGAACTCGAAAAGGGGCTGAGCGCTTCGCTGACGGTTGGTGACGACCAGCGCAAACGCTTCGGTGAGCTGATCAGTGTCGTCAAGGCCGAGTACGACGAGATCGTCAAGAACGAAGTACAGCGTGCGATCAGCGCCGACGAAGACGCGATCGGGCGCCTCTGCGGCAACTACATCGACAACATCCGTGCGTACTTGATGAAGCAGAAGGTCAAGAACAAGTACACCGGCAAGGATGAAGAACCCGACGAACGACTGATGCGATCAATCGAAGAGAAGATCGACATCACCGACGCGCGCAAAGACGACTTCCGGCGAGAGATCATGAACTTCATCGGGCATCTTGCGCTCGAAGGAAAGAAGTTCACCTACGAAACCAACGACCGGCTGCGGCGTGCTCTCGAGATGAAGCTCTTCGAAGACCAAAAAGACTCGATCAAGCTGTCGAGCTTCGTCTCAAACGTCATCGACAAAGAGACGCAAGACAAGATCGACATCATCAAGAACCGCTTGATCAAGTACTACGGATACAACGAAGCTTCGGCCACCGACGTCTTGGCGTACGTGGCGAGCATCTTCGCAAGGGGCGACGTAAAGGAGTAGCGGTTGTCTCTCCGAATCGACCAGGATCATTCCCGGTTCCGCAACATCGTTCGCGGAAGGATCCGCCAGAACCTCCGCAAATACATCTCCAAAGGAGAGCTTCTCGGACGGCAGGGCAAGGACATCGTGTCGATTCCGATCCCGCACATCGACATCCCGAAGCTCCGGTTCGGTGACAAACAACAAGGCGGTGTTGCACAAGGCGAAGGCGAGCCCGGAGATCCGCTATCGGGGAGCCCGCAGGACGGTGCTGGTGAAGGCAAAGCCGGCGACCAAGAGGGCGATCACGCCCTCGAGGTCGAGCTCACGCTCGACGAGTTGGCTGACATCTTGGGCGAAGAGCTCGAACTCCCGAACATCGAGAACAAGGGAAAGAGCGCGATCGTCGACAAGAAGGACCGCTACGTCGGCGTGCGCAACGTGGGGCCCAACTCGCTTCGTCACTTCAAGCGGACGTTCCGGAGCGCGCTCAGGCGACAGATCGCACTTGGCACCTACAACCCGAAACGACCTGTCATCATCCCGACGCGCGACGACATGCGCTACAAGTCCTGGAAAACCGAAGAAGAGCCTGTCGCCAATGCCGTCATCCTCTACATGATGGACGTGTCGGGTTCGATGGGCGACGAGCAAAAGGAGATCGTCCGCATCGAGTCTTTCTGGATCGACACTTGGCTCCGCCGGCAATACAAAGACATCGAAACGCGATTCATCATCCACGATGCGGCCGCGCGCGAGGTCGACCGCGACACCTTCTTTCGCACTCGAGAATCGGGCGGAACGATGATCTCGTCGGCTTATCGGCTCGCAGCCGACATCATCGAGCGCGATTACCCCGCCTCTCAATGGAACATCTACCCGTTCCACTTCTCGGATGGAGACAACTGGAGCGTCGACGACACACTCTTGTGCGTAGACATCCTGAAGAAGCTGCTTCTCCCGGCATCCAACGTGTTCTGTTACGGCCAAGTGGACAGCCCCTATGGCTCCGGCCAGTTCATCAAGGACTTGAAAGAGCACTTCTCGGATGACGGGCAGCTCATCACGAGTGAGATCAACGACCGCGATGCAATCGTCGAATCGATTCGCGAATTCCTCGGGAAAGGGAAGTAGCCGGTGGCCCAGTTCGCGCTAAAAACCTCACTCCCGAACTACCTCCGAGATCAGCAGCTCCGGATCGAAGAGTTCGCGCGAGGCGTGGGGCTCGACTTCTTCCCGACCATCTTCGAGGTGCTGAGCTACGACCAGATGAACGAGGTCGCGGCATACGGTGGCTTTCCGACGCGCTACCCCCATTGGCGATGGGGCATGGAGTACGAGCGTCTCAGCAAGAGCCACGAGTACGGGCTCTCGAAAATCTACGAGCTGGTGATCAACAACAGCCCCGCCATCGCTTACCTTCTCGAGGGCAACAGTCTCGTCGACCAGAAACTGGTGATGGCGCACGTCTACGGCCACGTCGATTTCTTCAAGAACAACTTCTGTTTTCAGATGACGAGCCAGGGTCGGGACCCAAAGCACGGGACCGACGTCCGCAAATGGATCGACACGCTCGCCAATCACGGGGCGATCGTTCGAAAGTGGTCCAATCGTATCGGCGTCGAGAAGGTCGAGCAGTTCATCGACGCCTGCTTGAGCCTCGAAAACCTCATCGATCCCCAAAAGCCCTTCATGCCGAAGGTCACGGAGCCGGGGACATCGACCGAAGAAGAGCCGATCGACGAGGCCCGGGAAGTCCCACTCTTGAGAGTCGATCGCGAATACATGGAGTCGTACATCAACCCGGACGACTTCGTGGAATCGCAGAAGAAGAAGATCGAGGAAGAGCACGAGGCAGCCCGGCGGTTCCCAGCATCGCCGGAGCGCGACGTGCTCGGGTTCTTGTTGGAACAGGCGCCGCTCGAACGATGGGAGCGTGAGTGCTTGGCCGTCGTCCGGACCGAAGCGTATTACTTTTTGCCGCAGATGCAGACCAAGATCATGAACGAAGGCTGGGCGAGCTACTGGCACTCGCGACTGATGACCGAGAACATCTGCGAGGCGAGCGAGATCGTCGATTACGCCGATCGATGTGCCAGCGTCCTTGCGACGGCGCCCGGGCAACTCAACCCCTACAAACTCGGGATCGAACTCTTCCGCCACATCGAAGATCGCTGGAACAAGGGCCAGTTCGGCAAGGAATGGGACGATTGCGAAGACTTCGAGGCGCGCCGCCACTGGGACCGCCGTACCGGCCTTGGCCGGGAGAAGATCTTCGAGGTCCGGGCCCTCTACAACGACGTGACGTTCATCGATGAGTACCTCACCGAAGATTTCGTCGCCGACCAGAAGCTCTACGCGTTCGGATACAACCAGCGAAACGACCGGTGGGAGATCGAGAGCCGGCAGTTCAACGAGGTCAAAGCCCAACTGCTGACCTCGCTCACCAACGCGGGAAACCCGATCATCTCCGTCGTCGACGCGAACCACGGCAACCGGTCCGAACTCTTGCTCGAACACCGTCACCAAGGCGCCGACCTGCGCCTCGACTGGGCCAAAGAGGTATGCCGAGCGCTGAGTCGTGTGTGGACGCGACCGGTCGAGCTACACACGGTGGTCGACGACAAGGCCACAGCCCTCCGCTTCGACGGAAAAGACTACTCACAGAAGTCGCTGTAGCGACCTCGGCCCAGCAGGCTTCACCAAGCGCTCAGATCCCGTCGCAACGCGCGAACTCTACCGTGGCGTCGACGTCGAAACCGCTTTCGGTCAAATCGCTGATGAGGGATCTGCACGCGAGGTCGAATCCGATCTCGGCGCCGTCAGCATCCCCAACCGTGAGGTTCGAGATCTGGCACGGCTGTTCCATCGACGGCTCCTCGACGCCACAGGTCCCAAGGGAGCCCCCGTAGGAAACCCCGTCTTCGAGCAGGGTGACCTCGCAGGTTCCTTGGATCGTCGCGCCTTCGACGGTGACGATAATGGTCGTCTCGATCCCGAAGTCGCCGACCACCGCTTCGAAGTCGAGAATCTGACGGTCCTCGGTCGTCGCGGTCGCACGGCATACGACGATGGCCGGCGTCTCCCCGTCACACGAGAGCTCCCCGTTGGTCGCAAAAATCACACGTTCGCCGGCGGGGCCGCCGTCAGGCCTGAGGCAGGTTGTGTCCGACAGTGGTCCGCACGCGGTTGGCGCCGCTGGACAAGTGAGCGTGTAACTGGTGTTGGTCGCCGCGGGCCCTCCATCGTCGCAGCCAAGCAGCGACACGCTCCCGATCAGCACCCACACGAACTTCGTTCGACCCGATAACCCCACGCATTCAGCCTAGCCAAGTCGTGAAATGGCGGCAACTTAGGCGGCGCCGAGCGCTTGCTCGAGGTCGGCCCGGAGGTCGTCCACCTGTTCGAGCCCCACGGACACCCGGACCAACCCGTCTCGGATCCCCTGCGCCTCTCGGACCTCACGCGGGACCGAGGCGTGGCTCATCAGCGCAGGCTGTCCAACGAGAGACTCGACGCCACCGAGACTCTCCGCCAGTGAAAACAAGCGCACACGCCGGAGGACCCCGCGCGCGGCTTCGAGGCCACCGTCGACCTCGAAGGACAGCATGCCGCCGAACCCCTTCATCTGGCGTTTCGCCAAGGCGTGCTCGGGATGACCCGAAAGGCCAGGATAGTGGACCGCCACCACGCGCGGATGCTCGGTGAGCCACGTCGACAGCGCCTGTGCACTTTCGCAGTGTCGCGCCATTCGGAGCGGCAGTGTCTTGATGCCTCGCGCGACGAGGTAGGCGTCGAACGGACAAAGGACGGCACCCCCGGAACCTTGAATGAACCGAATGCGTTCGGTGAGTTCCGCCGATCGTGTGATGACCGCGCCACCGACGACATCGCTGTGACCATTGAGGTACTTCGAGACCGAATGAACCACGACGTCCGCCCCGAGGTCGATGGGCCTCTGGAGGAGCGGGGTGGTGAAGGTCCCATCGACCACCGTCAGGGCTCCGTTGGCTTGCGCCACGGCCGCGAGTGCAGCGATGTCGAACACTCGAAGAAGCGGGTTGGTTGGGGTCTCGATCCACACCATCTTCGTCGTGGCTCGCATCTGACCCTCGACCTCGGAGAGCGCGCGCATGTCGACCCAACTCACGTCGATACCCATCGGACGGACCAGCTGCTCGACCAAACGGTAGGTTCCCCCGTAGATGGCGCCGCACGCCACGAGATGGTCGCCTGGGCGAAGGAGCTGAAGCACGGCGTGCATGGCCGCGCAGCCCGATGCGAAAGCTGACGCGGAGTCACCCCCTTCGAGGGCAGCGAGCGTTCGCTCCAACCCCTCACGGCTCGGATTGCCGAGACGGCTATACCCGTGGCCGACCGCTTCGCCGGGAGCGGGAAGATGGTAGGTCGTCGACAGAGACACAGACGGGGTCACAGGTTGGCCCGGGGTCCGCTCGAGGCGACCGGCGTGTACAGCGAGGGTTTCGATGTTAAAGGTCATGGAGACGGGCGTACCGCGGCGACCTCGCCCTGCCAAGTCGGGTCGCCAACGCGATTTGCCGACCCGTAGCGAACCAGGATAGAACGCAGGGCGATGCTCGAACTCCTCAGCAACCCGGACGTGTGGCTCGCATTGGTCACGCTGACGATGCTCGAGATCGTTCTCGGGATCGACAACATCGTCTTCATCGCCATCCTCGCGGCCCGGCTGCCAAGCGAACAGCAGGGGTTGGCCTACCGACTTGGACTCCTTGGCGCGATGGTCACGCGGATCGCCCTCCTACTGGCGATCAATTGGGTCATGGGCCTGACAGAGACCCTCTTTCGTGTCCTCGACCACCCGTTTTCTGGCAGAGATCTCATTCTGCTCGGCGGCGGCTTGTTCTTGATCGCGAAGAGCGCCCACGAGATCTACGAGAAAGTTGAGGGCGTCGACGAAGAATCTGTGGAGGGCTGGTTTAGCACCCTGCCGGGGGTGGTGGGGCAAATCATGATCCTCGATGTGGTGTTCTCGCTCGACTCGGTGATCACCGCGGTGGGGATGGCCGAGCACGTCGAGGTCATGGTTGCCGCTATCGTCATTGCGATAGCCGTCATGTTGCTGTTTGCGAAACAGATTGGTGACTTCGTGAACCGGTACCCGTCGATGAAGATCCTCGCGCTCTCTTTCCTCTTGCTGATCGGGGTTCTGCTGACGGCGGAGGGTCTCGGCGAACATGTGAACAAGGGCTACATCTACTTCGCCATGGCGTTTGGACTCGCGGTCGAGCTCCTCAATATACGGTCGCGCAAGAAGACCTTGGCTTCCTGAACCGAGCTCACCGTCACCTGATTCACCCTCGCCGCGCGAGAACGCCGATGCCAAGGCGAGATTTTTGCTGCGGCATCAACCCGCATGCGCCAGAATCCGGCGCGATGCGGTTGGCGACACTCATTGGACCTGACCTCCAGGATGCGATCGCCCAGGGCCCGGCGGCGGTACGTGAAGCCGTCTCAGAGTTCCACCCGGAAGACATCGCCGAGCTCCTCGAAGACCTGTCGGCACGCGAAGCCGTCTCGCTGGTGCGAGCGCTCCCGGCCGAAGCCGCCGCTGACGTCGTCGAAAGACTGACACCCCACCGCCAGGTTCTCGTGTTCAACGCGATCGACACGACGCGGGCCGTGGAACTTCTCGGCGAGATGGATCCCGACGATCGCGTCGACTTGCTCCAGGAGCTCGAGGACGACGACGCCAAGTCGCTCCTCGCCGCCCTCGCCCGCAAAGAACCGGAAGCCGCCGAAGAGGTTCGCGAGCTCGATCGATACGAGCCGGAAACTGCAGGCGGCATCATGACCAACGAGTTCATCTCGTTGCCGCCAGACACCAAGGTGTGGGAGGCGGTCGAGACGGCTCGGCGGCTCGGACGAGAGGACCAGGCCGAGCTCCTCTACTACATCTATGTCTGCGGCAATGGCGATGAGCTGCTTGGCGTCGTTTCACTGCGGGATCTGATCTTGAGCGAACCGGGAGAAGCGCTCTCGGAGATCATGACCACGAACGTTCGCTACGTATCGCCGACCGACGACCAAGAGAAAGTGGCCGACGAGATCGCCCGATACGACCTCGCAGCGCTTCCCGTCGTCGGACCGATGTCGCGGCTGGTCGGGGTCGTGACGGTTGACGACGTGGTCGACGTCGTCATCGAAGAGGCCACCGAGGATGCGCAGAAGATGGGCGGTGTGGTCCCGCTCGAGGACTCCTACTTTCAGACCGGCTGGGCCGAATTCGTTTGGAAGCGAGGCGCCTGGCTAGTGTTGCTGTTCATCGCGCAGCTACTCACCGCCACGGTGATCCGCGACAACGAAGAGCTCTTGCAGGCGACGCTCGAACTGGTCGTCTTCATTCCACTGATCATCTCGTCCGGTGGCAACGCCGGTTCTCAATCGTCTACACTGATCATTCGCGCGATGGCCGTTGGCGAACTCGGTCCGCGGGACTGGGGCCGTATCCTGTCGCGTGAGCTTCTGATCGGCCTTTCGCTTGGGATCACGCTCGGGCTCATGGGGTTTGCCCGAGGATGGCTCGCCGGCGAAACGGTCCCGCCGCTCAACATCGCAACGGCGGTGGGGCTCAGCATCCTCGCGATCGTGACCATGAGCACAATCATTGGTTCGCTCCTTCCGCTCTTGATCAAGCGGCTCGGCCTCGACCCGGCGGTATCCTCGACGCCGTTCATCGCATCGGTCGTGGACGTGCTCGGACTGATCGTGTACTTCGCCGTCGCGCACCTCATTTTGAACCTCGTCTTCGGCGCTTAGCCGGTCGCACGCCAAGCTCGAATCGTGCTACGCTCCGCGCTCTTTGACGGGGAGCTGTGCATGCCGAAATTCTCGACCGACTACACCCAAGACATCAACACCGTCTATGCGTTCATGACGGACCCGGAGACGATTCAAAAGCGCGGCGAAGCGCTTGGCGAGTCCAACATTCGGGTGCAGATCGACGAGTCCGGCGGAATGAAGACCATCACAATCACACGAGAGGTGGAAAGCGATCTGCCTTCTTTTGCCAAGAAGATCTTCAACTCCAAAAATACGATCGTCGAGCGTCAAGAATGGCGCGACTCGGGCGATACCAAAACGTGCAGAAGCCACATCGACGTCGTAGGCACGCCGGGACAGATCGACTCGAACGTGTCTCTGTCCCCGAAAGGCGGCGGATGCACGTATGACATCGAGTTGGACGTCAGCGTGAAGGTGCCTCTCATCCGAAAGAAGCTCGAGGAGTTCGTGGCGAAGACAGCGCTCGACGGCGTCCGCGATCAACAAGACTACAACCAGCGCGCACTCAACGCGGCGGGCTAGGCCGCGTCTCGACGCGACCAACTCACCCCCCGAGCGGCGCCGACAGGTAGCTCGTCCCGTTCCAGAACGTTTCGCAAAGGTCGGCGGCGCCACTGCTCGCGGTGATCGGCACGTCGAGCACCAGGTGCTCGTCGGAGTCCGGCGCGTAGGTGGGCCACTCGGCCGCACCGGCCGCGTTCGGGTCGCCTGTGGCGGCGAACCGGGTGACGTACCCTAGGGTGTCGAGCCAAAGCGCTTCGTCCATCGTGCCGCTTTCCCAAGGGCTGATGCTGGCGCTGAACGTCGTCACGTCGATCTCGAGCAACGGGTTGTACCCGAAGAAGTAGGGAATGTCGGCGCTGTGGAACGCGTCGAGGCCGTAAGCGGGAAGCTCCGCGTCCAGCAGGAACAGCACCGACTCGAGCTGGAAGCGCGCATCGGGGTACTCGAACTGAAAGAGATACGTCTCCGGCACGAACCGCGAGATCTGCGCGGCTTCTTGCTTGCCGGGACATCGAAAGATGGTGTCGGTCGCTACCGCGGCCAGCGCCTCGGCGGGTTCGGAGAACTGGTCGAGCGGGTACTGCTCCACCGCCAGCGCCGCCAACTCGGCATCTCCGCCGAGGAAGGACGCCACGAGGGACTCGTAGTTCTCCGCGGTGACCACCAAGGGCTCTTCGGCGATCTCGCCCAACCAGACGAAGAGCCGCGCTTCCCCGCTCGTGAAGCCGACGATGGTGGGGACCTGGCTGAAGTCGCCAGACTCGAACGAGTCAGCCGGCTGCTCGACCAGCACCCGCCCGTCGACGATCGGGCCCCACGAACCGGTGGTTCCCGAGGTCGGGGTAAAGCCAAAGTTGGGCGCAGGAGGAAGCGCAGCGAGGACTTCATCAGGCGTGGCCGCGCGCATGCACGACAGTGGGTTATCTCCGTTGCATCCAAGCGCCTCGGCGAACGCTTCTCCCTGGGCTTCGCCAGTGGCAAGGGTCTGGAACGCGCGTTGACACGAACCGCTTTGCAAGATCGCCCGATCGAACAGTCCCTCGCTCTCCGGGGATACGAGGTGGCTACAGACGCTGAACGCCCCGGCCGACTCGCCGAAGAGGGTCACGTTGTCCGGATCACCGCCGAACTGCGCGATGTTCTCGGCGACCCACTCGAGGGCAGCGCGCTGATCCATCAAGCCGTAGTTGCCCGACGCGTTGGGGGTCGCCTCTGCCGTAAGGTCCGGGTGCGCCAGGAATCCGAACTGACCGAGGCGGTAGTTCATGCTGACGACGACCGTGTCCGTCCGGCGCGCAATGCGATCCCCAGACGTTCCTCCGTCCGCCTGGAGGCCTTCACCCAGGGTGAACGCGCCTCCGTGGATCCAGACCATCACGGGGTGGCCGGTGCCCGCGGCCGGCGCGTCGACGTTGATGAAGAGACAGTCTTCGCTTGGCGAAAACCCCGGAATCTCGAGATCACCAAACGCTTCCTGTACGCAGATGTTCCCTGGTTCGGTCGCATCGAACGTATCTGCGAAGGACGGCGGTGGACTCGGGGGCGCCCACCGGAGCTCGCCAACTGGAGGAGCCGCGTACGGAATGCCTCGGTACGAGTACACACCGTCGTTCTCGACACCCTGAACGGCACCTTGTGCGGTTTCGACCACGAGATCGCGAAGCTCCGCGCCCCCAGTGGTCCCGCCGGATCCGCCAGTGCCTGCCTGGCCGCCGGCCCCGTCACCATCCGCGCCGTCGCCACAGCCTGTAAACAAGAGGACGCAAAGCGCCCCCAACCCAAGTAAGAATCGTGATGTCATCAAAGTTCCCTGCGTGCCTGGCGAGCGAAGGAAGATTAACCGCTCGGGTTCCTACGCGCCAGGCCACGCTTAGCCAGCGAACACCGCGCGGTCTCTCGCCCATGCGCGCAGTGCGTCAATTCGTTCCGCCATCGTGACCGAGAGCGGTTTGGTCAGCTCGATCTCGTTCGCGATGGCGTCGGTGGTCACCTCTTCTTGATTGGAAAAGGCGGTGTACAACGCTGAGACCACCGCTTGCTCGATCTCGGCCCCACTGAACCCCTCGGCCATGTCGACCAGGCGCACGAGGTCAAAGCTCGCAGGGTCACGCTTGCGGCGTGCGAGATGGATCTCGAAGATGCGGCGGCGCGCGGCTTCGTCGGGGAGATCGACGAAAAAGATCTCGTCGAACCGACCCTTTCGCAGAAGCTCCGGCGGTAGCTTGGAGATGTCGTTCGCGGTTGCAATCACGAAGACGTTCTCCTTCTTGTCCTGAAGCCAGGCGAGGAAGGTCCCAAAGATTCGTTGCGCGGGCCCCCCGTTTGCGTCGTCCTGGGAAAGCGCCTTCTCGATCTCGTCGATCCAAAGCACCACCGGCGCCATGGCCTCGGCCAGTCGAATCGCACGCTTGAGGTTCTTTTCGCTCTCCCCGACGTATCGGTTGTAGAGATTCGATGGGTCGAGCCGAATGAGGGGAAGCTTCCATTCGGAAGCGACCGCCTTGGCGCAAAGGCTTTTGCCGCAGCCCTGCACCCCGATCAGCAAGAGCCCTTTGGGCGGGCTCAAGCCATACTCGGATGCGCGCCCCGGATCTTCGAACGCGGCCTGGCGCTTCCGAAGCCAACCCTTGAGTTCCCCGAGCCCGGCCACGTCGCCGAGGCTATGCTCGTGCGGAAAATACTCGAGTACCCCGGAGCGCTCGATGATTTGGCGTTTAGCCTGGAGGATTCGGTCGAGGTCGTAGCGGTCGAGCACACCGTCTTCGACGACCGCTTGCGTGATGATCTTCTGAACCTCGAAGAACGTAAGTCCGTGAAGGGCAGCCAAGAGCTTGGAGACATCGACGCTCGACATCGCGATCTTGAGATCGATGCGCTTCGCGAGGTCCCTAAGAACGGCCTTGACGAACGCGTGGTACATCTCGGGCGTCGGCGTCTCGAGCGCGAACGGAGTAAAGAGGTGGCCGAGCGCGGGCGGCACGTCGAGGTCGTGTCCCGACAGGACGATGGCGCCCTGGTGCTTGAAGTACTTGTTGTGGATGCTCTTCAAGAAGGCCACCACGGGAGCCTCGTGAAGGTAGGGACCCAGTCCACGCAGGTGAAAGATCGCCTCGAGATTCGAACGCTCGATGAAGGCGAGCGCCTTCTGGGGCGGCCCGCTCTCTGGGGTCTGGCCCGGGTCGGGGAGCTCGCGGCAGAGCCCGTCCACTTGGTTCCATGAGAACAGCGGGAGGTTCAGGCGTTCGGCGGTGTGCCGGAGCAGAATGTGGATCCGGTCCTCCTCGTTGGTTTCAACGAGGAGCATGGGATGGTGCGAGCGCACGAGGATCTCGAGCTCCCGCATCTGGTCCGCAGACGGTGTCACCCCCTCCAGCACCATATCGACAGGGTAGCGCAGAGGAGACGATTTGACAGCACGGGGGGCGAATCTACACTCGCCCGCATGGCATCTTTGGGCGACAAACTCGTGGACAAGCGGATCATCGAACGAAACATCGACAAAGGCTTGATCTCCAAGGAAGAGTACGAGCAGCATCTCCGGCAGCTCGCTGACCAAGAGGGCGAGTACGAGACGGTCGAGCTCGAGCCCAGCGACTCGAAGGGCACTCCCGAGCCAGACCAGTAGGCGACCGACGTCAAGAAAGCAGACCCGGGGCAAACCGATGAGCGACGAAGACAAGACCACACCGGACATCGATTTCAATACGCTGGTCTTGTCGCTGAGCACATCGGCGCTCATGCACCTCGGTAAACTTCCGGACGCCGACAACGCCACCGTCAACCTGGCGCACGCCAAGCAGTCGATCGACTGCATCGCGCTCCTCGAAGAGAAGACCCGCGGAAACCTGACGGGCGAAGAAGAGCGACTTCTCAGCGAAGTCTTGTACGACCTCCGGCTGCGGTTCGTCGCGGCGAGCAAAGACGCCGACAAGTAGGCCGCGCAAGGGCGAAACCGACCCGGCTTACAGTTGCGGTCAAGCTCGGGTATCCTCGCGCGATGACCCGGAAGCGTTCGACCCACTACCGCACCTGCAACCTGTGCGAGGCCATGTGCGGCCTCGAAGTCCAGATCGAGGGCGACCGGGTGGTGTCGCTGCGTGGGGATGAGCGTGATGTGTTCAGCCAAGGGCATATCTGCCCGAAAGCCATGGCGCTCAAGGATCTCTACGAGGACCCCGACCGGCTCAAGCAACCCGTTCGACGCGTCGGTGACCGATGGGAGCCGCTTGGTTGGGACGACGCTTTTGACCTGGCCATCGATCGCATCGACGCGATCCAGCAAGAGCACGGGCGTGACGCCGTCGGCCTCTACTTCGGGAACCCAAATGCGCACAACTTCGGGACGCTAGTTTACGGGCCCGCCCTCTTTCGCGCCCTGGGGAGCAAGAACCGGTTCTCGGCGAGCTCGTGCGACCAGTTGCCGCTGATGCTGGCGGCGTACTTCATGTTCGGTCATCAGCTTCGGTTCCCCATCCCGGACGTCGACCGCACCGACTACATGATGCTGATCGGCGCGAACCCGCTGGCTTCAAACGGCAGCATCATGTCGGCTCCCGGCATCAAGAAGCGCCTTCAGCGGATCCAAGAACGGGGCGGCAAGATCGTCGCGGTCGACCCCCGCAAGAGTGAAACCGCTCGTCTTGCCGACGAGCATGTGTTCGTGAAGCCGGGCACAGACGCCCTCTTCTTGCTGGGGTTGCTCCACGAGATCACCGCAACTGGAATCGATCTCGGCAGGCTTGGCGAGCACGTCAAGAACGTAGATCGGATCATCGAGATCGCGAAATCATACCCGCCAGTGCAAACCGAGGCGGTGACCGGGGTGCCGGCAGCCACCGTGAAGCGGCTCGCCAAAGAGTTTCGGCAGTCCCGGACTGCGGTCGCGTACGGCCGTGTCGGCGCATGCACACAGGAGTTCGGCGGGCTCTGCATGTGGTTGATCAATGCGCTGAACGCATTGACCGGAAACCTCGATTGTCCGGGCGGCGCGATGTTCTCGACGCCGGCCGTCGATACCCTACAGCAAGTTGCGGGGTTCGGGGTCGGTCGCGGCTCGTACGGACGCTGGCGAAGTCGGGTACGCGGACTGCCCGAGTTTGGCGGTGAACTTCCATCGGCTGTGATGGCAGAGGAGATGTTGACCGAAGGTCCGGGGCAGATCCGCGCCATGGTGACTCTCGCCGGCAACCCGGTGCTCTCCACACCGAACGGAGGGCGGCTCGACGACGCGTTCGAGTCACTCGATTTCACTCTGGCGATCGACTTCTTCATCAACGAAACGACACGCCACGCGGATTTGATTCTCCCGCCGGTCTCCCCGATTCAGCGAAGTCACTACGATCTCGCGCTCTATCTCGTCGCGGTTCGCAACACGGCCAAGTACTCACCGCCGCCCTTCCCGCCTAAGAAGGGCGAGCTCGATGACTGGCAGATCCTGAGCGAGCTCAGCAGCCGGTTGGCCTCAAAGCGGCATGGCAAACTCAGCAAACAGTACTTGGCCGCACGCGCCATGCAGAAGGCCGGCCCCGAGCGCGTGCTCGACCTAGGCCTCCGACTCGGCCCGTACGGCCAACGGCTCAAGCCGGTGGGCACCGGGGCGTCGCTCGCCAAGTTGCGGAAGCAGCAACACGGCATCGATTTCGGGCCCCTCCAGCCTGTGTTCCCGCAAGGCCTTCCGAAAGAGCACGGTGCGATCGACCTCGCGCCCGATCTCTTCGTGGACGACTTGGATCGACTTCACGCGCGGTTCGCGTCGGGAACCGCCGTCGGCAAAGACAAGCTTCTCTTGATCGGCCGAAGGCACCTGAG
Organism: Myxococcota bacterium; assembly: GCA_039028875.1. Classification (GTDB taxonomy): domain Bacteria; phylum Myxococcota_A; class Polyangia; order Polyangiales; family Houyiibacteriaceae; genus SG8-38. The sequence goes on along the minus strand of JBCCHE010000025.1, from coordinate 44,741 downwards.
AAGCAACAACTCGTGGATGCACAACTCGGCCCGCTTGATGAAGGGGAAGTCGAGGTGCACGGCGATGCTCAATCCGGCCGATGCGTTGCGAATCGGCATCAGCGATGGCTCGATGATCTCGGTCTGTTCTCGAGTCGGTGAAGTGACGCTCCCAGCCGAAGTCACCGACGACATGATGGCCGGCGTGGTGAGTATCCCCCACGGCTTCGGTCACGGTCGTGACGGCGTCCAGCTCCAGGTCGCCAAAGGCCACCCCGGGGTCAGCCTCAACGATCTCACCGACGACCATGCGGTCGACCTTCTGAGTGGCAACGCAGCATTCAGCGGCGTACCGGTGACAGTCCGCGCCACAGCGGAAGTGGCGGCAGCCGAATAACGCACGCGGCGGGAGGCTTTAGCGCCGCCGCCGTACGGGGATTCGAGGCGGCCGTACGCGTACAGGCACGGGCGCCGGAGGCGGATTCACCAAGCCGTCAAGCGCATCGGCCAAGGTGTCGAGCACCTCACGAACGCGATCGGAAAGCTTTTTCGTCTTGGGTGCCATCTACGTTCATAATGGGCGCGCCCTCGGCGGTGTCAACACCCGGCGAGCCGTTCCTACATGCACATTCATCTTATCGGTGTCGCTGGAACCGGGATGAGCGCCCTCGCGGGCCTCTTGAAACAAGGTGGTCACGAGGTCACTGGAAGCGATACGGCCTTTGATCCGCCGGTCGGGCCAGCGCTGCAACGGCTTGGGATCGCTTGCTTTCAGGGCTGGAAGCCCGAGAACCTGGACAGCGGTCCGGACCTCGTCGTGGTCGGAAACGTCTGTCGGCCCGACAATCCTGAAGCCCGAGCGGCAATCGACCGCGGGCTCGAAGTGATTTCGATGCCGCGCGCGCTTTGTGACCAAGTCCTCGACACGCGACGCTCGTTCGTCGTGGCAGGGACCCATGGCAAGACGACGACCTCGACGCTGGTGGCCTATCTCCTTCGCCAAACCGGGGTCGACGCCGGCTTCTTCGTCGGCGGTTTGCCGGTCGACTTCGACACGAGCTCGCGGCTCGGGACCGAAGGCGCGCCCTTCGTGCTCGAAGGTGACGAGTACGACAGCGCCTTCTTCGAAAAGGTGCCGAAGTTCTGGAGCTACCAACCTGAAGCGGCCATCGTGACGTCGGTCGAGTACGACCACGTCGACATCTTCCCGGACGAGGGCGCGTATGTGTCTGCCTTCCATGAGTTCGTGGCGCGCATCCCCGAGGATGGTTGGTTGTTTGCGTGGGCCGGAGATCCGACCGTCCGATCGGTCGCCGCCGAGGCGCGATGCCGCGTGCGCTACTACGCCATCGACGGCGACGACTGCGGCGACATCGAACCCTGGTGGCTCGGGGCGCGGGCGCCGGGAGGGGCGCTCGACCTCTTCGGCGGCGGGTCGCTTTGTGGACGCGCGGCGCTGCCGATGATGGGGGCGCACAATGCACGCAACACGGTCGCGGCGATCGCCATGGCGAGCGAGGCCGGTGGCGCCCCCCTCGACCGTGTCATTGCGACGCTACCCGCATTCCGTGGGACGAAGCGCCGCCAGGAGTTGGTCGGGATCGCGGGAGGCGTCCGCGTGTATGACGATTTCGCACACCATCCGACGGCGGTGCGCGAAACGCTGGCCGGCTTTCGCGACAGGCTCGAAGGAGACGGCAGGCTGATCGCCGTCTTCGAACCGAGGAGCGCCACCGCCTCTCGCCGGCTCCATCAGGCGCGATACCCGCAAGCCTTCGAACACGCCGACGCCACCTTGATCGCGCCGGTCGGGCGCGCCGAAATACCCGATGGAGAGAAGCTCGACACGGAACGAATCGCGACACAACTGCGTGATTCTGGCAAAGACGCATCGGCCTACGCGACTATCGACGAGACCATCGAAGCCGCCGTCACCATCGCGCGAGAAGACGACATCGTGGTCGTGATGTCCAACGGTCGTTTCGGAGACGCAGCCGACCGAATCCTGGTCGGACTCATCCCGTCTCGCTAGCGCCGTACACTTGCAGGCGAGGCTTGTCGCCGGTCGCGAATAATCATATCGTCCGGTGTCCTGTTAGTCGGAAGAGGTGTTGTATGCGTCGTCTTGTGTTGACTTGGTTGGTTGGTTCTTTCGCATTGATTGGGTGCGGCGATGACTCTGAGGGCGCGGTGGGCGACTTCGAATGGCCACCGGCCGCGACCGTATACATCGAACAAAACGGCATCTTTCACGCCGACTGCGACACGGATGAAGACTGCGCAATGGCGCTCGGCTACTACCATGCGCGCGATCGATTCTTCCAGATGGACCTTCAGCGACGGCTCTCGACAGGGCGCCTGACGTCGGTGGTGAACAAAGGCGCGGTGGAAGCCGCCGGGTTGCTCGAGGGTCTTATCGACACGGCCGCTGGGAACCGCGCGCTCTACTCGGCGCGCGATGGTCGTCCAGCTGGCGAGGTCGCGATCGAACAGACCGACGAGAAGACGCGCAACCTCTACACCGCGTACGCGGTCGGCGTGAACCAATGGATCGCCGACGTGCGCAACGGCGAAAACGGCGCGATCTGGCCGGCGGAGTTCGAAAGCCCGCTGCTCGACTACGGACCCGACGATGCGCTCGAATGGACGCCAGGCGACAGCATCGCGACGGTGTTGACCTTGATCGGAAACCTGACGATCGACGAGAACACACAACTGCGCGCCGCGTCCGCCCGTGAAGCCATCAACGATGAGGCCCGGTACCAAGACTTGTGGAGCCTCGAACCGATCAAGAAATCCCCGGTCCTCGAAGTCGGGAGCTATCCGCCACAGACCGCGTCACTGCTACCAAAACAGCCGAGCGACCCGCGGCCGGAGATCTTCTCACGCGCGTCGAGCGCGATAGCAAGCTTGCAGAAGCGACTCGAGTTCAGCGAAGCCCTGCGCATCTTGCCGCGAGACCCCATGGTCAACGGTGACCTTGGCTCCAACAACTGGGTGTTCGGGCCTTCGAAAACGGCGAATGGCAACACCCTCCTCTCCAACGACCCCCACCTCGGGCTTTCGCAACCTTCGGTGTGGTACATCGCGCATCTCGATTCGAAGACCAATGGCTCAGGAACGGTCCACGCTGCCGGCGTGACCCTCGCAGGCCTGCCCTACGTCATCATCGGCCAAAACGAGGACATCGCGTGGGGCGCTACCAACACAGGCCTCGATTTCACCGACGTGTACATCGAGGAACTCGTCAAAGACGACGAAGGTGAGCCGCTAGGCGTGATGTTCAACGGCGAGGTCGTCGAGTTCGTCCGCACCGATTTCGTGATGGACTTCGCAGATGGCTCTACCGAAACACGCGAGCTCTTGTTTGTGCCCCACCATGGTCCGGTGAGGAGTATCGACGCCGACAACGACGTCGCGATCACGCTGCGTTGGACCGGGACTGACATCACGACCGACGGGAACTTCCCCACCGCAATGTCGGTCGCAACGACCGTCGAAGAGGCCCGAGAGGCCCTGACCAACGTGACGACGATCGGCCAAAACTGGGTGGTCATCGACAATCAAGGAAACTTCGGATGGTTCCCCTACAACCGAATCCCGAAGCGTACGTGGGCGACGAATCTCGATCTCAGCGACCGGGACGCGCCCCTTCCATGGCTCCCGCTCCTCGGTACCGGCGAGTATGAATGGACGGAGTACTTCGAGTACGAGGAACTCCCCCAAACCTTCAACCGCGAGAACGGCTTCTTGATCACGGCGAACAGCGACCTCACCGGCGCCGCCTTCGACGGGAACCCCACCAACGATGGCTTTGCACCGCAGCAGACCGACAACATCGCAGCCGGCTACCGGACGGCGCGTATCGTCGAACTGGTCGAGGCCACCGACGAGCACACACCAGCAACGAACGAGGCGATCATCAGCGACGTCGAGGTCATGATCGGTCGTGAGATGGTTCCGGAGATTCTAGCGATCGCCAACGACGCAGAAACGACCCTCACCGAGAACGCGCAAAAGATCGTGAACGCGCTCACGGCCTGGAACTACACCTGCCCCACGGGGCTCGACGGCACCGACCCGGTGATGTCCCCGTTGGCGGATGTCGCTGAAGTGGAAGAGTCGTCCGGCTGCTCCGCGTGGCACGAGGCCATTCGCGCAATCGACGACGCGGTCGTCGATGCCGAGTCGACCAACAAGTTCCCGAGCGGCGTTACGTTCTTCTCGATCATGGACCCCTCCAATCTAAGGGCGGGAGACGTGTACTGGGATGACTCGACCACGACGGACGTCGTCGAAACGAAGTTCGACATCATCGGAGCCGCACTTGACACCGCGGGTAGCGCCCTCGTCGCGGAGTTCGGCGAAGACGAAGCCGTGTGGCCGTGGGGCCGAAAGCACGGCTTCCGCTTGACGAACCTGCTCGCGTCGCTGAGCAGCGCGTTCTTCGGTGGCTTCAACAACCCATCCGGGACCACCGACTTCTTCGCCAACGATGGTGGTCTGTTCACGGTCGATGTCGCGAACCCGGGTCGAAGCGGTATCCATGGCTCTGGGCCGTCGACGCGGTTCCAGTGCGAAGGCACCGCCCCAGTCGCGTGCACCGTGCAACTTCCGGGCGGACAGTCGGCTCACCCCGGGTCACCGAACTACGACGACCTCCTCGGGCTCTGGCTCCGCAACGAACCGACCGAACTCATCTTCGACGTCGAGCGCGCGCAAAGCGCCGCCGTCGACACGATCGACTACCGGGAGTGAGCGGCTGGCTGACCTAGCGGGTGGCTAGCTGTCCGTGAAGGGCTTCGTCGGCTTGCCGGCTTCTTTCCAGCCCTTGATGCCCTCACGCATGATGTGAACGTGCTCGTAGCCGTTGGCCTGGGCACGCTCGGCGGCGTTGTCGGACGCCGTGCAGAAGGTGCTCGAGCAGTAGAAGATCAAGTCCTTGGTCTTGTCTTCGGGAAGCTGAGCGAGGTCGTACTTCGAAGACGACGTGAGCATCACGGCCTCGGGGACCGTCCCATGCTTCTTGCGGGTGGAGGCCGAGTTGGCGTCGATCGCCACGGCACCCGATTGGATTGCCTTGTCGGCGTTTTCGACGGTGATCTCGGCGATGCTGACCGCGGCTTCGTCGTTTGCTGGTGCGGGGCTGCCTTTGCAACCCACTAGAAGGAGAGCCATCGAGACGGAAAGTAGCATGAATCGCATGGGAGAAGCCTAAAGCTCCGCGCCAGACGGGCAAGTCTCACGCTATCGCTTCTCGATCGGGGCCTCTTTGAGCTCCGGCGGCATCGCGTGCCACGGGTAGCCCTTCTTGGCCATCTCGAACGCCAGATCGAACATCTGTCGCATGTACTCCGTGTCGAAAGTCCCCTTGGATTGCGCTGTGAACGTGTCGGGAATGAACGCCAGGTTGTAGTTGAGCCCGTCTCGGTAGGTCTCGAGGTAGATGCGGTAGAGGTCGCCGATCCCCTGGGTCCGAACGAGCGAGGCCACCGAACGCTCGGCGATGGGGAGGGTCTTCGGGGTGACGACCTCGTACATCGGTGAGAGGCGCGCGTTGCGGATCACATACACCTTAGGCTTGCCCGGGATGGCGAGGCGATCGATCACGTCGTCGAAATCGAGGCCGACCGGGTAGAGAAAGACCTGGGACGTCGCGCCCCCATCGACGTGGAGTTCATCATAGCTTTCTCCGTTGGCCTCGACTTGGAAGAGCACCGGAGGGAACGCGGCGGGAATCGACGCAGAAGCCAGCATCACCTGACGGATCAACTCGAGCGCACGGGGATGGCCGCTGTTTGCAATGACGCCAATGCGCCAGACCACCGGCCGCATGGAATCGAGGTTGGAGGTGCCGATGTTGAGGGACCTGCCGCGGCGATGCTGCTCGGCGATCTTTTCCATCAGCTCCTGGTCGACGTACTTCGCGATCAGCGCTTGAAGCGGCGCGGTGCTGGCCATCGCGTCACTGCGAAGGCCTTGAATGATGCGTCGTTTCTTGATGACGTCGCTGGCCTTGAGGTCGAGGGTCACGCGCCGGAGCACGTGATCGTACTCCGGCCCGAGAAACGCGAACGGCGCGACGAGTGCGCCTGCGCTCACGCCTGTCACGGTGGTGAACTCGGGGCGGTCGCCGCGCGCCGTCCAGCCAAGAAGCACGCCCGCTGAAAAAGCCCCGTCCTCACCGCCACCCGAGATCGCCAAGAACGTCATGGGCTTCCCGTATACGGCGGGGTAGCGCTCTTTGAGCTCGGTCTTGGACTTGGCGAGCCAGCCATGCGCCCAGGGCGGAGCCTGGTCACCCCAGTAGCGAGCACGAGGAATCCCGAGGACTTCGGCGATGTCCGCGTCCTTCGCGGGTAGCGGATGACGCTTCGGCACCGTGGCACAGCCGGCAGCCGTGGACAGCACCGCCAGCGTGACAACGACGACCACACTCCGTCGGAGGCTTCTTTCCATCGGTATCGCTTCAGTACCACAGCGGGAGGCCTGCTGAGAACCCACTCTCGCGCGGCGCACGGCTTTCGGGCATGATCGGTCGCGTGCAGATTCGCGCGGGCAGCAGTGGCTTCAGCTACAAAGAATGGAAGGGCCCCTTCTATCCCGAGAAGCTCCCAGCCAAAGACATGCTCCGCTACTATGCCGAGCATCTGTCGACGGTGGAGATCAACAGCACCTTCTACCGGATGCCAAAGCCGAGCATGCTCGAGGGCTGGGCCGGCAAAGTGCCCGACGATTTCGTCTTCGTCCTGAAAGCATCGAGGAAGATCACCCATTCCGGCCGGCTCAAAGAGGTCGACGATTCGGTCGATTACCTATGGGGCGTCGCGCAGTCTCTTGGGAAGCACTTGGGCCCGATTCTGTTTCAGCTTCCGCCTTTTTTGAAGAAGGACGTCCCGCGACTGACCACCTTCATGAGCGCGTTGCCCGCGGGCCTGCGCGCGGCCTTCGAGTTTCGCCACGAGTCGTGGTTTGACGACGAAGTCTACGAGGCCCTCCGGGAAGGCGGCCACGCCCTGTGCCTCGCCGATACCGACAAGACCGACACGCCGGAGCTCGTATCGACGACGGATTGGGGCTACCTGAGGCTCCGCCGCGAGGACTACTCCGAAGAGGCGCTGCGCGTCTGGAAGACGGCAATCGAGGCGCAGCCTTGGCAAGAGGCGTTTGTTTTCTTCAAGCATGAAGACGATGGGGCGGCCCCACGGCTCGCCAGCACACTGCTCGGACTGACGTAGCCTGCCCCTGTCCCGATCGGTGCTAAGCTCCCCGGGATGGAACCGAACCCGAACCTCTCGACGGACGGCGCCGCTGGTGAGCAGACACCGACCGATATCGTCCGTGCGTTCCTGTCGGCGATGGAACGTCTCGACTTCGACGACACACTCGCCCTCGCGGCGCCCGACATCCGATGGGTCAATGCGCCGATCACGAGCGCGAAGGGCAAAGCGAGCTTTGGGCGAGCATGTCGGGGCATGTTCAAGGGAGTAACGCGGTTCGAAGTCGAGTACCTCGACATCCACGAGCGAGGCCACGGGGTCGTGTTCACCGATCGGATCGACACCATCGAAGGACGCGGGCTGAACATGCGCATCGCGGTTCAAGGTGAGTTTCAAGTGCGCGACGGCCTCATCGTCGACTGGGTCGATCGGTTCAGCTGGCGGCAGGCGATCGGCGACATCGTGAAGAGCCTCCCGGCGATCCTCGCGCATCCCTTCCGGCGGTAGTCGTCACGGCATGGCCGGCGTGCTCAAGCCTTGACGCGGCGTGTCACGGCTGCCTGGACGACCTTTGTGTCGCTGTTAGGCTCCGTAACGCCCCATGATAGGGGAATCACTCAGGAGGTTTGAATGACGCGTTTGGCTTGGGTTGGATTGTTGAGTCTCGCGCTCGCCGCGGGCTCGGTGGGCTGTGGAGACGGCGGAGGAGAGAACATCAACGCGACGGCCACGATCGTCCGTACGAGCCTCGGGGTCCCGCACATCACGGCGGACGACTTCGTAGGGCTCGGGTACGGCACGGGCTACGCATACGCGCAAGACAACTACTGCGTGCTGATGCGCGAGATCATCTTTGCGACGGGGACGTCGGCGCGATGGTTCGGCGAGGAAGAAGGCGACCTCGACGGAGATTACGTCTACACGTTCTTCAGTAGCGACGAATACATCGAGGACGTATTCCTCCCAGCTGCGAGCGAACCACTCCAAGAAGTGGTCGTCGGCTATGCCGCCGGCATGAACCGCTACCTCGAAGAAACAGGAGTCGAGAACTTGCCGGAAGGCCCCGAAGGCTGCCGCGACGCCGACTGGGTGAGGCCGATCACGAACATCGACCTCGCTAAGGTGTACCGCAAGCTGATCCTGAGAGCGGGTCTGCAGGCGACACAGAGCCTGATCATGGGCGCCGACGAGGTGGCACCCGTCCAGTCGACCGCGAGCCTCGCGCCCACGCTCATCGAGAGCCCTCCGTTCAACGTGGACGCGCTCGGAATCCCCGAGCCGAGCTCCTTCGGAAGTAACGCCTACGGTATCGGAAGCGAAGGCTCGCAAACCGAGTACGGACTCCTGCTCGGAAACCCGCACTTCCCTTGGGCGGGCCCGGAGCGTTGGTACGTGCAGCACCTCGTCGTGCCCGGCGAGTACGACGTGATGGGCGCGTCACTGCATGGCATTCCGGTAATCAACATCGGCTTCAACAACGACCTCGCCTGGTCACATACCGTATCGACCGCACAGCGCTTTAGTTTCTTCGAGCTCGACCTCGTCGACGGGAACCCCTTCCAGTACCGGTTCGACGACGAGATTCGCGACATCGAAACCAACCCGGTCACCATCGAGGTGATGCTCGAAGACGGCACGATCGAAGAACAGACCAAGAACATCTACATGAGCCAGTTCGGCCCGATCGTCGCGCTTGGCAGCCTGAGCGAGCTGGTTGCGGGATGGCCCACGACGGCAGGAACCGCCTTCGCGATCCGTGACGCCAACATCGACAACACGCGCATCCTCGATCAGTTCACCAAGATGGGTCAGGCCACTTCGATCGACGAGTTCGAAGACGCCCTAAAGGACATCGGCCTCCCATGGGTCAACAGCATTGCGGCCGACCGAGCCGGAACCGGATACTACGCCGACGTCTCGACCGTGCCCAACGTCAGCCAGGAGAAGCTCGAAGCCTGCGCCGACACCATCTTCACGATCGCCATTACGAACCTCGGGGTCGCGGCGCTCAACGGCTCGCGAAGCGAATGCGATTGGGGAACCGACCCGGATGGCCCCGAAGGCCTGCTTGGGTTCGAGAACCTCCCGAAGCTCCGGACGGGTGGCGACGTCACGTACGTCAGCAACTCGAACGACAGCTACTGGCTCAGCAACCCGAATTCGCTTCTCGAGAACTTCTCACCGCTGATGGGACGCAACGGCCTCAACCCGCCCGAAGGGATCGAGCAATCCTTGCGAACCCGGCAGGGATTCGTCCAGGCGGACGAGCGCATTGCGGGTACCGACGCTCTCGGGGCCCCCCTCTTCAACATCGATAACCTTCGCGACCTGATGTTCGAAAGCCGCAACATTGCGGGAGAGCTCGCTCGGGACTCGGTGGTCACCATCTGCGGCGCGGTCGAAGACTGGTCTTCAGGCAGCTGCGGCGAAGAGAGCACACCCTACACTCAGAACCCCACCGAGGCCGCCGAAGCCTGCACGGTCCTCGCGGACTGGGACGGCTTGTTCAATATCGACAGCGTGGGACCGGCGCTCTGGCGCAACGTCTGGTTCCGAATGGACGAGACGCCCGGGCTGTGGGTCAACGGGTTCAGTGCGAGCGACCCCGTCGGCACCCCGAACACGGTCAACGTCGAGAACGCCAGTGTCATCGAAGCCGCGCGCTGCGCGATTGGCGCCGGCGTCGACTTCATGGTCAGCGGCGGGATTCCGCTCGACCGGCCTTGGGGCGAGGTCCAGTTCCGCTGGAACGGGGACCGAACCGAGCAGATCCCCGTGCACGGAGGTTCAGGTGGCTACATGTGGAGTGTGATCAGCTCGAATTTTGTCGAGGGCGAAGGCTACAGCAACATCCCGGCGGGGAACAGCTACATCCACACCGTCACATGGGACCAAAGCGACTGCCCGGACGCCTGGGCGATGCTGACGTATTCACAGTCGACGAATCCCGATTCCCCTCACTACTCCGATTGGACCGAGCGCTTCTCCGCGAAAGACTGGTACGACATGCCGTACTGCCCCGAGGACGTCGAGGCCGATACGGTCTCCGAGATCACGATCTCGACCAACGACTGAGTCTTCCGCCCCGGTCGCCGGCTCACGCTGGCCCGGGGCGTCGCCCCACCCGCGGCCGTCGCGACCTGATCTAGAGGTCGGGCCCGCCGTGTCCCTGCGGGTGCCCGTGGTCGATCTCGTCTTGGGTGGCATCGCGCAGGGACTCGATCGTGACATCGAAGTGAAGCGTTTCCCCGGCCAACGGATGGTTCGGGTCCACCGTCACCGTCTCCTCGCCGATTCCCGTGACGAAGAACGGGATCTGTCGGCCCGAGTCGTCGTGCGCGATCACCTGCATGCCGGCGGTGAGCTGCGCATCCGCGGGAAACAGGTTTCGCGGAACCTGCTGCGCCTCCCCGATACGAGGGCCATACCCCTTCTCGGGCGGAATGATCGCCTTGATCGCATCACCTTGCGCGGCACCCTCGAGCTCTTCTTCGAGCCCGGGAACGATGTTGTTGGCACCATGAAGGTAGACGAGAGGATTGCTGTCCTCCGACCGATCGATCACCTCTCCGTCATCTGCGCGCAGGGTGTAGGAGATGGTAACGACTTTGTTGGCTGTGACTTTATCGCTCATAAGATGGGCCGACCATGCCACACGTCGCGAGGGGCGCTACCTGCCGCGCGACGCAACTGGAACTCCACACGGGGTGTGCCAAGATGCCGCCTCTGAAGGGGGCTCCCATGATCGAGCTAATTCAAGACGTCCCAGACCGCGTGCTCGGGCTCAAAGCCACGGGGCACGTCACCGCCGAAGACTACCAGCAGGTTCTCGTTCCCGCGCTCGAGACCAAGCTTCGCAAGCTCAAGAAGGTTCGGCTGCTCTACGTCGCCGACAGCGACTTCGAGGGCTACAGCGGGGGCGCAGCCTGGGAAGACGCCAAGGTCGGCATGAAGCACCTCGGTGCGTTCGAACGCGCGGCCATCGTCACCGACGTCGACTGGATCGCGAACATGGTCCGGGCGTTCGGTTTCGCGATCCCAGGTGAGGTCCGAGTCTTCGAAAGCGACGATATCCAAGAAGCGCGCGATTGGATCTCGGAGCCCGCCGAGACGAGCGACTTGCGGTTCGAGTTGATCAAGGCCGAGGGCGTGCTCGTTCTCGAACCCAAGGGCGAGCTCGAAGCCGGCGATTTCGAACGGGTCGGCGCCGAAGTCGATCCGTACATCGCCGAGGCGGGTGGGCTCAAAGGCCTGATGATCGTCGCCGAGCACTTTCCAGGCTGGGACGACTTCACGGCGCTCACCTCGCATCTGCGCTTCGTCCGCGAGCACCATCGCCAGATCCGCAGGATCGCCTTCGTGACCGACGATCGGCTTCTCTCGGTGCTGCCACGAATCAGCGCGCAGTTTCTGGTCGCCGAGTCACGTGCGTTCCCGATGGCCGAGCGCGACGACGCGCTTCTTTGGGTCGGCGGCGACTGACCGGCGCATCCGTCTCCTAGCGACTCGGCGGCAATTTCGGTACACCGTGCTTGGTGGACCGAGGCCAGACGCCCGAGGAAGAGCGAGAGTTCCAGCGGCGCGCGCTGCAGGCGGCCATTCGATTGAGCCTCCTGGCGCTCCTCGTCTACCTCTGTTTTCTGATCGTGCAGCCCTTCCTCACGACCGTCGCATGGGGCGTCATCATCGCGATCGCGACCCTCACGCCGTACAAAGCCCTCAATCGCCTTCTGGGGGGGCGCCCGAAGATCGCGGGCGGCCTGATGATCGTCCTCGGTTTGCTCCTGCTGATCCTCCCGACCGTCGCGCTCGGGGCGAGCTTGGTGGAGACCGCCCAGAACTTGTCGGACGACCTCGAAGGCAGGACGATCGCGGTCCCTCCCCCTCCGGCGAGCATCGAAGATTGGCCGCTCATCGGCTCGAAGCTCTACGCGTTGTGGTCTGCCGCGTCCGAGAACCTCGAGAGCGCCCTCGAGCGCTTCACCCCCCAGCTCAAAGACTTTGGCGTGTGGCTGATTTCGAGCATGGGGCACCTCGGCATCGGCCTCGCGATGTTCATCATTGCAATTGTCATTGCGGGGGTGCTGCTCCCGAACGCCGATCGCGCCACCAAGGTGGCCCGGAACGTCGCGACCATGGTGACCGGGCCACGAGGCGCAGAACTCGTCGCCCTGGCGGCGTCCAGCGTACGGAGCGTAACGCGCGGCATCCTGGGGGTCGCGTTGATTCAGGCTCTGCTCGCAGGCCTGGGCATGCTGATCGCGGGCGTACCGGCCGCGGGGCTTTGGACCCTCCTGGTTCTGTTGGTTGCGATCGTCCAGCTGCCCACACTGATCATCTTGGCGCCCGTCGCCGTCTACGTGTTCTCCGTGAGCTCCACGGCCACATCGGTCATGTTCGCGATCTGGGCCGTCGTCGTCGGGTTGAGCGACAACTTTCTGAAACCCCTGTTGATGGGCCGCGGCACCGACGCCCCGATGATCGTCATCTTCGTCGGGGCGATCGGGGGGTTCGTCCTCGAAGGGATCATCGGGCTCTTCGTCGGCGCGGTCGTCCTGGCGGTCGGGTACACGCTGTTCACCGCCTGGCTCAAGCAATCTGAACAAGAGGAAGCCGAGGCGCACGACGGCCCCGCAGCGGACCCCGACGCGCCGACCGAACTGTCCTAGCCTAGCCTGGGGACAGCCCCTCGAAGGAAGGCCGGACTAGCCCACGGAACGGTCTGCCAGCCGCCTCCGACGGCCCACGAGTCAGGGCCGCTTTGGTTGACTGCGTACCGACTTCCGACAGACTCTGTCGATGCTTCGACTGCTTAGAACGCCACCTTTATTGACCTTCGTTCTGCTGATGTCGGCGACCGCCTGTGAGAGCTCCACCCGCGAGGGTTGCATCGAGGAGGTCGAGCCGAGTGAGGCCTGCATGGGTTTCTGCGACATCGCCCAGACTTGCGAGGCGACCGATCCGAACGTGCAGTGCGAAGAGCTCTGCCAGTGCCAGATCGAGTCCGCCTACGCGATCTCGGACGCTTGCGGGCAAGCGTGGGAGGCAGACACCGCCTGCGTCGCCGAACTCGACGAGTGCGCGGGCTTCTTGGATTTGCTCGCGGGCGAGGACGATGCTCCGTGTCGTGAAGAAGTCGACCTCACGAGCGAGCTGTGCTTCGACGAGAACGGGCTGCCGCTGAATTGAAAAAGGGCACCCACGAGGGGTGCCCTTCGATTGTTGGCTCGTTCCGAGTCCTACAGGCCTTCGCAGTCGTCGGGCACGCGAGGCAGCCCCGAGCAAGAGTCAAACTCGCCGAAGCAATCCGCGTCGCCAGTGTTCGTGCCACATCGGCAAATGATGCAAGCTTCTGAATTGACATCGGTTGCACAAGGACCCGCGCAGAAGGCGGCGCCGCAGCTAACGGTGTCGCCGTAACAGCTCAGGCAGTCTGCCGAGAGGTCGAGCTCTTGGTCGATCATGCACTGCTCCACACAGGCTGCGAGCGCGGCAATGGCTGTATCGGAGCCGGTCGCGAGGACCTGGCCGACCTCTACGCCACAGCCCATGCTGTTGAGCGTGCTGACGTTGTCCAAGCAGTCCGCGGCAATCTCGGCCACGGCGTCAGTACCGCTGAAAGTCTCACCGCCCTCGTTGGTGTACTCGGTGCTGTCGTAGACGGAGGTGTCCGCCGCATTGGTGCAAAGGTCCGAGCCGCCGCCGCCGCCGCCTGTGCCGCCGGTCGCCGAACCGCCGGTGGCTCCCGAGCCGCCAGTGGCGCCAGTTCCCGAACTATCATCGCCACATCCGATCATCGCGCCGGCCAGCGCGAACGCGCAGATAAATCCAATCAACTTCATTCTGGGGTCCTTTCTTCTAGCTTCACCCGGGGTACGCTTCTCCGCCCAGCGCAGAGTAAGACGCATTTTCGAGCCTTTGTCCATCCGAGTGATCAAACACGGACGCATAGTAGAGATTCGCAGATTGCCGTCGAATTTACGTCAGATTTGCCTCAGAAGACCATCGCGGCGCGGAGCTGCGCGGTCCACATGACCTTGTCGCGGAAGCCCGCGTTGGTGAACGCTTGTCCAGGCTGGAAGACGCCTGCCTCGAAGTCGATCCAGACGATGTCGTCCGCACCGATGCGGGCACGAATCGCGCCGTCGAGCTCCCAGCCCATGAAGCACTCCTTCTTGAACCCACAGCTCGAGATGCGCTCGGTTCGATAGATGACCGGGTCCAACGCCGAGGCCCAGCCGAACAGGAACTGCGTGTGGAACTCGAGCCCGTTGACGATGGTGATGCGATAGGAAGGCATGAAGTACTTGGAGTTCCACACGCTGCCGTTCGCGCCGAGCTCGACCGCGGGGCCGAGGGGAAAGAGCCGGTCGAAGGTGAGGGCCCTGAGCGCCACCTGATACATCAACAAGCCGACTTTGATGTTGGTATTGAAACCGCGCGTCGTGAGCTTCGGTGTCTGGCCCGTAGCGAGCTCGTTGAAGCTCAAGAGGTCATCATCACCCGAGGCGAACCCGCCTTCGAGCTGAAAAGCCCAGTTGCCCTCGGACTTCAGGCCAATACGCGCGAGCACGTTGTGGATGTTGCCCTTGCCGCGGCGACATGGGCTGACGTTGTTCGCCGGGGTGCAAGTTGCCGGGTCGTTGTTGAGATTCGGACCCGTGAATGCGAGGGCGCCGCTTCGACCGCCGATCCAGCTGTACTCACCCGCGGTGGTGATCGCGAGCCGACGCTTGCCGGCAAGGGTATGCTGCAGGCGCCAAGACATGTCGGGGATGAAGATCTTGCTTTGCGTCTGGCTCTGCCATCGATAAACGAAGTAGACACCGACGAAGAGCTCATCCGACTCGGCCCGACCATAGTCCTCGTCGAACCATGCGACCACGTTGACGACCTCGTTGACCCGGTTCGCGAGCGTGGTGAGGAACTGGTTCGGGAAGAGGGGCCGGACTCCATTGATGTTGGTTGGGTCGTTCGGATCCCCGAAGTAGGTGGTGAACGGAAGGAACCGGTAGACGTACGGGTCAGGAATCGAGTCGGGTGGCGGTCGGGGGATGATCGGGTCGATCACCGTGTTCTGCGACAGACGGTCGTAGACGAATGCGTAGATCAGCGGCGTCTGGCGGGAGTCGCCACTCTTGATGGCGCGGCCGACGGTGAGCGGACGCGTGGCGAACAAGATTCGGTCGAAGGTTTCGCCGCGAAGGAAATCACCCCACTCGGCAAGACCGTTACCCGCATGCGTCAGGAGGCCAACGCCCCACTGAGACTCCATGCGGCCGACACGAATCTGGCCGATGGGAACGAGGAACTCGATCCAAGCGCGCTCGAGTCGAAGGGACTCACGAAGGTCGAAACCATTGACGTCGGTGATCGACTGATCGGTCGCAAAGAGCGGAACGTTGAAGACGCGGGCGTTGTCACCGAACACCACGTTGTCGAAGCCGTCGATGGTGAACCGCAGGCGCGCGATCGGAAGGTCGGGGTTCGGCCCGTAGGTCACCTCGGGGTCGAGGCGGAGCCGCATGTACCCATAGGAAGCGTCGGCGGTGGGGTAGTCGGTGCCATTGCCACCGAGCTGTGGGTTTCGAGGAAGTGGATTGGTACCAATCCAGTTGTAACGAGCACGGTAGTACCCGTGGAACTGGAACTTCAGCGGGATGATTTTCTCATCGGGTTCGCGGTTTCGAGACGCGCGACTCGTCACCCGAATCGAGTCCGGGTTGTAGGTGCGCTGGTCCTCGAAGTCCTGAGTTCCCGGGGTCGGCGGCTTGGCAGCCGGCCCTTCGGTCCCGGGCCGCAACTCGACATCGGTGTCGGTCATCCCGTCGACTTCATCCACGAACGCCTCGTCGGTGGACTCGTCGTTCTCCATCTTGTTGTCGCGAAGGAACTCCTCCTCGGTAGCGTCTCCGATGCCGCCACCCGGGTCCTCGGTTCCTGGCCGTTGTGCTGACACCAACCCTGCTGGCAAAAGAGCCAACGTCAGGATGGTCATCGCGATCCAGCTATACTTCACGTCGCACCTCCACCGGTCACATCCTCGTCCGCATTGCTGCGTTCGCCCGGGAGAATGCACCCACGACGCTCTGTCTGTCTACCAAGATCTGAACGATCTTTGACTTGTGATTTCTAGCGCGGAGCTTCGGCGCGTCGACTGAACAATCGTGACGGGACAGAGGTTGCGTACTTTTTTTCTGTACCCCCTTTTCACTTTGGATCGTTTGTCGTACCGTCGGACTCCCGAACCCCCGCCGGCTGCGTCCGAGGTCGCCAGACGGATGCCTTCGTGTGTCGTGAAGCCGTTCGAGTTGCCGCGCTGCGGTGCGCGGAGCACGCGCGTGATCGTGGCTAGGGGCTTTCGCCGCCGGCCGTTGGCGGAGGCGCCATCTGCACTTCGGGGCGTTCCGGGGTCTGCACGATTTCTTCGGGCGGGGGCTCTACCAACCCGAGTTCTCGCTCGAACGCGCCGGTCGTCAGTCGGTACGTCTTGCCCGCGTATTGCAGATATCCGAACCCATAGAGAAGCGATTGGGTTCCAAGATCGCCGACGAACTCGACGCGATGTGTCGGCACGTACTTGATCGGATCGAGTGCGAGGTCTTCGAGCGACGAGGCGACCTCGGCGACGCGGGCAGGATCCTCGACCTTCAGCGACTCCACCTCAGAAGCCTCGGTTCCCGGGGTGGCCGGGTTTCGCTGGTAGACGACGATCTTGGTGAGCGTCCCGAGAGGCGCGAGCGAGATCGATGCCGGCGGGTTCTGGACGGCCGGAAGCCCAGACGCGTCCACCGTGGGCAGCGTGCCTGGAGCGCACTTGTACGCCACGCCGCGCACCTCCGCGTACGCTGCAGAGCTGTCGCCGTGGCCAAGCGCGGGCTGCTGATTCCGAGTGACCGCGGTCCCGCTGCCATGTTCGTAGAGGGGCTCCTCGAGGACCACGTGTGTCGCCCCAAGCTCGGCGGCCTCGTTGCGCGCCCGATTGTTCGCCGACTCGGAGAGCACACCCTTTTGCACGTAGCCGCCGCCGACCCCGCCCCCGTAGCCAACCACCTCGCCCAACGGCTCGCAGCCCAGCGGCTCCTCGGAGAGAACAGCAACGTCGGTGCCGTGACTCGTGAGTTGGGAAGACTTGCAGGCGGGCTGCACCAAGACTGCGAGGCCAACGCACATCGTCCAAGACGCGGCGAACATCGCGCGAGCGGGCTCTTTGTGGAAGGGCATCGTTCTGAAACACTGGCCAGTTTGCTCGGCGAGTCAACCCGCGGCCGCGTCTATGAGAATTCGCTTGTGGCTTGTCGCAGAACGTGTTTGCCTCGCCGGATGCACAAACTCCTGCTGTTGTTGGTCTTAGGCCTGCTGGTGAGTGGCGACTCGTTCGTGCGCGAGGCACAGGCGGAGGCCGCCCACGAGATTCGAATCGCGACCTTGGCACCGAGGCAGTCTCCTCTTGGAGACGAATACCAGAAGCTCAAGGTCGGCCTTAAGAAGGCCACCAATGGGCAGGTCAGCCTCCAGATGTACTACGGCGGAGTCGCCGGCGACGAAAGCACCGTGGTGAGGAAGATGCGTGTGGGCCAGCTCGACGGTGCGTTGATCACGTCGGCGGGGCTCGGGAAGCTCGTTCGATCGGTCTTGGTGCTTCAGGCCCCGGGAATGATCACCACGTATCAGGAGCTCGACCTGGTGCGCAAAGAGCTCGGCCCACGGTTCGTCGAGCTCTTCCAGAAGGCAGGCTACGAGCTGATCGCCTGGGGCGACGCGGGTCGTATCCGGATCTTCTCACGCGAAAAGATTCGCGCCCCGACCGACCTTCACACGGCGAGGCCGTGGGCGTGGCGCGACTCCGCCCCGATGCAGGCGGTCCTGAAGGCTGCAGGCGCGAACGGTGTGCTCCTGAGCCTGCCGGAGGTCTACTCGGCACTACAAACCGGCATGGTCGACACCGTGATCGCGACCTCCGTCGCCGTGATGAGCTTTCAGTGGTTCACCAAGCTCAAGACGATGGCGAAACAGTCGAGCGGCATCGTCGTCGGCGCCTTCATCATCAAGAAGGACAAGTACGATGCGCTGCCTCAGGAAGCCAAGGACTACTTCAAGAACCAAGTCCCCGATCTCGACAGCAAGGCCGTTGACGACGAGGCCACCCAGAAGCTCAGCAGCCGGCTCAAGGTCGTCAACCTCATCGCGAGCGCTTCTTCGTGGCAGGCAGTCCAGTACTCGGCGCGTTGGTCCCTGGCGGGGCGCCTGTACTCGAAGTCCCTCCTCGAAGAGGTCGGCGAGATCGTCGGTCGGCGCTGAGCCACGGTAGGCCCCAAGCCGCTTAAGCGAGCCGCTCAGTCCCTGGCGTCGAACATGACGTCGGCGGACCAGGCGTCCGGGCTGAGCTGCGCGAAGCCACTGTCGGCCTGATTGAGGTGCGCGGAAAAGAAGGCCGTGACGAAGGTCGCGGTCAGCGCGTTCGCGCGGTCTACCGCAATGTAGTCGAACGGCTCTTCGGTCTGCTGGCGGAGGCCCGTCCCGCATCCTGGGTCGAACGCCTCGTCGAGGCCGGCAATGTTGGTGACCGACCAGTGACCCGCGTCGACAACCTCGAGCTTGTAAACCGGTGGGTTCGCGACGGCGAAGTTGTTTCGAGTGACGATGTTGCCAGCCTCCCCAACGCTGTTGTCCTCGGTCGCCACGAGAAACGCCAACGGAACCTCGATCGCGCCGATCGAGACTCCTGGAATCAAGGGATTGTCCATCGGCGCTGCGAGGCCAGCCGCGGCCGCGATCCGGTCATCCTCTTGCGCGACCGCCCCAGAGGTCACCGAGCCGAGGCTGTGTCCAAGCATGCCGACACGATCCGGATCTACGGCGATGCCTTCTGGAAGGAGCGTCCCTTCAGGATCGAGAACGCGATCGAGAACGAAGCGCACGTCAGCCACCCGCACCGCAAGAAGTGCCGAATCGAGCGGCGGCGCGCTATCGGCTTGCAGTTCAAAGAGGGTGTCGCCGGTGTGTTCGGGTGCCACCACGACGAACCCATGTGAAGCGAGATACTCCATCACGGCATGAGCGGACCACCGCGTGCACGTGTAACAGTGCGAATAAATCACGACGGGATACTCGCCCGCGGCGGGGGCAGCGTCTCGCGTGGCGTCGGTCGTGGTGGCCACGCAGTCCGGCGGCGCTTCGTCGAGAAGGGGCGCCAGGACATCGCGCTGGCCCGCATCGACCGCAAAGTCGATCACGGGAGAAGTGGCCCCCGCTTCGCTCGCCGGGTACCAAACCTCCACCGCCAGCGCGCGATCGCGGGATGGATCGGTGATGGACGCAGTCCCGACACCCACAGCGAGGGAACCTCGTTCGCTTGGGTCGCTCGGCGTGGCGTCGTCACCGCTCTCGCCATCGCCATCGCCGCAGGATGCGAGAAACAGCGACGCGGCAAGGGCCGCCAAGAGAAGGCGTGGAGGAGTCATGAAAGCAAGCCTCAACGGCGGGCGTTGTTGGATGGAAGCCCGACCACCGAGCCGCCGCGCCGGTTGAGGACTGTGGGAGGACCGAGGCCAACCGGCCAATAGGGGCCGCGCCCACGCGTCGTGGTCCTGCCGACTGGGCGCCCGGAGACGCCGATCGGCCAGTAGGGGCCGCGGTCCCGGCTGGCACTGCGATTGGCGCTGCCGGGTTCACCGCTGAAATGGTAGGTATTGAAGAAGCTCCGAACCCAAACGCGATGCGGGACGAAGAAGCCGTTGAAGAAGAGGAAATGTCCGTTGATGGAGACCCAACGCGGCGGGACGAACACGTGGCCCTGCTTCGGCGCGATATGGCAACCCTCCACCCAGACGAAGCCATCGGTGCCATGGCGCCAGTAGCCCGGAACCCAGATCGCATCGGCGATCGAAGTCTCGGCTGACTTCGTTGCGTCGCGCGGTGGTGGCGGTGGTGCTTCGGTCACCGCAGCGATGGGCGCGGGTTCGTTCGTCACGACGAAGCGCTGACCACGAAGGAGCACGATGCCACCGGTCGACAGGGTCACGAACCCCGGGTCCTCGGTGGTTCGTTCGGGAGTGATCACCGCAACCGCTGCCCCCGACCCGAGATCCTGGATGGCGCCTTCCTCCTGCGCCGAAACCGACGGAGGAGCGCCGAAAGCGACCGACGCTGCGATCCAAAAGCAAGTTGTAAGGGCCGGGCGCACGAAGAGACCATACGACGTGCGCCGCCGGGGGTCACGCGGTCTCCCACGCATCCCAACGAAGGTGATTCGGGTTCGGAACCGGCGTGGAGACCCACACTAATCGGGGAGTGTCTCTTGGAGCACGCGAACGGCGTTCTGACCCATGATTTGGGCGATTTCATCGTCCGAGAAGCCTCTGTCTCGCAAGGCTTCGACGACCAGGGCAAGCCCCGTGGCGTCGAACGGAACGGGCACCCCGCCGTCGAAGTCGGAGCCGAGTGCCACATGGTCCACGCCGACGACGTCGGCCGCGTGTCGAATGGCACGCGCGATGTCGTCCGGTTGGTCGCCGCAAACGGCAAGGTCCCAGAAGCCGATGCCGATGACGCCACCCGTCGCGGCCACGGCCCGAAGTTGCTCATCGGAGAGGTTTCGACTGTTGTCGCAGGTGCCGAGCACACCCGTGTGGGAAACGATGACCGGCTTCGTCGAGACGGCCAGCGCGTCCTCGAACGTTTGCACAGAGGCATGAGCGAGGTCCAACAAGATCCCGCGTGTCTCCATCGCCTGAATCATCTGACGACCGAACTCGGTGAGGCCACCCTTGCGAACCCCGTGCGCAGACCCGCCAACATCGTTGTCGAAGAGGTGCGTCGGCGCGATGATTCGGACCCCGAGCTCAAACAATGCGTCGAGGTTGGCGAGATCACCCTCGAGCGCATGCGCGCCTTCGACTCCCAGGATCCCTGCGACCTGCGGCCCACCGTTCGGACGCGCGTCACGATAGGCCTTCAGCTCTTGCTTGGTCTCGATCACGATCAGGGAGTCGCCGGAGGTCGCCGCAAGGTCTTGGAGCCGCTGCGCCTGGAGGACCGCCCGCTCGAAGGGGCTGGTCCAAGTCTTCATGGGCCAGCCCTGCGCAATCCCAAGGAGCGTGATGACGTCGGACTTCTCGAACGTGTAGTCGATGCTCAAGCCGTAGGGCGACCGACTCACGATGAAGAAGCACTGAATCGCAATGTTCCCCTCCTGCAGTCTTGGAAGGTCGATCGCGCCGCGGTCGTTTCGTTCGCTTAGGTCACGATCCCAAAGAAGGGCGTCGCCGTGCAGATCGACGACGAAGAGTGAGTCGAAGAGTCCCTGCGCGGCCGGCTCGACCACGTAGGGGGGCGGTTGGGCGACGCGGTTGGCCACCCGATCGGCGATCTCCGGGCCCCAAGCGAGGACGGTCGACACCAAGAGGGCTGCGACCACCAGCCCAACGAGCCACAAGCGGCGGCTAGGACCTCTTTTGCCCAAAGGAGGGGCCTCCTTCGGCGAGGAACGACTCCTCTTCGGGACGAGACGCACGCCCCAGGATCGCGTTGCGGTGCGGGTACCGCCCAAACTCGAGCACGATGTCCGCATGGGTTTGCGCATGCGGAAGAAAGTCCGGATGTGCGTCGACGCCGCACGAGGCGATCTCGTCCGACAATGCTTGATAGGTCTCGAGGCAACGTTGCGCGACCGCTCGGTCCTCCGAGTGGATGAGCGGCATGTACAAAAAGGACCGTTCGATCGGTCGGAGTGTGCGGTCGTGACCGCAATCGATCCCCTCGAGGCACAAAGAAAGAGCCCTCGCATCCCCGGCGAACGCCGCCGGGGTACCGCGGCCTAGGCATCGCTGAAACTGGTCGAGCAGAAGAACGAGCGCGAGACGTCCGCGGGCACTCTCGGACCACGTGCCCAGTCCCCCCTTGAGTGCTTCCGCGACCCACACCCCGAACCGCTGGCGAATCTCGATGTCGGTATCTTCACCTCCGGCCCACCAGAGCTTTCGACGGTCCTCGGGAAAGTCGAGGTCGCCCGAAAGCGGACCGAACCAGAAAGCAAGAACTTCTTCCCAATCAGGGCGCGGCGCTGGCACGACGCGACGTATAGCACGACCGTGTGTCGGGTTCGGGCGCGCGTCAGTCGAACCGCGCGGCCGCGGCGACCCCCTCCTCGACGTCGACCCGACTCAGTAACAACCCGCCGACAACGAAGAGCAGCGAGAGGGATAGGATGCCATCGCGTTCGGTCGCGCCCGGAACCAAGATCGGAGTAAAGGCGATCAGGAGAGGACCGAAAATCGTCGCAAACTTGCCGACCATGTTGAAGAACCCGAAGAACTCGGCGGTCTTCGAGGGCGGCACCAGGCGCGCGTAAAGGGAGCGCGAGAGGCTCTGCACCCCACCCTGGACCAGCCCGATGGCAACGGCGAGCACGTAGAAGTCGTTGGCGTCTGTGAGAAAGCGCCACGCATACACGATGGCGGCGATGTAGACACCGATGCCTAGGAGAATCGCGGGTTTCGGCCCGATTCGTTGGCCGAGCGCCCCAAAGGCAAGGGCCGCCGGAAAGGCCACGAACTGCGTCAGCAAAAGCGCGGTGATCAGGGCGGCCTGCTCGAGACCAAGAACACGGTCCCCAAAGAACACTGCAGTCTTGATCACCGTGTTGACGCCATCGATGTAAATCCAATAGGCCAAGAGGAAGAGGACGAGCACCTTGAAGCGGCGGATCTCTTTGAAGGTCGAGCCGAGCTGCTGAAGGCCCTCGCGTACCGCCTGGAGGTTCGACGATGCCTGGTGTTCGGTCGGCTGCTCATGAACAGCGCGAAGGAGCGGTATGGAGAAGAGGGTCCACCAAGCCGCAACACTGAGAAACGAAGCCTTCACGGCGCTGCCTGCGTCCGCGAGGCCAAACCATTCAGGCTTCTGCACCATCACGACGTTGACCGCGAAGAGGAGGCCACCTCCAATGTAGCCGGCCGAGTAGCCGAGCGCAGATACGAGGTCGAGTTCGTGCTCTTCGGCCACGTCGACGAGCATCGAGTCGTAGAATACGTTGGCACCCGAGAACCCGACGGTGCCAAGGCCGTAAAGCAGCAAGCCCATTCCCCACTGACCTACGTGGACCCAGGCAAGCGCAGCGGTCATCAAGATGCCAATGCCGGCGAAAGCTGCGAGCAGTTTCTTGCGCGCACCACCGCGATCTCCGACGGCGCCTAGGATGGGGGCCGAGATCGCAATGACGAGGCTGGCCGCGGCGAGGGTCACGTTGAACCAGAACTGCGAGTCTTCGGTGCTGATGTCTTCGCTGATCGCGCTGTAGAAGACCGGAAAGAACCCGGCCATGATCGTCGTCGCAAAGGCCGAGTTGGCCCAGTCGTAGAGGGCCCAGCCGACGACCGGCCGCCTCTTCAAGACACTGCGAAGGCTCGCCTTGTTGCTCATGGTCACCTGCTGCCGGAGCATGCCTCATCGGGGCCCAATCGACTCAAGAAAACTCCACAAACCCCTTTACGGTCGGCGCGACGGCGGTAGATTTGGGGCGTGGCAGAAGCTTCACCCCAGTTGATCGCCGTGCTCCGGCAGACCGCCAAGCGCCTGTCTAGAGTCTCGGTGAAGTACCAATGGGGCAGCTTCGCGCACTGCAACTGCGGGCACCTCGCCCAAACGGTGACGGGGTTGGCACCCGATGCGATCGAGGCGCGTGGCGCGCGGGGTGATGGCGACTGGACCACACAAGCCGCGCAAAGCACAGAGGCCGCTCGGCCGCGGCCCGACTTCGATTACGGGGACCGCCCGGCCCTCGACGAAGGAGCTTGGGAACCTTTCAACGTGGGCGCATGCCAGGTCACGGGCGCACCACTCGACGATGTGTTCGCAGAACTGTACGGGCTCGGCCTGACAGCGAGCGACATCGGCTCGCTCGAGCGCCTCAGCGATGCTGCCGTGAGGCGTCGGCTCGGGACGAGCACGAAGAAGTTCGCCCACCACGACCGAGACAACGTCGTCGCCTACCTCGATGCGTGGGCCGACCTACTCGAGGATCAGCTCCACGCGGCGGCCGAGACGGCCCAGTGGGATCGCTTCCTCGACGCCGCCGAATGATCCCGGGGGCGCGTTCCCCCCACCAGCCACATGTCGTGACGTGTGTGCACGACGACGGGTGCGACGCTACGCCAAGCGCGGTGCCGCACGGATCCGTAGATTCGGTGTCTCCGCTTATCGAATTTGGGCCTGTTTCGGCCTTCCGATATCTTGAAGACGTGCATCAGGCACCGATGATCGACCCTGCTCCGCCCGATGCGAACATCCGCATCGACGTCGACATGTGGCCGATCGTGCTCGTCACGATCACTGAATCCTTGCGGGAAGATGATGTCGACTACCTTCACGTCGTCTGCGACCAGGTGTTCGCGGCGTCGGACCGGCACGTCTTCCTGGTCGACTGCACGGCGGTGCGACAGGCGCCAGGTCCGGAGGTTCGCAAGAAGCTCAAGCGATTCGAAGATAGCCGTCAGAGCGTCAGTGCCCAGAAGGGCATCGCTTGCGCGATCGTCTTCGAGAGTCGTGTCGTTCGGGGCGCCTACACGGCCCTTCGATGGATCTCCGCGCAACCGGTTCCGAATCGGGCGTTTGGAACCGTGAGCGAGGCGGCGCGCTGGTGCATCGACGCGATTGAGCGTGAGGGTCTGCAGGTTCCGCCCGAGGCGTACTTGCTCGCCGAGCTCCCTGCGCAAATCGCCTGAAGGCGCGCTTGCGAGCGCGGAGGTCCGGATCATCGCCCGGTCTCTTCCCGAGGGGGGTCCTCCTCCGCGGGCCGCTTGTCATTACTCAATTTGCCATTTACGGCGATCATGGTAATGCTCATGGCAGATGACGCGTCCGACGACGAAGCAAGTATTGCTCGAGCTGCTGCGGGTCTCTCCCGAACCGATGGCGGCCCGGGAGCTCGTCGGGGTTGGGCGGCTCCTCGGTTTCGAGGAAAACGCGACCCGCGTCGCGTTAGCCCGCCTGGTTCAAAAGGGACTGCTCGAGAACCACGACGGCCAGTACGCGCTCACCGACGAGGCTCGCTCGCTCGGTCGATGGGTCGAGGGCTGGCGACGAGGCGACCGCCGTCTGCGACCCTGGAAAAGAGACTGGCTCTGTCTCCTGCATCCCCAGGGAGTCGCGCGAACCCCGCGTCGAAGGAGTCACCGCGCCCTCGCGCGTCTCGGTTTTCGAGAGGGCCTGCCCAAGCTCTGGGTCCGACCGAACAACCTTCGCGATGGCCGAGACGCCGTCGAGCTCGAACTCGTCGAGCTCGGGCTCGCAGAGGGTGCGGAGCTCTTTGTCGCGAACAGTTTCTCGGCCGCCGTGACCGAACGCTGGGTCTCTGACCTCTGGCCGATCGCGACCCTTCGGACGAACTTGTGCGACGCCCTCGACGCGATCGCCAAGAGCAAGCCAAGACTCGAAACGCTGCCCACGCTGGTGTCACTCGTCGAGAGCTTTCAGGTCGGTAGCGGCGCCTTGCGACAACTAGTCCGAGATCCCCTTCTCCCCGACGAGATCTACGACGGCAGCGTTCGGCGAGAGCTCACGCGGGCGCTCGAGGACTACGACCGAATCGGGAAGACCCTCTGGTCTCCCGACCGCGTGGCCTCGGCAATCGCCGAGGCATCCATCACCTCTAGGCCCAAGGCACGACTCCAATGACCGTCAGCTATCAAGACATGAACGAGGCCATCGGCCAAAACTGGTACGCCATCGACCCCAACCTGGCGCAAGTCTTCGCAAGACTCGCCGAACCCGAAGATCTCGCGTGGTGCGAAGAGAAACTGTCAATCGTTGGCGCGCTTATGGGCGATCGCATCGCGCGCAATGCCGAACGAATCGACAAGGACCCCGCCCGGCTCGTGCGTTGGGATCGGGACGGAAACGAGATCAACCAGGTGGTCCACTCGGAGCACGCACTCGACAGCAAGCGCGCCCTCTGGAAGCACAACGTGATTCACCTGCAGACCGCCGATGAGGTTACGTCCCGCGGGCGGCCCTGCCCGGCACCCCTCCCGGTCGCCTATTTGTACCTACTGTCCCAGGCGGACACCGGGATGTTGTGTTCGGTCGGGATGACGTCAGGCGTCCTCAGGCTGGTCGAGAGATTCGGCGATCAGAAGACGAAGGATGTTTTCGTCCCGAAGCTCCGCAACAACGACTTCGACGCGGGCTGGCACGGCTCGATGTACCTCACTGAAAAACAGGGGGGCTCAGACCTCGGCGTCACCGAGACAGTCGCCGCCAAGACAGACCAAGGCTGGACACTCCGCGGCTTCAAGTGGTTCTGCTCCAATGTCGATGGCGACGCGATCATCGCGCTCGCACGCCCAGAGGGGAACCCGCCCGGAATCAAGGGGTTGGGTCTGTTCATCGTTCCAAGGACGCTCGAAGACGGACGCCAGAACGGGATTCAGATTCGCCGGATCAAGGACAAGCTCGGTACCCGATCCGTGCCCACCGGAGAGGTCGATTTCGTCGACGCCCTCGCATACCCACTCGCGAGCGACGGAACCCCCGAAGACGGCCGCGGGATCAACCGCATGATGGCCTTCGTCAACCAAAGCAGGCTTGGCGTCGCCGCCATGGGTGCAGGAATCATGCGCCGCGTGTTCGTCGAAGCGGCCATCCGCACCCACCACCGCCGGGCGTTCGGTCAACCGCTCTGCGAACACCCGATGGTGCGCGAGCAGTTGATCGACCTTCTGTGCGAGAGCGAAGCGGCGGCGACACTACTGTTCGAGTCCGCCTCGCGAACGCCCGACGATCCGCTGGTGCCGATCGGCGAAGGCGATCCACTCGCCAGGATCCTCGTACCGCTTACGAAGATGCGATGTACACGCGGCGGCGTGGTGTCGGCTTCTCAGGGACTAGAGCTCTTTGGCGGGAACGGGTTCATCGAGAACTGGCCCATGGCTCGGCAGTACCGAGACGCGCAGTGCCATACGCTGTGGGAGGGGACCGAGAACGTCCTCGCCCTCGACGTGTTGCGAACGCTGTCGCTCGGGGAAGTGCGAGATGCGCTGCTCGATCGGCTTCAAAGCTGCATCTCGGGCGCCGAGGACGACCTGCTCTCGAGCGCGAAACGGGCGGTCGCGGACGCGGTCGGCCGGCTCACGGAGGACATGCTTCGTGTTGCTCGTGGTGGTCAAGACGCGGCGCTCCTTCATGCGCGTCATCTCGCAAACGACCTCGCCGACGTCGTGCAATGCGCCCTCACCCTCGAGGAAGCGCAGTGGGAGCTCACCCACCGGGGGACAGCCCACAAAGCGGTGGTGGTGAACTGGCTGGCCCGGTCTCACTTCGAACCGAGAGCCCGATGGCACGAAGCCAACGCATTCATCGTGCGGGAGCTCTTTCATCCCTTGGTCCGCTACGAGGGAATGTCGCCCGAGACAGTCGCCGACGCGGTCTGATCCGCCACGCCCCGCACACCGGAGCCGGGTAGACCCCGCGATCCGGTTCCGATACGTTCCTGAGGATGCAGGAAGACGAGCTCATCGTGGTCCTTTGCACGGCACCCGACGCCGACACCGCAGACCGCCTTGCCAAAGGGTTGGTGACAGCGCAGCTGGCGGCGTGCGTCAACGTGGTTCCGGAGGTGCGCTCCCACTACCGGTGGAAGGACAAACTCGAAGTCGAGCGTGAAGTTCAATTGATCGTGAAGACACGCTTCGGTTGTTTCGCGGACCTCGAAGCATGGCTCGAGGAGCACCACCCCTACGACGTACCCGAGGTGGTCGCACTTGGGGCGGCCGCGGTAAGTGGTGCGTACGGCGCGTGGGTCCGAGACGAAACCCCACCGCGATAGGCACGGAATCCGCGTGGCGTCACTCAGCCGGGGGGCAAGCGACTTCCACGGTCGCTGCCTTGTCGCAGTCGACGTCTCCATCCGTGGTGACGGCGGTACATGTGACGACGTCGGGCGTCGGATCGGCGATCGCGCCGAGGGAATCGCAAGCGACGTAGAAGTTCGCATTCAGCGTCGGCGTCAGTGCGGAAAAGTCGCAGAACTCGCCGACGCATGCGGCGCCCTCGACCCCACAATCGGCAGCGTCGACACACGCCACTGGCCCGTCGGGCAGGTCCGGGACCGACGCGAGCATCTCGATGGTCATGGTGCAGCTCGCGTCAAGCTCACCGTCGCCCGTGCAGTCGAGGAGGGCGTCAGGGCACTCGATGGTCGTCGATACGCCTGGGTCGGGGCCCGGCATGCACGCGAGCCCGTCCGCGGTCGAGGTGCAGACCTGGGGGTCGCAGCTTTGGGCGCAGGTACTGTCGTCGTCCCGAAACCGGATCTCGCAGGACGTTGCCCCCGGTGGGGCATTGGGCGGGACTCCGGGCGGCGTGTCCGTCAGATCGAACTCCGCGCAACGGAGCAAGAGGAGGTCCGGGCATACGTTGCTCTTGGTCCGTGGTGCAGCCGACGAACCGGCCGCGCCACCGAACCCTGATGCGCCCCCGAACCCGGCCTCTCCGTCTGGGCCCACCGACGCACCACTGCCACAGCCCGCGATCGAGATCGCGACCCAACAAGACAGCATTGCGATGAGACGGGCTTCGGGCACAGCGCTTCTGTTGTTCTTGCCCCTGGCGGAGGGTACGGGACCTCGCCGACGATAGGCAAGCATGCATGTGCGGCTCGCGCGGCCGAAGCCAGAAGCAAGAGGCAAGAGGCTCGGAAACGGGCGCTCAGCAGGCGTGATCCGAGTCACGGTGAACGAGCTCAGCCCTTGTCACGCTCGCAACATCGGGCGACGCTCATCCTGACCCGCTATGACTTTGGCCCTGATGATTGCAACGATCGTCCTCTCTTTGATGCTCGCCGTCGGGTTCGTCGTCGCGGCGGTCCGAGCCAAGAGCGGTCGGAGACGAATCGTTCGCACAGTCATCGGCATTCTTGCCGTCACGGCGACGGTGTTGGGCGGGCTGTCTCTCGCGATGTTTTCGGCCATGCGGGACGCGCAGGAGTCACGCCTCGTCGACGACTGCCGGGCGCCCCTCGAACCCGGCTACGTCTGCGGTGGCTACGACGATACCTGGATCGAATGCAACTTCGCGTTCCGAGCGGAAGGGCGTCCGGAGCGCGCGCTCTGCCGCGAGTTCCTCTCCCGGCCGCGCGGGTTTCGCGGGGCGGGCGAACCGGCGGACTACGACGACGTCGAGAGCTTCAGCGAGACCGAATGCGCGCCGTGGGGAATCCCTCACCGCTTCCGTTGCTTCGTCGCGACCCGGAGGGAGCACGAAGCCACCCACCGGTACCTTCAAGCATTCAGCCCGAAGTGCAGCGATGCGTTGATCTTTCGAAGCTGCAACGCGCCGCTCGAGGACGCCGTCAGTCAGGTGGTCATCAAGAAGTGAGGTCGTCGATCACATCGCGCGGATGAGGCTCGGTGCCGGCCCGCACGAAGAGCGGGCGAGCTGGAGGAGCTTCCTTGCAAGCGACGGGGCGATGTCGAGCGCAGCGCGAAGCTGACAAAGCGCATCGACTTCGAGCGGGTCTTCACGGCCGTCTACGTTGGCAATCCAGGCAGCCGTCAAGAACATCAAGTGACGCGCGTTCTCGTCGAGGGTTGCGGTGTCATTCATGGCGTCTGGTCCTTCCACACTTCCCCCAATATCGGTCGACGAGGTCTCGTTGACAATACAGATAAATTTTGCGATTCATGTAGATAATATCTACAAATGAGGAAGCGATGGCCGATTGGCTAAACTATCATCATTTCATGTACTTCTGGCTCACCGTGCGTGAAGGTGGGATTCAGGCAGCAAGTAAGAAACTGAGCCTCGCACACCCGACGGTCAGCGTGCAGATCAAGCAGCTCGAGGAAAGCCTCGGGTATCCGCTCTTCGATCGCAGTCGCCGGAAGCTCGAACTCACCGAGGCGGGTGAGCTTGCCTACCGATACGCCGACGAGATCTTCTCGCTCGGAAACGAGTTTCTCGATGCGCTCGCGGGACGGCCCGCCGGCCGACCGATTCGTTTGGCCGTCGGCACCAGCGACGTCATGCCGAAGCTCATCGTACGCACCCTTCTCGACCCCGCCTTGCAGCTCGACGCGCCCGTTCGACTCACCTGCTCCGAGGATCGGTTCGACCGACTCCTCGGCGCGCTCGCCACCCATCAGCTAGATGTCCTCTTGGCGGACACGCCCTGCCCTCCCGGCAGCGGGGTCAAAGCGTTCAACCACCTGCTTGGCGAGTGCGGCGTTTCGTTCTTCGCCGCGCCGAAGCTCGCGTCGCGGTTCCGGGGTAAGCCGTTCCCAAGAGCGCTCGATGGTGCCCCGTTCCTGAGACCCGCTGGGGACACGGCGCTCGGTCGGGGGGTCCAGCAGTGGTGCGAGAGTCAGGGCGTTCGCCCGGAGGTGGTCGCTGAGTTTGACGACAGCGCACTGATGAAGGCGTTCGGTCAGAACGGGCTCGGCGTCTTTCCACTCCCCACCGTGACCGAAGCAGATGTGAAGCGTCAGTATGGCGCACGTGTGATTGGTCGAACCGAGGAAATTCGCGCGAGATTCTACGCAATCTCGCCCGAACGCCGACTCAAGAACCCGGCCGTGGTCGCGATCTGCGAAGCGGCGAGGGAAGAGCTGTTCGCCTGAACGCCGACTCGGTTGCTTCGCTCCCCCTAGAAGGCAGCCTGGAACACGGTTGCGGTGTGCTCGCTGCTCAGCATGATCGGCGAACCTGCCGAGTCCCGCGTCACAGGCCATCGGAGTCGTAGATCCGCACCGGCAGACTCGCCCGCGGAGATGTGGAGGACCGTGAGCGCGCGAGAGGCACTCAGGGTCGCCGGAGGCACGGAGCCACCAGCAGAAGAGAAGGCCACGGAGCCCGGAAGCCCCGCGGCCGTGGGGTCGGGTCGCAATGCGTGTCGGTGGATGGATGAGCTGGGCTCTGTGAGGGTGCCCTCAAGCAACCGGACCCCGTAGTCTTCGAGGGGCGAGAGCACGCTCGTCTCACCACCGAGGTCGAAGTCCGCCCCGGCCTCATTCAGCACCGCGCTCTGAACAACGACGGCAGCGGTGACGGCTCCGAGAGCGAGTAAGCGGCGCGCGGCTTCCGAGTCGATCATGAGCGTCGTCCTCTCATCATGAATCGGATTATCGGGCAGAAGTGACATGTTGACTACCCAGATAATTATGCAGAGTCATGTAGATTTAACCAACATATGGATCTACACACAGTCGGACGCCAGAGCGACCCGTTTGACGCGCTGGACAGGTCCTTGCCGCGATCAGAACGAGGGCGCCGGTTCCCAGCGCAGCTCGAGGTGCCGCGGGTCAGCTCGCTTTGCGTTCGAGGGAGCCCGGGAAGCACCGGGGCCAGATGGAGCGGGAGATGGGATTCGAACCCACGACTTGTACCTTGGCAAGGTACCACTCTACCACTGAGTTACTCCCGCAAAGGGCCGTCTTCGTAGTCGTTTCGGGTTGGGGCGTCAAGTGAAGGGCCGTCGTGTTGACGCGCTGTCGACCAACCGTGGTTGAGGGGGCTCGATCCGACGTGGCTCCTCGCCAAGGACGGCAGAGCCCGGTCCCGCAGACCCGGTGCGCTGGCACACAATTGCGTATTGACCGACACCCCGTTCGGCCCTGATGATGCCATCCAAAGTGCGCGAAAACCTGGTTCAAACGAGTCATGACGGAGAGCGCTGGAGGGCGGGCAGAAGCTGTAGTCGGCGCACGCATGAAGGTGTAGTCTCTGATACGGTCGATGCCGGTGCCTGACCCCAGATCGCCATGGCTGCACATGCGAGCAGTCGTGACCGCCATCTCGGCCGGGCTGCAGCGCGGGCGGTTCATCGAGGACGCCCTCGACACGCTGTGCCGGGCGCTCGGGGCCGCATCGGCGTGGAGCACGCTCGAATCAAAGCGTGGAGGCCCGGTCCAGCGCGCGCGAACGAGTAATTTTTACGGTGCATCTCCTACACTGGTGGCGGAACACGTGACCCGGGTGTTGGGCGAGGTTCCGAAGAAGCGCCGGGCGATCGCCGCGGCCGTGCCGTACGCGGCCAATGGCTCCTTCGTCGCGGTTCCGCTCTGGTCGGAGCCGCCGGGCCCACGCCGACAGGCAACCCTCGTCGGCGCACTCTACCTCGACTTCCCGGGAGACGAGGGCTTGCAAAGCTCGGTCATCGAGTTCCTCGAATGCACGGCTGGCCTGATCGGCGCCGTCATCGCGCAACAAGAGTTGGTCGAGAAGGCACGCGAGACCCTGCGAGAGCGGAGTGCCAAGCAAGACCATCCCCAAGTCCTCGAACTCGACGATCTGTTGAGCTCCCCCAGCATGCGAACGATCCGCGACGAAGTTCGTGCGGCCATTCGTAGCCGAGCCTCGATCTTGATCCTCGGTGAATCGGGGACCGGGAAAACCCAACTTGCTTCGGCGATTGCGCGCGCCAGCAACCAAACGCCGATCGTCCGCGCGACCCTTGGCTTCAGCGATGACCTGAACACCATCACGTCCGAGCTCTTCGGCCACGAGCGCGGCTCATTTTCTGGAGCCGTATCGAAGCGCACCGGGCTCGTCGAGTACGCCAACAAAGGCACACTGATCTTGGACGAAGTACTGAACCTGCCTCCGCACGGACAGCAGCTCCTGCTCGACTTCACGCAGTTCGGGACGTACCGACCGCTCGGCTACCAGGGCCGCGAGCCCAAGAAGGCGGAGGTTCGTCTGATCTCGGTCACCAACGGAGACATGGACCGCGCGATCGCAGACACGCGATTTCGGCAGGACCTGTACTTCCGGTTGGCGACGGTACCGCTCGTCCTTCCACCCCTACGTCACCGCCGGCGAGATATCCCCGAAATCGCGCGCCGCTACCTGAAGAAGGCTGATCCCAGCCAGAACTGGCAGCTTGCCGACGACGCGCTGCAGTCGCTGACTTCGTCAGAGCTCGAATGGACCGGGAACATCCGCGAGCTCGAAGCCGTCCTCGAACGGGCCCGAAACCGAGCGAGCGCGAGTGACGAGCACGCCGACGTCATCGAGGCGCGACACCTCGACCTCGAAAGGGCGTCTCGCGCGCGGACGACGAGCGCAAGCTCCGACACCGCGGAACCGCGGGGGACGCAGGCCCCGGAGGGCGCGCGGGATCGCTGGATTCGTCTCGCCGAACAGCGCGCGGAACTCGACGCGCTCGAGCGCACGATCATCCAAGACGCGCTGGCCGAGTGCAAGGGAGTTGTGGCGAAAACCGCACGCGAGCTGTCGGTCGCCCGGACCAGCTTGATCAGCCGCATGGACGCACTCGAGATCAAAGCCCATGAGGAGCCCGCCGAACGGAGCGAGCGAACGGAGCGAACGCGATGAGCCAACGTTTCTTGAGTAGGCTCGGGAGCGACCGACGGGAGATCGACGAATGGCAGTCGATTGCCGAACACCTTCAGACGCTCCTCAACTCGCGAGAGGGCGTCTCGGCAACGACCCCAGACTTTGGTTTGCCCGACCTCACCGACATCGTGCACATGCTCCCCGACGGGGTCCACGCCATTCAGGACGCGATTCGGGACGTCTTGCTCAAGTACGAACCGCGCCTTGCCAAAGTCAGAGTGCGTTTCGCGCCCTCGGAGGACGCCTTTGTGTTGTACTTCGATGTGTCGGCGCGTCGGAGCGACGGCGACAAGGCGCCTTTTCGGGTGCGCACCTCGATGCATCCAGGCAACCGCTTTCGGGTGAGCCGCTAACATGTTCAGCAAGTACTACCAAAGCGAGTTGACCTACCTGCGCGAGCTCGGGCGTGAGTTTGCCCGTGCGAACCCCACGCTCACACGCGCCCTCGCGGACCGAGAAGGCGACCCCGAGGTCGAACGGCTCCTCGAAGGCTTTGCCTTCCTGACGGCCCGCATCCGCGAACGTATCGACGATGCGCTCCCGGAGGTGATCGATTCGCTTGGGCAGCTCACCGTTCCTCAACTGTTTAGGCAGACCCCCGCCTGTTCTGTCGTCCAGTTCACGCCAAACACGACCGCCATTCGAGGCCACTACCGGGTCGAGAAGGGAACCGAGCTTGCCAGTCGTGCGGTCGGCGGGACCAAGTGCACTTTTCGAACTACGGGCCCGGTCGATCTGTTGCCCATCCGGCTCGAGGGTACCGCAATGGACCCCTCGACGGAGAGCCGGCCCAAGATTCGCCTTCGGTTCCGGGCCGACAACAGCCCGAATTGGCCCGAGCACGGCAGCGTGCGGCTCTTCCTGGACGGACCGCTCGGGCTGGCGTCGACGGTTTTCCTGTGGCTGATGGAACACCTTGCCGCAGTCGAAGTCGAATCGCGGGGCCAAACCCACGCGCTGGTCGGACGAGTGAGCGCGCCCGGCCTCGATCCCAACCTTCGACTCTTGCCGTGGCCCGAAACGGTTCCCGAGGGACTCAGTCTGCTTCAAGAGTACTTCACGCTTCCAGCGAAGCTCCTGTTCGTAGACGTCGCCGGTTTCGGTGGACTGCCCGAAGACGCGCTTGGCGACAACTTCGATGTGGTGTTCCATTTTCGTGACCCGCCGAAGCTCCCAGAGCGGCTCACGGCGGATCTCTTCCAGCTTCACTGCGTGCCGGTCGTCAATCTGTTCGAGGCGGATGGCGCTCCGATCAAGCAGGACGCTCGCGTGCAGGAGCATCTCTTGCGGGCGCTCAACCGGGACCCTCACCACACCGAGATCTACAGCGTAAACGCTGTGACGGGAGTCGACCAACGTGGGTCGAAACGCGTGGACTACGAGCCTTTTTTCGCGTTCGCGCACCTCAGTCAGGTCAAAGACGAGCAGCGCTACTACAGCATTCGCCGAAATCGCTCTCCGATCGACAACGCGGTGGACACGTATCTGTCGGTATTGACCCCCGCGGACGTGCCACCGGATCTCACAGAGCGCGTGTTGTCGCTCGAGTTGAGTTGTACGAATCGCCACCTGCCCGCTGAGCTCCGTCCCGGCGACATCTGCGAGCCCACGACTGGATCGCCCACGGTCGCAGGATTCCGAAACATCACCAACGTCACCCGACCGACGCGACCACCCATTGGCGCGGAGAAGCACTGGCGGCTCGTTTCCCATCTGGCGCTCAACACCCGGAGCTTGACCGACGCCGAAGTGCTCGGGTCGCTCTTGGCGCTCTACAACGCGCACGAAGAGACGGACCAACCCCTCTACGAAGCCAACCGACTTCGCATCAGGTCCATTCGAGCTGTGAAAGCGACCCGAGAACGTCGCGTCTTCGAGCGGGTTCCGATGGTCGGTCTGCACACCGAAGTCGAGCTCGACGAGAACGGATTCACCGGATTGGGGGATGCCTATCTCTTCGGTTGCGCCCTTCAGCGACTGTTCGTCTCAGAGAGCCCGATCAACTGTTTTCAGCGTCTCACAGTGCACTTGTATCCCTCGAACCAGAGCCTCACATGGAAACCAGAGACAGGGACTCAGCCGCTTCTGTGAACTGGGAGCGATACCGCGGAGCAGCCCCGAGGTCGTTCTTCGGGTTGGTTT
This sequence comes from Myxococcota bacterium, assembly GCA_039028875.1. GTDB lineage: Bacteria > Myxococcota_A > Polyangia > Polyangiales > Houyiibacteriaceae > SG8-38. The sequence continues at coordinate 9,048 of JBCCHE010000025.1, read as the reverse complement.
CGTTCCTCGAACGCGTCGCAGGGGACGCCAGTCCAGTCGGCGGCGACGGTCCACCCGACCGTGAGGCGATTCGCTTCCGAAACGACCCCGACCTTGGTTTCCACGCGGCAGACGTCCGAAGCGTGAACCTCGTCGATGACCCGCAGCGGTTCGAGGTGGTGACGACCTTCCTTGGGCTGAGCGGAACCATATCGCCGCTCCCGACTTACATCTCCGAGGGCGTTCTGCTCGACACGTTCGAGAAAGGTACGCAGCGCGACTTCCTCGATGTCTTTCACCACCGCGCCATCTCTATTCTGTATCGTGCTGTGGTTCGTCTCCAGCCCGCGCGTGAGCACCGCTCCGACGCGTCCGATCCCTGGCTCCTTCGCCTTCTTGGGCTCGCTGGAGTTCACGGCGACCCAACACTGGCACTTCAAGCGCGCCACTTGATGGTGCTCATTCCGATCCTGTCGAAGAGGTCGCGCGGAAGCGATGCCCTCCGTGTCGCCGTGGGCGCGGTGCTCCGGGATGAGCTGCCCGGACTTCGGGTGCGGATCCGAGAGCTCGTGGGGCGTTGGCTCGACGTCGACGCGGACCAACATATGCGTCTCGGCCAAGCGAACCACAGGCTCGGCGAGCTCACCGTCCTCGGGCGCCGCGTCTACGACCGACGGGGGCGGTTTGCCATTCGGATCGGCGTCTTGAACCGCGACCAGGCGCAGATGTTCGCTGAGGGGCAGCTGTTGCTCGATCGGCTGCGGGCCACGGTGAGCCTCATCTTGCGGGACCCGCTCGAGTACGATCTCGAGATCGAGCTCGACAAAGACGCAGTCCAGCACATGCGGGTCGGGTTCTCGCGCCTCGGTACCGCGCGCCTCGCGGGATTTCGCGGGAACGAAGTGCTGACCATGCGGAACATCGGAAGGAACCTAGGGGTCAATCGATCCCTCGTCTGAATAACAAGCGGAGGCCGTCGTGCGCACAGATCCAGCCAGACTCGTCCAGATCCTGACACCCACCGCCCAGCGCCACCTGAACGGGGCAGTGGGACGGGCGGCGTCGTCTCAGCATGCGGAAGCGACGGTCGAGCACATGCTCGAACAGATGGTGTCTGACCCCGAAGGAGAAGCGTCCGGGATCTTGCACCAGTACGCACAGAACCGCGAGTCCCTACTCCAACGCTTGGTAGACGCACTCGGTCGCGCCCCGACGGGTTCTACCGCACGCCCCGTGTTCTCGCCGAACCTCTTCCGATGGATCGAAGACACCTGGGTCACGGCAAGTGTAGAGCATGGTGAGACCTCGATCCGAACAGGGATGCTGCTGTACCAGCTGATCCGCGAACCCGACCGTTACCTTGCGGTGAAGCTGCCCGAGCTTCGTGCGATTTCGGCGGAAGCCCTCGGAAAGGAGATCCTCGAGTTGCTATCGCTCTCGAAGGAAGCGCCGGAGGCGGAACCGATCACACAGAGCAAACCCGGCGCGGCGGCTCGTCCGGGGCCTGCCGGTGGGGGCGCGATCGAGCGCTTCTGCGAGAACTTCACCGAGAAGGCACGCGCCGGGAAGATCGATCCCATCTTCGGGCGACACCGCGAGATCCGGCAGACCATCGACATTCTGTGTCGGAGGCGGAAAAACAACCCGATCATCGTCGGCGAACCGGGCGTTGGGAAGACAGCCCTGGTCGAGGGCCTCGCGCTGCAGATCGTCGGCGGAGGCGTTCCGGAGAGCCTGAAAAACACAGAGATCTACGGCCTCGACCTCGGTCTCCTACAAGCGGGCGCCAGCGTGCGAGGCGAGTTCGAAAACCGCCTCAAGGGCGTGCTCGAGGAGATCAAGGGCTCTGAGAAACCGACCATCTTGTTCATCGATGAAGCACACACGCTCATTGGCGCAGGCGGGCAAGCCGGTGGCTCCGACGCGGCGAACCTACTGAAGCCTGCACTCGCCCGAGGCGAACTCCGGACCGTCGCGGCCACGACATGGTCGGAGTACAAGCAGTACTTCGAGAAAGACGCGGCACTCGAACGAAGGTTCCAACCGGTCAAGGTCGACGAGCCGTCGAACGAAGACACGACGGTCATGCTTCGGGGGCTCAAGGGGATTTACGAAAAGGCACACGGCGTTCGAATTCTGGACGAGGCCGTGGTCGCCGCAGCCGAGCTCTCCGACAGGTACATCTCGGGCCGACAGCTTCCCGACAAGGCGGTGGACTTGCTCGATACGACTTCGGCACGCGTCCGCGTCGAGTACGAAGCTCGCCCCGAGGAGCTGGTCGAGCTCGACGAGGAGGCCGCCGCGCTCGAGCGCGAGCTCGCTGCGGTCAACCGAGATCAGAGCCATGGGTACTCGGACCTCGAATCGAGAGTCACCGGCATCGAAGAGAAGCTCGCAGAGGTCCGCGAAAAACGAGACGCCCTTGCCGAGCGTTGGACCGAGGAACGCGAAAAGGTGAGCGCCCTGCTCCAAGCCAGGAAGGACGCGGAAGACGGGAAAGATCAGAGTGCCCAGCCACCGACGCACGATCCCGGCGAAGACGCGCTGATCAGCGTCGACGTGACGGCAGACGCTGTGGCACGCACGGTGTCTTCTTGGACGGGGGTCCCCCTAGGCAAGATGCAGAAGAGCAACCTGCCTATCGTCGTCGAGCTTGAGGAGCGACTGCGCGGCCGTGTCAAAGGACAAGACCACGCGTTGTCGGCCGTCGCCGAGGCGGTTCGAGCTTCCTATGCGGGGATTCGAGACCCGGATAGTCCGATCGGCGTGATGCTCTTCGTAGGGCCGAGCGGCGTCGGCAAAACGGAAACCGCGCTCGCACTGACGGACTTTCTCTATGGCCATGAGCGTTTCATCACGACGATCAACATGACCGAGTTCACCGAAAAGCATACCGTGTCCCGGCTGATCGGATCGCCTCCCGGCTATGTCGGGTACGGCGAGGGCGGATTGCTTACCGAGGCGGTGCGACAGCGCCCGTACTCCGTGGTGCTGCTGGACGAATGCGAGAAAGCGGACCCCCAGGTCATGAACCTCTTCTACCAAATCTTCGACAAGGGTTTTTGCAACGACGGCGAAGGGCGGCAGATCAACTTCCGAAATACATTGATCATCATGACCAGCAACCTTGCCACCGACACGATCATGGAAGCGTTTGACAGCGAGCAAGATGTGGACCCGGCAGACGTCGTGACCACGATCCGGCCCGAACTCAACCACCATTTCAAGCCGGCACTCGTCGGACGCATGACCGTCGTCCCCTACCGCCCCCTCGACCCCACGACGCTGCGAGCGATCACGACCCTCAAGCTCAACAAACTTGGGAAGCGGATCGAGGAATCGCATGGGGTCAAGCCCGTTGTCGCGGATACGGTGATCGACGAGATCGCGAAGCGATGCACCGAAGTGGAAACGGGTGCAAGAAACGTCGACCACATCATGAGGAGCAGCCTCACGCCGCTGGTGGCCAAAGAACTCTTGTCCGTGATGTCGACCGGCGCGAAGATCGGCGAGGTGAAACTCGACCTCGCTGATGACGGTAGCTTTCGCGTCGATGTCGTCTCGGTGTAAGCTCCCGTCGCGACATGGCACTACTCGTTCGTTTTCGGGATGGCGCACAAGGAGTCGAGGAAACCCGTGTGTTCCCGACGGCGCCAGTGCGGGTTGGTCGCAACTCGCTCAACGACTTGGCGCTCGACTACGGCTTCGTGTCGCAGTGGCATGGGGTCCTCAAGTTCGACCGGAGCGAGATCATCTACGTAGACCTGGGTTCGACCAACGGAACCATGCTCGATGGGGTTCGGGTTCAAGACCGAACGCCGGTCCGCGTGGCAGGGCCCAACTCGACGCTGTCGATCGGCGCGCTCGAGTTTCGCGTCCAATGGACCGACGGAGACGAGGGCGGAAGTGTCCAAAAGCCCCGCATCAAGACGCAGTTCGCCACCAGCTTGCCTTCGATCGCGTACGACGGGATGACCGGAGAGCGCGTTCCAGCGCCTCCAAGTGCACCTTCGAGCTCGAGCGCGCCCGCGGTCGGGCCAAGTGAAGTTTTGCCTTCGCCGGCGGCGGATCCAGCGGCGACTCCTCCGCCCGCCGGATCTCAAAGTGGCGCCCTCGACGCCCCTCTCGAGGCCGTCAAGCGCGTCCGAGCCAACTACGACGCGTACCGGCGAGGCTGGGCGCAGTGCCTTTCCGCGCTTCGCCAAACCATCGAGGAGTCACCACCCGCACTTCGTGAGATGACCGCGTTCTTCATGGCGAGCGAGCTTCCGCAACTCACGAAGGAGCCCGAGTTCGCCGCCATGCTGGCCGAGCTCGGCGTCGACGCGCGCATGGCAGGTTGCTTCGACATCGAGGAGTGGCTTCAACGCTTGACGCACGACGCGAAGATTTCCTCTGCCAAGAAGACCAGCCCGGCAGTCGCGATGGAACACGTCGGTGCGGTCATGGAAGTGTTTGCAGATTCGTTTCTCGAGCTCCGTAAAGGGTACGATCAGTTCGGACGCGAGATGGGTCTGCAGGTCAACTACGACCAGTCTGCCCTCGATCGCGCCGAGGCGCTTGACGAGGTGATCGGACACTTGATGGACCCAGACGCCGACCAAACCCAACGACTCAACGACCTCCGAAGAGCATTCGCGGGTTTCGCGCTCCACCAGGTGGCCCTGCTCGGTGCCGCCGTCGAGGGCGCGAGAGAACTGCTCGAGGGTTTTGCGCCGGGCGCGATCCACTCAGACCTGACGAACCAGTCGAGTTCGGGGTCGATCGTCCCTCGGAGCCAGGCAGTACTTTCGATGTTGTCGAAAGTCTGGCCTATCGCGCCGATCATGTCGTGGGCCAAGTACCAGAAGCGCTACCAGTCGGTGACCGAGGAAGATCGGTTCACGAGACAGCTCTTCGGACGCAAGTTCATTCGTGCGTATCTCGCACTCATGGGAAGCCAGGACGTCAAATGACCGAACTACGCCTCATCGGTGTGCTCATGATCTCGAGCGCACTCTTGGCCGCGGGATGTAGCCGAAGCACCATAGACGGCCGGAAGGTGCTTTGCAGCCAGAGCGCCTCCATGAAGTTCGAACGAGTCGAGCAGGTTCCGCGGGATGAATGGCTACGGCTGATCGTCGGCAAGGCGGGGCAGGGCGACGCGGGTCAGGGCGAGGATTGCACCGGCCACGCTTTCGAACCGAGCGTGCTTCCGCTTCGGTGCATCTCCAGGGCTCGGACCGGCGGTGTGAAGGATCTGCCACTCCAGGCCGAAGCGCTCGAGGTGAGAGCCCTTTCAGACACGTTCGCCCTCGTGTCCCTCCCCGTTGAAGAGTTCAGCAATGGCGACATGACGCTCCTGGTCGCGTTGGTCCATGCATCGCGACGCTCGGTCTCGGTGGTTGCGATCGGGTCCTTGCAGCTCCATGCCGCGCAGCTCGAACTCGAGCTTCGCCCAATGGGCGGCGAGGAGCTGCTGTTCGCCAGAGGCTCGGAGTGCGCTGCGGGAAGCCAGGAATCGAAATGCGACACGCAGCTCAAGATGCTGATGCTGTACCAAGGGCGCTTCGTTCCGCTCGAACTCCGCAACTCGGACAACCGCTGCACAGGTGAAGCTGAGATCTCCCTGTTCCGGTCGCAAGATGTGCGCCTGAAGTCCCGCTGGCGGCGAACCTTCGAGCTGGTTTCGACCTATGACGTTCAAGACGAGGGCATTGTCGTCAACGAGCAGTTGGTCGCGATGGACCGACCGCCGGACGGCAACCCCGAGAACGCCCGCGAGTTCCGGCGATCGGACGCGATCCGCGAGCTGAAGTTCAATGGGGCGTACTTCACATACGAGCGAGAGTCACTCTGGGATGGGATGCGCGAGGTGAGGGGCGACCTCCAAACCAACAAGACCCAAAGCTACCGGGACTGACCGGGCCCTTTCTGCGACGCACGCTCGAGTTCTCGCTCGAGCTCGATCGAGCGGGATCTCTCGGCGTCGAGCTCATCGGTCAGTACTTGCGCGTCGGCCGCATCGACCGCTTCCTCGATCACCCGAAGGCGCGCACGTTGAACGTAGATGGTGAAGGCCCCTAGCAAGAACACCGCGGCAAGGATCGCCAGCGGGATCATCAGTCGGCGCTTCATCTTCCGGTCTCGCACGTCGGGCTTTGCGGCATCAAGGGCGGCGACGAAAGCGTCTGCGCTTGGCCGTGCGTCGGCATCGGGGGACAGGGCCGCGCGGAGCATGGGGACGAACGGCTGTGCGGCCGTGCCTTCCTGCACTTGGATCGGGGAGCCTGCACGGTTCACCAAGAACTCTTGCCATGGGAGCTCACGCTCGCGACGAGCTTTGGTATCCGTTGCGTACCAAAGCGCCAAGCCGAGGGCGAACACATCCTCGCTGGCCGCCCCGGCACCCGATGAAGCACCCTCGCGAACCCGGCGGGCGACCTCGGGCGCAAGCCACTTCGGTTCGTCTTCTACGGCGACCTCGCCGGTAAGCCACGCGTCGAATCCAGTCAGCGTTGGGAGGGCTTCGCTTCGGCTGGACGAACCCCCTTGGAGCACGAGAATGTTGCCCTCGTCGAGGTCGCGAAGGGTGACACCATGTTGATGAAGGGCACCGAGGCCGCGCCCGAGAGGAGCAAACATCGCGATGACTTCTTCGGTCGACAGTGAACCACGGTCGACGAGCTGACCGAGCGTATGGCCCTCGTACCAAGGCGTCGCATACCACAGGCGATCGCCGTACCAGCCGGAGTCGAGAATGCGGCCAACAGACGGATGGGTCACCGAACAGAGAAGTCGAAGCTTCCTGAGCATCCCGTTGCGCGCCGCCGTGGTGGAAGCCCTCCGGTGGATGAGATGAAGAACCACCGACTGCCCCGGGACGCTCGCATCTGCCGCGATGTACACCGACGCCACGCTCGTCGTGTGCGGCACAGATGACACCTCGAATCGCCCGGCCACCACGGTGCCCTCCGAAAGGCGCGCTGGTCTCGCATGAAGCGGACTCGCCGCTTTGGGGTCGTGGTCGGTCCGGGTCTGGAAGGCGTCGTGGACCAGCTCACTTGGCGCTGGGGTCGGATCGAGCGTCGACGCAACCGTCGTCACGAACTGAACGCCTTCGGCGAGCGTCCGACCGACGACGTCGGCGGACTCGCCCACCACGTAGGCGACGTCCGGTTCCCCAAGTCCTCTTGCAAGCGTCAGCTCGAGTGCCTCAGCGGACGCGCGCTCGAGTTCTTGCCTGACCCGATCGAGTGCCTCGGCGTAGCGCGGAGGCTTGCCATTTGGCGCCGGCAACCACGGGACCAGAGCCATCGCGGACGCACCGTCGTCGGCCTTTTCCAACGAGACCCTGCGAGCGATCGCGTAGGCGAAAGCTGGCAGGCTCGGCGCCTCCTGAAGGGCGTCGGCGGAACCGTTCGACAGGGCCTTCCGAAACTGCTCGTACACCTCGTCAAGACGTTCGGTGCCGCCTAGTCGACAGACCATATACATCTTGAGGCGGCTCTCGTGCTGACGAAGCAGCTGGTCGATGACTGCAGTGGCGTCGTACTGCATGAGACGCGACCAGTGTACTCTCAAAATCCCTCGACCGCCGCGTTCCCGCAGCGGAGACCTTGAGCCGCGGTCGGCCGCTCGGTATCTTGCTCGGGTTGATTCGAAGAACTGAGACAGCGTTCACCATCAGACGTCGGCAGCAGCGGCGAAGCGGCGCTCTCCTCGCCTTTGCGGCATCGCTCACCCTCGTCGGCGGTTTCGTCGCGGTCAGTCGTGCCCTCACGGTCGATATGGTGCGCGTCAACGACGTGCTCGTCCCAAGGGCTGGCCTCGAAGACTGGGCGTCGGCGCAACGCGCACGATGGGAGTCCGAGGAGGTCACGCTGATCTTCCAAGGCAAACCGTTTCGGTACACGCGTTCCGAACTCGGAGCTCGACTTCCTTCGGAAGAGCTCGAGGACGCAGTCGCGCGAGTCGAACGGACCGAGCACGGAGACACGATCCCATCGGTCTACTGGTCCCCCGAGGTTGACCCTGAAACGCTCTTCAGCGCCGTCTACGCCCTGCGAGAGCGCACAAAACCCGAGACCAAAGCCGAAGCTGCCAACGCGGCCGAGGGTCGAAGCCTCGACGTCCACGCGACGTTGAAGATGCTGAAGCAAGAGACGTTCCCAACCTCCGCGGTCGTCGCGACGCTTCCTTCGAGCAAGCCCGTACTTCGCGGTTCGGTGGCCGGCGCACGACCGGGCACATTCTCTCAACAGCTCGCAGAGCACAGCTCGAACTACAAGAAGGTCGGTAGGTCGTGGAGCCGGGGCCACAACATCGAGCGCGCGGCCGAGTCGCTTGATGGTGTGATCATCGAGCCGCATGGCGAGCTCTCATTCAACGAGGTGGTCGGGAACCGAAGCTTCCAACGCGGGTTCATGCCGGCCAACGAGATCGCCCGGGGTCGTGTGGTCGACGGCATCGGCGGCGGCGTATGCCAGGTGGCAACAGCCCTTCACGCGGCAGCGTTGAAGGCCGGGTTCGACGTCCTCGAACACTACGTCCATTCGAAGCGCCCGCGGTACGCAGGACGAGGCTTCGACACGGCCGTCGCCTGGGGCCACAAAGATCTGCGGATCCGAAACCCCTATCCCGACTACGTACGGATTCGCGGGACCGCGCGGGATACGAAGCTCACCATCGAGCTCTGGTCCGGCCAACGGGCGCCCGATGTCGACATTTCGACCTCGACCCTACAGGGCGCCCTCGGCGCCAAACACAGCGTTCTGAGGATCGAACGTGTCAGAACCGTCCATTGGCCGAGCGGCCCCAAGACCGACACAAAGACCCTCCACTACCCCGCCGAACCCCGCGACTAGTGATTTGTGACGAGACGAGGAGCCCGGAAGGCCTGCGGCGGTGAGGCAGGGTCGAGCAGCGAGCGCCCCCACAGCGGCGGAGTGAGGAGTACTGCTGTACTCCGCAGCGGAGCACCGAGGAGGTAAGCCGCTGATCGGCCCCTCGCCCGCTTGCACCACCCGCCTGCGGCGGTGAGGCGGGGTCGAGCAGCGAGCGCCCCCACAGGGGCGGAGTGAGGAGTAC
>JBCCHE010000024.1:0-75032 GCA_039028875.1 Myxococcota bacterium | reverse complement strand
CAGACCCCCCTTGAGGCTAGAAACCGCTATGGCCGAAGCACCGACCGCGGACGCGACGAGCGCCGCGCCAGGATACGACCAAAGCGCCATCCAAGTGCTCGAGGGGTTGGAGGCGGTTCGCAAGCGTCCGGGGATGTACATTGGCGATCCGCACGACGGCACGGGTCTGCATCACTTGGTCTGGGAAGCCGTCGACAACGCAGTGGACGAGCATCTGGCCGGCCACTGCAGTTTGGTGCAGGTGGTGGTGCATTCCGAAGGTTCGATCACCGTGGTCGACAATGGCCGCGGCATTCCCGTCGGCATGCACGAGAAGGGTGTCAGCGCGGCCGAGGTCGTCATGACGCAGCTTCACGCCGGCGGGAAGTTCAACAGCGACAGCTACTCGGTGTCCGCCGGGCTTCACGGGGTCGGGGTTAGTGCTGTCAACGCGGTGAGTGAATGGCTCAAGATGGAGATTCGCCGGGACGGGAAGCTCTGGTTTCAAGAGTACGAGCGCGGGGTTCCCAAGGCGCCGCTCGAAGCCATCGGTACGAGCAAGAAGAGTGGTACGAAGGTCACCTTCAAGCCTGACGGTGAGATCTTCACCATGACCGACTTCAGCTTCGAAGTGTTGAACAACCGCTTGCGCGAGATCTCGTTCTTGAACGCAGGCCTCGAGGTGTCGCTCGAAGATGAACGCGGCGAAGGGAAGAGCATCACCCATCGGTTCGAGGGTGGGATCCGAGAGTTCGTCGAGGCGCTCAACCAAAAGAAGACCCCGCTTCACGACAGCGTGATCTATCTCAACGCGGTGAGAGATGGCGTCGACGTCGAGATCGCCATGCAATGGAGCGACTCGTACAACGAGTCGATTTTCCCTTACACGAACAATGTTTTCAATCGCGACGGGGGGACGCACCTGACCGGTCTGCGAACCGCGCTCACTCGTGTGATCAACCAGTACGGTTCCCGGGAGAAACTCCTCAAAGACCTCAAGAACCCGCTTGGCGGCGAGGACGTTCGCGAGGGGCTCACCGCGATCATTTCGGTCAAACACCCCGACCCAGCGTTTTCCTCGCAAACCAAAGACAAACTCGTCTCGAGTGAGGTCAAAGGGATCGTCGAAAGCGTCGTCAACGAGAAGCTTCGCCAGTACCTCGAGGAAGATCCGAAGGCCGCGAAGCGGATCGTGGAGAAAACGGTGCTGGCCGCGCGAGCGCGAGAAGCGGCGCGGCGGGCGCGTGAGATGGTGCAGCGAAAAGGCGTCCTCGATGCAAGCACGTTGCCCGGAAAGCTCGCGGACTGCCAAAGCAAGGACCCGTCCGAAAGCGAACTCTACATCGTGGAGGGTGATTCCGCGGGCGGCAGCGCGAAGCAAGGTCGTGATCGGCGCTTCCAAGCGATCCTTCCTTTGCGCGGCAAGATTCTCAACGTCGAACGGGCGCGCTTCGAAAAGATGCTGTCGAGTGCGGAGATCGGAACGCTCATCACGGCGCTCGGGTGCGGGGTCGAAGGCGGTGAGAACTTCGACATCGATAAGCTCCGGTATCACCACGTGATCATCATGACGGACGCCGATGTGGACGGTTCGCACATCCGCACGCTGCTGCTCACCTTCTTCTATCGCCAGATGCCGCAGCTCATCGAGCACGGGTACCTCTACATCGCGCAGCCGCCCCTCTATAAGGTGCGCAAGGGCAAGAAGATTCGCTATTTGCAAGACGACGCTTCGCTCAGCCGGCACTTGATCGAGCTTGGGACCGACAACGTCCGGCTAAGCATGTCGAAAGGGGACACGCAGCTCTCGGGCGATACACTCAAGCGTTTGATTCAGGATGTCGCGCGCTTTCGGCTCCTTCTCGAGAACATTGGGCACCGCGTCGATCCTCTCGTCGTCGAGGGCCTGGTCACCTCGGTGGACCTTCAGGTTGAAGACCTCGTGGACAAAGCGAAGGTCGAAGCCGCCATCGAGGCACTCCAGTCGTATGTGCAGGCGAGGCGGCCCGGCGCACTTATCACTACGATAGAGGGTGACGAGGAGCACGATCGTTATCGGGTCATCGTCGAGAGCGAGGCCGATGCTTCGCGCCGCCTCACCACGATCGATTTCGACCTTCTGTCGGCTGGCAACATTGCCGAGCTCAAGCAGATCCACGACGGCATACGGGCGCTTGGAGAGCCGCCGTTCGTCGTGACCATCCTCGACAAGGACGGTAACCCGACGGGCGAGCCTACCGAGGTTCCCGACGTCGACGCGCTCTGGTCGACCTTCGACAGTCGCGCAAAGAAGGGCCTTGGGGTTCAGCGGTACAAGGGCCTCGGCGAGATGAACCCAGACGAACTCTGGGAGACCACGATGGATCCCGAAACCCGTACCCTTCTCCAAGTGCGGATCGAAGACGCTGTCGAGGCCGAGGAGCTCTTCAGCGTCCTGATGGGCGACCAAGTCGAACCCCGTCGAGCCTTCATCGAAAGCAACGCCCTCAACGTCACCAACCTCGACATCTAGGGGTCACTCCGACCCCCCAAAACCTCGGTAAGTCCGGTAACTTACAGACCGCACCGCGAAAACCTGAAACTCCCCGACCGCCAAGGCGAGTCTTCCCTCGAAGAGGCGCGAAACGAACAACGGTTGAAGGCCGCACCAACGCCCGCGCGTTCAGCCCGTGCGCGCTCGACCTTCAAGCTTTGCGACTTCGGTTGCTGGTGCTTCCCCAGGGCGCTCGGGGTCTAGGGCTTGGGTTTTCGCGGTGTGGTTTGCAAGTGCTTGGGATGATGAGGGTTTTGGGGGGGCGGAGTGACCCTGAGGAGGGAGTGGATGGCGGCTTCTACTCGCGGGATTTCGGCGGCGACTTGGTCGACCAGGGCGCGCGCGGGGGCGACGGTGTTTTCTCGCTCGATGGCGCCGAGGAGCTCTCCGACTTTGGAGGCGCCGATCTGCTTGCTGGCGCCCTTGATCGAATGGGCGGCATTGTGCACCGCTTCCATGTCGGACGCGTCTAGCGCGGCGCCGAGCGCATCCACCGACTCACGGAGCTGGTCGATGTACGCGACCATGACTTCTTGGATGAAACCGTCGTCGTCCTCGTCGAGCGAAACCAACTGGCGCACCATGCGCATGTCGAGCGCAGAGCCAGGGGTTGTGATCGACGTCCGCTCGGTGATGGGCTTGTCCTGGTTCTCGAGAGACACCCAGCGACCAAACATGCGCTGGAGCATCGTCGCGCGGACGGGCTTGCCCATCGTGTCGTTCATGCCCGAAGTCAGGCACCGCTCGCGCTCCTCCTCGTCGGTGCTCGCCGTCAGTGCAACGATTGGGACCTCTTGGTTCTTCGAACGAGATCGGATCCGTTTCGCCGCTTGAAAGCCATCCATCATCGGCATCGAAAGGTCCATGAAGATGATGTCGTACTCCTTGATCCGAGCCATCTCGAGCGCGTCTCGACCATCGATCGCGATGTCGACCTCGCATGTGAGCTTCTTCAGGAGCGCCTCTGTGACCATCGCGCTCGTGGGGTTGTCCTCCGCAAGCAGGACCCGCAAGCCTTGACGAATCAGCATGTCGCTCGCGCCGTCTCCTCCGGGCACGCGCAGCGTGTCTTCCGGGCCCGCATTCAAGTCGACCTCGAGCCAGAACGTCGTTCCCGAACCGACGTCAGACTCGACACCAAGCTCTCCCCCCATCAGGTCCGCGAGCTGTCTCGAAATCGCCAGGCCCAGCCCGGTTCCACCAAACCGGCGGCTCGTGGTCTCGTCTTGCTGTTGGTACCGCGCAAAGACTTTGCCGAGCGCCTCCTCGGGGATACCGATCCCCGTGTCTCGCACGGAGAGGCGCACGCGCGGATGCTGTCCTGGCCTCACGAGTTCGGCCCGGATCGAAACCGAGCCAGCCTCTGTGAACTTCACTGCGTTGCCTACCAGATTGAGCAACACCTGGCGGAGGCGGTTCCCATCGCCGACAAAGCGGGTCTGCTTCAACCCGGCGAGCTCGACCTCAAGCTCGAGGCCCTTGGCGAACGCGCGCGGCTCCATCAACTCGGCAACGCCATCTGTTAGGGCGCCGAGATCGAAAGGCGTTTCCTCAAGCTCGAGTCGCCCTTGCTGGAGCTTCGAGAAGTCCAGGATGTCATCGACGACACGGACCAACGAGTCGGTCGAGTCGCGGATCGCGCTCGCCATCTTGGTCTGTTTCGGATCGAGCTCAGTCTCTAACAACAGAGAACCGAGCCCACCGATCCCGCTCATCGTGTTTCGGATCTCGTGACTCGTGTTCGCGAGGAACTCCGTCTTGGCGCGCGACGCGCGCTCAGCTGCCGCGCGCAACTCGTGGAGCTCGACCAGTGTTCGGCGTCGAACGACGTGCATTCCAAGCGTGACGACCGAAAACCCAATCAAGTAACCCAAGCTTCGTCCCCAGTTGATGTCCCCGATCGACGCAGAGATGAGGAGCCAGCCGAGGTCGCCCACCGCCATCGTCGCGACGAGCCAACTCCGGCTGTGAAGCAAGGCTCCGGCCGCGAACTGCACCAACACGAACAGGAAGAACGTCGAGGGATCGTGTCCGAGCGCATATGCAAGAATCACCGACCCAGTGATCGTCATGAAGACCACGCCCGCCGCGTGAATCGACCAACGAACCGGCAGCGGCTGGTTCTTGGTACGCAACGCGAATGCGAGTAGCGCAACCCCCGTAATCCCATACACAGACGCAAGCGTGGCCGCCGTGTTGCCCGAAGCTGACCACAACTGCCCGACGGCGACCCCGAGGTAAGCGAGGCCGGCGCAGATGGACATCGTGCCGATATGTTCCGCGGTCACGAGGTCGAGCATCCCGCGTACCTCCGCAGGAGATAGCTTGGTCCTCGCCTCGACCGTTTCGTTCGACGGCGCTGTCCCTACACCCCAACGACTGGCAAACTCTTTGCGCCCGCCCACTCGTACAAGTTATCGGCTGGGGAACTGAGTTTCACGGGTTGGACGCGTTGAGTTTGTGACGCGCCTCACCAATCGTGCGGACCGCCGCGTCGTGGACGTGACCGTTCGACGCGATGAGCTTTCCGGTGCGGGGATCGACCGGGCCGCCGTCGTAAGCGGACAGCTCCCCTCCGGCTTCGGCCACGATCAAGGCGCCGGCGCACATGTCCCAGGCGTTCAGTGCCTGCTCCCAGTAGAGGTCGTAGGTCCCATCGGCCACCAGGCTGAGATCGATCGCAGCCGAACCACATCGCCGTACGCCTCGGACGCGTTTCAAAAACAACGAAAGCTCGGCGAGGTTGTTGTCGGCCCGTGTGGCTCGATCATAGGGAAACCCCGTTGCGCACAACGACTCTTCCAGGCTATCCCGCGTCGACACATGACACGGTTCGCCGTTGCGAAACGCACCCGCCGCCCTGGCCGCCTTCCAGGTCGTCTGAAGAGCCGGCGCGTGGACGACGCCAGCAAGCCCAATGGCACCGTGGTAGAGTGCGATCGATACGCAGAAGAACGGATGGCCGTGTGCAAAGTTCGTCGTGCCGTCGATCGGGTCGACATACCAAACCAAGTCCCCGTCGCCGGTGCTGTCGTGCTCCTCGCCGACGATGCGATGATCCGGAAACGCGTTGGACAGACCCTGCCGAATCAGGCTCTCGCTGCGAAGGTCATACTCGGTCAACAGGTCGAAGCGCCCCTTGCGTGAAACGCCCGCGCCCGAACGCCAACCCTCCATGATCAAGGTACCGGCATCGAGCGCGATCCGTTCCGCCACCTCGACGGCAAGTTTGCAATCGTCCCCACTCAGCATGAAGCCCTGCATTTTCGCGGATTTCGAGGGCAACGCCATCACATCGTCACGCCTCATGCGGTGTTCACTGGCGTTCCCTCCGTAAAACCCGTAAAAGGCCAGGCGCTTTGGCGCCGCCGGCGCTCGGGCGTCCCGGTGTAGGGAAGTGTGGTTATGCCTGACAAAGACATCCTAACGCCGAAGCTTCGCAACCCGCTCGATGCCGACCCTTCGGCGGCGGAGTCGGCCGCGACGGAAGGTCCGTACGAGCAGAGCGTTCGCGAAGGTGCCGCGCTGAGAGAGCGACCCCGCACCGCCGCCGGTCCGGTTCAGATCGGACGCCAGCACGCCAAAGATCGCATGACGGTTTGGGAGCGGATCGACGTGCTCCGAGACCCCGGCACCGAGCCGACCATTCTGTACCAGAACTGGGGGCCCAACCTCGATGGCGCGTCCATCGTGACAGCGGTGGTGCAGATTCAGGGACGCAGCGTCGCCTTGTACGGGCACGACTTCACCGTTCGCGCCGGATCGATGGACGCGACCAACGGAACGAAGCTCGCCAACCTGATTCGCCTCGCTGGAGATCAAGGGCTCCCCCTGATCGGGATGAACGACAGCGCGGGCGCCTTCGTCCCGGCCGGCATCGGAGGCCTCGACGGATACGCCGAGGCGTTCACCGCGCTGCGCCAGATCAGTGGTGTCGTGCCCAGCATCATGTGCATGTTTGGCTACAACGCGGGCGGCGGGTCGTACTTGCCGCGCCAAGGCAGCTTCATGATCCAGCCGAACGACACGTTCTTCGGACTCACGGGGCCTGGCGTCGTCAAGTCGGTTCTCGGGGAAGACGTCACCGCCGATGAGCTCGGGGGACCGGGGGTTCACGGCCAAAGTGGCGTTTCGGACCTCACCGTCAAAGATGAAGTTGGTGCGCTTCGAACCGCGCAGCGTCTTCTGAGCTACCTGCCTGGCAACAATCGCGAGTTCGCCCCTTACCAAGAGACTTCGGACCCGATCGATCGACCGACGGGTGAGGTCGACACCCTGCTCAGGAAGGCCTTCAACTCACCGACGGGCTTCAATACACCGATCGACGTCAGCATCATCCTGCAACAGATCTGCGATCATGGTGACTACTTCGAGATCCAGCCGCAGCGCGCGCGTAACACCATCACGGCCTTCGGGCGGCTTGGTGGCCACGTCGTCGGCTTCGTCTGCAACAACAGCTCGGTCTCTTCGGGCCAAATCGACGTCGACGCAGCCTTCAAGAACTCCCGTTTCATCAGGTTTTGCAACCTCTACAACATCCCGGTCGTCTTCATGGAGGACACGACTGGGTTCCTCCCTGGCCGCGACCAGGAGAGCCGCGGCATCGTCCAGGCTGGCCGTGCGATGCTCGACTCGATCATCGACCTCCGCACCCCACGCCTTCTCCTGATCATTCGCAACGCGTTCGGCGGAGCGTACGCGGCGTTCAACTGCTACGCGGTCGGCGCCGACCACGTCATGGCGCTGCCGACCACGCGCGTCGCAGTCATGGGGCCGGCTGGTAAGGAGTTTGTGTACAAGAAGGAGCTTCGCGCGGTGCGCGCGGAAGCCAAGTCTCGAGTGCGCGAGGCCATCGAAGCCGGAACCGACAAAGAAGCAGCCACCGAGGATGCCGCCGCGTGGTTGAAGGCCCAAGAGGCTGCGTTCAACGCTCGCTATGAGACCGAACTCATGAATCCGAAGGAGGCACTGAGCCTCGGTTCGATTTCAGAGATCGTGATGCCGACGAACGTGCGCGCCTCGCTTGCCAAGAACTTGAACTTCTTCTTGTCGCACTACACCCCGGAGCCGCTTCAGGCCGTGCAGCGAGAGTTTCACTGATGGGTTCATCCGACCTTTACCTCCACAACCCGCTGATTCACCGAGAGCGCCGTCTCGGGGAATCCGAGTCCGACTGGGTCCGCTCCTTCGCCTGCGAAGACATGTCGGTTCTCATCGTGTGCCGCGGGCCAATCCGCCAAGAGGCCCTCGACACGTTCGCGGAGATGGGGATCGACAAGGCAGGCATCTTGCTCTCCGAGAAAGACTCGATCGTCTACCCCCGAGCTCTTGCCCCCGAGCTACGCCGTCTTGATCCGGCGAGGGTCCACGCCATCACGGACTACACCGGCGCTTCCAAGGAGGAGCGTGCGGAGCGAATCCAGCAGATCATTCAGATCGCAAGGGACAACGGGTACGAGTACGTGTTCGCCGGCTATGGGTTCATGGCGGAGGACGAAGAGTTCGTTCGCTCGATCGAGGAAGCGGGACTCAACTTCGTGGGTCCAGGATCGCACACCGTCCAGGCCGCAGGGTTCAAGGACGAGGCGAAACGCACGGCGGAGCGTGTGGATGTCAGCGTCACGCCGGGTGTCAACGATGCCACCGCGCGGTTGCTTCTTCGCAAGCATCCCGACCTTGCGTCGCTTCGGGCGCTCGCCAAGGAGCACGGGCTTTCCGTCGCGGGCCTCGACGACGACAGCATCGAATCGAGCGCGCTCGCCGACGCTCTGCTCAACGCATCGTACGATGCCGGTATCGATCTTTATTCGATTGAGGAGCTCGCATCACAGATCGAGATCGAGGTCGGCACCATTCTCGAGGGCAGTCCCGGAAGTCGCGTGCGGCTCAAAGCCATCGGCGGTGGCGGCGGTAAGGGGCAGCGGATCGTGAGCGAGGCGAACGAAGCGCCCGCCATGGTCCGGGAGATCCTCAGCGAAGTTAAGGCGCTTGGGGTCGGTGACAACAAGAACATCCTCGCCGAGCTCAACATCGAGACGACCCGACACAACGAGATCCAGCTGATCGGAAACGGAGACTGGTGCATTTCGCTGGGTGGCCGCGACTGCTCCTTGCAGATGCACGAGCAGAAGCTGCTCGAGGTCTCCATCACCCAAGAGACACTCGGCAAGGCTGTCGAGCGCGAACGCGAAGCCGGCAACGAACAACTCGCAGAGGCGATCGGCCAAGACTTGGCGATCCTCCGAAGGATGGAAGAAGAAGCCGAGCGATTCGGGCAAGAGGTCGGGCTCGACTCTGCGTCGACTTTCGAGTGCATCGTCGACGGGCCTCGCCACTACTTCATGGAGGTGAACACACGGATCCAGGTCGAGCATCGTGTGTCAGAGCTCTGCTACGCGCTTCGGTTTCGTAACCCCAATGATGCCGAGGACTACTTTGACGTGACTTCGGTCGTCGAGGTCATGGCTCTCCTTGCGAAGCACAAGGCCCGTCTCCCGCGCCCGGAGCGCGTCGGCCGAAAGGCGGCCGCGGTCGAGGCTCGGCTCAACGCGACCGACCGGTCCCTGTCCCCTCACGCGGGGGGCGAGATCATGTACTGGTCTGACCCGATCGAAGGCGAGGTCAGAGACGACCAGGGCATCTGTTACAAGAACCCCGACACCGGGCTCTTCATGCGATACAAGCTGGCCGGCGCCTACGACAGCAACATCGCGCTCCTGGTAACGACAGGGGGCGATCGACGCGAGTCGTACGAGCAGCTTCGCGAAGCGCTGCGGCAAACTGTGCTTCGTGGTCCCGACCTTCAGACCAACTTGCAGTTTCACTACGGCTTGGTGAGCTGGTTCTTGGCGCGAAGCGTCGACGCGAAACCCACGACGCGTTTCGTGGTTCCCTACCTCACCCTGATGGGAGAGCTCCTCGAGGCGGCCAACGAGATCGACGTCGACTACGCTTACCAAAAGCTCTCGGCAAAGTACCTCGAGGCAGCGGCCGCCGATCCCGATGCGACCAAGGCGACGAACGAAATCGCGCTCCGCAAGGCCACCCTCATTGCACGCCCGCTCCGGAGACTTCTCGCGGCGCCACACCTCATGTCGGCGTGGCTGAGCACGCACCGCGACGATTTTGAAGCCAACGAGCGGAGCGTCGTGTGGAACCGCAACCCGCTCTTGGTTCTCGCCGATACGTATCGACTGCTTCACATGGAAGCCACGGTCGAGGCCCCGGCCGCGCATCGCATCTGGGAGCAAGACCAAGAGGTACTCGACGCGGGGGCTGACTTCTACGAAACGCTCGGCGCGCGTGTCGGAGACCTCCCCTGGCCCGAGCTCGACGCGCTCTTGGCCAAAAGCAAGGCGCCCAAGGGCTTCGATGCGGCCGAGTGGGTCCAAGTTCGCGAGGCGCACCTCGGGTTCCAGCTCGGAACGGAGCTGTTGGGCCTTCTTCCGAGACTCGCGGCCAAGGTCGGTTACTACGATCTAGTCGTCAACGACGACCTCACCATCACCATTCCCAAGCGCCTCCTCGACGCAGAGTACCAGGCGCGAATGAAGAAGGTGTTGGTACCGCCGCCAGTCAACAAGGCGGACGAGATCGTCGCGGTGAGCGGCGGGATGTACTACTCGCAAGAGGCCCCGGGGATGCCCAAGTTCGTCGAGCAAGGGCAGCACTTCGAAGCAGGAGACCCGCTCTATGTCATCGAAGTGATGAAGATGTTCAACAAGGTCTATGCGCCGTTCTCCGGGACCATCGACAAGGTCCTCCTCGACACCGACGGGACGATCGTCGCCAAAGGCCAACCGCTGTTCAAAGTCACCCCGGATGAGAAGTTTGTCGAAGTCGACGCCGCTGAGGTGGAAGCGCGGATGCAGGCGACCACGCAGGGCTATCTCGACCAACTCGGTTGAGGCGAACGCGCGGTCTAGAGCCTGTCGTCGCGCGCGGTCGCCAAGATGACCCGATTGCGCCCAGCCGCCTTCGCGCGAAAAAGAGCGCGATCGGCAGTCGCCATCAGTCGCGCCCGAATCTCTGCGGGGGGCTGACCGTTCAGCAACCGAAGCCCTTTCAAGGTAGCCACGCCGACTGACACGGTGATCTTGGGCAGGTCACCCTGCGGCCGCATCGGCCCTCCGGTGCTGGCTGCGACGTGGCTTCGGAGATGGTCCGCGAGCGCTCGAGCGCTCTCTTTCGAAGCGCGGCGTTGGACGACCACGAACTCGTCCCCGCCGAATCGAAACACCGAACTGACCCCAGCTGCCGCTTCGTCGAGCGCCTTGCCTGTGCGCCTCAGCGCTTCGCTGCCAGCAGCGTGCCCGAACTTGCTGTTGACGCGCTTGAGATGATCGACGTCGACGAACATCAGCGCCATGTCCCTTTGCCTACGGCGCGCGGCGCCTATTGCGCGCGAAAGCTCGCTGTCGAGCTCGCGCACGTTGCGCAGCCCGGTGAGGGGGTCGTGCGCGGCGAGGAGTTCCTGGTGTCGAAGCGACGCCGTTTGGACCAGCGCCGTGGTGATCTGTGTGGTCAGCGCTCCGACGATTCGCGCGTCGCGCTCACCGAAACGGCCGTCTGTCTTCACGAGCTGAAGGAGACCGAGTGTCTTCGCGCCGTCGCGGAGCGGCCCCAACAGCACGCCGCGGCTGACACGCCTAGCGCCGTCTTTGAAGTGCGGGTCCGGCCGAGGATCTGTGCATCGCAATGGGTCGTTCTTTCGCAGCGCCCGTTGCGCGATCGCGATGTTGCGCGGCGCTCCGATGTCCAGGACATCCTTCGCGCCGGGCCCGAATGCGGCAACGCTTTGAAGCGCGTCGATCCTCGGTCCGACATAGATCGCGCCGGCATTCGCACCCACCGCGACCGCTGCCGTTTCGAGGCCTTCCTCGACGACGCGCATCGCAGGCCGCGCGCGCGCATCTTTCGACCCGAGCGCTGATTCGGCGACTTTGGTCCCCCTCAAAGTGTGGATCCGCACCTTCAGATCCTAGGTAGTTCAAGGACAACAAGCCAACTCGCGCTGTGAAGTGGTGCCGTGTAGGTGTCGTTTGCCTTGAAACGCGCGTAGAATGAAGGAACGTAACGAGAGGGATTAAGGGAGTCGATGAGAGGAGTGCGCGCCCACGGATTGTGGCTTGGCCTTGTGCTGGTTATGGCCAGCGTGGCGTGCTCGAACCAGAAGGCGCCTGTCGATCGCGTTGGAACCAACGCTGTCGAGAAGCGCTTCTTCCGTGACTCGTCTTGGTACTTCAGTCGGACCGTCATCGATGTCGACTACGAGGGCGGCCAGCTGGGAACCTTTCCTGGCGACGCCGCCATCGATTTCCAAGGTGCGGACCTCGCGTCGATCCCGCGGATTCGTTGGGTCATCGAGGAAGAGACACTCTTTGCGTTCCGCGACTACGAACTCGTCGAGGGCTCGAACCCTGGCTCTCCTGCGCCCGGGTCGACCCTTGGCCAGCCTGTGGCCGCGTTCGAGATCGAGAAGCACTTCGACATTCGTCGGGCCTACAACGACGCCACCGGCGAAGAGCTCAACGTCATCGAAGAAAACGACACCGACCGGCCGTGGTTCGAGCGCGAATTCATGCGGGTCAACTGGGCGGACAACATTCTCCCTGGCTACTACGGGCAGATCACCGAGCTCAACGAGATCATCGGCACCTACGAGCGGCAGTCGGCCGATCTATTCATCCAAGCGGAATCGGAGTTCCCCGACTCCTGGCAAACACGCTTTCACTTCATGGCGTGCGACGGGCTCGACGACGAGAGCGACGATTGCAGCGAGGATGAGCAACCCTGGGCGAGTGACTACGACAAAGACCAGCTCTACGCATTCGACTTCGTGACGCAGGAGATCATGGCTCCGGGCGAGGTTCCCGATCCTCTACTCGGGTCGGTCAACTTCTGCTTGTCGACCTTCTTCGTCGACTCTCCGATCTGTGCCAGCGTAGCGACGTACGTACGCAACAGCTTCTTGCGCGTCAGCGATGATCGCCAGTACGAGCCCGTCAACTGGGTGGACTCTCGGTTCGAACGCGCAGGATATTTTCGTTTGGAGCGGCCCACGACCGATCGCTCTGACGGGCCTGATGACCCTGCTTTCTTCGAAACCGACTTTCTGAACTACAACGTCAATCGTCACAACATTTGGTACGACTGGTGGGACGAGGAAGGCGACCCGATTCCGCACGCCGATCGGCGAGTCCGGCCGCTGATCTTCTACACCACTCCCGAGCTCCCGGCGCACCTCGTCGGGACGAGTTTCGAAGTGGCTGCGCGCTGGGACGAAGTGTTCATGCAGACCGTCCGGCGCCTTCAGGGGCGACCTGACGCTGTCTTCCCCGACGTGGCGTGCCAGGACACCGACCCCGACCGATACTGCGCGTGCGTCCGTGATCCAGACACCAGTACAGTCCTCAACCCGACATGCCCAGGCCGCTACGACCCTTTCGAAACGCCGGCAGAGGCGTCAGCCCGAGGCGTCGAGAACCCCTACGATTGCTACATCAGCGTGCCGGACGGGGCGCAGCCGGACCTGAATCAACCGGATCTGAGCGACGAAGATTTCTATGGCTGGTTCAGCGCCTCACAGGTGGGCGACGAGTGCGTCCTTCAGCTCCGCATCAACACTTGCAACAAAGACAGCATCGCAAGCAATGGCGGCACCACGGACGGCCTCGCTTGCCAGGAACGGGGCGATTCGCGGTTCAAGTTCCTCAGCTACGTCGACCAGCCCGGGACCGGCTTCTTGGGCATCGCCACCCTTCGCGGTGATCCGGTAACCGGCGAGATCCTCGTGGGAGACGCCAATATCGGCGGCCCCGCACTCGACGCCTACCGGACGACCGCCCTTCAAATGTACGACCTGGTCAACGGGGACCTCACCGACGAAGAGTTCCTCACCGGCGAGGATGTGCGTCTCTACCTAGAGAACATCGACCGAGTGCAGCTTCCCGCGCGACCGCGAATCGATTTCAACGTCGGGCTCGCGCATGGAAGCGCCTTACCCATCGATGTCGATGCCATCGACAACCGCATGGCGGCGTTCACGGCGCGCGCCGAGGCGCTCTCCGGGCCCGAGGGGCGTGCCGCTACATACATCGATCGACGCGCCGAGCTCGTCGGAAGTGACATCGAGTATCGCGTCATGCAGAGCTTCGAGACGCTGATGCTCGCCGGGGTCGAGAAGATACCCGAGGGCTACGGGCCCTCCGATATCGACGATTCGGTTCTGAACGAAGTATCGCCGTTCCGAAAGCCCCTGCACGAACAGATGCGGCACTTCGCAGACCTCGAAACCGCGGCATCTCGGAACAACGTGATGATGCCGAACGAGTACGTCGACAACTCTGTTCTCTTCTTCGTCAATCAGCACAGGGACTGGCCGCGCGCCCGCGTCGAGATCGCGCTCAACCAGCTCCTTTACTTCCACACGCAGCTCCATGAGCTCGGGCACTGCCTTGGGCTCCGCCACGACTTTGGCGCCTCCGCCGACACCGAGAACTACGACGACGAGTACTACCAGATCACCCGGCGCTTGCCGCTTCCCGACCCCGATGACTACGACGACGACGGCGTGGCCGGGTTGAACACCGATGAGCAGCTCGCGTTCGAGCGAGCCCTCGACCTCGTTCGCGAGAAACGCGAGCTTGCCGGCATTGACGCCCACATGGACTCGTCGGTCATGGAGTACATCGCACAGTGGTACGGCCGCACCACCACTGAGGCCGGCCGCTACGATGTCGCAGCGGTGAGTTACGGGTACGGTGACTTGGTCGAGCTCTACCAAAACCCCGAAGGCCTCGACATCCAGGATGTCGATCCAACCACGTCGACGCGGGTCTGGGCCAAGTACTACCACGGGGGCGAAGTCTGCAGCACCGATTCGGACTGCCCCTTTGCATCCGATGGGGCCCAGCGTTCGGAGCTAACGCAGGTCAATCTCGATGCGAGCCTCACACAGTCCTGCGTTCCGCACCCGCAAGGTGCGGCGACGCACGGAAGTCTCTGCTCGAACTTCGATGACGACGCCGCCAACCTTGCGATCGCGAACCCACGTGCTCCGTTTCTTCCGGTCAACTACCGCTTCTGTTCTGATGAGCGCGTTGGGACCCTGGGCTGGTGCCACCGCTTCGATGAAGGCGACAGCTTTCGTGAAGTCGTTCGCAACGTCGCCGAACAGTACGAGCGGCAGTACATCTTCACCAACTTCCGACGGTACCAGAGCGACTTCAGCATCGGCGACTACATCTCGAACCGCCTGGTGGGTCGCCAGTACTCGATCTTACAAGCGATCTTTCGGAACCTGATCTACCGCTACCAGACGGACTCCGAGTTCCGTGACGACGAAGGCAGTTTCGGCTTCTACGACCAGTTCATGGCGAGTGCCGACGTGCTCAATTTCTATGCGCGTGTCCTCGGCCAACCCGACATCGGCTCGTATCTGTTCGACCCCGTGTCCGGCAACTTCCGCCGCGCCAGCCCCATCCCTGGCCTTCCAGGATCCGAACTCGACCTTTCCATTGGCCTCGGCCGGTACTTCTCATCGACCTACCAACGCGGGCTCACGGGCATCACACGGATCGAACGAATCGGGTCGTTCTACGACAAATGGATCGCGCTTCAGATGCTCACCGACCGAGGCTTCGCGCTCGACTACACACGCGACGTTCCTTTTTGGGTCAACTACAACGATCTCTTCCCCATCGAGATGCAGCAGATCTTCCAAGGGATGATCCAGGACCAGCCCGAGTCGATCTCGCCCCGCATTTCATGCGACCTGCCGGGTCCGGCCGGGTCTTGCGCGGATCCGCGCGTCATCTACATGGACTTTTATCGCGGTGACTGCTCCGTGCCCGAGACTTGTCGGCCAGACCCTGTAACCGAGACGTACGCGGATCTGGATGTCGTCGATGGGGGAAGCTCGGTCCTACTCCAGTACTTGGCCGCCACCTTCGCCCTGTTCGATTTTCCGACGTTCTTCGACACGACGTTTCAGAATCAGCTGTTCATCTGCGTCGAAGGCGAAGGTGACTGTTTCGCCCCGAGTGACGGTTCGGTCGAAGGCGAGGACTTCGTTAGGCACAGCTCGAGCAGGTTTGGAAAGACCTTCTTGGCTTTCCAGATCGAGCCCGTGCAGGCGGTACCGAACCAGCAGTCGATTGGGTTCAACATGGTCAAAGAGGCGTCCGAGAACGCCGTCGCGGTCGGGATCCTCGAACGGATCGCCGACGGGGAGGTGGTCCCGCAAGAGGATCTCGATCGCCTCACGGACCTCGACTATCGCATTCCGGCCGATACCGACGAAGCCTCTTCGGATCTGAACGCCCTCGATCGACGCCAGCGCGATCTCGAGTCTTTCTTCTTCCAGCTCATCGACCTCCAGCGGCAGCTCGGGATCGCGGGATACCTGGGGTTCTGATGATGTTGGGTCGCTGCACGTTGAACGTTCGTTTCGCTCTCCTTCTTGCGGGGCTTGCGATCGCCGCCATGGGCTGCACGAACGGTGCGGCGACCGCCAACCGCGTACAGCCCAATCTCGTCGACAAAGACATGTTCGAAGGCGAGTGGTGGGTCACGCAAACCGTCATCGATGCGAACGCGGAGGCGACCGGCGTCACTTGGACTGGAGATACCGGTTGGGACCTCAGCCTCGACGCCGGCGAATCGGGGTCGCTCGGCCGGATCCGGTGGGTGATCGACGAGGACTTCTTGTTTGCGTTTCGCTCGTATGAGCTGGTCGCCGGGTCGAACCCCGATGGCAACGACGAGAACTTCCGAGGCCAACCCCTCGCAGCGTTCGAGATCATCGACCACGTCGACGTCCGGCCGCAGTACAACGAGGTCACTGGGGAGACCCGCAACGTCATCGAGGAGAACACCGAAGACCGCCGTTGGTTCGAGCGGGAGTTCATGCGTGTCGACTGGTCGGAGAATCAAGTCAAGTCGTTCTTCTTCCCAGCCGAGCTCGCGGCGCTCGGTGGATGGACCATGGAGCCCGGCACCTTTTTCATTCAGGACGGAAGCTCGCACTGCACCGGGGGAGCCGGGGACGAGGCGTGCGATTTCCCAAGGTCTTGGGAGCCTCAGTTCGTCACGGTGGGCGAGGACCCGAGCTACCGATTCGCCGCGGATTGGCCCGAAGGCTCGGAGGACACCACGCACTACATGAGCTTCGTCACCTTCGCGTCGATGTCGCCCGGCGAGCTCTGCATCACCACGGGTGGCGCAACCTGCCAGTCGCTTTCCGTTCCTTCGAGGTTGGCCTTCTTGCGGGTCCCGCCGGGCCACGAGTATGCCGCTGCCAGGCAGAGTCACGAGGAGTTCGATGCGTTCGGCGTGTTCCGCACCGAGCAACGTACGTACATCGGCTCCAATGATCGGGACAACGCCCAGCGCTGTGATCGTGATGAGGACTGCGGTGTTGGAGGTTTCTGCAGTCCGGAGACCCGTGTCTGCGCAGGGGGCCTCGGCGAGGACTTCGGTGAAACGGATGCGTTGGCTTTCCTGCGTCCTCGCCACAACTTCTTCGTCGACTCCCTGACAGATCAAGCGTGTCGCGCCGACTGGGAGTGTGACGGGCGATTCGACGGGGGTGGTCGGATCGGCGGGTCGGCGTGCGACCGGCGAGCTCGCGTGTGTACCATCCCCATGCGTGACCGAACGCTGCGAGCACTATCGGATGGGCCAGGCGCCGTGGCCTTCTACCTCAACGAGGGGTTCCCGAAGCATCTCGTCCACCCCGCCATGGAGGTCATGGGCGACTGGAACGAAGTGTTCATGCGCGGGTGGCGTGCGACGCGCGGGGTCGGGCTCCCAGACTACGCTTCGGCCCGCGTTGACTGTCAGACCAGCGATCCAACACGCTACTGCTTCTGCGGGTCGCCAGACGACGTCGGAGGAACTTGCCAAGGCCGCTACGATCCTTTCGTCGCTCCCGACGCGTGGGCCGATCGCGGGGTCGCCAACCCCTACGACTGCTACGTCTCGAATACCGAGTTCGCCGAGCCCGAGTCGCCTACTTCCTTTGATGACTACCCACTGCCTCAGGCCTACAGGTACGCGTTCGTCGGCGAAGAGTGCATGTTCGTCCTTCGGACCAATACCTGTGATTGGCACCGCACCGACTCGGGCCAGGCCTGCGAAGGGGTGTTGGACGCCGACGGAGAGCCGGTGGTCTGGCAGCAACTCGGCGACCTACGCTATCAGTTCTTCAACTACATCGACCAGGTCAACACGCCGTTTGGCGGGGTATCGACGCCACTTGCGGACCCGACAACCGGCGAGCTCATCACCGCCAACGCAAACTTTGCGGCCGGTAGCGTCGAACGGCATGCCACGATCGCACTCGAGTTCTTCCCAGTCCTTCGGTGCGCCAACGACGCGCTCGGGTGTGACCCCGGGGACGAGGCTGCAGCCGAGCGGTACCTGAGCGGAGAGAACCTTCGCGAGTACTTTTCGAACCTCGGCCGGACGGAGCACCCCGCCGGGCTCGCGGCTTCGGGGTCTGACGGCTTCAGCGTCGACGACACGAGCCGTCCGGCCCTTCCGGTCAACGTCAACAGCGCCCTTCGAGAGGTCATCGAACGCAAACAAGGCCGCATCGAGCGTCTGCGTGGCGCGGAGGGCCGCGCTCAAATCCTCAGTGACCGCATGCGACGCCTCGAAGGCACGTCGATCGAGCGGCAGCTGATGGGGTCGCTCGGTGTCGACGGCAACGAGGCCCTTACCCGGCACTTCGACCACGGACAATCCTACGTGTTCGGACTGACCCCCGACATCAGCATCTACGACGACTCCGTCCTCGACCAAGTGTCTCCCTTTCGCGGCGCGGGCTTCGTGCGTTCACTCCAAACCGGCAATGCCGGTGACGACGAGCTTTCGGCTCACAACATCTGTTTCAGCAACGAAAGCTTCTTTCGCCGGCGATACATGGAGTACTGGGCCGAGGCATTCAGGGGACGTCCGCCCGCCGAGGCGTCGATCCGAATGCAGCAGCTCTACACCCGACAGGTGCAGTACCACGAGGTGGGTCACTCGGTGGGTCTCCGACACAACTTCGGCGCGAGCCTCGATCGCGACAACTACGGCAACGGCTACTTCAACCTGGTGTTCGGCGAGGCTTCGGTCAGCGAATCGGAGCTCCCACTTCCGAGAATGGAGGACTACGACCTCGACGACGACGACTTCGTTGCTGGGTCTGAGTTCGATCAGTACCTCGAGGCGCTTCGAGAGACCCGCAACCAACGCGCCAGGCTCGGAGCGCACAACTACATGTCGAGCTCGACGATGGACTATTCCGGCGACATGTCGGACTCCCAGGGCCTTGGCCGTTACGACGTCGCGGCGACCATCTGGAACCACTTCGATCAGAAAGAGGTCTACACCGCCTCCGAGCGCGACGTCGAGACCGACGACAACGGGCCGTTTCAGGGTCTGAAGCGTTCTCACACCGTAGGCCGCACGTGGTGGCAGTCGTACCTCGGGGGCGAGAGCTGCGGAGCCGACGCCGAATGCCCCTATGCACGTGAGTCTGGCGCCATCCCCGCCAGCCAACCGGTCTACCAGCGTTGCGTCCAGAACCCCCGGAACGTGTTTCCCCAACAAGGTTGTTCGGGGCAAAGTGATTGTGTCTGCTCCAACTTCGACGAGGACGTCAAAGACTACTCCGACCTCGCCGCGTATCCCGAAGCGGGCGCCGACCGAAACTTCGCACCGGTTCGGTACCTGTTCTGCCCAGACGAACGCACCAACGACATCTCTTGGTGCACGCGGTTTGACGCTGGAGAGAGTTTCCGAGAAGTCATCGACCACTATCGGAGGTCTTGGGAGGAGCTCTATCCGAGTAACTACTACCGACGGTTTCTGCGAGGCGGCGCCCGGGGTGGGACTTCGCAACGAATGGTGTCGGACGCAGCGAAGATCTACCAGCATTTGTTCTTCCGCCTGAACTTCGAACCCGGCTTCGCCCTGAACACTGGGCCCCTCGGGTTCGACGACCAGTTCCTCGCCTCGGTCGATGCGATGAACTGGTTCATCGAGATCGTGAATCTTCCCGACGAGGGTTCGTACGCGTTCGACCCGACCGAGAATCGTTATCGGTTCATGGGGGAACAGATCGATCTTCCCGGCTCCGACTTGAGTCTCTTGCCTGGGCAGGGGTTCGGAATGTGGACCAAGTACCAGGACGGCTACTTCGGGTTCTTCCGCCCCGAACGAAGCGGTGTGTTCTTCGACAAGTTCTACGCGTTGCGTGCTTTGGCGATCCGAGACTGGGGGCTCAGCTTCACGGTTGACGAACGCTACTTCATCAACTTCTACGACCTCTTTCAGACCGAGATGACCGAGTTCTTTGGCGGGGTCATTCTGCAAGACGAGTCGTGGTTCGCTCCAAGGCTCCGTATGGAGAACGGGGAGCCCGTCGTCCAGCACATGAGCTGGTATCGCGGCACCGCCCTCGGCGAGTGCTTCGAGGACGACACGGTCGTTCCCTGCCGGGGTAGCCAGCGCCAGGTGTATCCTGGCGCCTCCATCGAGGGCACCACCAACGAAGTACTCCGAAGCTGGGCCGCGATTCTCGCGCTCGCCCAGTTCCCCGTTTACTACGACACCAGCTTCGAGCAGCGTCTGCTTGTGTTCAAAGCGGGCAGTGGTTCGGGGTTCAGCATTCCCGACATTCAACCCGATGGCTCGCCGACTTGTGTCTACGGGAGCGACGGGCTTGGCGCAGGCCACTTCGTCGTCGATCCGGACATCCCGAACGGCTGCGATGACGCCGAGGATGCCGATTACGTCGTCTTCGAGTCGACCCGGTTTCGAACGCCGTACGTGGCGGTGAAGATCCGGCCCAACCTCGAACTGAACCTGGAGGAGGAGCAGGTGGGGTTCCAGCTCCTCAAGCGCCTGGTCGACCTTCAAGACGAGCTGGAAAGCTCAGCGCCTGGAGAGCCCGGCGTCTTCGACAAGCAGCAGGAGCTTCAGCGCGGCGAGTCCTTCCTCGAGTACCTCATCGAGCTCCAGACGGCCTACGGGATCAGCAACTTCTTCTGATGGCACCCGAAAGGGGTTCCTGTAAGCTAGCCCCCGTGGGGAAACCTGTGCCGGACAAGGACCACCTACTCAAGCAGTATCGGTCCATGCGGATCATACGTCGCTTCGAAGAGGAGGCGGCGCGGAACTACGCAAAGGGTCACATCGGGGGCTTCCTCCATTTGTACATCGGGCAGGAGGCGATTGCCGTCGGCGCGATCGACGCCCTTCAGCCGCAAGACTACATCTTTCAGACCTACCGAGACCATGGCATCGCGCTCGCGCGCGGAATGGCGCCCGAGGCGGCGATGGCGGAGCTCTTTGGCAAGGACGCCGGTTGCTCACGCGGCATGGGTGGCTCGATGCACATGTTCGACGTCGAGCGAAACTTTCTTGGGGGTTGGGCGATTGTCGGCGGCCACCTGGCGCTCGCCGCGGGAACCGCGTTCAAGGCCAAGTACAACCAAGAGGACCGCGTCACGATTTGCTTCTTTGGCGAAGGGTCGACGAACATCGGCGGCTTCCACGAAGCGATGAGCCTCGCCGGTTTGTGGAAGCTTCCCATCGTGTTCGTGTGCGAGAACAATCAGTACGCCATGGGGACCCCACTCGAACGAACCAGCGCGCTCGACGACCTCTCGATCAAAGCCAAGGGCTACGCCATGGTGGGCGACCGGTTCGAGGGTCACGACGTGACACTCATCGAAGAACGCCTTGGCGAAGCCGTCGATCGGGCCCGTCGTGGCGACGGCCCTACGTTCGTCGAGATTCTCACCTACCGTTTCCGCGGGCACTCCATGAGCGACCCGGCCAAGTATCGAACCCGCACCGAACTCGAGCAGAAGAAGCAGCTCGACCCGCTTCAGGTCACCCATGCGCACCTGATCGAACTCGGGGTCGAGGAGAGCCAACTCGATGACCTCGACCTCGAGGTGGACGAACTGATCGATGCCGCGGTCAAGTTTGCCGAGGAGGCCGAGCCCGCCCGCGAAGAGGTTATGATGGGGACGGTCTATGCGCCGGAGGACGACGCATGAGAGAGATTCGCTATCGAGAAGCGCTCCGCGAGGCCATGCTCGAAGAGATGGATCGCGACGAGACCGTGTTCCTGATGGGCGAGGAGGTTGGGCACTACCAGGGTGCGTACAAAGTCTCCGAGGGGCTCCTCGACAGGTTCGGCGAGCGCCGGGTCATCGACACCCCAATCGCCGAGGCAGGCTTTGCGGGTGTCGGAATCGGCGCGGCGATGGTTGGTCTCCGGCCGATCATCGAGTTCATGACGTGGAACTTTTCGTTCGTCGCCTTCGACCAGATCATCAGCAACGCAGCCAAGATCCACCAGATGAGCGCCGGTGCGCTACGGGTCCCGATCGTGTTTCGCGGCCCGAACGGCGCCGCGCGGCAGGTTGCCTCCCAACACAGCCATGCGGTGGCGCCCTTTTACGCGGGCGTCCCCGGGCTCTACGTGTGCCAGCCGAGCACGCCACGCGACGCCAAGGGTCTGCTCAAGACGGCGATTCGAAGCAACAACCCTGTTGTGTTCCTCGAGGGCGAGACCCTCTACGGTCTCAAGGGCGAAGTGCCCGACGAAGGCGTCGAAGAACTGATCCCGTTCGGCGTGAGCAAGGTTGCGCGGGTCGGCAGTGATTGCACGATCGTCACGTGGGGCAGGCCGTACCACGTTGCAATGGCCGCAGCCGATGCGCTCGCCAAGGATGGGATCGAATGCGAGATCATCGACCCACGGACCCTCCGTCCGCTAGACCTCGAACCCGTCATTGCAAGTGTAGTCAAAACCAACCGCTGCGTGGTCGTGCATGAACACTGGCCCTACGGAGGGCCCGGTGCCGAGATCGTCGACCAAGTACAGCGCCGCGCGTTCGATCATCTCGATGCGCCTGTCGAACGGGTGTCCGGGCTCGATGTTCCGATGCCCTACGCCCTTAATCTAGAAGAGCATGTGCTCCCCACCGAGGAGCGGGTTATCGACGCGGTCAAGCGCGTCAGTTACGCGAAGTAGATATGGCGAAGATCATCGGACTACCGAAGCTCTCACCCACGATGGAAGAGGGCACGCTCGTCTCCTGGGCCAAGAAGGAAGGGGACGCGGTCGACGTCGATGACCTCCTGGCCGAAGTCGAGACCGACAAGGCGACGATGGAGTTCCGCTCGTTTGACAAAGGAGTCCTCCTGAAGATCCTCGTCGAGGAGGGGGTGACCCTCGAGGCCGAAGTCCCAGTCGCCATCATCGGCAAAGAGGGCGAGGACATCAGCGCCCTGATTGCCGAAGTCGAAGCGGGCGCCCAAGCGGCTCCCACCCCCGAAGAGCCTGCGGCCGCCGAGGTCGCTCCTTCGCCGGCGCAGGACCCGGGTGACGCGGCGGCTTCTACCCCCGTGTCCGAACCGAGCGCGCCTCCAGCGGCCTTGGCCCCTTCGAGTGACCGCGTCATCTCGTCTCCACTCGTCCGCCGTTTGGCGAGGGAACGCAGCATCGACCTTCGATCCGTCGAGGGCACCGGACCGCACGGCCGAATCATCAAGCGAGACCTCGACTCCTACACCCCAAGGTCTGCGGTCTCGGGGGCGGCGGCGCCCGGAGAGCGGCCCGGGCCCGACGTGCGGCAAGCGAGCAGCATGCGGCGAACGATCGCGCGCAGGCTTACCGAGTCCAAGCAAACGATTCCCCACTACTACCTCACGATCGACACCGACATCGAGCCTCTGTCGGCTGCGAGGCGCGCGATGAACGCGGCGCTAGAGGCCGAAGGTAAGAAGGTCTCACTGAACGACCTCATCATCAAAGCGGTCGCGGTTGCGCTGCGACGTGTTCCCGAGGTCAACGCGTCATGGATGGACAAGGAAATCCATTACCATCGCGTCGTCGATATTTCAGTCGCGGTCGCGGTTGATGACGGGTTGATGACACCGGTGGTTCGCGACGCCGATCGGAAGGGTGTCGCCGAGATCGCCGAAGAGGTTCGCGACCTTGCGAGCCGCGCCCGAGATCGCAAGCTCGGCGTCGAGGAGATGACCAACGGGACGTTTTCGATCTCCAACCTCGGAATGTTCGGGATCGAAGAGTTCACGGCGGTCATCAATCCGCCCGAGTCGGCCATTCTTGCCGTAGGCACAATCCGCCACGAGCCGATCGTCCGCGATGGAGAGATCGTTCCCGGAACGCGCATGCGTTTCACGATGAGTTGTGATCATCGCGTCGTCGATGGAGCACTTGGCGCCAAGTATCTTGCCGCACTCAAGAGTATCATCGAGGCGCCGCTGAACATGTTGCTCTAGCGTTAGACGAACAACTTGAACACGAGCGCGAACGCAAGGACGAACGCCGCAACGTAGGCGGTGGTTTCCAACTTCTGGCGCATCCCGGCAACGACCAAGCTATGCGAGAACGTCGGCCCCTGGCTAGTCATGTGCGGACGTCACCGGTGTAGGGGTCAACCCACAGCGGCGCACACCGCGTGTACTAGCAAGCGCCATGGAACCGGCGTGCATCGGCGGGGAAGATCTTGCCGGGGTTCAGGATGTGCTTCGGATCGAAGACATGTTTGATACGTTGCTGCAGGTCGATGAGCGCGGGGGATTGTTCGACCGGCAGGTAAGGCGCTTTGAGCACTCCAATGCCGTGTTCCCCGCTCAACGTGCCCCTCAGCTCGACGACCCGTTGGAACAAACGCCCGATCGCGCGATCGACATCTCCTTTTTGCTCGGGGTCGTCCCAGAGGAAGTTGACGTGTAAGTTCCCATCCCCAGCGTGTCCATAAGTGGGCACGACAAGCCCAGTTTCCTCGGACAGTTCGGCGCAAGTGCGTAGCAAGTCCGCCATGCGTGTTCGCGGGACCACGACGTCTTCGGAAAGCTTGTTCTTCGCTTGGCGTCGCAAGCTGTAGCTGAGCTCACGCCGGGATGCCCACAGGCGCTCGCGCTCGTTGCTGGTTTGGGCCACGAGAACCTCGAGCGCACCGAGTTCGGTGAGCGTGTTTCCGCACACTTCGAGGTCCTCTTCGAGGCGCTTCACTTCACCGTCCAGTTCAAGCAGCAGAATCGCGTTCGTTTCGCTGGGCAAGGTTAGCCCGGCTTCCGGTCGAACGATGCGTATCGCCTCGGAGTCGAGGAGTTCGATGCATGCCGGCGTTCGCCCTTGCGCGAGAAGCGCACTCACCGCCGGTGCGATGTCGTCGAGATGGCCGAAGCACGCGAGAAGGGTCACGGTCGACTCGGGCTTCGGAATCAGTCGAACCGTGGCTTCGGTCACGATGCCAAGGGTGCCTTCGCTTCCGATCATGAGTGCCGTCAGATCGTATCCAGTGACGCCCTTCTTGGTTTCGTGACCGAGTCGGAGCACGGTTCCGTCGGCGAGTACGACATCCATCCCAAGGACGTACTCCCTTGTGACGCCGTACTTGAAAGCACGGGGCCCGCCGGCGTTGGCCGCGAGGTTGCCACCGATCGAGCAGGCATCGCGCGAGTTGGGGTCGGGCGGATAGTAGAGTCGTTCATGGGCCACCGCCTCTTTGAGTTGGCCCGTGATCAGGCCCGGCTGGACGCGCGCGGTCAGCTCGGCACGGTCGATGTCTTTGAGTGCCCCCATCTTTTCGAACGCGAGCACGATTCCGCCACGGACTGGAACGGCGCCGCCGACGCGGCCAGTGCCACCGCCTCGCGGGGTCACCGGGACTTCGTGCTCGCTCGCGGCGCGCATCACCTGCGACACGTCTTCCGTGCTTCTCGCCCGGACGATCGCTTCCGGGATGCACGGAGTGGTTTCGCTCGCGTCCCCAGCGTAGGCCTCCCGAACGTCTTGATCGACGATCACGGAGCCGCTCCCACAGCTCCGTTCGATCGCCAGGAGCGCGCTGTCCACCGGCCGCATATTCGAAACGTTGGGCCTCTTGTCGGAGGGGTCAAGCGCCTAGCCTCCCGAACTCGCTAGGGAAATCCAGGCACCCTTCGGACCCCGTGCGATCTCGGGGCAGTGGCGCTACGCTTCGCCCGAGCGCGGCGGCCCGCTGCGCTTCTTGGTACTTTCGTGCGTTTCTTTGCTTACGTTCTGCTGGCCGCTGCGGCGGTGGTCGGCTGTGGTGACGCCGCACCGCCTGCCATGACCGATGGCGGCCCGGATGCCGGGCCTCAGCCAGACGGCGGGTCGCCGGATGGCGGTCCCGACGGAGGCGTCCCGGACGCCGGGCCCGACGCTGGCCCTGACGGTGGTCCTCCGGAGCCTGCCTGCGGGACAACGGCGCTTTGTCCATCGTGTCCAGATCCCGCCGGACTTTGTGAAGACGATGATGGTTGCGCGATCGGGGAGCTCTGCCTTGCGACCGGGTGCGACGATCTCAAGCGGTGCTTCACGGCGCCGGGCGGTCGCTGCGTCGACGGGGAATGTGGCGATCCGCTCTACGCGTGCGACCCGGAGGCCGATCGGTGCCTTCGTCTCGAACCGGGTTGCTTGAGCTCGAGTGACTGCGTGGTTGGGTTCGCGTGTGAGGACGGCGCGTGCGTCGATCGACGCGTCCCTTGCGCGACCACGAGCGACTGTCCTCACGGATACGCGTGTCGTGCGCCAACTCCCGACCAACGCTTCTGTCGCCGAGTCACCCAACCATGCACCGCCAACATCGATTGCCAGGAGCTCGGCGTTCTTTGCGGAGATGCCGATGGTGACGGTCAGATGGAGTGCATGGCGCCGTCCGACCCGGGGGTGCCTGGTGAAGGTTCGTGCGACAACTCACAATGCACGTCTCCCGATCTTCCCGTGTGCGAGCTCACAGAACAAGGAACCGGCGCCCCCTGTGGCCAGTTCGGACTCTGTGCGTCTGAGCAGGACTGCGCGGACGGTTTTGTCTGCACAGACCTCTGGGGCGACGCTCGGTTCGAATGCGTATTGCCGGGTGGTAGCTGCGTCGACTCACGCGACTGCCCGTTGCAACAAGTCTGTGCCTCGAGCCGGTCGGGCGCCCCACCTGCGTGTATCCCCGGGGCGGCGATGTAGCCCTTAACCCCAAGACCAATTTCCTGTACTGTAATCCTCTTCTCTGTGTGAGCTATTTCACAATGAATTCCATACCAAAGTCGATCTCCCGCGCCGTGTGGGTTGCGTCGATCAGCCTCGCCGTCGCGTGTGCGGGCGTCGGGGTCGACGATAGCCAGAACGCCGTGATCGATCCGCCCATCGAGTGCTCGCCCGAACGTCCCGACTGCTCGATCAGCATGGACTTCCCAACACAAGGTGACCTCACCCCCGACAACTCCGCCGGCCTTCGGTTCTCTGACGAACGCGGGAGCCTGGTCATCGATCGCGTGAGCGCCCTGCCCGATGAGGACGGTGACGGGGTGCCAGATGCCGCGGACGAGTGCCTTGGCCAACCCGGCTTTCGGGCCCCCTGTGACGGTGACGCTTCAGACGACGGGGTCTACCGCACCCTCTTCTACGATCCGTCCGGCACCGACGCCGCCCTTCGCATCGCGACGGTTCCTACCACGGCCGACATTCCCGCCATCGACCTCTACTTCTTGGTCGATGCGAACGTGACGATGAGCGAAGAGATTGCCGAACTCCAGACTGAGATCTCGACGATCGTCGCCGACATCGCTTCGGCGTTCGCCGACGTACGGTTCGGCCTCGGCATATCCCGAGAGTACCCCGACGGCGTTCTTGCCATGGTCGAATCACAGGCGCCCTATCATCACATCGTCGACCTCACCTCGGACGTGGCGCTCTTCGAATCGGCTGTGAGTACGCTCAACGGCCTCGAACGGTTGAGCGACACGTCGGCGCTCTCTCAGTCGTTGTACGCGACGGCGACGGGCCAGGGCTTGGGCGGTTACGTTCCCAACCGGGAGGGGTGTCCCGCCGACACGGTGGGCTTTCCCTGTTTCCGCCCGGACGTGCTCCGGGTCGTTCTCACCCTCACCGACGCCGAGATCGCGAACGGCCCACGCCCGGCCAGCCCAATCTACGCCTTGACCCCCGAGCCCGGGTCGATGGCGCTGCCCCCAGTGACGATGGAGCCCGGCCTTCTCCTGGCCGACGACGACGGAACCGCCCTCGACTTGGGAGACCTTTCCGGTCGTTCCCTCACGCTGATGGGCATGAGCACGCTCCTCACCGACTTCGCGTCCACGATGGGCGCCACTGGCTGCACGCCCGGCGATCCGCCTTTCGCCGCGGACGACAATCGCGATGCGGTCGTCACCTTTCGATTGGACACGCCGCCACTCACCGATGTTCGCCTTCAGGCGGACAACACGCACTACTCGGCCAACCTGGCGCTCTTCGATGCCCCACCCTCGGGCGACCCGCCGATGCCACCCGCCATCGGTTGCAACGGCGGCGACGGGATGATGCCGCCAGTGGCACCGATGTTCTGGGGCCGCCTCGCTTGGATCCCGATGGCCGGGCAGCAGTACTACCTCGTGCATGACGCGCAGGTCGCCGGCGGCGGCATGGGCAACCCGGACCCGAAGGGTGCGTTCAGCATCTCGATCCTCAATGATGACGATCCGGCGGACGTCACGTGGACGACCGCTGACGTTCCGGTGACCTGGGTCGACACCGAGACCGCCCTGATCGACGCGGATATCCGGGTCGCCAGCGTCGTCTCACCCCGCGACATGGTTCCAAACGAGGCCGACCTCGATGTCCGCGAGATGGCGATGGCCACCGGAGCCGTGGGCAAGACGGACGACCCATGGGTCGGCAACGTCGCCACGTCCGGCGGTGAAGGGCTCGATGCCCAGGTCATCAACACCGTTCGACGAATCATCGACGACAGCTTCTATGACATTCGGGTCGCCGAGCTCGACAACGATGCGTCCGGAATCGACGAGACCGCGTTTGTGCAAGAACTCGGGCCAAGCAACTGCGCCCTGGATACCGAGGCCTTCGACTTCACCTGCGAGATGCAGATGGACGATCGGTGCCTCAGGTGTGAGCCCGGGGCGCCTCTCGATTTCGAGCTCCGGCTGCTCAACGAGATCGTCCCGCCCATCGCGACATCCCAGGTGTTCGACTTCGAGCTGGTCGTGACCGCCGACGATGTCGTCGAGGTCGAGCGAATCCCCGTCCGTGTGCTGGTTCCAGACGCGGCCGCCCACGAGTTCGCGGCCGTTCCCGAAGACAACTTCTACCGCAACACCTACGACAGCCTCGATCGCTGCAACGTTCCGCCCGAGCGCCCGAGTTGGGGGTCTCTCACCTGGACGGGCAACACGCCTGCGGGGTCGACCATCGAGTTCCAGATTCGCACCGCCGACACCGAGGCCGAACTCGAGATGGCGACGCCAGCGAGCATCATCATCCCCACCGACACGACCGACACCACCCTCGACATCCGTTCCGAGCTCATCGCCGATGGCATGTCGGATGGGTTACTCCTGATCGAGATCACCGCGATGCTCAACCCATCGGCCGATCTGCTTGCGACACCTGAGCTCGAGGGTTGGGCGTTCGAGTTCACGTGCTTTGCTGCGGAATGATCTGAGCACTGATAGCATCTGCCAGTGTGGCTGAGGCAACCTCGAAACCGATCGTCGCGCGGTGGGCCCGATTCGCGATCGTCGCGGTCGCGCTCTTCGAGCTGATCTCGCCTTGGGCGATCAGCGCCTCCATTCCGACAGAGCCGCAATGGCGCGAGGCGACGGATTTCGTACGTTCGGGTTTCGAGCCAGGTGATCGTATCGTCGCGACCCCTCGGTGGACCTCGCCCCTGGTTCGCGCCGAGTTGGGCGACCTGCTCACCCTACGGACTGCGTCCGAAGACGATCTGGCGGGCGCGTCGCGGCTCTGGGAGGTGTCGATCAGAGCGCATTCCGCGAGGACAGACGAGCCCGCGGTAGAGGCGCACTTCGGTGGGGTTCGAGTTCGCCGCTGGCCTGTCTCGACGGACGCGCTCGTGTTCGATTTCGTTGAGCAAGTCGCCAACGCGGAGGTGACTTGGGTGGACGGGGATGAGGTTCGTTTCTGCGCCTGGCGCGATGCGCCCCCCGCTCGGGGTGGGCTTGGCCGTGGTCCGCTGGCACCCGCCGGGCGATTCGTCTGCGATCGAAGACAACCCTGGCTTTGGGTTGGTGCGACGGTGGCGGCCGACCTTGAGCTCTTGCCGAGACGTTGCGTCTGGCAGCATCCGGCAGGGACCGAGCCCGTCCGCACCCGCTTCGAACACGTGCCGCTTGGCGATACGCTCGTCGTCGAAGGCGCGCTCGACTACAACAACGACCGACGCGAGGGTCGAAGCCCGGTACTTCTCCGAGTCTTCATCGACGGCCGGTTGGCAGGCGAACTCCGACATCGAGATCGGACCGGCTGGACGCGCCTCGAAATCGACACGTCCCGGTTTGCGGGGAGCGGCCGCGAGGTTCGTTTCGAGACAACGACACCGAACCCTGCCGCGCGCACCTTCTGCTGGTCCGCGTCAACCCGAAACAGGCAGGTCGAGCGATGAGTCCAAGACGCCTCACGCGTTCGGAGTGGTGGATCGGGGCCTCCGTCTTTGCGGGATACGCGATGATCCTCGTATGGACCTCGTCCGACTTGGCGATGTCGCGCGACGAGAGTTTCTACGCCCAGGCGGCGGAGTACTATGGTCGCTGGATTGCGCAGGTGTTCTCCGACCCGAGTCTTGCGTTGACCCGTGCGAGCATCGACGAGGCCTGGCGGTACAATTGGGAGCATCCCGCCTTAATGAAACTCATGTTCGCCTGGAGTTGGCTGGCTCACGAAACGCTCGGGCTATTCTCTTCGGCGTCCCTCGCAATTCGGTTCCCGGGTATCGTGACCGCAGGCCTTCTTCTTTGGCTGATCTTCGCCTGGGGGACGGTGGTGTTCGGTGTGCGCGGCGCTCTCTTCGCCTCGCTCGCCTTCGCGAGCATGCCTCGGGTTTTCTACCATGCCCACCTGGCGGCATTTGACGTCGCGATCGCGTTCTTCGTCACGCTCACTGCGTACACCTACTGGCGGAGCCTGACCGATCGCCGCTGGGCGCCTCTCACCGGCCTTTGCTTCGGCCTGGCGTTGGCGACCAAGCACAACAGTTGGATGCTACCGGCCATCTTTGCGATCCACTACGGGTGGGTGCGGGCGCAAGATGCTCGTCACGGGCGCTCGTTGCGACCATCGCTGTCGTGGTTGCCCGCGATGTTGGTACTCGGTCCCGTCGTGTTCGTCGCGTCATGGCCTTGGGTCTGGTTCGACTCCTGGAACCGCATCGGCGCCTACGTTCGATTCCATCTTCAGCACGTTCACTACACTTACGAGTACTTTGGCGTCAGCTACTTCGAGCCACCACTTCCGGTCTCGGTCCCTTTCGTGATGACGCTGTTCACGGTTCCTCTGACGGTTATCGCGCTTGCAACCGTCGGCCTCGCCGTTCGCCGACGGGAGCTCGCGCCGCGCTGGCGGCCGGGTCCGAGCGATTCCCAAGACACCCGGGTCGAAGTCCTATGGGTCGGATGTCTGATCGCGCCCCTCGTCGCGATCGCGCTTCCGTCGACGCCGATCTTCGGCGGCACCAAGCATTGGATCACAGCGTACCCGTTCCTCGCGCTTTGGTCGGGACGCGGGCTCGTCTCGTTGTTCGGGACCGCTGGGAGCCTTGCGAACGCGCTCCCCAGGTTCCAGCAGGTGCTGTTGTTCTGCTTGTGCCTTGCACCGGGCGTGACCCAAGCCGCCCACAGCCATCCCTTTGGCCTTTCGCACTACGGACCGGTCGCGGGCGGGACCCCTGGGGCAGCCGACCTCGGGATGAACCGGCAGTTCTGGGGATTCACCACCGGTAGCCTCGCGTCGTGGCTCACCGAAAGGCTCCCCGAGGGTGGCTCCGTGTGGATCGGCGATACGACCTCCGGCGCATGGAAGATGATGCAGGCCGACGGCCTGATCCCAGACAACATCGTCCCAGCGAGGTCGATGGCCCAAGCCGATCTGATCCTCGTCCATCACGAGGCGCACTTCCGTGAAGTCGACTATCAGGCCTGGGTTTCTTCGGGATCCCCGAAGCCGGTTCACGTACTCACCTACGACGGGGTACCGATCATCTCAGTCTACGAGAACCCCTGACCTCACGTGGAACGGTGCCGCGCTTTGCCCGCGGCGACTCGCGCGCGTGTCATCAATGCGAAGAGGCTCTCCACGATCCCGATTACGACATACGCGGAAAGCAACCAGACCAAAGCCATCGAAGGGTGGTACCGAAGCGCGATCCATATGGTGACGGCAAGCGCGGTCGAGATGAAGAGTACGGTACGCCACGAAAGACGGAGGTCTTTGAAGGAGCGGAAAGGCATCGGGCTCACCATGAAGAACGAGAGCGCCACAACCAACGTCGAAATGATGAACGGCGAAAACGGCAGCTTCCCAGTGAGCGTGTTCGCGACCACGATCGAGATGAGGATCGCCGCCGCCGCTGGGATCGGCATGCCTTGCGTGTACTTCCCAGGCGCGTGGGGCTGCCCGTCGTCGCCAGTTGACGTGACGTTGAAGCGGGCGAGCCTGATGGCGCCGGTCCCAACAAACACGAACCCGACCAACATACCTGCCGTACCTAGCTCCTCGAGCGACCAGTGATAGACGAGGATTGCAGGCGCGACACCGAACGACACGATATCGGCAAGGGAGTCGAGCTGAACTCCGATGGCCGTTTGGGTCTTGGTGAGGCGCGCGACGCGTCCATCGATCGTGTCGAAGAACAGAGCGAAGATAATGAGAAGTGCAGCACGGTAGAAGTCCTCGCCGGTCGGCTGGCCCGAACAGATCAAGATGGCGTAGTACCCACAGAGCACGCTGCACAGCGTGAACAAGTTGGGGAGGATGAAGAGGCTCTTCCTCAGGTCTACTTTCACCGGGTATCCATCACTTGCTGCATTTAGGCGAGGTCATAGGCTACGAGATGGCGTTTTTGATGTCCACCTCGCGTCCGAACTCAGGGCGAACGCGGTGGAACGGCCGCCAGTGCACCGAGTGCCAGGTTGCGAAGCCGTAGCTGGTGCTCCTGCTCGTAGAGCGTTTCGAGAAGCCTGGCCGCTCGCCCCGGGCGCCGTTCGAGCAGGTCGAACAGGGCTGCGGCCTCTGCGGCGTTGCGGCCGCCCGCGTCTTCGTATCGCTTGAGTGCATCGATCCTTTCGGCGACCGGGACCCCCCAACCGTGCAGAGCGAGCCATCCCCAATAGGCCTGTTCCTCGATCTTCGAAAACCCGTTGGTGGCTTGGTTGCGATGGATCAAGTTCCACCGTGCCTTGTACATGGCGCGTACCGTCATGGGTGGAGCGACCAGGACCCCTTCGACGACCGCGCCGTATCGGTCCAAGATTTGGCCAAAGCCACCCAGCATGCCGCTCTCGGCGTCGCCCTCGGGCTGGCGGCTTGCGTCAGGGAACGCCTCCATGAAGTCCTCGACCGCCCGCGCCCGCAGCGCAGCAAAGGCCTGAGGGCCTGCTCGGCGCTCCAAGGCTTCGAGCGCATGGTGTACTTCGGCCTGCCGGGTGTCGTAGTCGGCTCGCGCGTAGGGTGGGTTGATCTCGGCCAGCCCGTGGGCGATGAACAGCGCTTGAAGGCGACCGATCTCTTCGCCGTCGGTGAGTCCCGACGAAAGCTCCTCGTTCTGTCGCACCGAGGCGGCGACCGCCCCACGGTCGAGGACGAGGCTTGGCATCTCCCATGGGGCAACCGGTTGCGGTATTGCGAGGACGGCCCCTAGGAGCGCCCCGGCCAGCGTCCACGCGATCAGCGTTGCCCCCGAATCGCTCACGACGGCACCCTAACATGGTTGGAGGCGCGGAGCTGACTCTCTGCAGGTGCCTGCTACGCTAGCGCGACGACGATGAAGGTCGATGTGCATTACTACGCCGCCGCACGTGAGCTCGCGGGCTGTGAGTCTGCCACGTTCGAGTTTCCATCGACGGTGGTCGCCCAAGAGGTGTTGCGTCGCGCCGTTGCAGAACGCCACCCTCTGATCGGGCCTTTTCTCGAGCGGATGCGCCTCGCTGTCAATGGGGACTTCGTCGATCGGGACGAGGACATCCGTGATCGCGACAGGATTGACGTTTTGCCCCCGGTCGCGGGAGGTGCGCCGCGTGTGTCCTGTCGCATCGTGGACTGTGATATTTCAGTCGAGGACGCACTGCGGGCAGTCTCGGACCCCGGTGCGGGCGGGGTGAGCATGTTCACCGGTGTCGTTCGCGACCACGCCGATGGGAAACCGGTCTCACGGCTCGACTACGAAGCCCACGAGAGCCTTGCGCTCAAGGAAATGGAGCGCGTGCTCGGCGGCGTGGCGCGTGAGCACCCCGGTGTGCGACTTACGGCGGTTCATCGTGTTGGACAGCTTGTCGTCGGCGACATCGCCGTATGCGTGGCCGCGAGCGCGCCTCACCGTGCCGAAGCGTTCGACGCGTGCCGAAAGGCCATCGACCGAATCAAGGAAACGGTGCCCATCTGGAAAAAGGAGTGGGGGCCCGACGGCGAAGCGCACTGGGTCAACCTCGACGAATGACCCCCGTGTCGCTCTACTGGCAGATTGCCCCTTCGAGCGACCGAAGCACTCGATCCTCGAGCACGCCCACGCATGTGAGGTGAGCCTTCGATGGTGTCAGGTAGTCACGCACGACGCGGCGTACGTCTTCGGCCGTCACAGCCATGACCTGATCGGCAATCGTTTGAAGAGATTCGGGCAGGGAGAAAAGCGCGCTCGTGCCAATGAAATGCGAGGTGTCCTCCGGATCGTCGACGACCGTGCGAAGGTCCCAAAGGTAGCGACGCTTCGCTTTGTCGATCTCCTCAGGCGTCGGCGTTGCTTTGGTGAGCGCCGCGACCAACTCGAGCAGCGTGTCGACGAGTGTCGGAACCTTGCCGTGCTCGACCGACGCACCGAAGTCGTACACGCCGCAATCCTCGAACGTGTCCTGCCCTGAGAACGCCTCGTACGCGAGGCCGCGCTCTTCACACACCGTCTGATGGACGCGCGTGCTCAGTCCGTCGTCCAGGATGCGATCCAACAGGATGAACGTCGGGGCGTCGGCGCTCCCCACACCCGGGGTGTGAAACGAGAGCCGTACTTCGGTTTGGCTCCCCGATTCGTGCACGTACGAGAATCGGGGTTGACCCGTCGATGGCTTCCACTTGCCTCCATGAGACGCGGTCCCCGTCTGAAAGCTCTCGAATCCCCGTGCGATCACGGCTTTGATCGCTTCCTCGTCGAACGCGCCTGCCACGCAAAGAACGGTGTTCTTGGCCGCGTAGTGCGCGCGGTGGTGGCGGTGGAGGTCGTTCACACCGAAGGCATCCAGGTTGCTGATGGGGCCCGCGATCGTGAACCCAAGGGAGTGTTCTCCATAGAGGAGCTGGCGGGACACGTTATCGATGTCGATCTGTTCACCCTGCTCGTTGAGCTCTTCCAGAATCTCCTCACGGATGATCTGTTTCTCCGTCCCCAGCTCGGTGAGCAGTGGGTTCTGAAGCACATCGGCAAGCAGCTCGGTGCCCTCGGTGATCGTCTCTCGGGGCAGGGTGAGGTCGTAGCTGGTGAAGTCCACGTGGGTCGCGGCGTCGAGCGTACCGCCGAGTCGTTCGATCGCGAGGTTGAGCTCATGGGCCTTCGGATGGCGCGCCGTTCCCCGGTAGAGCATGTGCTCTAGGAAGTGACTAAGGCCGTTCGTATTTTGGGACTCGTATCGGGACCCCGCGCGAACGAAGCAAGAGACCGTCGCCGATTGCAGGTGGGGGAGGGGTATGAGCCTGACGCGGAGCCCGTTGCCGAGCGTCATCGACTCGCAACGAAGCTCTTGGAGCCCGACGGCGCTAGCTGTTGCCATCCGCAGTCTGGAGTGGATTGACGCGCAGCGCGTCGTCCTCGACCGCTTGCTCGCGCAGCTCACGAATGTACGCGTTGACGGCTTCTTCCTTCTTTAGCGTGCGCAAGACTTCGCGCGTCGACTCTCGAAGGTCGTCGGTGAACGCTGCCTCGTCGGGGCGCCGGCGGTCGAGCACCTTGAAGATCACCCACTCGCGGCCGACTCTAACTGGCTCCGACGGAAACGCTTCGCCGTCTTCGACCGCAAACACGGCGTCGAGCAGGATGTTGGTCGACAGCCCGGGCACCGGAACGGCCTCACGTCC
The DNA here is from genome assembly GCA_039028875.1 of Myxococcota bacterium. GTDB lineage: Bacteria > Myxococcota_A > Polyangia > Polyangiales > Houyiibacteriaceae > SG8-38. The sequence goes on along the minus strand of JBCCHE010000024.1, from coordinate 39,375 downwards.
GAACTTGCCGGTGGTCTCGAAAGACGGGGCAATGGACGAGTCTTTGTCGCGCTCGGCCTCTTTGCTGAGGCGGGCGTCGAGGGCCCCTTTACCAGACGACTTCCAAGCCGCGAGCGCCCCGGCGGCCGCCGCCTTGGTTTCGGTCTCGATCCAATCCTTGATGTACAGGTTCTCGGCGAGCTCGCGCTTGGCCTCGTCCTCGGGCACATCACCCTCGCGAATCCCCGTGACCTTGATGATGTGGTAGCCGAAGTCGGTCTCGACGACATCGGAGACTTGATCGACCTCCATCGAGAAGACCGCCTCATCGAAAGCCTCGGGCATCGCGCCCTTCGGCTGATAGCCGAGGTCGCCACCCTTTGGTCCGGTGATGCGGTCGTCGCTCTCCGTCCGTGCGAGCTTCGAGAAGTCCTCGCCCTTGGCGGCGCGTGCCTGCAGGGCGATGGCCTTCTTCTCCGCCTTGGCGCGATCCTCGTCCGTCGCGAAAGACCCCGTCTTGACCAGGATGTGCTGCGTCCGAACCTGCTTGTCGAGGTTTGTAAAACGGAACTTGTTCGCTTCGTACGCCTTGTCGAGCGCTTCGCCGTGCTCGCCCATCCACGCTGCGATCGCGGTCTCGGTCACCGCGGGCTTGCTCTTGCCGTAGTACGCGGGGGAAAAGCGGACGTACTCGAGCTCCGCGCTATCGTTCTCGCGCACGTAGTCGTCCCATGCCTCGGCGTCGCTGACGTTGACGACGGAGGCGACGAGATCGCGCATCTGCGCCGCCAAGTACTCGTCGACCTGGCCCTCGACGAACTCCCCGACGCTCCTTCGGAGGCCGTTCTCGATGTATCGCTTGGCAAGCTCGAGATTGAACGTGCCGTCTTTGTCTTCGAAGTTCACCGGAATCTCGCCTTGGGGAACCTCGGGTGGCGCGGAGGTTCCGAGTGACAAGAGAATCACCCCGTCGTTGACGAATCGCGTCATCACGTCATCCTCGCTGACCTCGAAGCCGACCTTCCGCGCCTCGCGGGCAAGAAGGGTCCGATCGATCAGTCCGTTGAGGACGAGCTGCGGAAGGCCGAGCGACTCTTGCGTCTCGGCCGGCAGCCTTCCGAAGTTGCCAATCGCGTAGGCAGCCTCGAAGTCCCCGCGGCTGAGCGTCCTGTCGTAGACGCGCGCCAGATAGGTCGAGCCGCCGGCTGCACAACCTTCGGCTTGCCCACCCCCGAATTGGAGGGCGAAGACCGCCGAAAGAAGCACGACGAGTAGTACGAGAAAGAACCCTTTGAGCTTATCCGCCATCACCAATTGCCGTTTAAAGAGGCCGAACCATAGAGGAGAGGTCGACAAACGGCAAACTGGGATTCTCGGCTCCCCGGGGACCCCGACAGTTGGCGCCGGACGCCGGGGATTCTACACTTCGCGCGACCCAGCAGAACGACCGGAGTGTGAGGAAAGTGAGGGGGATGTGGCCCAGGGTTCGAGCCTACCGCCGCTAAAATCGAGTAGCAGCAAGGGCAAGTACGCCGTCGTGCTCCTCCTACTCTTGGGAACCTGCAGCGCGGGGTGGTTCTACCTCCAACGAGGAGATGACCCGGCGCCGGTGGCCGAGGTTGCCGAGCCAGAGCCCCCACCGAGGGCTCAGTTCGAACCGGAGATCGAGATCCCCGAGCCCGAGGAGATCGAGCCCGCCGAGGCACCCGAGACACCCGGCCAAGGGGAAGGCTCGGGCGGAGGACGCGATCGTGAGCCGGTCGTCTGCAACGGGACACTTCAAGCAAGCCAGATCCGGGCGACCATCAACGGTGCGCCACGCAAGCAAGTGCAAACCTGCTACGAGCAGCGCCTCAAGGACAACAACCTCTTGCAGGGGCAGATGACGGTGCTGATCACGATCGCCTCTTCAGGGCGCGTACGAAACGTGTCGATCTCCGGCTCGTTGCGCGATTCTCAGGTGTACTCTTGCGTCAGGCGTGTCGCGCGGTCGTGGAAGTTCCCGAATCCGGAGGGGGGCTGCGTCCGAACCGCGGTTCCGTTCAGCCTCACACCCAAACTCTAAGAGGGCGCCTAAGGGTTTTCGTTCGCGAACCGCATCAGGTCCTCGATGTCTTTCGAGCTTCCCATGAACACCGGCGTTCGCTGATGAAGCTCCTGGGGCTTGATCTCGAGCAATCGCTGGCTTCCGTCTGTGGCCGAGCCCCCGGCGGCTTCCACCAAGAACGCCATTGGGCTTGCCTCGTAGAGCAACCGCAGTTTCCCCTTGCGGTTCGTGACGTCGTGCGGGTACGCGAAGACCCCGCCCCTGAGAAGTGTGCGATGGAGATCGGCCACCATGGCGCCGATGTAGCGAAGGCGGTATGCCGGTCGGTCTTCGTTGGGGGTCTTGATCCAGTCGGCCCAGCGCTGGATGCGTGAATCCCAGTTGTGGTAGTTGCCCTCGTTGATCGAGTAGATCCACCCCCGGTCGGGGATTCGAATGTTCGGGTGGGACAGAAAGAACTCACCGACTCCGGGGTCGTATGTAAAGCCATCGACACCGTGTCCCGTCGAGTACACGAGCATGTTCGACGAACCGTAAATCACGTACCCCGCGGCCACGATATCGCGGCCAGGTTGCAGCAGGTCTTCGAGTGTCCCCGGCGTCCCGTCCGGGGAGATCCTCCGATGGATCGAAAAAATCGTTCCGATCGAGGCGTTGATGTCGATGTTGCCCGAGCCGTCCAGCGGATCGAACTGCAGGACGTATTTCCCCTGTGGGTATCGGGCAGGGATCCCGATCGGGTCCTCCACCTCTTCGCTGCCCATCACGCAGACGTGACCGCCCGCCTCAACCGTCCCGACGATCGTGTTGTTGGCGAAGATGTCGAGCTTCTGCACCGCCTCGCCCTGGACGTTGGTCTGGCCCGTTCGCCCGAGGATGCCCGAGAGGCCCGCTTTGCTCACCCGGCTCCCGATGATCTTGGCCGCGAGCATGATCTGCTGAAATAGACCGGTGAAATCGCCCGTGGCCTCCGGCATCCTTCGCTGTCGTTCGAGCAGGTGGCGCTCGAGGGTCGTGCCGATGGGGCTTTCTTCGGAAGGGCCAATGGAACCGGCAGTACGCATTGCTGCGCGGCATACCAGAGCCGCCGAGAGTGCGCTAGGATGGTACCCAGGTGGGCAGCGATATCCTTGATTGGGGATACCTACTCGTGGGTCATTTAGTGTAAACTTACCGTGTCAGGCAAACTGTGACGAATTTCGGGAACTGGTTGAAGCAGACCCAGCAACGCAGGTCGGGGATCCCCCGACTGCGTAGCGTCAAGGGCCTCCCTGGCGTGTTGGCGCGAGGCGACCTGAGCGTCGTCTACCAGCCGATCGTGTCGCTGACGACGATGGAGCCGTTCGCGTACGAAGCGCTCGTTCGCAGTGATTCACCGCATTGGATCAACCCGCCCAAGTTGTTCGACGAGGCGATCAAGAGCCGATGCGTCGGCGCGCTCGGTCGCGCGATTCGGGAGATCGCCACCGCAAACTGCGGCGGCGCTCCGCTCTTCCTCAACGTGCACCCGAACGAGTTCGACGAGTCTTGGCTCGTTCAGCCCGACGATCCGATCTTCACACACGATCAGCCGATCTACCTCGAGGTGACCGAGTCGGTGCCGTTGACCCACTTTGCCTACTGCCACAGCGTGCTTCGCGAGATCCGTGGAAAGGGCGTTTCCCTCGCCGTCGATGACCTCGGCGCCGGGTACTCCAACCTCAAGTACATCGTCGATCTCAAGCCGGAGATCGTCAAACTCGATCGTACGCTCATCGCCGACCTCGCAGACGACCGTCGCGCTCAAGTCTTGGTGCGGCACATCGTGCGACTCTGCCACGAACTCGGAGCCCGCGTCGTCGCGGAAGGAATCGAGCAGGAGACCGAGATGAAGGTCGTCGTCGATTGTGGTGCGCACTATGGCCAGGGCTACTACTTTGCCCGGCCCGCGTATCCTGCGCCGGGTGTCAGCGCCACCCCGCGAGAGGTCATGAGCAAGGGCGCCTGAGCGCGGTCCCCGAACGCCACTGTCGATCCGCGCGACTAGACGGGAACCGATTCGTAGCTGACGTCGCCCGCTTCGTGCCCTTCGATGGTAAAGATCGCAGACACTTTGTTCCCTGTTGATCCTCGTTCGACGGCGACGATGGTGTGAAGTGCGCTCCCGATCATCTGCGCGGCGCAGGCTCGGTCGGTTCCGCCACAGCTCGTCGCGAGGACCAGTCCTTCGACCGCGTTGCTGGTCGTCGCACAGTGCACGCCAAGCAGATGCCCTGGCTCACGCCCGCCGATGACGCCCAGGGCCGAAGCCACTTCGGCGCCAGTGAGATCACTCAACACCAGGTGGTCTGTTCGCAGCCGCGAAGCGTGGGCGATGGTCTGAGACATCGACAGGCCCGCATCCGCGGCGCTGAAGGACACGACCTTGGTGCGATCGACGTCGAGGTCCGGCAGTGCCTCGACCAAGGCTGTGTTCTCCTCCTCGGGAAGCTCCTGGCAGAGCGCAGACAACAGGGTGGAGACGCCCGACCCGGCGGGGCCCAGCACCGCGATGTTGCGGCATTCGGCGGTCGCCTTTCGCAGGTGCGCGGCGGCCTCGGGGGACATCCAGCCGTCCTCGCAGAGCTGGTCGAGTGCTGCGCTTTGGTCGATGCGGATCTCGATCAAGGGTCCCGGAGAAACGAGCGGAGGGCGAAGGATCGTCACCCTCGGACCGAAGCTGAGTCGTCCGTGGAACACCGGTTCGTCGCCGAGCGGCCGGTCGCACTGCGCGGCAAGTCGTCGAGCGATGATGTCGAGGGCCTTGGCCGATGAGAACGAGAGCGCGGTAGGTCGCGGACCCTCTCCCGTGTCGATGAGCACACGGTCCCGACCACTAACGACGATCCACTGGATCTCTTCGTTCGAAAGCACATCGTCCAACGCGCCGAGTCCAACGATCTCGTGCAGCGCCGTGTGTGCGACCTGACGCATGTCGACATCCGAGTCGACCGAGCCGTCTTTCTGCATGGTGAGGAAGGTCTCGGCGATGGCGGCGCGCGCGGCGGACCACCGGTCTTGGTCCTTCATGGCCTCGGGGCTCACGTCTTCGATATCGAGCCTCTTGGACAGTCGGCGCATCAGTTCGGCCAAGGGGTCCTTCGCAGGCGTGCCCAACTCCGCTTCGTCGGTCGGTCGGCTCTCGATTCTTGGCGGCAAGCTCGTCGCGACCGGGTCCTTCGGTCGACTGGTCCGTGCCCGGTGCGGCAACGAGGTGCGGACCGGAATCGATGTCTTCGGGATCGACGACCGAGCCGGCGCCGGCGCGGCCGAAGGTGGCGGGGGCGGCTCTGAGACTTGCTCTGGCGCTCGGCTTCCCTGTGCCGTGGCCGAATCTCCCTCGAGCGTAATGATGAAGTCGGCGATGTAGATCTTGTCACCCTGCTTCAGCGGGTGAGGCGCGGTGATCTTGCGGCCGTTGACCCAGGTGCCGTTGGTGCTGTTGAGGTCGACCACCACGGCCTTCTCGTCCTCGAGCGAGAGGCGGGCGTGCTGCTTCGACACGTTGCGCTTGGCAAGGACGATATCGTTTCCGTTGACGCGTCCGACGGTCAACTCAGGCTTCGAAAAATCGAGCCTTCGCTTCTCGCCTCCCCCGTCGGTGATCAGCACCGCGTACATTCGTTCGAACATTGAAGAGGCGCCAACCCGTTGCGTCAAGTCTCCCGCATTCTTCGCCCACCTGGCTGACCGCCCGCTCCCGGGCACGGTCTCGCGGGCTTCGCTAAGCCTTCGAAATCAAAGCCTTTCGAGCGACGCTAGAATGCTGAAGATCCGTTTAGGGGTTAAAAACATCGTCCTCTGGCCGGAATCGGTACCACCGGACGGGTCAACTGGGTTAGCTTACGCCGCATGCCCGGTGGCTTTCTGATCGTAGAGGACGAGCCGACCCTGGCCCGAACGCTGGCAAGAACGTTCGGGCGCCATGGCCCCGTCGACGTCGTTCACAACATGGCGGCGGCGCGCGACAAACTTGGAACGCACGCCGAGTGGACTGGTGTCGTCCTCGACCTGATCCTGCCCGACGGCTACGGCCTCGACCTTCTGGCGGAGATCCGGGAGCAATACGGTGCGCTCCCCGTTCTGGTCCTGACGGGTGAGCTTAATCGTGATGTAGTTAACAAAGTGCAGACGATGCGAGGCGAGTACGTTTGCAAGCCCGCGTCCGCCGACAACCTCAACCCGTTCATCCAACGCGCCCTCGCGCAAGAGCGGGTCGACGACGCCGCGATCGGCCAACGTATCGAGCACCTCGCTCGACAACTTCGGTTGACGCGCCGCGAAACCGAACTGCTGACGTTGTCGGTCGATGGACTCTCTCGAAAAGAGCTCGCGGACGCCCTCGGGGTCGCCGAAAACACGGTCAAGGCGCAGATTCGATCGCTTCTGAAGAAGAGCGGTGCGCGAAGCTTGGCGACCTTGGCTCAGAAGGTCATCAAGGGCGCCGCGCATGAAAGCGTGCCGCCAGGGCCCCCAGTCACGAGCGGTTGAGCACGCGCTCCACTTGGTCGAGGTCGTCGTGCACTTCGATCCGGCTCGACGGGTTCGCGACGGCCGCCCGGCCGCCGGCGAGGATCCGAACACCCGGCGGGGCCGCCTTCTCGATCGCGTCGAACTCACGGGCGACCGCCTCGCCGTCGAGATTGCTCACCGAGACCATGATCATTTTGGCATTCGCTTCGCGTGCGGCGAAGCCGATCTCCTCCGCTGGGAGGTCGGCTCCCAGGTAGAGAACGCGCCAACCGTGCATGGTGGCGAGCATTGCGACCATGAGGGCGCCGAGTTCGTGGCGCTCGCCTGCAGGCGTGGCCACCACCGTGACCGGCATGGCGTCGCTCGCGGGGTAAAGGCGCATCAGCGAGAACAGAAGCCCTCGCATCACGGTCGAGCTCGCGTGCTCGTGCGCAATCCGAAGCTCACCTCGCTCCCACCGATCCCCCACTTCACTCAAGATCGGGCCCACGACGCTCCTCAGAAACTCCCCCGGCTCGGTTCCAAGGGCGGCACGCGACAGCATCTGCTCGGCCCCGAGGACGTCGAGGTCCTCGATCGACGCAATGAACCGTCGCCTCAACAGCTCGAGCCGGTCGGTCCTGCCCTGAGGCTCCGCCGATGGTAGCTTGGCGGCCATGCCCTGGAGCTCGACGGTTGGCAGCCCCGCGATTCCACCGATCGAGTGCCCCTCGGCCACCAGCCGGCTGAGGACCCTCAACCGCGCGACGTCCGCGTCGTTATAGAGCCGGCCCCCGGCTTCGGTTCGATGGGGAAGGACCGCCGCATACCGCTTCTCCCAAACCCGAAGCGTATGGGTCGACAGTCCAGTCATCTTGGCGACCATGCCCACGCGGTACTTGGCTTCGTCCTTCATCAAGGCATCGCCCTTAAGGGGGAAATGTGTTTTTTGACACGATCCTGTCGAACCCATGTCTATACCTCAGATTCTCACCAATCAAGCATTCACTGAGAAAAGCGAGCTCTAGTCCTTGACGACTCTCGCTGCCGTAGTAGGAAGCTGTACAAGACCTAGACATGACTTAAACAGGTCGGAGGAGAAACATGATCAACAAAACGACATTGGGTATCGCGGTCGTCGCCATGCTGAGTTTCGGCATGGTCGGCTGTGGGGATGATAGCGATTCTGGCACCGGCGGCACGGGTGGAACCGCGACCGGCGGCACCGGTGGTGGCACCGGCGGCACGGGTGGCGACGGCGGAGCCGGCGGCGGAGAACTCGGCGGCGGCACCGTGACTGCGGTCCACTTGGCGCCCGACGTGCCGGCCGCGGACAACACCGCGGTGGCGATCTTCCTCGATGGCGAGGAGACCGAGCTTCAGATCTCCTACACGGAGTCCTCGGGTCGCATCGAGCTGCCTGCCGGCACCTATGACATTGGCATCGGGGCTCCCGGTGGTGAAGAGCCCGTCCTGCAACTCGACGGGGTCGAGATCATGGACGGATCGGATCTGACCGTGGTCGCCTATCGAACCAACGACCCGCCCCCGGCCGTTCCAGTCAACGTCCTGGTCTTCAACACGTCCATCGAAGGGCTTGAGGCCGGCTCGGGCCGTGTGTTCATCGGCCATGGCGCCAATGACCCCGACCTCGATCCCGTCACCGTCGCCACAGTCGACGACCCGGTCACCACCTGCACGGACGTGGAGGCTGACCTCGCCTTTGGCGACATCGCGCCGCAGATGGGCGGACTCGACCTCGCAGAGGGCAACCTCGACGTGGTGTTCTACACCGAAGACACCTGCCCGCCGTTCTTCGGCAACCTCATCGTCGACGTCCCAGTCACGCCCAACGTCTCGAGCGTCCTCATCGCGGTCGACGAGGATCCGAGCGACACCCTCGCCTTCCAACTCTTTGGCATCATCGACGCCGATGATCCTGCCCCGCTTATTCCCCCCCCAGCCATGTAAATCCTAATCCTCTTCCTAGACACCACGCGCTTCGGCGCACGGGCCGCTCATCTCCCGGTGAGCGGCCCTTTTTCTTGGTGCACCGTTGACGCCGATGGCCTCTCCTCGGTAGGAGGCAAGGGTGGTCGTAGACATGGGTAGGCTTGCGCGGCTTTGGCATGCCGCGTTCATATTGGCGCCTGCGCTCGCGACCCCGGTTTCGGGGTGCACCGAACCGACGGAACCCTCGCCCATTCCGAGTTTGGCGCCGCTACCCGCCGTGGCCGCGGATACGCCAGCCGACCCGTACCTTCGCTCCGACTCGAGGTTCGGCACCGTGCATCTTCACGCGGGCTTCAATCCCGATCCCCGAATCGTCGAAGGGACCGCCGAAGGCGAGATCTCGGCGAACACGATCCACCGTCGCTGCCGCGGCTGGACCTCCGAGGAGCCCGACTACCTTCTCTCGGCCGATACCGCCTTTCTTCAGCTCAACGTCCTCGGTCGTGCGGAGGTGGCGCTTTCGCTGGTTCTTCGAAAGCCGAACGGACGGGTGGTCTGCAAGAACAGTCGAAGCGCCAGTCGCGGCGTCGTGCTCCGGACGGACTTGCCGCTCGGGACGTCGCAGTTGTGGGTGTCCGTGGCCCAGGAAGGCGCGAGCGCCCCGTACCGACTTGGGTTCTCCGAGGTGTCGTCGCGGCCGACCAGTATCCCGGCGCCCGAAGACCCTGCCGAGCCCGCCGCCGCACCGAGCGCGCCCTGACACCGCGCCGGCAGCTCCTGCGACGCGCGCGGTCTAGCTGAGAAAGCCTACGCGGCGGGCGACATCTTGGACGACGGGCAGCACTGCCTCGAACGCGTTGGCGTTGCAGGCGAGGATTCCGCGGTCGTTCCGCATGTCGGTCCCCCCATAGTGGTAAGCACGCCCGGCGAGGTCGGTGAACCTCCCGCCTGCGGCCTTGAGGATCGCCTCGGGCCCGCAGGCGTCCCACGCGCTCGATTTGTTCGACATGTGAATGTAGAGGTCGGCTCGCTGCTCGGTGATCAGGCCCACCTTGAGGCCTACCGATCCGCTCGCGGTTTCTTTGGAGATCTTCAGTCGATCCATGACGTCGTCGATGGGTTGGCCCCGATGCGAGCGCGAGACCACGAGTCGAAGCCTCTCCGTATCGGCGGTGTCACTCACGCGGAGCGCAGTCCGCAAGCCACCGACCTCGATTTCGGCGCCGGCGCCGACGACCCCCGCGTAGAGCTTGTCATCGACCGGGCGATACACGACGCCGAGGGTCGACACGCCCTCGATTGCGAGTCCCAACATCACCGCGAACTCGCCGTTTTTGGCGATGAACTCTTTGGTTCCGTCGAGCGGGTCGACGTACCAGCAGCGCCCGCCTCGCAGTGCGTCGCTCCGATCCTCGCTCTCTTCGGCCACAATCCCATCGTCGGGGAACGCGGTTCTCAGGGCATCGACGATGTAAGTATTGGCGCGTGTGTCTGCCTCGGTCACCGGGTCCGACTTCGACTTGAACGCGACGGTGTAATCGGTCTCGTAGAGCTCGAGCAAGATTCGGCCCGCGACCCGGGCGATCTTCTCGGCTTCGAGCAGCTCTCGGTCGAGCATGTACCGCTCTACCACGGGTTTTGGATCCGGCCACGTTCAACCGAGTCGGCGGGCGAGTTCGGCGAGCAAGGTCGCGACTGTTCCCACCCCATCGAGGGTCGTCGTCGAGGTCCCGGGTGGCGCCCCGCGCTCGCTTGAGACGACGAAAGCGCCGAGCCCCTTCCGGTTCGCGAACTCGATCGCCGGCAGGTCCGTCACGTCGTCACCGACGAACAAGACGCTTCTCGCCCCGCTCAGGCTGAAGATCTCTCGGAGGGCTTCTCCCTTGTCTCCGGACACGGCTTCAACCTCCACCAAGGCACGACCTTGCCGCGGGTGGAGTCCGACCGAGAGGGCGAACGCCTCCGCTTCCTCGAGGAGCGCCTTCGCGCGCGTGGGCTCCGCTTGGGCGAGCACCCGGACGTGCACGGCGATCGCGCCGGGCTTGTGTTCAATGAACGCACCCTCGGCGTGCTCACGCGTCCATGCATCGAAGCGCTCGAGCGCCCCTCGGTGCGACTCGCTCATCGCGCGGGGCGTCGGTTGCTCCCCAGGTGCGATGACGACCCCGCCGTGCTCGACCCCACGCCATATTCCATCGATCTGTTCCATTCGTGACAACGACTGCAGATCGCGGCCGGTGATCAACGCCAGCACGACTCCCTCGGCGCGTCCAAGCCGTTCTAGAGAGGCCAGGGTGCCTTCGGGAATCGTCGCCGCGTCCGGGTTCTCGACGATTGGGGCCAGGGTGCCGTCGACGTCGAGCCCGATCAGCAGTGGACGCTTGAGGCCGAGCACCCGGTCAAGCAGGGTCACACGCTCTCCAGCGCCGAGATGTAGTCATCGGCCCATCCATGCACATTGAGGCGCGAGACTTCATGTCGCAGCGATCGCATACGCTTGCGCATCTCCGTTCGTTTCATGCTCAGGGCCTGCCGTACTGCTTCGGCCATGGCGTCGACGTCGTACGGGTTGACCTGAACTGCCGCCCGAAGGTACTTGGCGGCACCAGCGAACTCACTCAGGACGAGAACCCCGTCTTCATCGGTTCGCGAGGTCACGTACTCGTGTGCCACGAGGTTCATGCCGTCGCGGAGGGGCGTCACCCAGGCGACATCGGCGGCTCGGTAGAGCGCGAACAATGCGCGCTGGCTCAGGTTCCGGTACTGGTAGTGAATCGGGATCTGGCCTGTGTCGGAGTAGCGGCCGTTGATGTCCCCGACCATGCGGTCGATCTCCTCTTTGAGATCGGCATAGGCCTTCACGTCCGTTCGGCTGGGCACCATCACCTGCATCAAGAGGTATCGGCTGCGAGCGTACCGGTCGTGCTTCAGGAGCGTGTCGAAAGCCCACAAACGCTCTGGAATCCCTTTGGTGTAGTCGAGCCGGTCGACCCCGAGGATCAGTCGCCGGTTGCCCATCGCGTTCCGGATTCGCCCCACCTCGCGCTCGACATCCGGATCGATCGCGAGCGCTTCGAGTTCCTGGACCGGCACGCCGATCGGCGCTGCGACGGTCTTCACGGTCCGGTTCCGATGACGGATCGAGTTCTGCGACACGCGATGCGGGGTGAAGCGTTTCACGCATTCCCGGAAGTGGGCTTCGTACTCGGGGAGGTGGAAACCAAGGAGGTCCGCCCCGAGGAGGCCTTCGAGGATCTGCTCGCGCCAGGGCAGGATCCCGAAGGTGTCGGGTGAAGGCCACGGGATATGGCAAAACCAGCCCACGCGGGCTTTGGGCCGCCGGCTGCGAATGAACCCCGGCACCAACATCAGGTGATAGTCCTGCACCCAAACCAGGTCCGACGCGCCGCTCGTCGAAAGCGTTACCTCGGCGAACTCGCGGTTGGCGTTCACGTAGTTCGACCAAGGTGCGTCCCCCACCCGGATCGTCGGAGGGAAACTGTGAAGGAGGGGCCAGATCACACCGTTCGACACGCCCTCGTAGAAGCCGCGCTCGTCGCTGCGTTTGAGCGCGATGTACGCGAGGTCGTACGCGAGGTTCGGCACCGGCACGGTGATCGAGTCGAAGTCTTTGGCCTGCTTTGCGCTCACCCAGACCCCGCCGCGCTTCTGCAACACCGGATCGAGCGCCGCGACCAGGCCGCCGGCGGCGCGCACCCATCGATCTTTGCCACGCGTGGCCTCATGGCGATACGGCCCTCGGTTCGAGACCACCACCAGCTTCCGGTCTTTCTTCGCCATGGTGCGGGAGCATAGCAGGATCGACCCGCGTCCCGTTTTCTGATACCGCTCTACGTATGGGCGCCGACCCCTCGAGCTTTCTCCGCGGACGTACCCGGGAGACGAAGATCCGTCGGGACGCGCGCGGTCGCTGGTTCAACGGCGACGATCGCATCGACCACCCAAACCTCGTTCACTCGTTTGATGGCTGGGTCGACCGTGCCGACGACGGACGATTTTGCCTCAGCAACGCGATCAACTGGGCCTACGTCGAGATCGAAGGCCCTGCGTACTTCGTCAAGGACGTTGCGGTGTCCGCCGAGGGGGTCGTTCTCCATCTCTCAGGGGGCCACGATGAGCCCCTCGATCCAGCGTCCCTCGTCCAAGGTCCGGAGGGCGCGCTTTGGTGTGCCGTCCGAGAGGGTCGCTGCCCAGCTCGCTTCGACAATCACGCGGTCAGCAAGCTGTCGCCTTGGGTCGACGAGGATCCCGAGGGGGTCTTCGTCGAAGTTGGCGGGGTTCGGGTGCGTCCCGCACCGATGGCCGATCCCCTTTCACTCGGCACCGAAAAGCGCTAGGCAACGCCCGTGAATCGGCGTGAGCTCATGGCGGCAGCCATCATTGGCGCGATCGCATTTCCCCTCCTGGTGATCTTCGCAGGGGCGATCGTCGACGCCCGTGTTCGCGCCAGCGAAGCCCCGTTTCGGGCCGTACTCGGCAATGGCCGCTTCGAGGCGTTGATGTCGGGCGAAGGCGGAATTCCTCATTACCTCGGCGCGTCTCTGAGCGCGCCCAAGTTCACCCTTCCCGATCAATCCGGGGGTACTTGGAGCCTTGCCGACCAACGCGGGAAGGTCGTCGTGATGAACTTCTGGACCGTAACCTGCCGCCCGTGCATCCAGGAGATGCCGACCATCGAACTGCTCGCCGAGATCACCAAGGGGTGGGGTGATGTCGAGGTCGTGGCGGTTTCCACCGACCGCGACTGGGCCGAGGTCGAGGCGATCATCCCGCCGGGATCCGACATCGTGAGTCTTCTTGATGCAGATCGTGAAGTCGTAAGCGGTGCCTTCGGGACCAAGCTGTTCCCCGAAACCTGGATCATCGACAAGAACGGCGTCGTCCGATTGCGTTTCGACGGAGCATTCGACTGGGCGAGTCCTGTCGCTCTCGATCTGATTCGTGCGTACCGGTGACGCAGCACTCTTGCGCAAGACCTACGCCTCGGACAGCAGGTAGCGCGAGACCCATACGCCGAACCCGACGAATAGGAGGTCGAAGGCAGCGAGGATGCGCATCCAGCTGAGCACGTCCCCGAGTGGTGCCCCGGAGAATAACTCACGCGTGGCAACGGCAGACGCCAGGAGCGCGGGGGCCACCAGAGGGAAGACCAGGACACTCAGCACGAGGTCGCGAGCCCGGGTGCGAATGCCAACCGCAGAGAACAACGTCGCCGTGGTGACGAAGCCAACGGAACCAAGAACGATGAGTCCGGCCAGCGGCAACCATTGGCCGCTCGGCTCAAGCTGGAAGAACACCAAGCAGAGCGGGACCAGGAGCAACTCGACCACGAACAGGAGCGCGAGGGCGCTGAGTGATTTGCCAATGTAGATCGAGGCTCGCGGGATTGGTGACAAGAGCAGGGCGAAGACTGCGTCGTTCTCACGCTCGAGCGCCCAACTCCGGCCGATCAGCAAGACTCCACAGAACAGAATCGAGATCCACAGGACCCCCGGCGCCACGTTTGGCGCACTCACCGGGTCCGTGTAGAAGGCGAGGGATCCGAGCGTGACCACGAGCACCGCAAAAAGGCTGGTCGCGGTCAGGATCTCTTTGCTCCGAAGCTCGAGGCGCAGATCCTTGAGTGCGACCCACCATGCCGCCCGTAGTACCTTCATGCGTCGGCCTCGGAGATACGGCCACGGTCGATCACAACGACGCGATCCGCGATGCGCTCGGCAAAGCTCAGCTCGTGACTCACGACCACCACGATGGCGCCCGAAGCGCGTTGGTGGGCGATCTGTGCGATTAGCGTCTCGGTCGATCGTTCGTCGAGGCCAGTGGACGGCTCGTCCATCAGCAGCAGCCTCGGCTCGTGCAACAGGGCGCGCGCGATCGCGACGCGCTGGGCTTGTCCCCTCGAGTACGTCCGAAGAGGGCGCTCCCAGTAGTCGGCCATCGTAAGCTGTTCGGCCAATCGTTGCGCCCGATCGGCGCCATCGGCGAGTCCATGGAGCTTCGCTGCGAGTGCGAGGTTTTCCTGCCCACTCAAACCCGGGTAGAGCTGAAGTTGGTGCGCGACGAAACCGATCCGAGCCCGGAGCTCAGCGGCGCTTCTTGCGTCATGCTCGCCGAATCGAACTTCTCCTCGCGTGGGTCGTCCGAGCAGCGCCAGGAGCCAAAGGAGCGTTGATTTCCCCGAGCCGTTGGCTCCCAAGACCGCCGTTACCGTTCCCTTCGAGAACTTGAGGTTCACGCCGGCGAGTGCCAGCGTCGCACCATAGGACTTCGTCAGCCCGGATACCGCGACTTCTTCGAAATCCAACCTCACCAGTAGTCAGTCTAGAACAAGTCTCGCACGATGCCGTCAAGTTTCAGCCAGCGGTCTTGGGGAACCCTGAGCCAATCATCCTCGAGCGTGACGTTGCCTTGGTCCAGTGCACGTTCCAGCTCGTTCGCGCGCCCCACGCGTACGTCTCGACCGGCACGGTGAGCGGTCGAGGCCATGTTCACCCCGGTCGCGGTGCGCAAGCCCAGCATGAGGGCTTCCCTGATCAGCTCGTCCGGCCCGAGGGCTTCGAGGTCGCCTCCCTGATCGGGGGCGCTCATGTAGCGCTGGGGAATCGGCTCGTTTCGCCAACGCGTCGCCGCTCCCACGCCCTTATCGAGGCACCCCACCGCAGAAGAGCCGAGGCCGACGTAGGCCCCTCCCTGCCAGTAGTGCATGTTGTGGCGAGACTCTTGTCCGGGGGGCGCGTAGTTTGACACCTCGTAGTGGTTCCACCCCGCGTTCGAGAACTCGGCCTCGGCTTGCTCGAATAGGTCCGCGTAGCGATCCTCGGTCGCGACCCGAAGCTTTCCTGCCTTGTGCAGTGACCCGAAGAGCGTTTGGTGCTCGATCGTGAGGGAGTAGGCAGACACGTGCCCGACACCGATCGCCAACAGGCGTTGGATGTCTTCGGCGAATGCGCCTTGGGTCTGCCCCGGCATCCCGAACATGAGGTCTGCGCTTACGCGCGGCACCTCGGCGACCGCATCCTCGATCGCCCGGACCGCCTGGGCGGCGTCGTGCAACCTCCCGAGAAATCCGAGGTGCGCGTCGCGTAGAGACTGGACGCCAACCGAAAGTCGATTGACACCGCCGTTCATGAGTGCCGCCGCATGCGTTCGCGAAAGCGAGCTCGGATTGCATTCGACCGTGATTTCGAGCTCGTTCGATTCCACGTCGAACGCGCCGCGGATCGCCGAGAGCGTTCGCGCCAACACCGATGGATCCCACAACGAGGGAGTCCCGCCGCCGAAGAACACCGACACGAGCATCCGTTCCTGCAGATCGGCAGCGCGACAATCCAATTCACGCAGGAGCGCATCCGCGTAGGCCTCGTGCGCGATCGTGTTCGTCTTGACCGGCTCGGTCGCGAAATCGCAGTAGGGGCATTTGCGCGCGCACCAGGGGAAGTGCACGTAGACCGACGTCGGTGTGGGTTCGCTTGACATGAGGCCCGCTCGGCCGGAGGTATACTCTCTATTCTGAGCACGTCGCAGATGAACTCTCAAGCGTTCCCCTCCCTTCGAATCACCGCGGACGCCCTCATCCCGCAGGGCTCGTTCGCCGAGGCGCAAGCGGCCTATCTTCGGCCGCAGCCTGAGCTCGTCTCCGAGCTCACCGAGTTGCTTCAGGCGAAGAACGCAGGCGTCGTCGCTCACTTCTATATGGACCCAGAGCTCCAGGGGGTGCTCGCAGCCAGCGATTGGCCCCACATCCACGTGTCGGACTCCTTGGCCATGGCGGATCGCGCCATCGCCATGGCGGAGCGGGGCGCCCGAACGATCGCGGTCCTCGGCGTCGACTTCATGAGCGAGAACGTGCGCGCGATGCTCGATGCCTCAGGTTTCGCGCATGTGCCGGTCTATCGCGTCTCGACCGACCCGATCGGATGCTCGCTCGCCGAGTCGGCAGAGGCACAAGCTTACGGTGCGTATCTCGCCGATGCTGCCGAAACGCCGCGCTCCCTGCACGTCGTCTACATCAACACCAGCCTCGTGACCAAGGCCAAGGCACACGCGCTCGTGCCCACGATCACCTGCACATCATCGAATGTCGTTCAAACGGTGCTCCAAGCCGCCTCGCAAGTCCCCGACGGTCACATTTGGTTCGGCCCCGATACCTACATGGGCGAGAACTTGGCCGCCATGTTCGACACCCTCGGGCAGATGTCCGATCGCCAGATACGCGAAGTGCATCCTTCACACGACCGAGACACCATCCGTGCGCTCCGGGATAGGTTTCACTATTTCGAGCAAGGGACATGCATCGTCCACCACATGTTTGGTCAAGAGGTTGTCGACACGGTTCGCGAAGAGTATCCCGACGCGTTCGTCACGGCGCATCTCGAAGTGCCGGGCGAGATGTTTGCCCTTGGCCTGAGGGCCCAGAGGGAGGGCGAAGGCGTTGTCGGTTCGACCTCCAACATTCTCTCGTTCGTCCTTGGGAAGGTCGACGATGCCATCGCTCGCGGCGAAGAAGCCGAGCTTCGGTTCGTGCTCGGCACTGAGGCCGGCATGATCACGCCGATCGTTCGCCAAGTCCAAGACAAGCTCCGCGATTACACATCCGAAGGCGGCCGCGACATCTCGGCCGAGATCATCTTCCCCGTCGCCAACGAAGCGATCGCGGCCGCTCCCGAGAGTGATCTCGGGGTGGTTCCTGGTGTGTCCGCCGGGGAAGGGTGTTCGACCGCGGGCGGCTGCGCGACGTGCCCCTACATGAAGATGAACTCGCTGAGGGCGTTGATGGACCTGCTCGGGCGAGTCGACATCGATCCGGGTTCGAAGCTCGTTCCGTTCGAGCCCAAGAAGTACGTCCAGCAGATCCGTGGGCGAACGGCAGCCGATCTCGGGGGCGAACCGATCCTCCACATGCGCGGCTTTCAGCGGACCGGGAGGCTTCCCGCAGCCCTCGTCGAAGATATCCTGGCGCGAGGGACCGAGGCCGCCGAAGCCGGCGCGTAGAGCCCATTTTTCCGAGGCTAACTGGACCTTGACCGGGGCCAACGCGTACTTATGTTGCCGCCGCGGTTCTTGACGACGGGGAGTAATGGACAAGCCGGACTACTACGAGGTGCTCGAGGTCTCGCGCCAAGTGACGGTGACCGAGCTCAAGAAAGCCTACCGACAGAAGGCCCTCGACTTCCATCCCGACCGCAACCCAGACAATCCCGAAGCCGAGGAACGGTTCAAGCTCTGCGCCGAGGCCTACGCGGTGTTGAGCGACCCCAACAAGCGGGAGACCTACGACAGGTTCGGTCATGCGGGTCTTGGTGGCGGGGGTGCCCCGGGCTTCGGTGACATCGGCGACGTCTTCAGCCAGTTCCAAGACATCTTCGGCGACATCTTTGGCGGCGGGTTCGGCTTCGGCGGGTTCGGACGACGCCGTCGCGATCCAAACGGTCCGCAACGTGGCGCGGACGTGCGGACCGACATCGTCCTGACGCTTCGCGAGGCGGCTTTCGGTACCAAGAGCGAAGTCGACTTGTCGCACCCTTCGCCGTGCGAGCCCTGCCACGGCACAGGGGCGCTCGACGGTGAGCTCGTTGCCTGCGAGACCTGTGGTGGCCGAGGGCAAGTCGCGCGCGCGCAGGGCGCGTTCGTGATGACCACGACGTGCCCCACGTGCCGGGGTCGCGGAAGCCTGCCCAAGGCCATGTGTGAAGAATGCGATGGAACGGGGCAGCAGGAGCTCGAACGCGTCGTGAAGGTGAACGTTCCGGGCGGTGTCGACTCGGGGCAAACGCTTCGGTTGACGGGGCAAGGTCAGGCGGGGTCTCGAGGCGGGCCGGCCGGTGATCTCTACGTCACGGTGCGGATCGCCGCTGACGAACACTTCCAACGCGAAGGCTTCGACCTGATTCAGCGCATCGAGGTCACCTATCCTCAGGCCGCGCTCGGCGCCAAGGTCGAGGTGCCCGTGCTCGACGAAGACGAGTCGGCCGCCAGGACGCTCAAGATCCCGTCGGGCACCCAACCTGGGGACACCCTCATCATGCGGGGCGAGGGCGTTCCAAGGCTCAACGGACGCGGCCGCGGGGACATGGCTTGCGTCGTCGAAGTCGTGGTTCCGAGGAAGCTCTCCCGCGAACAGAAGCGCCTTTTGAAGGACCTCGACAAGACTTTCGGCAGCGCCTGAGGAACACGGTAGATCTTCCCTGTCGAGGGTGTAGCCTTGGTGTCTATGCTCAAGCCGCTCACCGGACTCGATTCGTCGTTCCTGTTCCTCGAGACTCCTCGGCAACCCATGCACGTCGGCAGCGTGCTGGTGTTCGAGGGTTCGATTCGGTTCAGTGATTTTCGAGACATGATGAACGCGCGCCTTCACATGGTGCCGCGGATGCGCGAGAGGCTCGTGATGGTGCCCCTTGGGATCGGGAAGCCCTACTGGGCAGAAGATCCCGACTTCAATATCGACATGCACCTGCAGCACGTTGCACTACCGAGCCCAGGCGACTGGAAGGAGCTCCGCGGCCTTGCGAGTCGACTCTTCAGTGTGCCGCTCGACCGCACACGACCGCTTTGGGAGATGACGTTCATCGAGGGGCTCGAGAACATTCCCCAGGCCCCCCCCGGGTCAGTGGCGCTGGTCAGCAAGATGCATCACGCGGCGATAGACGGCGTGTCGGGTGCCGACATGCTCGGCATTCTGCTCGACATGACCCGCGAGCCTCGCGAGTTCCCAAAGGAGAAGGCCCGCCGCGTGCCGCCGATTCCGAACGAGCTCGAGGTGTTGCGGTACACGGGACAGAAGATCGCCGGCAAGCCTCGTGAGATCATCCGCGTTGCCAAGGAGGCCATGGGTGCAGCCAAGGCCACGTCCGAAACACAGAAGCAGGCCGGGTCGGACGCACCGCCGAACCCGATGAGTGCGCCCGTCACGCCTTTCAATCATCTGATCTCCGGGCAGCGTATCTGGAACACCGCGCTCCTCGACCTCGATCGGGTCAAGGCGATCAAAGAGGCGCGCGGTTGCACACTCAACGATGTCGTGTTGGCGGTTTGCGCGGGCGCCCTCCGTCGATACCTGATCGATCGGGGAGCGCTTCCGCCGAAGCGCTTGGTTGCCATGTGCCCCGTTTCGACGCGCGGAAAGGACCAGCACGGCGAGATGGGCAACATGGTGTCCGCGATGCTGGTCGAGCTCGCGACCGATGTCGAAGACCCCCTCGAGCGACTCGACGCCCTGAAGTCGAGGTCGAAGAAAGGAAAGGCGGTCGAAAAAGCGGGTGCGGCGCGTACTGCGTCTGACCTGGCGGAGTTCATTCCGTTCGGACTCGCCAATCGAATGACCCGGCTCTACTCGCGTTTTCACGTGTCGGAGCTCCACAATCCCTTCTTCAATCTCGTGATCACGAACGTGCCGGGTCCTCAGATGAACCTCTACATGGCCGGCCACAAGCTTCTCGCGACCATGGGGATGGCGCCGGTCATGGATGGCATGGGCCTGCTCATCACCGTCCTCAGCTACAACGGCGTGCTCTCGATCAGCCCGACGTCGTCTCCAGCCGTGATGCCAGACCTCGATAAGTTCACGCGCTACATCCGCGAGGAAGCCAACGTATTGGAAGCCGCGGCCGTCCCCGAGCAAGTTCGTGACGAGGACAACGGCCATGTCGACCGAGAGGTGGCGTCGTTCGTCGAGCATATTCGGTCCACGTTGCGCGATACGCCTGACGACCGGCTCGGGTCCGGTCGATTCCAACTCCGCGTGACGGGTTCCGGCGACAAGAGCTGGATGGTCGATTTCGATGGGCGAAGCGTCACCGAGGACGCCAACGCCGAAACCGACGCCACGCTCACGATTCGCGGGGATCACTTGAGCCAGATCCTGCAAGGAGAGCTCGATCCGCAGATCGCGTACGTCCAAGGCAAGCTCCGTGTCGACGGGGACGTCAACAAAGCCCTCGAGTTTGGGGTGCTGCTACCCGCAGAGGCGGGGGCATAGGCAGCACCATCGCGCAGGCTGCGGCTACGTTAGCGGGATGCGGCACGAAGGCGTCCTGCCGTCGACTCGGGCAGTGCGCTCCTTAGCTGGGGAAGCTGTTCGTCGGCCAACCATTGGTAGACCCCGTAAGTCTGGAGTACGCGACGCGTGTACCGGCGCGTCTCGTCGTAAGGGATCTCTTCGATGAACACGTCGAGCGGTCGTGACGAGTCTTCCTCGAGCCACCGCCGTACGGCGCCTTCCCCCGCGTTGTAAGCCGAGGGCACGAGCGCAGGGTTCGCCTCGAGTCGGTCCCAGAGCCACGCCATGTACGCCGTTCCGATCTTGAGGTTCACTTCGGGTCGCCGCAGCGTCCGCGGCGTGGCCTTTTCGCCCACCTCCGGGGCGAACCTCTTCGCTGTGGGCATGATCAGTTGCACGAGGCCGTAGGCCTTGGCCCACGAGACGGCCTCGGGATCGAACGAGCTCTCTTCCCGCGCGATCGCACGGACGAAAGCGGGTGGAACGCCCTGTGTTTCGGCGACGTCTTCGATCAATGGCGAGAAGGCCATCGGGTATGTGGCCTCCCAGATCAGTCGACCTTCGCCCTTCGGCAGCAAGCCTTCGAAGTCTTCGAAGTGATCGCGAATCACGCGGCTCAGCTTGGCTTCCGCACCCGCGTGTTGCAGAAGGACCGCGCCGACGACGGCCATCTCTGGGTCGACTCCGCGGCCCACCATGTGGAGCTGTCTCATCTCCTCGGTGGCGTAGGTCGTGTCGCCCACGACCAGGAGCTCCGTCATCCGCTCGAACGCGGGGTCGTCGAACTCGTCCCGCCAGACGAACACCATCCGCGATGGCTCGCTGCCGGCCCGCATGTCGTCGAGGATCTCGCTGGCTGTGTCAGGGACGATCTCCCCGAGTCGGCGCAGCGCTTGCTGCGCGTAGTAACGAAGCGGCCAACGTTCCGCGATCTCGACGTAGCCTTGTACTGCGTCGAGTCGCCGCCCCATCTGGAACAACGCTCTGGATCGCCAATACTCGGCCCGGCCCGTGATCCCTTCCTCGTCTTCGTCTCCGCCCTTGTGAACGAGGGCATCGAAGTGTCTGAACGCCTCTTCCGAGCGCCCTCTGCGCAACTCGAGCCAGCCGAGCCGAAAGATCGCGCGCGGCCACATGTCACCCTCCGGATAGCGATTCGCGATCGTCGCAAGGCGACCACGCGCCGCGCCTTCGTGGCCGTTCTCGAGCTCCGCGAGTGCTGATCGATAACTGGCGTCATCGGCGAGCCGATGGCCAGGCGCCTCTTTCTCGAGCTGCTCGAACTGACGGATCGCTTCATCCCACTGACCGATACGACCGTAAGCTCGCGCCCCGTAGTAGCGCGCCCATGCACGGGTATCCGCGTCTAGTTTGAGGCAGCGGTCGGCAACCTCCCGCATGATCGGGGCGCCGCGGGTACGCTCTCGGTCTTGAAGGAGTGACCGGGCCTGCTTGTAGCGCGCGTCACACCACACGCGCGACCCGGGCTTCGCGCTACGGGTTACGCGCCCGAAGAGGCGCTCGGCCTCACGGTAACGTTTGGCACGATAGAAGGACTCGGCCTTGGCCTGGGTTTGCTTGGCGCGCCCTTTCGCCGTGGCGCTGCCCCCGGTGGAAGGTGTTTCGACTTCGGCCGGCGCATCCGGGCTTCGGTTGAGGCGCTCGACGATTGCGACCGCACGGTCGCGGCCTCCCCACTCGTCGGTGAGCTCAGTCGCGATCGCGTTCGCGGCCACGGGATCCCGTCGCTCGAGGAGCATCGCGCGTCGGAGCTTGGCCCATTTCGACAACGGATGGTTGAAACCGCCGAGCGTATCGAAGTGCGCCAACGCCAACTGCGCATAGCCATCCTTTGCGGCGGCTTGGCCCGCGAGCCAGTGGAGCCGCCCCTTGTCTTGGGCGTGCGCTTGGCCGACCGCCGCCTCGGCGATCTCTCGGGCCTTGGATGGGTTTCCTTCGTCGAGCGCGCGCCTGGCTTGCATCACCGGGGAGCGATCCGAGATCTCGACGAGGGTCGGGTCGAGAACCTTCGGTGGCGGCGCGGGCGCATGGGCTGCCACCGGTGCGGGCGCCTTCTGCGGAGGCCACATCTCTGGGCGTGCGTGCTGCTGCTGATGGCAACCCATCAGCAACCCGAAGCAACACGCCAAGGGCCAAACCCGCTTCATCTGTGGCACCCTAGTGAGTCCCCCTTCCAAAGTCGACCTTTCGGGGTCAGTTCTCTGGACCCTCGTTTCCGCGGGCCCATCCCCTTTCTTATCCAGAAACGCGTGATAAGGCTCCGAAGCGTGAGCTACAGCCTTCAGATCGGCCTTCGCTACCTCCGCTCCAAGAAGCGGGCCACGGTCTCGATGATCACCCTGATCTCGATCGTCGGGGTAGCACTCGGGGTCGCGGCGCTCCTGGCGGTCTTGTCGATCACGACCGGCTTCGAGCAGTCGTTCAAGGACAAGGTCCTCGGCGTGAACGCCCACGTCTTGATTCTCAAGTACGGCCGCGAGTTCAAGGACTATCCAGAGGTCCTCGCGTCGATTGGGGAGATGCCCGAGGTGGAAGGCATCGCCCCATTTTCGATCCATGAGATGATGCTCACCAAAGGCGAGCGACGCGCCGTGGTCCTGGCCAAAGGAGTCACCCCCGAAGGCGTCCATTCGGTCCTCGACCTGCCGCAACAGATCATCGCCGGCAGCCTCGAGAGTCTGCGACGCCCTGGCGCCGCCCCGACCCCCGATCGCGCCGTCGTTCCAGAAGACGATTGGAACTGGCTTCGTAACCTCGCCGAGGGCACCGGAGACGAGGGGCTGGCTGGCGCGCCCGGCAGCCAAGGGACGCGCGCATCCGACGAGGACTCCCCGAAAGACGACGGGTTCGGCGCTACCCGGCGCCCGACCATCTGGGATCAAGATCGCACACGCGAACAAGCGCGGGAGCGGGCCGCGGGGCCCGAGGTTGCTGCGCCGGCCGATATCGAGGCCGTGCTAGGCGCGTTCGACGAAGACGCGCTTGGATTGCCCGACGACCCCGCCTGGGAAGAGAGCCTATCGATGGGCGCCGCGCGAGAACCACTCGACGCCCTTCCAGGCATCGTCGTCGGAAAGACGCTCGCCGAAGACCTCGGCGTCGCCGTCGGGGACCGCGTCAGGATGATTTCCCCCTTGGCTGCGCTCGGCCTTTCGCTCGGGACGGCGGGCACCGGGGCAACCCGGTCGCGCGAGTTTCGGGTCATCGGCATCTTTCAAGCCGGGTTTCAAGAGTACGATTCCGGACTCGTCTACACGGACCTCTATGAGGCCCAACGGCTCTTCGACGAGGGGGACAATGTCACCGGGGTCGAGCTCCGCGTCGCCGACCTCGATACGTCAGCCGCACTCGCGCGTCGCATCGAACAGGAGCTTGGCGGCGCGTTTCACACCCTTGATTGGTCAGAGCTCAATCGCAACCTCTTCACCGCGCTCGAGGTCCAGAAGATCGCGCTGACGTTGGTCATCGCGACGATCATCTTCGTGGCCGCGTTTAATGTCATCGCCACCCTGATCATGATCGTGCTCGAAAAGAAGCGTGAGATCGCGATCCTCAAGGCGATGGGTGCAACCGACGCGACCGTGCTCATCGTCTTCATGGTGCAAGGGGTCGTCGTGGGGGTCGTCGGAACCCTGATCGGGGTCCTCGTCGGGGGAGGCATCGTCGCCTATCTCGATCGGATTCGGTTTCCACTCGATCCGAAGGTCTACCTGATCGATCATCTTCCGGTCGTGATCAGCCCAGGGGTGTTCTTGGTGACGATCGCCATCGCCCTCCTGATCTGCACGGTGTCCACCATCGCGCCGTCCTGGTGGGCGGCGAGAATGCTGCCGGTCGAGGGTCTGCGCTACGAATAGCGCGAAGTTTCCGGCCTCCAACGTGCTAGGGTGACGGCACGATGACACGTTTCGCCACAAGTCTTCAGGTCGGCGTTTGGCTTTTCCTGACGGTCATTGCCGCGTCCTGCAGTGACGGCGGGGAGCAAGCACCCTCTTCGTCCTCCACCAGCATCGGATGCATCGAGGGCACGCTCGACGACAGCCTCGAGCGCGTCGACTTCGAGTACGACGGGAGGATGCGCAGCTACGAGCTCCACGTACCCCCGACCTATGATGGCACCGCTCCGATGCCGCTCGTTCTCAACTTCCATGGGTTCACCTCGAGTGGACCCGCGCAGCGAGGATTCACCGGAATGGACGAGACCGCCGACGCCAACGGGTTCATCGTCGCGTATCCGAACGGCCTTTCGAGCTCGTGGAACGGCGGCGCGTGCTGTGGGACCTCCGCGGCACAAGGCGTCGATGACGTGGGGTTTACCCGAGCCCTGATCGACGACCTCGGGGCGCGCGGTTGCATCGACCTTCGCCGCGTTTACGCGACCGGCATGTCCAACGGTGGCTTCATGTCGCATCGGCTCGCCTGTGAGGCGGCTGACGTGATCGCCGCCATTGCACCGGTCGCGGGTGTCCTCGGGCTCGAGACCTGCAACCCCTCGCGACCCGTCCCGGTGATCCATTTCCACGGAACGGCGGACAACATCATCTTCTACGAGGGGGGCGGGCTGGTCGAGTCGATCAGTGTGGCCGACTCGGTCGACGGCTGGTTGGCTCGAAACGGTTGCGCCGACGACCCGGTTGTGACGTTCGACGAAGGCATGGTCACATGCGAGACCGCGTCAGACTGCGATGCGGGGGCTTCGGTGACCCTCTGTACGGTCGACGGCGGCGGTCACTGCTGGCCGGGGTCCCCGTGCCCCGAGGTGGGCACGGCGGACCTCACGGTCGACCTCGGCGTCAGCACCTTCGACATCCAAGCGAACGACGCGATGTGGGAGCTTTTCTCCTCGGTCACGCTGCCGGAGTGATCGGTCAGCCTTGATCGCGGAAGCTGTCCTGGTGCGCAGCGCCCGTCGTCTCGTACGTCTGCATCATGTTGTTGTACACGAAGCTGATCGTCTCGGTTGGCGGTTCGTTGGACCCCATCATCGAGTCCGGAGAGACGAAGTCGATTCCGGCGATTCGGCCTTCGCTGATCTCCACCGTGTAGAAGTGTTCGGTCAGCGCGCCGGCCCCTGTGTCGGGTCGGTAGAACTTGAAAGTCGCGTCGATCGCCTCGTTGTTGCAGAGCGCTCGCCACAGGAGCGGCGACGACTTGTCGACTCGCTTCGTGACTCGAATTGGCTCGTAGTTGCGGACACCCGACGGCGATCCGGAGAACGCTTCCGATCCGCCGGTGACGCCGTACTCGAAGCTGAAGCACTCGATGGTGTTCTCGCGCTCCATGGTGTTGACGGACGACTCGCCCTCGACGGCCTCGCCGTTCGCTTGGAGCCAAAGATGAACTGACTGTGACATGAAAACATCCTTCGTTGGGTTTGACGGTTCCGAGCTCGACTACGTGATGTGCCCGCGCTCGTGACGACAGACAATGCAGCTCCCGTGCCAACTCGAAAGCGCAATGATCTCGGTTCATCGGGCTTATCTTGGGCTTCGAGTGTCGACGATTCGTCGACAAGGGGAGGGGGTTGTCGAGGTTTCGACAGAGCCAACCCGTGACCTCGGAAGGGCCGTTGGTCTCTAGACACCGGCCCGGAGTGCATCGATTCGCCTTTGGAGCTTCTGAATCATCGCTTCGTGTTGCGTCTTCACCTGGCGTTCCGCGTCGCGAACAGCCTCGAGCGGCGTCTTGCCGGTGCGAAACTTCTGCCAACGGTTCGCCCAGTAGGAGGGAGACGTCATCTGGGAATACGAGATGAGAAGCACCTTGCCGAGCCCCCAGGCGAGCGACTCTTGACCGGTGATCCTCAGGCCACCTCCGAGCTGACCCGCATGCTTGCCAGCGAAATCGAGGGCGCCTGGCGCCGCCTTCGCGTTGATCTTGACGAGGTCTTTCCCCGTGGCCTCCATGGCCTTGTACCCGAGTCGCGTCAGTTTGGTGAGGTCGACGGCGAGCGTCGCGAGTGTCGCCGCTAGATCGACGTTCTCCCCCACTCGCTGGATGTCCCGTTTGTGCTTGGCCAGGAGCTTGAGCTCGGCCTGCATGCTCTTCTTGAGGTCCGCCTGCAGCTTCTTGAGCTTCCGGATGACGACCTCGCGATCTTTGTAGGCCGGTGCGGTGCGTGGAATGCGAACGACGTCCCCCGGGCGTATTTGATTTGGGTTCTTGCGCCGCACCCGCAATGGCGCGTTCTCTGGCGCCTCGTAGAGCCCACGCCAGTCGGGCAGACCGTGCTTTCGCGCGATCGAATCCAAGCTGTCTCCACTCCGAACGACGTACCTCATGACCGACTCCTTGGGGATCCGCCCATTCGAGGACCGGACGGTCATCGAAGGCGTGCTGGACAAGTTGAGTCTGTCCACCCTGGCCGGTCCATACGCAATTGTTCGAAGGACTACCTTTGCGCGGCGCTCCGAACGGCGCCGAACGCCGGTCTCCAAGTCGGGGTGAACATCGGTCAACCATTGCCAACGGCCCACCAACTCTCTACCATCGCCCCCTCTATGGTGGTCCTCAGAATAGGCCTCTTCATGGCCTCGATCCTCGCGCTGACGGCCTGCAACAAGTCCACCGTCTGCACCAAGCCGGAGCCAGCCAATCTTTGGATCCAGGGGTCCGAGGAGCTCAATCCCGACGCGTCCGGTGAGCCGCTCCCGACCATGGTTCGGGTATATCAGCTCAGCAATCTTGGAGAGATTGAGCAGGTCTCGTTCGAGGACATGATCCGACGCCCGGACGATGTACTCGGTGAAACCGTCCTTGGGATGGAAGAGGTGACGGTGTACCCGGGCCGCTCGGCGTTTCGGTCGTTCGAGCGGGACCCCGGCGCGAACTATGTGGTCGGCGTCGCCGTCGTGCGTCAGCCAAGCGGTACGCAATGGCGCAAGGTCCTCCAGACGCCATCGTGCCCCAAGCGGGGAAGCGACCGACCGATGGTTCGCTTCATGGTCGATGGGTACACCATCGATGGCTCGCTCGGCCGCGAGGCCAAACCCGAAGGCTGCGACGACGGTGACGCGCAGTGCCTGAACGACCGCGCCAACGACGGGTGAACCGAGTGCTACGCGACCTTGAGATGAGGAACGAATGAGACCGCCTTCGAGAGTGATTTGGAGTGAAGGGTTGCTGATGACGCCGCAGCATATGCAGCAGCTCGATCGGTTTCATGAAGGGCGGCTGAACGCGCGGCTCGATGCGATCGACCA
Organism: Myxococcota bacterium; assembly: GCA_039028875.1. Lineage (GTDB taxonomy): Bacteria > Myxococcota_A > Polyangia > Polyangiales > Houyiibacteriaceae > SG8-38. The sequence continues at coordinate 11,687 of JBCCHE010000024.1, read as the reverse complement.
CGAGAGCTGGGGCGTCCTTGCGTGTGAGCTCGATATGACCGCTCTTGACTCCGGGATGGTTGCGATCGGGCATTTCGAGGGTGTGCTACCCGACGGAACCCCGATCGCCTTCGATTCGACGAGTCGAGAGGCACCGCCGTCGAGGCCTGCCGAGGAACACCTCGCCCCTCATCAGGCCGTCCTCGAGGTATTTGTTGGCCTCGCGCGCACGCATGAGTCTCGCAACAACGTCGGCGCGACGAAAGGCGCGCTCACGCGGTACTACGCGACGAGCGACATGGCGCACGATCGTTTTGGGGAAGCACAACCCCAAGACGTCGAGGTGGCTTGTTCGAACGTCCGTCTTTTGTTCGGTGACGAACCCAGGGAAGACTACACGGCGATCAAGATCGCCGAGATCCGACGCGCAGCCGACGGACGTCTCGTTCTCTCGGACGACTACATCGTGCCGTGCCTTCGGGCGTCGGCGTCCGCTGTGCTTGCCCGGTCTCTCGACGGGCTTCTCACGTCGATGAACGCGCGACGCAACGCCCTCCTTCAGACGGTTCGTCAGCGGGACGACTCGACTGTCGAGTTCTCTGCTGCGGATGTGACGCGCTATCTTCTCCTCGCAACGGTCAACAGCTACCTCCCTGTGTTGCGCCATGCCGTAGTCGCCGGGGACTTCTCCGCCAAGGAGATCTACTTGCTGCTGAGCCGTCTTGCAGGTCAGCTCTCTACGTTCTCGACCGAGTTCGATCCCAACGACGTCCCGCGCTTTGTCTACGAAGACCTCCGATCCACATTCGGGACGATCTTCGCTGCGCTCGAAGGGTTGTTGAAGGCGACTTTGGCCAAACGCTATGTCGCGGTCTCGCTCGCGTCCCGCGGCGACGCGATGCACCAGGGTCAAATCGACGACGACCGGTTCACGCAGTGCACCCAGTTCGTCGTGGGCGTACAGTCGTCGGTCGCCGAGAACGAGGTGTCGGCGCTTCTGCCCCGCGTGGCGAAGCTCGCGAGCGAGGGCGACATCAACTCTCTGCTGGCGGCGGCGACCTCGGGCGTCGAGCTTCAGGCGACCACGAAGGCGCCACCTCAAATTCCGACGCGTGCCGGGATGACGTACTTCGTCGTCCGGACCGACGGTGACTACTGGCGCAACATCCTGATCGAACGGCGGATCGCCATGTACCTCCCGAACCCCTTCACACCGGCCGAAACGAAGGTCGAGATATTCGGAATCTTGAGCTGAGGGCTGCATGGACAGGGTCAACGAGGTCACGCGCGACGTTCTCTCCACCGTGGGGCAGTTGCGCTCGATCGAGGAGGCCTCCCTCGGCGAACCCACGGCCCTTCACACGCAGCTTCGATCACTGATTACGAACGCGATGCGGACGGCGTCTACCCTCGGTTTCGCGCAACATGACGTGCAGGACATCGGTTACGCGCTCACCGCGCTCGTCGACGAAGTGATCATGTTGAAGGGCGGGACCCTTCGAGACTTCTGGGCTGCCCACATGCTGCAACTCGAGCTTTTCAACGAAGCGACGGCGGGCCAGGGGCTCTTCGACCGAATCAATGTGCTCCTGAGCGATCCGAGCAGGGTCGAGGTGCTTCAGGTCTACTACCTGACGTTGCTCTTTGGTTTTCAAGGGAAGTACCGCGTTCGAGGAGGAGAGATCGAGCTCGGAGACGTTACCGACCGCGTTCGCGACGCCATTCGGCGTAGCGGCGCTCACCAGGAAGCCGAGCTTTCCCCGCATGGCCAGCGACCCGACTCGCGAGCCGAGGGGGTGCGCTCCAACCGTTCGCTGATCTGGGCGGCGCTCGGCGTCCTCGGGGTTGCACTCACGGTGTACATCGGAATGGCGTGGTCGCTTTCGTCGAAGGTCGACGGGATGGGCGAACAGTTCGAGGCGCTGAGCGCCGAAGTTGATTAGGGACCAGGCGTGCTCAAGTATCTCATCGCAACGATCGTGACCATCGCCACTTGGCTTGGCTGGTGGCTACTCGATCAACCTGCGCTGTGGATTCCGATCACCATTACGGCGCTGACGATCCTCGTAGTCGTCGCGATCCTGGTGTACGCGAGGATGCAGGCCGCCAAGGCCGCACGCGAGCTCGAAGGGGCCCTCTCGCTCCAGGCGTCCCAGCAGATGGAGGCGGCCCGGCCAGATCTTCAGCCTGAGCTCGACGAGATTCGCGCGGAGTTCGAGAAGGCGGTCGGCGCACTCAAGAGCTCGAAGCTAGGGCGCGGTCGGCGCGACGCACTCTACGTCCTGCCCTGGTACTTGATCATCGGGCCCCCGGGCTCTGGCAAGACCACGGCGCTGCGGAACTCTGGGCTCGAGTTCCCACATTTGGCCGGAGGGAATCGAGGGGTTCGCGGTATCGGAGGAACCCGCAACTGCGACTGGTGGCTCACCAACGAGGCCGTCCTTCTCGATACAGCCGGACGCTGGTCCACCCAGGAAGAAGACCACGACGAGTGGATCGGTTTCCTCGAACTCCTTCGTAAGTATCGAAAGCGAAAGCCGCTCAACGGAATCATCGTCACCTTGAGTATCGTCGAGCTCGCCGAAGCGTCGAACGAGCAGCTGACGGAGATCGCCAAACGCATGCGTGAGCGCATCGACGAGTCGATGGCTGAGCTCAAGATGGCGCTTCCCGTGTACGTGCTCTTCACGAAATGCGACCTGATGTCGGGGTTCGTCGAGTCGTTCGGAACGCTCTCCAAGGACGAGCGAAGTGTCGTCTGGGGGTTCACCGTCCCCCTCAAGGAAGGCGGCAACCCGGGCGAGGTCTTCGAGAAACACTTCGACGAGCTCGTCCAGTCGCTTCAGTCGTTTTGCGTCGGGCGACTCGACGAAGAGCGACAGCTCGACAAACGCCACAAAGTCTTCGGTTTCCCTCAACAGCTCGGGGAGCTCAACCGTTGCTTCTCCGACTTCATCAATCAGCTCTTCGCCGAGAACGTCTTCAGCGACACACCGATGATGCGCGGTGCCTATCTCGCCAGCGGGACCCAGGAAGGCCGCCCCTTCGATTTGATTCTTCAACGCTTGGCCGGGGCATACAACCTCCAGTCCCTCGCCGAACAAGAGCACCAAGTCGAGCCCAAAGGCTACTTTCTTCGCGACCTCTTCAGGAAGGTGATCTTCCCCGATCGGGACCTCGCGCTCCGTAGCTCGGCCGAGCAGACACGTCAGAAGCGCCTCTACTACGGCGCGGTCGCTTCCGTGTTCTTGCTCGCAGGGTTGTGCCTGACACTGCCGGCGATTTCGTGCGTGGGAAATCGACGGATGATCAACGAAGTCGCACAACGAGGAGAAACCCTCGCGAGCGAGGTGCAGAAGGCGAAGGGCGCGATGCTGACCCCAGACGCCTACATGCCCATGGTCTCCGAGCTCAACCGCCTCTGGCTCGAAGAGGAGGACGGCGCGCCCGTGAAGATGCGCTCGGGTCTTTACCAGGGTGATGATATCCTTGCGGCGGCATCCGAGCTCTACGGGAACGTCTTCCAGACGAACGTCGTGCAGCCCCTCTTCGACGAGCAGACCGCGCACATGGCCGATTTCGGGCGGACGTACGAGGATGCCCGCAATGCGATTCCCACCGGCGCCGAATACGTCGAGAACCTCGACCGGCTACGCCTTCATCTCTTGCTGACGTCTCCAAAGGATGAAGACGAGCCACCCCTCACCGAGGAAGAGATCGAGGACTCGCTCGCCAATGCCATCGCCGCGCGCTGGGCCGACGCCAAGGGGCTCGCGTCCCCCGGCGACGACGAGGTCTCGGAGTCGAAGCAGGCGGCGCTCGCCTACGTTCGCATCTTGGCGGGCGACGACGACCTCGGCTTCCGGCGCGAGCGGGGTGTCGTCAAGCGTGCCCGAGGTGGGCTATCGCGGGTCTCGGGGATCGATCTGGTCCTCGATGGCGTCGTTCGTCGGTACCAGAGAGCCGGCCCCGAGATCACCGTGCGCCGCATCGTGGGAAGCGGCGTTCCAGCGCTTCGCGGTCGTCGGTCGGTCCGTCCCGCGTTCACCAAGCGTGTTTGGGATGACAAGCTCCGGGATCTCTTCTCCGGCGAAGCCGAGGGTTTGGTCGGCGACATGTGGATTCTCGGTGAGTACGCCACCCAAACGGCGACCGATACCGACGTCGACGAAGAGACCTACCTGAAGCAGCTGCAGTCGCGATACTTCGAACGCTATATCGACGAGTGGCGAGAGTTCATTCGAGGCATCCAAATCGAGACCCCGATGGGCACGACCGAGGCGATTGGCACCCTGCAAGACCTTACTCGCGGAAGACCGCCCGCCCTTGGACGGCTGTTCGTCGAGATCAATCGCAACATCGATCTCCGTCCGAAGAACGCGCTCCTCGACAAAGCCGGAGAGATCGTCGACGACGCCGTCGACAAAGCGGGCCTCGACGGCCGCGACGACAACTATCTCTCGGTCGCCGATGTCTATGACGAGTTCGCGGGCTTCGTTCGCTTCGGAGTCTCGGAAGAGCCGGAGGAAGAGGGTGCCGCGCCACAGCCGACCGCCCTCGACGTCTACGACGAACAGCTGCTCTATCTTCGAAACGCGCTTCAGGATAAGATCGATGACCCTTCGAGCGGCGGGCTCTCGCGAGACATTCAAGTCGCTCGCACCGAAGTGAGCGGCCTCATCAACGAGCAAGACGTGGGGTGGCGCCCAACGTTTGAAGAGATCCTCTGGCCCCCGATCGAGGGCGCATCGACCACGTACACGTTCGCCCTTGCCGCCATCGCCGGCCGCGCCTGGTGCAACGGGGTTTCGGAGCCCTACCGCTCGAGCTTCCGTGGGCACTACCCGTTTCGGGCAGCTGCCGAGGAAGCGCCTCTCGCGGACTTCGCCGAGTTCTATCGGCCCAACGGCGGCATCTTGTGGCAGTTCTACGCCGATCACCTGCAGGCACGGATCCCTCGCCGCGGCGATAGCTTCGAGTTCGCGACGGAGCTCGGAATGCCCGCGAGTCAGGTGCACACGCAGTCGCTCCGCCGTTTCTTGAAGCGTTCGTGGCAGATCAGTCGGTCGCTCTTTCCTGCCGGTGCCGCCGATCCAAAGATCAATTTCGAGGTACGGATCCGTCCATCACCCACGGTTGCCGAGCAGTCGTTGTCGATCGGGGGCGAAGCCATCCGCTACTACAACGGCCCGGAGCAGTGGACTCGAATGACGTGGCCGGGGGAGTCACCAAGCACCGGGGCGGCGATTTCCATCCGCGGCTCCAACATGCAGGAGACGATCCGCAGGGAAGGGGGCTGGGGCCTCTTTCGACTGATCGAGGAGGGGAGTGTCAGGCGGATCGATAGTCGGACGTTCACGGTCGTGTGGCGGCTCCGAAGCCACAACGTGGACGTTCAGATCGACTTCCGCACGGCTCGGAGCGATTCTCCGTTCTACGCGGCGGACAACCGGAAGGCGCTCGAGCTCTTTCGTGGTGCCGACGCCGAGGCGCCTCGTGAGATCGTCACTGGCCGAAGCTTCTGTGGTGGGTGACGCGATGACCTCGACGACCATGTTTGGAAAGATGCCGCGCGCCGCCGATTTCGTTCGGCGCGACGTGACGACGCCCGAAGTGCGTGAGTTCGAGAACTGGTTCCACGATGCCTACACCGACCTCCGCGGCGCCGGGGTGCGAGGCCTCGCTCAAGAGTGCCATTTGGTATTCCCGAGGCGGGACGATCCGAAAGGGGCGATTGCGGCCGTGGCGATCCCGAGCCGCGACAAGATCGGCCGCGAGTTTCCGATCGTCGTCGCCACCTTCTTGCCGCCGCAAGTCGTCGGGCCGCGCGCCGCGCCTCTGGCGCTTGGGTGCGGAAGGTTTTGGGAGGCAGCCGCTTCGGTGGTTCGAGCGCATCAAGATGACGAGCCCGACGTTCTGTGGGAGGAGCTATCGAAGATCCCAGCGCCGACGAGCGCCGAGATGGGCGATGCGGGGCCGCGATGTGACGAGCTACTCCGTAACCTTGGCGCAAGGCAGATGGAGGAGGCTTGCTTCCCCGAAACCGACGATCGGTTCTACGGCTACCACACCCTTCGCCTCGCGGTTCAGGACGCCCCGGAAGGTCGGGTCCTGCTCTGCCCCACCGCAGGCCACCCAGGTTACCGTGCGTTTTGGACCGATGCGATCGAGCGATCGAGCCGACAGCGGCACGGGCTCTCCGTGTTGTGGCTCGATGGCGAAGACTCACCACCTGCGATGATGGTCACCCTCGGGAGGGTACCGAGTAGCCTGTTTCGCTATGGGACGGGCCACGGCCGCGAGTCGAACGCCTTGTGGCCGTTGACGACCAAGAGCGCCGCGGCCCGCGCGCGCTCCAAGAGTGCGCTCGCGGGCAAGCCTTGGGATGATCCCACCCAACACCTCGACGAACTGGCCCTGACGATCGCGAGCATGGATGTCTGAACGATGAACGATCCGAATCCATCGACAGAGCAAGCTCCGACCGGCGCCGACCCGACCGCCGCCAAGTTCGCGGAGCTCGCCAAGCCCTTCGAAGATCCGATTCCCGGGGCGGCGCGTGCCGGCGAGAATGCCCGCTACGAAGAGATGCACGAGGCGATTCGGAACGAGATCGACAAGCTCAATCGGCCAGATGCGACCCCAGCCGACTGGCAGCTCATCGAGCGCGAGGGTCGCGCGATTCTGACAAGCAAGTCCAAGGACTACCTGATCGCGTCTTACTTTGCGGTGGCGGCCTATCTTCGCCAGGGCCCGAGGGGTCTGGTGGAAGGGATCGCGGCGCTTTGCGCTGTTCTCGAACACTACTGGGACGACGGGTTTCCGCCCGCCGCGCGTGTCCGCGCAAGGGTGAACGCGATCGACTGGTGCATCGAACGGGCGGGATTGCTTCGCGAGCAGGCCCCTTCGGCGGGGCAGCCGGGGGACCTTCAACTGCTGGGCCATGCCGCCAAGAAACTCGATGGCCTGGTGCGCAGCCGGTTTCAGGGCGACGAAGCCCCCAACATCTACAGCTTGAAAGAGACCCTCGAGCGCATCGAGCTGTCGCTGGCGTCGAGCTCGAGCGCAGCCGCGGAGCCCACCCCGTCGGGGGCGCCTTCCCCGGCACCTGCCGCAGACGCATCCGCGCCAGCGGCCGCGCCGAGCGGTGCGACGTCCGCAACGCCCGCGGCACCTGCTAGCGGGTCGCAATCGGTCGGTGCTGGCGGAGGGGGCGGACTCGGTTCGCTCGGGGCAATGTTCGCCGCTCCGATCGCGGGCGCCGCACGTGCCGGCGAGAACGCGCGATACGATGATACGCATGAGGCCGTTCGGAAGGAAGTCGACAAACTTGGGAGCCCGACCGCCGATCCCGTGAACTGGGAGTTCGTCCGCGACGCATCCCGCGACATCCTCACCGGCAAGTCCAAGGACTTCTTGATCGCGAGCTACTTCGCCGTAGGCTCCTATCTGCACGGAGGACCTCGCGGCCTCGCCCAAGGCATGGCTGCCCTCTCGACGCTGCTTCGTGACTACTGGGACGATGGGTTTCCCCCGGTCTCGCGAATCCGAGCCCGCGTCAATGCCATCGACTGGTTTGTCGATAAGGTGGGCAACCTTGGGGAACTGGCGCCCAAAGCTGCCCCAGAAGACGATGTACGTCTCGTCGAGCAAGCCGGCAAGGAACTCGAAGCGCTCGTACGCGAACGCTTCCAAGACCAAGAACCCAACATCGATGCGCTTCGCGAGACGCTCCAACGAATCGAGTCGTCTCTGGCGAAGTCAGTCCCGGCGAGGCCAGCGCCGCAGCCGGGGGGCCACACGTCAACGGGAACCCCGACCCAGCCGGGGGCGCCAGCTCCGGGGGGAGGGTCCCCCGCGATCGCTCCGGTGCAGCTCGCAGCGCCGTCGGCTGAGTTGGCCGACCCGGCGGAGGTCAACAAGTTCCTGAAACAGGTGGGCGATTCGCTCTACAAGGCGTCCCGGGCGCTCTTCAAGGTGTCGAAAGGCGACCCGCTGGCTTACCGGTTGTGCCGGCAGGGGCTCTACATGCAGCTCCAGGCCGCCCCGCCCACGACGAACGGGAACCAAACCGTCGTGCCGCCGCCACCACCCAACCGCGAAGCCCAGCTCAACGGACTCCTCTCGGGACAGAACTGGGACGTTCTTCTCGATGAGGCGGAGTCCGGCCTTTCGACGCATCGGCTCTGGCTCGACGCACACCGCTTCGTGGCAATGGCGCTCGGCGGACTCGGTCACGATGACGCGCGGGACACGGTGCTGTCCGAGACCGTTTCGCTGGCGCAGCGCGTCCCGGGGCTCCTCGACCTCGCGTTCAACGACGGGCAGCCGTTCGCGAGCCCGGCAACGCGTGAGTGGATCGGCACGGCGGTGTCGGCCGAGGGGGACAGTTCGGCGGCTGCGCGAGGGTCCGCCGCCGAGGACTCTGGGGAGTTTGACGACGCCATGGCCGAGGCTCGGAAGCTCGCCGTGGGTGGCAAGCTCGAGGAGGCGGTTGCCAAACTCCAGGAGTTAATCCTTTCGGAGGCTCCCTCCGGTCGCGATCGCTTTCGGGCCAAGCTTGCCATGGCCGAGGCCTGCGCGTCGGCCGGCGCCGCGTCGATGGCGGAGGGGATCCTGGCCGGTTTGACCCAGGAAATTCGGGAGTTTCGGCTCGAAGAATGGGAGCCTAAGATCGCCGAAGCATGTTACCTTTCGCGGTACGAAGCCCTGGCCGCCATGGCAAGCGAAAGTGCGAAAGCGAGAGAGGAACTCGTGGATGTCTACAGGCAGCTCTGTGCCGTGGCCCCCGCCGCGGCGCTGAAGCTCGGTAAGCCCCCGTCTTGAGGTTGACCAAGGAATTCGCGACTTTGATGAGGAGCAGACGATGGCCAAGAAAGATCAAACCGTAGCCCCCAAGGAGCGGGTCAACATCACCTACAAGGCGAAGGTCGGAGACGTCACCGAGGAGCGCGAGCTCCCCATGAAGATTCTGGCGATCGGGGACTACACGGGCCAGGTGGATGAGCGGCAGCTCGAGGACCGGGACCCGATCAACATCGACAAGGACAACTTCAAGGCCGTCATGGCGAAGCAGAAGCTCGCGACCGAAGTCTCGGTGCCAAACACGTTGACCGGAGAGGGCGACCTCGGCGTTTCGCTCAAGTTCAAGTCGCTGAAAGACTTCGAGCCCGCGGGGATCGCCAAGCAGATCCCCGAACTCCAAGACCGTCTGGCCATGCGCGAAGCGCTCGTCGCGGTTCGTGGGCCGCTTGGCGGCTTCCCCAAGTTTCGCCGAGCTGTCGAGGCGATCCTGAAAGACCCGGACAAAGTCGAGCGCTTGATGGCCGAGCTCCGCGACGAGGGTCCGGCGGCGCCAGCGCCAGCCCCGGAGCCAGCCGCAGAAGCCGCGCCTCCTCCCGCAGCCGATGAAGGTGGCGGGGGCGATGCGCCAGCGGGCGACGGTGAGCCGTCTGATGAGGACCCCCATCAGCCCTGCTGGGGTCCAGGAGGCATCTGGTCAAAGACGACGCCGATCTACTACGACGAGTTCGTCGCATCGGAGGAAGCGCGCAAGGAGTCCTGGCGCCGCAAGATTGAGACGGATAAGGACATGTCGGTCGCTGAGCCCAACCGTGGTCACCGTGCCGTCGCCTGGCTGGCGAAGCACGGGCCGGTATCGCACGTTATCACCCAGAACATCGACGGGCTGCATCAGGTCTCTGGCCTCGAAGACGACCAGATCACCGAGTTGCACGGCAACACAACCTACGCATCCTGTTTGAACTGCGGCAAGCGGCACGAGCTTGCGCCCATCATGGAAGCCTTCAAGGCTGACGAGACCTTGCCGGTTTGCGATGCGTGTGGCGGGCTGGTCAAGACCGCCACCATTTCCTTTGGGCAGTCGATGCCGGAAGCAGCCATGCGCCGCGCCGAGGCCGAAACGCTGGCGTGCGACCTGTTCATCGCAATCGGGTCCTCGCTGGTGGTCTATCCCGCGGCGGGATTTCCCATCATTGCGAAGCGCAATGGTGCGAGGCTGGTGATCCTGAACCGTGATCCGACAGAACTGGACGCTTACGCAGACCTCGTGCTCAATCGCGAGATCGGCGAGGTCCTCGGAGGCGCGGCTGGCGTCAATTGAGCCAACACTTGCGCCTTCGCCACGGGAAGTTTGGCGGTCAGGAACTCAGCTCGCCGAGGAACTTCTCGATCAAGGCGTTGGTTTCACCGGGCGCATCCAGCATCGTGAAATGCCCGGTGTCAGCCACGATTTCTGTGCGCACCTCGCTGACCACTCGATCGGCCAGTTCGGTCCACGTGGTGGTGTCACCAGGCTTGAGGGTCACCCGCCCGGCGTAGTCGGGGTCCCGGTCTGTGCTCTGGATGATGAGCATCGGGCCCTCGATACCCGATAATGCTCCCTCCATCGTGCCGGCGTCGTAACCCTGCATCGAAACCCAGAGCTCCAGTGACGCGTCTTCCGCGACCGCCGCGGCCCGCTCCAAAACCGCAGTTTGCAGCGCTTTGTCGGTCTTCTCGGTAAACATGGCTTCGAACAGAGGGGGGCGGAGTTTTGCGATGCCGCCTGCTTCCTCGACCATGTCGTTGGCGTGGAACTCGGCCGCTTGGCGGTCTCCCTCGGCGCTCCGGCTGCCATCGACCATGATAGTGCCGGCGACGAGGTCAGGGCGCTCAGAGGCTGCTTCCATTACGACCCGGCAACCTAGGCTGTGCCCTACGAGGACGGCGGGTGCAAGCTCCAGTGCTTCAAGCAACGCGCAAATGTCGGCGCCGCAGGTCTCGATGTTGAACCCGCTGGTGTAGCCGTTCGACTGGCCGTGGCCCCTGAGGTCAACCGAGACCACGCGGTGGTTCGGGGCAAAATGCGTAGCCTGGTGCTGCCAGTCGGTATGACTGCAGGAGTAGCCATGAATGAACACGATAGACGGGCTCCCAGAGCCCTCGGCCACGTAGTGAAAAGGATGGCCATCAATCTCCAAAGTCGCCATATCTGCGGTTTCCCCGTATTCCCATATTTGATGAGCGATGATCAATGCTTGATCATCTCGCCTGTCGCCCCCCGAACGAGGAGGCGAGGGTGCGGCTATGCAGGACCTGCCCCCGGTGAATCACACCGCCCGTACAGTCCCGCCAGCCGACTCGTTGAACTGGAAGCCCAATGATAGCAATCCACTATGACTACGTAATCGTCGGCGCGGGGTCGGCTGGTTGTGTCCTCGCCAACCGGCTGTCGCGTACCTGGACTACCCGAGTGCTTCTCGTCGAGGCCGGCCCCATGGATGGCAGCATCACGACGGAAATGCCAATGGCTTTTCCGCTCCCCTTGACTAACACGAAATACAATTGGGGCTATTACACCGAACCTGAGCCGCACATGAACGGGCGGCGGATGTATTGTCCCCGCGGCCGGGTGCTGGGTGGATCTTCCTCCATTAACGGCATGGTCTGGCTACGCGGCAATCCGCTCGATTACGAACGCTGGTCCGCCGACGGCTTGCCCGAATGGGGTTACGCCGAATGCCTGCCGTACTTCAAACGTTCCGAGAAGCGCACAAACGGCGGCGACGATTACCGTGGCCAGGAAGGCCCGATGCGTGTATCCACCGGTGCCTGCCACAATCCGCTGCATCAAGCATTCGTGGCGGCGGGGCAGCAAGCAGGTTATCCCCTTACCGATGATGTGAACGGCTACCAGCAGGAAGGCT
>JBCCHE010000023.1:0-78494 GCA_039028875.1 Myxococcota bacterium | reverse complement strand
GAACCGGTGTCGTTGTCATGCGTACGGAATTGCCCGATCAATTCAGACTTTTTGTCGGCGGTCAGTGCCATGCGTGTCTCGCGCTAATTTCTACGAAAATTGAATGTTTCTCTGTCTAAAGCGGGCCGGAGTATGGGCGGGGGGTTTGGGGTCGTCAAGGCGGGCAATCCGGGCGCGACGGAGCCTCGGTGATACGCCTTCAGGGGGGCCTCCGGGGGTCTCGTGGTGGGCCCACAACCCGAGGTTCATCGGGCCGTACGTCTACATGCCATCTCGGAAGTCGTGGGTAGGTCAGCCGTGTTCCGAGCAGAACGATGAGCGCGATGAGCGCGATGACCGCACGGACGACAGCGTCTGAGCTGAGGGCTAGCGCGGCGGGCGACAGAAACAGGGAACCGACCCAAGAAGGGTCAGAGGGGCAAACCAAGGCCTTGTTAGCGAACGCCCCCGATTAGAAAGGCGATTACGGAAGGCCAATAGCCCTGCGAGGTTCGCCGCGATAAGACAAATCCAGGGAAGCCAGGCACCTCGCTGCGCGAGAAACCAAAAAGCGATACCCATGATCGAGAAATCATGTAGCTGCCCTGCGGCCCGGTCCTGGAAGGATGGCGCACTAGCAGTCATCCCACAGCCTCTCGCGAGATCTCGCCGATCTCGGTGCGCACCGTCTGGACGGCGCTTCTTTCGCTGCAGCCAGGCAATCGGCCAGAAGCGGCCACCCCAGGTCGCTGGCGTGCGTGGCTGAGTACTCGCCACCCCCAGAGCCTTCGCCTCTGGCGTGTGCTCTCGAAACGAACCCAAGACACGTTCTCATAGTGTGTTGATGACAAATGACGTCGTTGCGGTCCTGCGAGTAGCGAGTACTAGGTCCCCTACGAAACCTTCCCAGGTTGAAGGTTTGTGTGGGAAGGTTCGTGGCGCGCCGGTCCGCCAGTCCCTTGCTGTTCGGTCGAGTCCGCTCCGGTCCGTGCTCGGCCACCCGCGAGGATCGGCCTTACTTTCCTGCCCTAGGGATCTAGAGAGTCAAAACTCTTGGTGGTTCGAGTCCTCTCTTCCGCACCGTTTGGTTTCGAGGAGTGGCGGGACACCACTAGCGGGCGGGCTCGTAGGCGGCGTTCTCGCTTGTATCGAGCCTGCTCAGCGTCGTCGCGAGAACGGTCAAGTACCTAGCGCCACCTTGCTCGTTCCAAGGCGCGTCCCCAGGCGAAATGCAGATCAAGTAGCAGATGGCTCGACTCTCGTAACGGTCGAGATGCCAAGCTCGGCGAGGAGTCGCGCCGCATCTTCGAAGTGCCGTGCAGATCGTGGCGCAAGCTCCTGAAACAGCGCTGCATCGATGGTCATGGTTCCCGCCTGCGTGGCACGCCTTCGTGCGAGCTCGGAGATCGCGATCGCGAGTGCGGGTGCAATCTCGTACTGGTCAACTCCCTCGCTCGCCCAGAGGTCATCTGGCATCATCTCCCGACAAAGAACTTCCGCGCCGAAGCGTTTGCCGCGATTGGCCCACAAGCCCGCACACCCGTCGCTCTGAAAGTCCGTAGCGAGCTTGGACCTTGTCGACCAGAATGCGGCGTCGTGCGGGCTTCAGAGTTTTCTTGCGAGCACGCCTTGCAGGATTCACCTTCTCAGGCACGTTCACACAGAATTCGTTTGGGGTTTGACCGATTCGGTGACAAACCTCGGAGCAACTCCCTAGCACTTAGGCGTTGCACCGATCATCACTCGATCCCATGCCTTTTCGATCGCTGCGCGCGACACGTCCTCATGCGAGTCGGCGAGACGGATCAAGGTGATCGTTGCGTCGACCGCCCTCGTCAACTCGGCGCCGTTATCGACCAGGAAGAGATCCTCAATCCTCGCGACGATCTTCCCGCGATCTTTGGCGTTGTTGCTCCGAATGAATATGTCCGCGCGGTTGCCCTCGATCATCTGCAACACGAGAACCAGTCTGTTCGTCGCTTGAAAAACCACCGTCAGCCACTCGTAATCGTCGCTCGGCTCTGTATCGAAGGAGATCTTGCCTCGATGAGAGAACGACTTCCGTCGAGCCAGCAGCGAATCGTACGCGTTCTTGAGAAACGGATCTGTAAACCAGAATTTGCGACCTGCCTTCAAGCGATAACCCTAGTTTAACTGCCCACCAGTCCCCTTGTGGGGATCATGCCGTCGGCGGTGCTCCTCATCAACGCCTTTGTTCCTTTCGCGGGTGTTTCGGGTACTCGGTCCTTTCTTTCGAGTGCCCGATGGCCCCTTGTTCGCTGAGACTTTGTCCCGAAAGCCTTCGCCGCTCTGGTTCTGGCCGTTCTGCTTCCTGCTCCGGGCCTCTCGGCGGGCGTTGCGGGAGGCCCATTGATCGTCTAACCGCTTCTGGTCGGCTGCGTTTCGTGCACCGCCATTCGGGCCTGTGCGCGCTGCTGCTTTCGCGGCAAAAGCGTTCGGTCAATCCCAAACTCGTTGGACGTCGACGACGGGCCTACCGTAACCGACGCGCCCAATAGAGATCGAACCGACCGGGACCCCGGTCGAAGCCCGGGCGGTCGTGTTCGACTACGTCGAGGTCTCTTACAATCGAAGGCGGTGCTACAGCTACACTGGAGCCATGAGTCCGGCGGCCTTTGACCTGCTGCGGAAGAGGGGCCACCAGAAGCTGGAAATTGCGATACAGAAAGAACGCACGGCGTCCTCCGCTCATAGGAATCGACTGGATCGACTTCATGAATGCTCTCGATTGGTGACTAGGCCCAACCGGCGAACCGCTCCTCGTTGCGCGCAGGCTCGGAACTACTGCACTCGGGGCGCGTTCTTGGCGCCGCCCGTGACCGTTGTCGTACCGCTCGTTTGCATTCTCCTCAGGCAGTCTCTTGAGTACGGTTCTGCTCTGACGATCCTCAGACGTCGCGCGACGACCCGTGAACAGGACGACGCGGAGCCAGTTTCCCTCTCTTTTGTGTGTCTCAGTCGTTCCCGGTCCTTGTCGTTGGACGCAAGTACCGAGCCTCGCCCTCACAGACCGGCGTTCGAAACGATGACGTCGATCGCTCGCTTGGCGTCGGTTTCGCCCGTCGATGTGAGGAGGGCGACCACCCGGGTGATCCCGAGGTCCTCGAATTCGGGCAACGCGTCGGGCCGGCGGCCCACCCGCCAGCTGGCGCAGATCTCGATGCTCTCAAACGGGCGCCCGTGGGCGTGCGCGAGCTTCTTGAGCTCCTCGGTCTTCTCAGCCAGCTGTTTTCGGGAGTCGCTCGGTGCGTACCAGCCCTGCGCGGATTCGACGACCCGGCGGAGGTTCCTGTTGGTGGTTCCCCCGATCAGGATCGGAGGATGGGGCTTCTGTGCCGGGAGCGGGTAGCTCTTGAAATCGTGCCACGAGAGGAAATCGCTCTGGTGGTTGACCACATCGCCCGCCCACACCTTCTTGACCGCGGTGAGGTAGTCGTCAAAGCGAGCGCCGCGTCGCCCGAATGGGGTCCCCATCGCCTCGTATTCTTCCGCGAGCCACCCGATGCCGAGGCCCAGGTCGAGTCGGCCGCCACTCAGGACGTCGAGGCTCGCAGCCTGCTTGGCGAACAGCATCGGGTTGGCCTGGGGAAAGATGTTGACCCCGGTGCCGAGTCGAATCGTCTTCGTGGCCGCCGCGACGTGCGCGAGAGAGATCAAAGGATCGATGAACCAGGCTTCCGGAGGGATCGGCATCTTGCCGTCGCGGCTGTAGGGGTACACCGATTCGTACTCGGTTGGGACGACGACATGCTCGAAGGTCCAGACGGAATCGATCCCCGCACTCTCTGCGTACTGCGCCGTCTCGACCATTCGCTCGGCCGTCTCCGGGCCACCGACGTTGATGGGAACGATGCCGATCTTCATGCTGGCAGCCATCCCATACCCTTCGCTCCGGTGCCACCGGCGATGGTGCGCGGCCTATTTGAGCTCGATCCAGGTTGCCTTGGCGGCGGCGCACTGGACGCCGTCCGCATCGAAGACGGCAGTGCCACAGAACGACTTGCGGCCCTCTTTTCCGAGCGTCCACCCGAGGACCGAGTAGCGCCCGCCCGCATGCACCGGGCGGAAACTCTCGTAAACCATTCGGCCGAGCACGACCGGTCCAGTGATGTCGTACTGCCCGATCAGCGCCCAGGCACCCGGGCAATCCAAGGCGGCCCCGAGGAACTCAGGCGCCACGTGACCGTCCACGTCCGCGAACTCTTCATTGGGGACCCAGGAGCTCGCGACGGTGCGCTCATCGAGCTTTCCGGTGAAGAGGCACATTCCGTCTCCGCAGCGGCGATGGGTGCCGCAGACGAAGCAATCGGGGAACGGGTGAGACTGGTAGCCTGCAAACTGAGCACGCGCGGCGGCAGCCTCTTGAAAGGTGATCGCCGTCGGGATTTCGAGGTCGAGCTCGGTCGCCCGTGCCGTCGCGATCTCGGTTCCGTCGTGGAACATCGCACCGCTCGCGCCGTTGGTCACGACTTGCAGGGACTGCTCGAGGGGAATCGGGCGCTTGAGCGTGACTTCGACGGCGCCGTCGAAGTGTTTCGCCAGCAGACCGACGGCATATCCTCCGTTGCCCGACTTCGGTGGGCCGTTGAACCGGGCGCCGACGAGGGCTTCGTGGGTGGTGGGATCCTGATCAACTGCGGTTGCGACTTGCTGTGCCATGGTGGCCTCCTCTTCGTTGAGAACCACCCTACGGACGGGGCGTGCGAAGGTCCTTTGGGGACCCTTACCGAACGCTTAGCTCTGTGAAGTCACTGAGAACACTTCGATTTCGCGTCCCTCGGTGGACTCGAGTGGGGTCGACGGAGCCAGGTCGAGCTCGCTGCCCGGAACGAGATCGACGACGACGCGGGATGCGCGAACCACCCCATCATCGGTCTCACCTGCGATCGACTCGGCGACAACGAATGCGGGCCCGGTCGTCGAGGCGCCGTTCCGGACGACCTCGCCCGTGTGGATCCCGCAAGCCATCCCGAGCTCGCATGCCAGGGCGGCGCCGCACCGAAGTGCGCGTATGGGGCCGTCGAAATGGGCATGCCAGGAACCGGACGCGAGCTGACCCTTGAACTGACCGACGAGTTGCCGCCACCGCGCATCACTCGCGCCCGAGGGTGCTCGTCCCACCAGTGCCGTGCTCAAGAATCGGTCTTCCTCGAAAGGCTTGCGATCGTGAGCGAGCACCCACCGGACCGCCTCGAGAAGCGCCGGTTGGCCGCCGAAAAAGAAAATATGGTCATCACCTTCACGTTCGACGTAGCGGGCGTCGGGGATGTGCTCGGCGAGGTATGACCCGCTTCGGGGGTCGATCATCTCGTCTTTCGTCGCTTGAAGCACGACGGTCGGGACGCGGATCGACGGGAGCAGGGCGCGGAGGTCGATGCGAAGGTTCATGTCGAGCAGATCGAGTGCCCCGCCTGGGCTGGTCCCTTCCTGTTCCGCGAACGATGTCCAGTCGACGAAGACCGGGTCTTGTCCCTCGCTCGGGCAGATCGCACGAAGCGACGCGCCTTTGCCCCACCCTCCTTGGATGTATCCCCGGAGCCTCTCCATGGCCGGCGACGCGTAGCCGAAGGGGTAGTTTGGGGCCTTGGTCATCCGTGCGAAGGCCCCCGGCAGGACCAGGCCCAACGTGCGCTCCGGGTACGTTGCTGCGTAGAGGATCGCCAGCGCACCCCCTTCGGAGAAACCCAGAAGAAGGGCCTGCTCGGATCCGCAGGCGTCGAGCACCACGCGCAGATCGTCCATTCGCTGCTCGTGGCTCGGCAGCTCCTTGACGCGGTCGGAAAGCCCCGTGCCGCGTTTGTCCACCATGATCACTCGGCCAATTCGAGAGAGCTCTTCGATCGCTTGGCGGACCTTTGGGTGGTGGAACATTCCCCGCATGGGCATGATCCAGCCGTTGACGATCACGATGTCGACATCGCCCGAGCCCAATGTCGTGTAGGCAATGTGGACGTCACCGCTCTTCGTGTACTTCGGGACGAGTCGAATCGTTTCGTTGGGCGTGCTTCGTCGATCGATCGCGCCCGTGAACCGATAGCCTTGCCGCGGGAACGTTTGGATCAGTTCTGCGCCACGTTCTCCGAGTGCGCTTCGCGCCAGGCTGATCGCCCGTTGGATCGAACTTTCGGTCACCACGCTGTCGGGCCAAAGCGCTTCGAGCAGTTCGCGCTTCGATACAACACGCTCGCGATGGTCGACCAGGTAGACGAGCAGATCGAAGACCTGTGGCTGCATGGGTTGGGCGACGCCATCCATCCTCAGCTCCCTTCGCGCCGGGTCGAGCTCGAACTCGCCGAAAGCCAGGGTCATTCGCTACTCGGTCTTCAGGAGATTCTGCGCCTGAAATCGTGCGAGGACGGTCGTGCCTCGGTAGAGGAGCAGTTTGGAACCGTGGATCTCATAGCGATCGACTTGGCCGAGCGCCGTCAAGAAGGCCTGTTCCTGGTCACCGCTACCCGGACAGGCCATACGGGTGGCGCCGAGCGAACCAAGGGTGAGTGCCTTGTCGGGGCCGGTCTCATACGACCCGAAGAATCGGTTGCACCCGCCGAACCCATAGGCGCTCTTTTTCGCAGCGTTGAGCTCGAGCGTTGGGGCGGGGTCTTCGGCGGATACGACGATCGGCTTCCCGTTGAGCTCGAGGAGGCCCCAAACCACGCCCTCGAGACGCGCCGGTACGAGACTCCCGCACACCTCCCGCGGCCAAACGCGATCAAATCGCTCGACGATCAGGACGTTTTCTTTGCCGCCTCTGTCAATCCGGGGCCTGAGTTCCAGTCGACCTTCGACGGTCACCAAGAGGGGCGCTCCAGGTTTCGATCGGGCGTTCGCGTAGGCCGCCTCGAGCGTGGCGTTGTCGCCCTCGGTCGCGACACGCCACCGTACGCCGGTGGCGCAGTCCTGCAGGACGCCAGCGTCCGCCATGTACGTGTACATGCCCTCGATCGACATGACCTCCGTGGGGCTCGTGGCGTTTGCCGTACCCGAGGCGGTCCTCTTCGCGTTGCTGTCCTTATTGCAACCCGCCGTGAGGCCAATGGCCATGCAAAGTACGAGTCGAACCAAGTGGTGCATCGTGCGTCATTCCCCTCGAGTTGGAGCGATCGATCCCGCTCGATGTAGCATCAACGGCCCTCGGTGCTCAACGGTCACGCGATTAACCGGAGAAGGGAATCCGCTCTCGGAGCTTCTTGGCCCGCTCCCGCGCCAGGGGAACCTTGGGGGCATCTGGGTGCTCGAGACGGAGCTGGTAGGTCCCGGCGCCCACCGGTTCGATCTCTCGAATACGGTCGATCCGCACGATGAAGCCGCGATGGGAGCGAAAGAACGCCTCGCCATCGAGTTCGTTCTCGAGGTTTGCCAGCGTCTTGTCGATCGCGAAGCGGTCCTCGTCGGTGACCGCCCAGACCAACTCGTCTTTGACCTCGAAGTACACGACGTCCTCGAGTTCCAGCACGATGTAGGCGTCACGACGGCGGACTGCGATTCGGTCGAGTCGCTCGGCCGAATTGGTGGTGGACGTCGTGACTTGGACCCGCTCGACGGCTTGGCGCAGGCGATCCAGCCGAACCGGCTTCAGCAAGTAGTCGGCGACCCGGGCCTCGAACGCCCTCAAGGCCCCTTCGTCGTGCGCCGATACGATCACGACCCGGAGGTCCGGTGCTTTGGCCATCAAGGACTCGGCGAGCGCGACCCCATCCGGGCCAGGCATTCGCAGATCGAGGAAAGCCACGTCGGGACACGAGTCCTCGCAGAGCGCCTGCGCTTCGGAGGCGTTTCTGGCTTCACCGACGACCTCGACCCCGTCGCACTGACCGAGCATGAACTTCAGCTCGTCTCGCGCCAAGGGTTCGTCGTCGACGACGATGGCCCGCACGGTCATGTGAGCTCCTGTGTGG
Source organism: Myxococcota bacterium (assembly GCA_039028875.1). Classification (GTDB taxonomy): domain Bacteria; phylum Myxococcota_A; class Polyangia; order Polyangiales; family Houyiibacteriaceae; genus SG8-38. The sequence continues at coordinate 70,596 of JBCCHE010000023.1, read as the reverse complement.
GTTCGTTGGTTTTCGGAAGGTCTACAGTGACCACGGTTCCCCGTTCTTGAGGGTTGAGGGTCAAGGTTGCTTCGCCGTTGTACTGCTTCTCCAGCCTCTTCCGCAACGTGGCGAGCGCCATCCCGGACCCCTGCGTCGCAGGTTGCACCTTGGGGCCTTCACCCTCGTCTTCGACTTCGATACGAACTCGAGAACCGATGTCTCGTGCGCGGATGGTGATCATCCCGAGGCCGTCCTTCGGCGTGATCCCGTGTTTGACCGCGTTTTCGACGATCGGCTGTAGGAGCAGTGCTGGGATCCGCGTGTCTCGCACTTCCTCATCGATCGCGGTTCGGACGGCGAGACGCTCGCCGCCGAGGCGCGCGCGCTCGATCGCGAGGTACGCGCATGCGTGCTCCACTTCGTTCTGCACCGAGGCGTCGCGAGGGTGGTGCAACAGGTATCGGTAGAGATCGGCGAGGTCGGACACCAGGGAACGCGCTTGGTCGGGGTCCGTTCGAATCGTGGCTCGGAGGGTGTTGAGGGCGTTGAAGAGGAAGTGAGGCTCGAGCCGACTTCGCAGCGCTTGCAAGGAAAGTTCGTGGGTCGCGGCTTGGGCGGCGACGAGCGCGACGGCCTGCTCCTCTCGGGCCAGCACCACGCGCGCGACATTGACCCACAAGGCCACGCCCGCGGCTACGCCGATCAACTGAGCCGCAAGCGAAGGAACGGCGATCCAGAGGTTGCCCCCTGCGACCGCGATCCCGATACCGACGATCGAGAGGCTGGCCAACTGGATGAGCCCCGTGGTGCGCATCGCGCGCCACCCGACGAACAAGCGTTCGCTTCGCACGGCGACGTATCCGGCCAGCCACCCGTCGAGAATCGACGCAGTGACCGCCCAGACCCCGCCTTCGGGCACCACGCGAAGTACGAAGAACGAACCCGCGAGCAACCCTGCCAGCGCCCCGGCCCGCGGGCCGCCGAGGATGCCTGCGATCATGATGCCCACCGCACGCAGATTGAGGTGATGACCTAGCCATCCGAAGCCCATCGTCGAGCCCCACAGGGACAGCAGGACACCGAAGACGACCGCGACCCAGATGTCCCGAGGGCGGCCAACCCCGAGGAGTCGATTACGGAGCGGCGGAACCAAGACGCCGAGCAGCCCGGCCGTCGCGATGAGACTCAGCTTCTCGAATAGCTCGGGAATCAGGACGCGAATGTCCACGCGCGGAGCCTAGCAGCCCCGAGCTCATCAAGCGTGGTCTCCGGTTTCCGGCTGCGCTATCGTCCGGCGAATGAGGCGAAGACATATGGTTCGTGTCACGGGGTGGGCGCTGACGACCCTCCTCGCATGGGCGGCCTCGGGGTGCGGTGGTGACGTGGCACCCAAGACGGTGAACGAGCCCTGCACCCGCACCGAGCAGTGCGTCGAAGGCCTCGAATGCCTTTCTGGGGTCTGCCTCACACCCGACTCGGAGGCGCCCGAGTCGATACGAGATCGCTGAATCGGGCGATCGGACTCAGTTTGGCTCGCTTGGGCTGTCTCCCAGCAACTGCCCACCCTGATTGACGTACTCGAAGCCGTCCTTAATCCGGAAGACCGATCCGTCATCGGTTCGTACCACAACGTCGACCGGCCCGACGCTTGTCCTTCGCGGCGTCACCGCAACGAGGGCTGACTCGCTTTCGATCGACACCCGGGGGGATATCTCCGTCCCGAACAGGACCGAGTACCCGATGTCGAGCCGAATGTCGTGCCCGACGACGCGCACGCTCTTGCCACCCTGAAGGCCCCCAAAGTTCGGGTCGAGCCGCTCGAATCCCATTTGCCCCGTGGACTTCGAGCAGCTCGCGAGAACGACCACTGCGCCGATGATCATGATTAACCGACATTTAGGGTTTTTCATTGGCGTCATCTCAATTTATCACTGAGCTGTGACCAAGCAAAATCTGCTCGTCGTCGATGCAGACCCCCGGAGTCTTCGCGTGCTCGAGGTGAGCTTGCGCAACGCCGGCTACAACGTGGCTGGCTGCCCCAGTGTGGGTAAGGCGTTCGAGATCCTCCACACCAACAAACCGGACCTCATTCTCTCCGACACCACCTTCTCCGACATGGACGGCTTCGAGTTCGTCGAGCAGCTCCGTCAGAATCCGGAGTGGTCCCGCATCCCGTTCATGTACCTCTCGAGCGACGAAACGATCGAGAGCAAGATTCGTGGCCTCGAGCTCGGGGTCCAAGACTACCTCACCAAGCCCATCTATATTCGCGAGGTGGTCGCTCGCGTCGGAATCGAGTTGGCGCGCCAGGCAAGGGAAGGGCTTGCGCAACGGACCGACGACGCGAAGACGCGGTTCAGTGGCTCGCTCGCGGAGATGAGCGTGGTCGATTTGCTTCAGACGATCGATGTCAGTCGCAAGTCGGGCGTTCTCAATTTGAAGCGCGACGATGGCGACCAGGGCATGATCTCGTTCGATTCTGGGGCGGTCATCCACGCGGCGGTCGAAGACCTCGGCGGAGAAGATGCGGTCTACAGGTTGCTGTTGTGGCGGGACGGAAGCTTTGACCTCGAGTTCCGCAAAGTGAGCTTGGTCGAACGGACGGTGCACCGGGCGACGCAGGCGCTCCTGATGGAAGGCATGCGGCGTCTCGACGAGTGGAGCCGCCTCTCGGAGCTCTTGCCCCCGTTCCACATCGTGCTCGAGGTCGACGGGGAGGTGTTGCGTGAACGATTGCACGATATCCCCGACGATCAGAACATGATGGTCCGGCTCATCGACGGTCGCCGGACCATTGGGGCCGCCATTCAGGCCCACCGGGGGGACCATGTCGAGGCGCTCCGAAAGCTGGTCGACCTCTACTTCGAGGGCATCGTCCGCGAGGTGGGCGAGGTCAAAGACAGCATCCCAATCCTTGCTCAGGCAAAGAAGCCCGTGTCTTCTCTCCCTCCAAAGGCTGCAATCGACACGATTCCTGGCCCTGGGCCGAAGCCTTCGCTCACGCCGATTGGGGTCCCATCGCTCGGGTCTCTGCCAGTGACGGAGCTGGCGCCTTCGTCATCTCCCGCTGTCGTGCCCGTCTCGCTTCCGCCTGCTTCTGCGGTTCCAGACGTCCAGTCTGACGGCGTGGCCCGCCCAGACTCAGACCTCGTTCCGACGCCCGAGTCCCTTCCGTCGCCTGATGCCACCCACGCTCCGCCTCCCTCGTACCCCGAGGAGGTCGGGGCCAATGACTTGGCAGACCAAGGCGAACCGGAGGTTTGGGTACCGGCATCGCAGCCGCCAACGGTCATGGCGCCAGCGTCGGGCTCTGAAGCCGACTCGCTCGCGGGATGGGCCCCAGCGCCGCCCCCGAACGCGGAGCCTCGCAAGAATACCCCTGGTGGGTTTCAGGCCGCCCAAGGCGGTGGTGGGACGATTCTCAACTGGGCCGGACGAGTCCCGGACCACAGCGCTCAAGAGCAACGCGACGCGCAGCCTGGCGGTGCCGCCGACTCTCCGCCGGGCGACTGGGACAAGACCTTGGACGAGCTTCGGCAGGACCCCGAGGTCGCCGAAGCGATCGCCGTCATCGATTCCGAACCTCCACCGGGTCCATTCGTTCGGTCGTCGCCTCCGCCTGCCGCACCCGAGCCAGCAAGCGCCGCACCAGAGGACGTTGACGCTCGAGCGGCCGCGTCATTGAACCAGAACGACCGCGAGACGGTCGAGTACCACGAGCCACCTGACGCTGATCCAGCGCCGCTGACCTATGGACAGGTGTTCGAGGGCCAACCACCGTCGCTCGAGCCCGCGCCCCCACCGACCGCTCCCACACAAGCGCGGAAGCCGGCCGCGCCTTCCCACGATGCGGTGTCCGGGGACTCCCGCCGTTTCATGTTGCTCGCGATCGCGATCGCCGTTGTAGTCATCGCCTTCGTCGTGCTTCCCGGTGGATCGGAGCGCGTGCAAGACGCCGAGCGACGCGTCGGCGAGGCCGCGATGCAAGAGTCCGAGGCCGTCTCGGGCGCGGCGATCGATGCAGAGCCCAGCCCGGGTGACGACGAATCAGCCCTCGTCGAGCGCGAGGGCGTCGAGGCGTCGCAGGCCGAGCCGACGAACGGGTCGCCGTCGACTGTTGCGGGCGACCACACGGAGGGCTCGACGCCGAGCGATGCGGAGGCCGCGGTAGGCAATGGGAATCCGGGCGTCGCACCTCCGACACGGAACGAAGACGGCACGCCCGGGACCTACCCCAAGACCGGCGCGCTCGACACGTACGACGCGCAGTTGGCGGTGGCCCGCAAACTCAAGCGCGGCTCTCGCGCCACGGCCGCCTACCGTCGCGCCATCGAGCTGAACCCCGAAGGGGGGGCAGCGCTCGCGGAGCTTGCGCGACTGGAGCTCGGCCGCGAGCACGCACGCGAGGCAGCGGAACTCTCAGAACGCGCGACGGCCATCGATCCCACGAACGCCTTGGCTTGGGTCGTGCTCGGCGCGGCCCGCCAGGTCCGAGGTGACCGCCAGGGCGCTCGCCAGGCGTACCGGAACTGCGTGAAGTTTGGCAAGGGCCGATACGTGTCGGAGTGCCGCGCCATGCTGCCCTGAGCACTTGGCGAGTAGTTTCGGGGTAGCGCGTCCGTCCTGCTAAGCTGTCCCGATGAGGCGGGGGGCCGCGTGAGCGAAAGCGAAGCCATAGGGGTCGCCGTCGTCGGGGCGGGTGGCTGGGGAAAGAACCATGTCCGCAACTACGCGGCGCTTCGGGAGGCGGATCTCCGGTATGTCTGCGATCGGGACGCGTCGATCCGCGGGGCCATGGCCGCAACCTATCCGGCAGTTGCGGTGGTCGCGGACGCAGACGTGATGCTTGGGGATCCGAGTGTCTCGGCGGTCGTCATCGCGACCCACGCGCCGTCGCACTTTGAGATCGCCGACGCCGCTCTCGCGGCGGGCAAAGACGTGTTCGTCGAAAAGCCGCTTTGCTTGTCGTCCGCTGAGGCTCGTGCCCTCTGTGAACGTGCGGACGCGGCCAGGCGTATTCTGATGGTCGGACACCTGCTTCTGTACCACCCCGCGGTGGAGCGCCTTCGCAAGCTCGTTCAGAGCGGGGAACTCGGGGACGTCCTCTACATCTACGCGCAGCGGGTCAACCTCGGCGTCGTCCGTCAAGACGAGAACGCTTGGTGGTCGCTCGCGCCTCACGACATTTCGGTCGCAAACTACTTGTTCGAGGCTTCGCCGCAGGCGGTCAGCGCGACAGGGTCCTGTTACCTGCAACCCGAACGACGGGTCGAGGATGTGGTGTTTGCCACGCTCCACTACCCGGGCGGCCGAATGGCGCACATCCACGTGAGTTGGCTCGATCCGCACAAGATTCGCAAACTCACCGTTGTGGGCGATCGCAAGATGGCCGTCTTCGACGACACGTCTGCCGATCAGAAGCTCGCGGTATTCGACAAGGGTGTCGAACCGCCAGCGACGCTTTCTTATGAAGAAGGCGTTCGAATTCGAACCGGGGACATCCGCATTCCTGCGTTGCAGATGGCAGAGCCGCTCCGGCGCGAGTGTCTCGCCTTCGTCGAAGCTGTCCGGTCGCGGCAGGCGCCTATCGCTGACGGACGTTCCGGCCTCGACGTCGTGCGCGCGCTCGAGGGGGGCGCATCGTCGTTGACGCACGGGGGTGCTCGGATCGAGCTCGACGGGGGGACGTGATGTCCGAGCCTTTCGTGCACCCGACGGCCGTCGTCGATGATGGTGTCGAACTCGCCGACGACGTGAAGATCTGGCACTTTTGTCACGTATCCGCGGGCGCCCGAATCGGAGAAGGAAGCATCCTTGGCCAGAACGTGTTCGTAGGCCCCAAGGTGCAGATCGGTTCCGGTGCGAAAGTGCAGAACAACGTGTCTGTCTATGCGGGTGTAACCCTCGAAGAAGACGTGTTCGTGGGCCCGAGCGTTGTTTTCACCAACGTTTTGACACCACGCGCTCACGTCGAACGGAAGGACGAGTTCCTCGAAACCAAGGTGGGGCGCGGGTCGACGCTTGGTGCCAACGCAACCGTCGTTTGCGGTCACTCGATTGGACCCTTCGCGCTGGTCGGCGCGGGCAGTGTAGTGACCGCCGACGTGACTGCTCACGCCGTGGTCGTGGGTAACCCCGCACGGCGCACTGCGTGGGCTTGCCGGTGCGGAGAAGTTCTACCGAACAATGGCGTTTGCGGTCGCTGCGGAGACCGCTACGAACTTACGGAGACGACATGCAAGCGAGTCGACTAGTGGCTGACGAACCGATCCCGATGTTGGATGTCGCCGCCCAGAACGGACCTTTGACCGACGCGTTGGTCGCGAAGGCTGCGGAGGTGATCCGGTCCGGGCGTTTCATTCTCGGACCCGAAGTCGATGCTTTCGAACGCGAAGTGGCGGACTACCTTGGTGTTGGTCACGCGATCGGCGTGTCGAGCGGGACGGATGCCTTGATGGTCGCGCTGATGTCCCTTGGAATTGGTCACGGTGACGAGGTCATCACGACATCATTTTCGTTCTTCGCGACGGCTGGCTGCATCGCGCGCGTCGGTGCGACGCCCGTGTTCGTCGACATCCGACCGGATACGTACAATCTCGACGCGTCCGCCGTCGAACGGGCCATCACACCCAATACCAAGGCGATCCTCCCTGTGCATCTCTTCGGGCAGGCGTGCGACATGAAGCGTCTCCGCGAGATCGCCGACTCCCACCGACTCTGGCTCATCGAAGACGCAGCCCAAGCGATCGGCACCCAGAGCCCGATCGGTCCAGTGGGCGGTCTCGGGCACTACGGGTGCTTCTCGTTTTTCCCCTCGAAGAACCTCGGAGGCTTTGGTGACGCCGGCTTGGTCACCACCAACGACGAGTCCCTCGCAGAAAAAGCGCGGGTGATTCGTGCACACGGCAGCAAACCCAAGTACTACCATCACGTTGTCGGCGGGAACTTCCGCATCGATGCGCTCCAGGCGGCACTCCTTCGCATCAAGCTCCCAGCCCTGGCCGCGTGGACAGAGGGTCGCCGCCACAACGCCGACGTCTACGACGACGCCTTCTCAGCCGCTGGGCTCGAGCCATCGCGTCTCCAGACGCCGTTTCGCCGGTTCGAGGGTCACATATTCAACCAATACGTCATCCGCACGTCCAGGCGCGACGACCTTCAGCGTCATCTCACGGAGTGCCAGATCGCGTCGGCCATCTACTACCCAGTTCCCCTTCACCGGCAGGCGTGTTTCTCGGAACTTGGCTACGAGGAGGGGGCTTTGCCAGTCGCCGAGAAGGCGAGCCAAGAGGTCCTCGCCCTTCCGATCTTCGCGGGCCTCGGGTCGGCGCGTCAGAAGCGGATCATCGATGCCGTAACCGGCTTCCTCGGCTAGGTCGAGACCTCCGCCCGATCCGATTCGGGCTTCCCCGATCCATAGGCTGGCCACCTGACGATTCGCGCTCTAGAGTGCGCCATCACCAGATGACGAACCGCTATCACGCACCGTTCGGCCAAGGGGGGACGCACACGATCGATGCCGACATCGCAGCGCGACTGTTGCGCGTGGCGCTCGAGGCTGGCGGCGACTACGCCGACCTCTTCTTCGAGTACGGCGTGAGCGGGGGCTACGCGTATGACGAGCAGATCCTGAAATCGGCGCGCCGGGCCGTCTCGATGGGCCTTGGCGTCCGCGTGATGAAAGGCGACGCGACGGGCTACGCCTATTGTGAGGACCTCGACTACGATGTCATGAAACGAGCGGCCGAGACCGCTGCGCGAATCGCGACGGGCGGGCGCGCCGTGGAGCCAGTCGCCGTTGCCGAGCGCGATCTTCCAAGCCGCTACGAAGTCCCTGAGGAGTCATTCGAAGTCGATGGGCTGGCCAAGAAGGCCCTTCTCGAACGCGCAGACGCGGCGGCGCGTGCGGCGGACTCGCGCGTCGTTCGTGTCGACGCATCCTTCAACGAGAGCGTGCGAGAGATTCTCATCGCCAACAGCCTTGGACACATGGCGCGGGACCGTCAGCCGCTCATTCGGTTCGGAGTGCGGGTAATCGTGGAGCAGGGCGGACAACGGCAAGCAGGCTCGTCGGGCGGGGGTGGCCGTCTCGGGCTTGGCTATTTCGACGACAAGACGCCCGAGTGGCACGCGAAGGAAGCCGTGCGGCAGGCGGTCACGATGCTCGACGCACGTGAAGCGCCTGCAGGTGAGATGGATGTAGTCCTTGCACCTGGGGACAGTGGAATTCTACTTCACGAAGCGGTTGGGCACGGGCTGGAAGCCGACTTCAACCGCAAGAAGACGAGCAACTACAGCGATGCGATTGGTCAAGAGGTCGCGAGCTCCCTTTGCACGGTGGTTGACGACGCGTCCCTCGAGGGTTCGCGTGGCTCGATCAACGTCGACGACGAGGGTCAGCTGCCGACCCGTTCGGTCTTGATCGAAGACGGCGTGCTTCGTGGCTACATGCAGGATCGACACAGCGCCGACTTCTTCGGCACTCAACCCGATGGGCACGGCAGGCGACAGAGCTTCCGCTCGCACCCGATGCCGCGCATGACCAACACGATGCTTCTTGCCGGACAAGAGTCGCCCGAGGACATCGTCCGGAGCGTGAAGCGCGGCGTGTACGCGAAGCGCTTTGGCGGGGGCCAGGTCGACATCTCCAATGGAGACTTCGTGTTCTCGTTGACCGAAGGCTACTTGATCGAAGACGGGACGATCACCGCTCCGCTCAAGGGCGTGAACCTCATTGGCAACGGCCCTGACGCCATGCGGAAGGTCGCGATGCTCGGTCACGACTTCGAGGTCTCTGACGGGATCTGGACTTGCGGCAAGGACGGTCAGTCGGTGCCCGTCGGTGTCGGATGCCCAACGATCAAGATCTCGCCTATGACGGTCGGCGGGACGCAGGTAGGCGGTTGATGGCGGAACCGAGCAAAGAGGAAGCAGAGCTCGTCGACCTAGGACGGTCCGTCGTCGAGCGGGCGATCGCGGCCGGTGCCGACGTGGCGGAAGCGAGCGCGAACAGCGGGTCTCACCTCTCGGTCAAGGTTCGTATGCGGGAGCCCGAACTCGTCGAAGAGGCCGGATCCCGAGCGCTCGGCTTGCGCGTCATGATCGGACAACGGGTGGCGTCGACGTACACCAGCGACCTCAGCCCCGGGGGTCAACAAACACTGATCGACGACGCGTTGGAACTCGCACGACTGAGCGAGGCCGACGATTTCGCCGGCCCTCCCGATCCGAGCGCACTCTCGCGCCCAGAGGATTGGGCGGAGCTCGACCCCTTCGATCCTGCGGTTAGTGACGTTGCGGCCGGCGAGGCGCTCGCCCGATCCCTCGCGGGCGAGGAAGCCGCCTTCGGCCTGGATCCTCGGATCACCAACAGTGAAGGGGCATCCTTTACCCGCGCGGCTGGCGCGAGCGCGCTCGCAACCAGCCACGGCTTCGCGGGCAGCGACCGTGGAACCTACGCTTCGATCGTCGTGAACCCCGTTGCCGACGACGAGGGAGGCAAGAAGCGAAGCGGCTATCATTGGTCCGCGGCGCGCCACTACGCCGACGTCGACCCGAGCGATGAAGTGGGCCGAGAAGCGGCACGGCGGACCGTCGCGCAGCTCGGGGCGACCAAGTTGCCGACGCAAGAGCTCCCGGTGGTGTTCGACAAGGACGCGGCTCGCTCCATCGTTGGGCTTCTCGCCGGCTGCGTGCTTGGGGGTGCGATCTGGCGCAAGAGCTCGTATCTGGTCGACCGGGTGGGATCGAAGGTCGCCAGCGACCTCGTCGACATCGTCGATGATCCGCTTCTGCCGCGTGCACCGGGGTCACGCGCTTTCGACGGGGAAGGGCTTCTTTCCCGCCGGAACGTCGTGGTCGACAAGGGCGTGCTCAAGACCTACCTCCTCGACACCTACAGCGCACGGAAGCTCGACTTGGAAAGCACTGCCAGCGCATCTCGATCACCCGCGGGCGGCATTTCGTCCTCGACGAGCAACCTCGTTTTGCGGTCGGGCTCCCTCTCGCGCGACCAACTCGTCGCCGACACCCAACACGGACTCTACGTCACCGGGATGATGGGCTTTGGCTTCAACGGGGTCACCGGGGACTTCAGTCGCGGTGCCTCCGGGTTTCTCATTCGAGGCGGAGAGCTCGCCGAGCCAATCTCCGAAGTGACGATTTCGCTCAACCTCGATCGGCTGCTGCAACGAATCGATGCGGTCGCGAACGACCTAGAATACCGGACCTCGATCGCTGCGCCGACCTTTCGCGTCTCCGAGATGACGCTTGCGGGCACCTGACTTCGCCGCGTGATCCCGACGTGGGGGGACCGTTAGCCTTCGCGTTGGTCGCGGCGACGTTGCAGCAACACCAGCGCTAGAAGTGCGAGGATCACGGTGGTGAGCGGGGCGTGGCCCGAGCCGCCGGCCGCGCAACCGCCACCTCCGAGGTCCGAAGGATCGGCGGGAAAGCCATTGCCGCCGCCGTTCCCGCCCGTCCCGACGCCAGCCGTCCCCCCCGTCCCGGGGAGCGGATCCGCGCCCTTGGCGACCCGGAGCGCTGGGTCTCCGAACAGGTGGTAGACGCGGATCATGTCGGGGCCTGGTTCAACGTCTCCGATGGCGCGAAGGGCTTCGTTCAAGATGGGCCCAAGCCGGACTTGGCGGCCGGCGCTGAGCTCTTCATAGAAGACGCGTGACACGAAGGGGACCTGCTCGTTGACCGACTCGCCGGAAGGTCCGAGCACCGCAACCCCAACCTCGTCGTCGAGTGCGAGGGCCTCGCCGAGCGATCGGCGCTCCGGCAAGAGGGTTGACGGTACGGCGAAGCGGTTGAGCCCGCAGGTCATCATGGCGAAGATCGGTGGCTGTCCGTCGACCTCGAGTGCGCCGACGTCGTCGACATCGAAGAGGTTCTCGGTTTTGCCGAGTGCGGTCGTGCCCGAATGCCCGGCATAGCTGACGACCCTTGCGCCTCGTCCGACCGCGTCGACGAAGGCCTCCCGCGTGCTCTCTACGTCGTCGTACTCGGAGCGATAGACCAAGGTCGGCACCCACTCGCTCGGCAATTGCGCGGCCACGGTGTCTTGGGTGTAGTTGAAGTCGCCACCCGGATCGGGACCGTCGGCCAAGAGGGTCGTTTGCGTTCCGACCGAATCGAGATCGGCCTCGTAAGCGACGATGCGGTCGATCATCGCGCTCAGCTCCGCGCCGGACGTGACCGGCAGCCGCCCGACAGCAAGGTCGGGAACCCCATCGTTCCCGCGGACGTCGCCGTACGCGCTGTCTGATGAGAAGATGCCGGCGCTCGTCAGCGCCATCAGTGGAGGTAGGTAGTTGCCGCCTGCGCCGAAACGGTCCCGGTAGTCGAACGAACCGTCGCCGGCAAGGACGACGAAACTTGGGGGCTCCGCCCAGTTTTCGCTCGCGAACTCGAGGAACGCGAGAATCGCGTTGGGATCCGGCGCGCCGTCAGAAAACTCGTCGAAGATGTCTTGGAGCTCGACCACACGCGATGAGAGCCCGTCGGCCTCGCGGTAGTCGGCCAATCGTTGGGCATCGCCCACGAAACTCGCGGGCGCGATGATGATGTGACGCGCGCCGTTGGACGGGTTTCGAAGATCAGAGGCGACGTCGGCCCACATCGATACCGGGTTTGAGCGCGCTTCCGGCGTTGAGACGAAGTACTCGACCCCGGGTTCAACCGCGAGCGTCAAACCGCCTTCTGTTCCAGCTGCTCCGACCAGTTGGACGGGCTGCCGCGGGTCGGTGACGTCAAACAGCAAGGGGGACTCTTCGGCGAAGCCTGCGATCTCGATCGAGGCCGCCTGTTCGGCGACGAAGGCGAGGGTCGGTTGCGTCGTTTCGTAGCTTCGTTCGAAGGTGACGTCCGCTGCGTCCAGGTACACCATGCTGTCGTTCGGCTCGGCAGGTTCACCGTTTGGTTCGGGGGCGCGAAGAACGAGGGTGTTGTCTCCCTCGACGAGCACGCCGTCTGCGACCGGGAAGACGGCATCGTGAGGGACGACGCCCGAGAAAGTCGCAGTTCCGATCACCACGCCGTTCACCTCGACGTCGATGGCGTGGTCAGCGTCGACGACGCCGTGGAGCCTGAGCGCGAGCTCTCCGCCCCCTTGTACACCTTCGAGGGGAAACACGACCTCGGCGCTCAACGGCATGGTTTCGGCGGCGGTGACCAACTGCCAGAACCAGTAGTCTTGGTTGGGATCCTGGGCGACCAGGATGCCCGGAATCGCGTTGTCTTCGAGGTGCACCGTATCGGCAAATGTTAGGCCTTCGGTAACGGCCCCCGGCTCGGCGGACCGCTCCGCGATGGCGTTCCCGCGTTCGACTGTCAGCCGGTAGAGGCGCTCGGTCGTGTACAGGCTTTCGAGCGAACGCCCGTAGAAACGGATGGCAGATCCGTCGTCGATGGCCCGCCACGCGACCGGCTCGCCCGCCTCGGTCAACGCCAGCTCGCCGGCGGCGATCCACCCGCGTACGTCCTCGATGTTCTCCGCGAGGCCCGCGGCGATGTCCTCGGCAAGGACATCGTAGATCCCTGTTTCACCGACCCCAAAGTAGAGCGCCACCGCCGGGCCTGGGCTCTGCCGTTCGGGGACCAGAGCCTTGTCGACGAGGCCCGCCGCCCCGGGCGCGTGAGGCTCGCGTCCGAAGGTGTGGCCCTCTTGGAGAACGCTCACGCCTTCGGCGACCGCGACCACGTCGAAGGGCCCGTGGCGTGTTTCGAGCCCCCGGCGATCGACTTCAACGACGACGTATCGGCTCGGGGCGCCCGGCGATGCGGCTTTGTCGTGAAGATCGTAGACCCCGCCTTGAGGCGCATGGAGGAGGCCCGGCAATAGCCCAGTGTGCGCCGAGACCCATTGCCCGCCTTGGTCTCGAAGGACTCGGAAGCCGACGGTGCCCTCTTCGGACGAAGTCGTCCAACGAAAGATGACGCGTCCGCGATCGGCGAAAGCGGTCGCTGAGCGGATGGATGCTCGGGTGAAGAGGTCGCAGGTGAAGTCACTGACGTCGAAATTCAAGCAAACATCCTCGCCGGTTCCGCCGAACACATCGTTCGAACCGGCGCCGCCATCGAGGCGATCGTTGTCGGCGTCGCCATTGATGACGTCGTCGCCGTCATCGCCGTCGATGATGTCAGGGCCGTCCCCTCCGCTGAGAATGTCGTCTTCGTCTCCCCCGCTGATCGTATCGAGCCCCGGCCCACCGTTGGCGGTGTCCATGCCGGGCCCGCCGAAGATCTGGTCGTCCCCTTCTTGCCCGTCCAAGCGAAAGTCGTCGCCGCCCTGACCCTCGAGGCGATCGTCTCCAGGCCCGCCTTCGAGGCTGTCTGCGTCTTCTCCGCCGAACAGGAGGTCGTTGTCTTCGCCGCCGATCAGCGAATCCATGCCGGGGCCACCCTCGAGGGTGTCGGAACCGTCTTGTCCGTTGAGCGTGTCGTCCCCATCACCCCCTCGGAGCGTATCGGGTCCGTCCTGGCCAAAGAGCATGTCGTTGTCGGGGCCACCTTCGAGGGTGTCCTCGCCGTCGTTCCCATTGAGGGTGTCCATCCCCTCGCCGCCCGAGATTTCGTCGTTGCCGATTCCGCCGAAGACGAAGTCGTTGCCGCCGTCGCCGTTGATGATGTCGTTGCCGCCCTCGCCGTCGATGGTGTCGGGATCCTCGCCACCATTGATGATGTCGGATCCCTCGCCACCCAGGATGATGTCCGCGCCACCGTCGCCGTTGATCGAATCGCCGCCGTCGCCGCCGCAGATACAGTCGGCGCCGTCCCCGGCGAAAATGGCGTCCGACAATGGGCTGCCGAAGATGCACTCGGCTACAGGTGAGCCGAGACAGAGCCCACCGGTAGCGGGGCAGGTCACCAGGTTCGGGCATCCTCCCGTGAAGTTCAGGCACTGCGTTTCGCAGGCGGTTTGGGCGCCCGCATGGTTCGCGCCGAAGCCGAACGCCAGCGCCGCGTACAGGACGATCGCCAGCGCCATAGTTCTCATCGTATCCCCAAAAGGCAAGGTGGCGCTGAGCATGCCACGCTCCGAGTACCGCGTCATGCGGCGAACCGGTGTCGACTGAAAAGAACCCTTTCTTATTGGCTCAGGTTTCGTCATAACCCCGTTTGTGTGGGTGATCGTGTGCTCCGTGGTGCGTCGAGTCCGGTGGTCCTGGGCCCTCTTGCTTGTTCTCGTCGTGGCTGGTTCAGCCCTTCCCGCAGCGCCTGCGAGCGGCCAGGCCCTTTACTACCGCTCGATCCCGGTAGGGGAACGGGCGGTCGGGCTCGGCGGGGCGTTCACAGGTCTCGCCACCGATCCGTCGGCCACCTATTACAACCCCGCCGGGATGACGACGGGCGGTCGCTTCGAACTCCTCGGAAGCTTCAGCTCCCTCCTGTTTTCTCAAACGAAGATCGAGGATGCGTTCGTTTCTCCCAATGCGCAGGCGACGTTCGCCAAGCGAACGACCTCCACGTTGCCTCGCTTCATTGGGACGGTCGTCCGCCTCGGTCGGGCGAAACACGGCCGCGATCACCAGTTTGCGATCGGTTACAGCACGCTCGAAGTCGCCCGAGAGAACTTCGGCGACGGCTTCACCGAGATCAGCGAGGCGAACTCGACCGATATCCGTATCAACAACCGTTTCCGAGACCGCTGGTACGGGGTGTCATTCGCGGGCCAGGTGACCCGCCGGTCTTCGGTTGGCTTCACCCTCTTCTTGTCGGACCAGAGCTTGAACTACACCGAGAACGTGGGGCTCGCGGCGGGCGGTGACCTCGATGCGGAAACGGCGGTGCGTGTCGGCGGCCAATCGGTGACTTCGAGCAGTGACGTCGGCGCGAGCGCCTATTCGTTCGTCGTCAGGCTCGGCTGGCTCCACGACATCAACAAGCGCTGGAACATCGGTGTGATGTTCCAACCTCCGGGGATCCCACTTAGCCGCAGCGGCCGGTTCTTGCGACAGGTCGCCTCCACCTTTCCCGGAGATGAGGGCTTCTTTCTCCTCTACGACGAGAACGGCAAAGCCCGGCTGCCGATCCCTTTCCAGCTGACGGGAGGGTTCGCGTTTCAAATCAACGATACGTCGGTGCTGACCGTTGACGTCAGCGTCACCGGTCCCGTGAAGACCGGTCGCCTCATTCAGATCGACCCACCCGAATCGATCAGGCGTCTTGGTGTGTTTCTGGGGCCGAGCACCGGTAGGAGGGCAGTGCCCAACGTTTCCGTCGGAGCCGAACACCGTTTCAAGCGGGTCGTGCTCGCCGGTGGGTTGTTCACCAACATTTCCGCCTCCCCGAACGTACCGGAGACCTCGACCCAGTACGCGGCCGACCAGGTCAACCTGTACGGCGCCTCCGTGTCGTTCGGCCTCGATACCAAAGGATTCCGGTTCACGGTCGGATCAACCTTCATGTACGGCGTCGGTGACGCCCTTTCGGCCACGATCAACGAGAACACCGAGGTACTCGGCTACCAACGAACGCGTGCGCGCCGAGGCATCCTGCTCCTCTACGTGGCCGGCGCCATCGCCGTCGCCACCAAAACCGGCAAACTCGTCACCGAAAAATACCAAGAACGCCAACAACAAAAGGAAGAAGAGGGGGTCACTCCGCCCCCCGAAAACACCAACCCATCCGAGTAGTTACAACCCACACCGCGAAAACCCAATCAGCCCTTCGACGGAGAGGCAAGCAAGTCCGCGGTGATCGCAGCGACGTTCGGCGCTCCAGCAAGCGCCATGGCCAGATCGATCTCGTCGCGCAGCAGACCAAGCGCATGTTCCACCCCGGCTTGGCCGCCCGCTGCGAGTCCCCACAGGACGGGTCGCCCGACCAGGACCGCGCTTGCGCCGAGGGCCACCGCCTTCAAGACGTCGGTGCCGCGCCGAACGCCGCCATCGAGCAAGAGTGGGACCTCCGCCCCCACCTCATCTGCGATCGCGGGCAGTGCCTCGATGGTGGCGATGCTCGTGTCGAGCTGGCGGCCGCCATGGTTCGACACCACGATCCCGTTCGTCCCGTGGTCGACCGCGCGCCGTGCATCGTCGGCGCGAACCACTCCCTTGATCAGCACGGGCATCGGCGAGATCGAACGCAGCCAGTCGAGGTCGTTCCAACTGAGTGACGGATCGAGGAGGTTCGCGAAGTACGCGGCAAGCCCAGACTCCCCGTCGGCCGCATCGACACGCGCGTAGCCATCGGCGAGCATATTCTCGATCCCCATTCCCTCCGGGAGCCGAAAGGCTTGTCGGATGTCGCGCTCGCGGCGTCCAAGAAGGGGCGCATCGACGGTGAGGACCAACGCCTTGCAGCCTGCCGCGTGAACGCGCTCGACCAGGGACTTGGTCGCGCCGCGGTCTCGGTAGACGTAGAGCTGAAACCATACGTCACGACTCGCAGCGGCCACCACGTCTTCGACCCTCGTCGTGCTCAGCGTGCTGAGGATCATCGTGGTTCCGATGACGTTTGCGGCCCGCGCTGTGCCCACCTCGCCGTCCGGATGCGCGAGCTTGTGAAAGGCGGTCGGTGCGACCATCACAGGCAGTTCGAGTCGCGATCCGAGGACTTCGGTGGCGAGGTCTCGAACCGCCACATCCACCAGCACGCGGTAACGAAGCGCGATCTCGCGAAAAGCCTCGGAGTTTCGTCGAACAGTGATCTCGTCGTTTGCCCCGCTCGAGTAATAGCCCCACGCGATCTTCGACAACCGTTCGCGGGCAATATCTTCGAGCTCGGTCAGGTTTAGCGCGTCCACGGGCGGCCATCCTAGATCAGCGAAGGCCACTCGACTACAGGTTCGCTGGGCGCGGTCGTTTGGTAGTAGTATCCGCGTATGTCTGGCCGTTGGTCCATTGCGCTTGGAGTCGTCGGTGTCCTCCTGGCCATCATGCTCGCACTGGTGATCTACGCGCTTAAATCGTTCGTTGAGCCTCCGGTGGATCCGGCCTGGGCTGTCGGGGGGGCGAGCGAGATCCCCGAGGGCTCCGTCACCGTTCGATACACCGGAACCTCGACCCTCGTCTTCTCAGACGGCGAGACGACGTGGATGACCGACGGATGGTTCACTCGCGCCGGCCCACTGAGAGTGCTCTTCGGCGAGATCGAGCCAGACACGGCCGCGATCCAACGGGGCCTCGAACGCAACGGTGTCGAGGAGCTCGCCGCCGTGTTTCCCGTCCACTCTCACTTCGACCACGCCATGGACGCGCCAGAGGTCGCCAAGCGCACCGGCGCGCTGCTCGTTGGCTCCGAGTCGACGGCCAACATTGGTCGAGGATGGGGTCTCGACGAAGCGCAGATCCGTGTCGTGAACGATCAAGAGCCGATCGAGTTTGGTGCGTTCACAATCACACCGATCGAATCGAAC
This sequence comes from Myxococcota bacterium, assembly GCA_039028875.1. Lineage (GTDB taxonomy): Bacteria > Myxococcota_A > Polyangia > Polyangiales > Houyiibacteriaceae > SG8-38. The sequence continues at coordinate 53,249 of JBCCHE010000023.1, read as the reverse complement.
CACTTCGAGTTCCCCGACCCCGAACTGGCCGAGAGAGCTCTCGGAAACCCGACGATCGACCAACCGCTCACGCCTCCGGTTTCCTCGTTCGACTACAGGGTCGGCAAAGCCTACGTCCTTCACGTTGCTCACCCGAAGGGGACATGGCTCATCCAGGGAAGCGCTGGCTTCGTCGAGGGAGCGCTCGAGAACTACGATGCCGACGTCGTTTTTGTTGGCGTCGGAGCACTTGGCTCGCAAACCGACGACTATCGGGACCGGTACTGGAAGGAGACCGTGCTCCGCGTTAGTCCGTCGCGCGTGATCCCCATTCATTGGGATAGCCTCACCGGACCGAACGACGGACCGTTCACCGGACCCGTGCGCGCCGCAGAGTTCCTTGCACCCGGCACGGAAACCACGGGGAAGTTCCTCCGCGACAAAGCAGACTCCCACCCCGAGCTCGAGTTCATCACGTTGCCTCGGTACGCACCGGTCGTCTTGTTTTGAGTGCCGCGCGCTCGCGGTCTCCGCGCCCTTGTCCTAGGCGCTAGGGGCGCAAGAAACGAAGGAAATAGTTCTCTTCGAGCAGGTCGACCTCAGCGTCGAGGACGAACCCTGCCGCCGAGACCTCCTCGATCACCGTGGGTTTGCCCGCGCGTACGTGAGCCATGACCCTCGGTGACGTGACCCCCTCGATGCGCTCGAAGTCGATCAAGATGAGTTGACCCCCAGGGCGAATCGTGTCGAAGAGGGAGCGCATGTAACTCTGCGGATACTCGATGTGGTGGTAGGTGTCGCACATGAACGCCACGTCGACCGATCGCTCCGGAAGTGTGGTGGCTCGCTCATGCCCTAGAACCGTTGTGACCTGTGTGAGCCCCGCGTTGTCGGCCCGCTCTCGGATGCGCTCGAGAAAAGACGGAACGAGGTCGACCGCGAACACGTGGCCGTCCGGGCCGACACGTTCGGCCATCGCATTCGTGAAGAGACCAGTGCCCGCGCCGATGTCCGCGACTTCCATGGCAGGACCGAGCGCGATCGCATCAACGATAGCGTCGCGTTGCTCCACCACTTCTCTGCTTTCGGCTTCGAGAATGGCGCCAATCGCCTCGAGTGCGTTCGGGAGGAAGTACCGCTGGTTGATACCGGGCCGAACACTGGGCTCGTCGGGCATCGCTGGGGGTTGGGTGCTCGGCGCGGCCGACGCCGGTGGCGGCTTGGGCGGGGCTGCCACTTCGGGCGCAGCGGTGGTCGCGCAAGCGCCGATCGACAGAACCAGGCAAGACACGAACCGGGCCTCGAAAAGGCTTGGCATGGGCGGAGTGTACGGCTCGCGTCCGAAATGCGCAGTTAAGGTTGGTGAGGTAGCCGACACTCGGTATCGCCACTCCGCCCGGGATCGCTGGGTTTTCGTTCGGTGCCCGGCGGTCCTCGATTGTGGCTTTCGCACGCTCCAATTGTTCAGTATACATGCCCGTTCCGTGCCCGCGGAGAGTTGTTGATGAGATGGAAGAGCCTACCGGCGTCGAGGTTCGCCTTCGCCGCGCTGTTGCTGCCGTTCGGCTACGCGTGTAGCTCGCCGGATGTGGGTGGTGATCCCGTCGCCCTCTATCGAACCATCGACGGACGTGACAACAACCCTGCCGATCCGGAACTCGGCGCGGCGCACACGGTGCTCGCACGGCTCACGCCATCGGCGTACGGCGACCTGGTCAGCTCACCGGCCGGCGCTGGACTCCCTTCGCCAAGAGAGATCAGCAACGCGCTGTGCGAGGACGCGGCCTCCAACGCGAACACGCTTGGCGCGAGCGATTTCCTCTGGCAGTGGGGCCAGTTTCTCGACCACGACATCAGCCTCACCGAGCCCGTCGAGCCAGAGGAGCCCATGGCGATCGATGTACCCGAAGGCGATCCATCGTTCGATCCAACGGGCACCGGTGCGCAAGTTATCGAGTTCTCACGATCGATCTACGACACCGAAACCGGCACCGACGGGCTGAACCCCCGACAGCAGATCAATGAGATCACTCACTTCATCGACGCCTCGAACGTCTATGGCTCCGACGTAGAACGCGCCGATGCGCTTCGTGCCAATGACGGGACCGGACGCCTGGCCGTCAGCGCTGGCGACCTCTTGCCCTTCAACACGGCTGGCCTCCCGAACGCAGGTGGGACCGGCCCGGAGCTCTTCTTGGCAGGCGACGTCCGCGCCAACGAACAAGTTGGGCTCGCCGCGATGCACACCCTATTCGTACGGGAGCACAATCGCCTCGCGGACGAGATTCGCGCCGAGTCGCCCGAGCTTTCCGGCGAGGAGGTTTACCAAGAAGCGCGCCGATGGGTCGGCGCCCTCATGCAGTCGATCACCTACAACGAGTTCCTTCCCGCACTCCTCGGCCCGAACCCGCTCAGCCCGTACGCGGGGTATGCGATCGACGTGGATCCTTCGATCACCAACGAGTTCTCGACCGCCATCTACCGGTTCGGCCATAGCGCGCTTAGCCCGCGGATTTTGAGGATCGACGCGTCCGGTGCCACCATTCCCGAGGGCAACTTGGCCCTGCGCGAGGCGTTCTTCAGGCCCGACCGGCTTTCCGAGGAGGGTGGCATCGAGCCTCTGTTGAGGGGTCTCGCCGCGCAACCGTGCTCGGCGGTCGACACCGAGCTCGTCGACGAGGTGCGCGACTTCTTGTTCGGCCCGCCGGGCGCCGGAGGGTTCGACTTGGCCGCGCTGAACGTCCAACGAGGTCGGGATCACGGCCTTCCTCGCTACAACCAGGTGCGGGCCTCGCTCGGACTCGCCACCCTCTCCACCTTCACCGACGTGTCGTCGAGTCCCGACATGGGCGAACGGCTGGCTTTGGCGTACGACCACATCGACGACGTCGATCTCTGGATTGGGGTTCTCGCAGAGGACCCCGTCAACGGTGGTCATGTCGGCGAGCTCGCGTTTTTCTTCATCAGACGCCAGTTCGAAGCGCTCCGCGATGGGGATCGGTTCTGGTACGAGCTTTGGTTGTCTGACGATGAGATCCGCGAGATCGAGTCGACGACCCTCGCTGACGTGATCCGACGCAACACATCGATCGGCGACGAGCTCCCCAACGACGTCTTCCACGTCAACTAGACCGCGCTCACCTGAAAGTGGGCGCGGCCCAGGGCGCTGATTGCACCGTTCGGTACCTAGGGCGGGACGGCCGAACACGGTGGGTGGGGCGCCTACTGCTGCTGTTGCGGCGAGGTGGGGTCCATCGACCCTTCCGATGTCTCTGTCGTCGGTGGGTCGCTCGTGTGGTTGCTCGGGTCCTCTTCCAACGACTCCACTCGGACGGTCACTTCGAGCCGTTCTCCCTCGCCGCCCGAGTAGAGGGTTCCCGCGGTGGGTGTCGCGTCTCGGTAGTTACGTCCGGCAGCGACCCGAATGTGGTCGAGTCCGACGAGACATCCGTTCGTCGGATCCAAACCGCGCCATCCAACCTCGGGTAGGTAGACCTCCGCCCATGCGTGCGACGCTTCGGACTGCACCTTGTTCTCGTAGCCGGCGCCCGTATAGATGTACCCCACCCGGTAGCGTGCCGGTACGCCGAGAAGCCTTGCCAGGCATATGAAGAGGTTTGCGAAGTCTTGGCAAACGCCTCTTCGCTGCGTGTAGACGTCGAACGGCGACGTCTCCAAAGTCGTGACGCCCGGAATGTACCGGAAGTCTCGGTGGAGGGTCGCGTTCATGTCGATGAGAGTCTCGATGAGATCGTATTTGCGCCGCGCTGCGAAGCTCATCGCAAAGGCAGACAGTTCTCGCAGCTCCGTTTCGGGAAGCTCTGGCGGAAGCAAAAACGGGTTCATCATTTGGCGCTGCCATGGCATCCACACCAATGGGATCCGCGTGCTGCGAAGGCTTGAGCGGAGGCTCAGGTGATGCGTTGTCACCGTTGCGTGCGAACGCACCCAAAGCTCTCGATACGGTTGCGAGATCTGAAAGCTCAATACGTGGTTGCCGAACACGTCTTCGTAGGTGAACGCTTGGCCCGGTGGTGAGACCTCGAGCTTGTACTCACGGACGTCTTGGGCGAGGTCACGCACCGGCTGGAGTCGAACCGTATGGCTCGAGTTCTCTACTGGGGTGTCGTACCGGTAAACCGTCTCATGAGTGACCCGGTACGTGCGTGACTTGCCGTTGCCCGGATGGAGTGGCGGCACACTCGACGTAGCACTCGTCTCCACGATCGCCGATCGAGAGGGAGGGGGGGCGGCGAGGCTTGGAGAAGGAGCGCCTGCTTGAATCCAGGAAGTCCTCGGTTTCGTGGGCGGCGCGGGGGGTTGCGCCCGCGGGCCCGATTGCGCCACTTCGACCAGTTGCCCTCGGCTGAAGACTCGAAGCTCGCCAGGAACGAAAGGCGACCAGTCCTCATCCGAGAGCGTGCGCGTCGACACGATTGCGACACTCCGGTTCTCATCCACCGCGTTGACGGCCTCGAGCTCGATCAGGTCCGACTCGAGTTTCGTGTCGCTCGGCGGCGGGAGACGTCGCAGGTGATGAAGCGCGTTAAAGCCTCCGCTGTCGTGGTACGCGACCAAATGGCGGCCGTCGCTCCATATCACGTTGAGCGTGCCGAGCTCGTTGAGCCTCGACAGCCAACCGCGAATCTCATCCCAGCCCACCTCCTCGAGTGTACGCGCACTCGAGGCCCGTACCTGACACATCAGCCAGCAAAACATGTACTCCGAGTCGGTCTGCCCCACGGGCTCGAAACCCAACCCCGCGTCGAGGGGCAGCGTCACCGCGAGGTCTCGACCGAGGTCGCCGTTGTGAGCGAAGATCCAGTCGCGTCCTGCGTGACTCCGCACGAACGGGTGTGTGTCGCTGAACGAACGCCCGCGATGCGTGCCGCTGTGGCAGACGAACGTGCTCGATCGGAACCGGTCCCACCGCTGAATCGCTGTAGCCACGGTCGTGTCGTACTCGATGTGCGGATCTTTGAGCACCGACGCCCCGACGCCGTCGCGTGGGTACCAACCGAACCCCCAGCCGTCAGGGCGGTTCCCCTTTTTGAAGCGAATGTGGGGAGAGGCACAGCTATCGTAGCAAATCGCTAACAGGTCACTGTTGAGCAGCTCCACGATTCTCCTCCGCGATCGAAATTTGAGTCTCCAAGTCAGTGTGCTCGAAGAACTCTTGCTCCACCGACGTGCACAGGTCGCTTACCGAATCGACCAGATGTGTGAGCTCGTCGTGCAAGTCGTCGCCTACGATAGGTTGTCCTTCTCGGAGCGCCACATGGCTGAGGAGGGCCTCGAGTAGGGCGGTCGACATCGTGCCAATCGGGTTCGAGCCGAACCCGCGGACTTGGACGAGCGAGTGGCGTGCGGCGCGCAGACAGTGCGACACCGAGCGTGGCAGGTCCGGCTCGAACAGCAGGAAATTCACGACATCCCTTGCCTCCGGTGTCCCGAATGATCGCTTTTGGAAGGGTTCGGTCGCCGAGCAGCAGGCAAGCAGTGCGGACCATTGGGCGAGCCGGATGGGATCGTCGATCGAACGCTCGCTCGGAAAGGTGTGATAATGGACGTCCATGAGGCGAGCGGTTTGTCCCGCGCGTTCGAGGTAGCGCCCGAGCCTCATGAACGCCAATGGCTCTCCGTTGAGCATGGTTTCGTCGGCTTGGCCATGGAACAGCTCTCCCATCTCGCGAACGTGTTGGTAGAAGTGGTCTCGGTCCGAACGGTACAAGCGGCGGCCCGGCCCTTGTTGAAGCCAGTGCCAGAGCGCGTTGATGGTCTCCCACATCTCGGAGCTCACCACCTCCCGTGCGGTCCGCGCGTTCTGGCGAGCCGCACGGACTGACTGGACGATCGAAGTCGTGTTTCGGCGATCCCAGGTGAGATACTCCTGAACGGTTTCACCGTTCTCGTCCTCGCCGAAGAACCGCGCATACGCTTCCTGCTCGCCCGCTACGATCACCAAGGGGTGCCACCGCTGGAGTTGGGGAAGGTCGACGCCTGGGACGAAGGCGCGGTTGACGCGGAGAAGGCGCGCCATGCTGCCGACACGCTCCATGTATCGGTTCAACCAGAAACAGTTCCCTGCGACCCGAGAAATCACGACAGGGGCGCCTCCAACACCCATGTGTCTTTCGACCCGCCGCCCTGACTCGAGTTCACCACGTACGACCCTTCCCGCAGGGCGACGCGGGTGAGTCCGCCAGGCATCACCCAGGTTTGTTCGCCGGTGACGGCGAAGGGACGAAGGTCGACTCGCCGCGGCCCGGCCTCTCCCTCGACCCATGTCGGGCAGGTCGACAGTTCGACCACTGGCTGCGCGATGTACCCTGCCGGGTCGGCGAGGATCTGCGCTCGAAACGACTCCCGCTCCTGCCTGCTCGATGTTGGACCGAACAGCATCCCGTACCCGCCGCTTCCGTCCACAGCCTTGATGACGAACTTGCCGAGGTTCTCGACCACATGTGCGCATTCGTCCGGCCGCGCGCAGATGAAGGTGTCGACCTGGCGGAGGATCGGCTCCTCATCGAGGTAGTATCGGATCATATCAGGCACGAACGGGTACAGGGCTTTGTTGTCCGCCACCCCGTTTCCAGGCGCATTGGCGATGCAGACATTGCCGGCCGCGTATGCCCCGATCAGTCCTGGTACCCCTAGCGCGCTGTCCTCACGAAACACCTCGGGGTCGAGGAAGTCGTCGTCGATCCGACGATAGATGACGTCGACGATCTCTGGTCCCGATGTGGTCTTGACGTACACGCGTGAGTTGTGGACGAAGAGATCGCTGCCTTCGACGAGGTCGCAGCCCATCTGACGGGCGAGAAAACTGTGCTCGAAGTAGGCGGAGTTGTACGGTCCCGGCGTCAGTACGACGATCCGGCTTTCTTGGGGAGGTCTAGCCGACATCGCGAGAAGCGCGGCTTGCAATCGCTTCGGGTAGGTCTCGACGGGACAAACACGGCTGCGCCGGAAGACGTCCGGAAACACCCGCTTCATGACGAGTCGGTTCTCGAGAACGTAGCTGACCCCTGACGGCGTGCGGAGGTTGTCTTCGAGCACCAAGAACTCCCCGTTCGCGCCCCGGATGAGATCGATCCCGGCGATGTGAACGTAGACACCTTTCGGCGGCTGGATCCCCACCATGGCTTCGAGGAAGCCGGACGTGCCCAGGACCAAAGACTTCGGGATCTTGCCGTCCTTCAGAACGCGCTGCGCTCCGTAGATGTCACCGAGGAAGGCGTTGAGCGCCGCGACGCGTTGCGTGAGTCCGCGCTGGATCGATGTCCAGTGCTCGTGGGGAATGACGCGAGGGATCAGGTCGAACGGGAAGATTTTCTCTTGGCCCAGCGAGTCCGAGTAGACCGAGAACGTCACACCTCCGCGGAACAACGCCCCTTCGGCGAGTTTCTGCCGCGTCATGAATTCGAGTCGCCCGAGTTGGTCGAGGGCGGACACAAGCTGTGCCATCTGCTCGCGCGGCTTGCCGTCGGCCGTGAAAAGCTCGTCATAGGTCCTAGGGAGCGGGGCGTAGCCTTCGAGCAGTAAGGTATCCCCGGCCAGGCCCGACGTCTGCTCAGTATCGGGAGCCATGCTCCGAAGAGCATGCGATCGTGGGTCGTCGCGAACCAGCCAAACCGCAAGCAGACGACCGCTTCTTACGCCCCGGAAACACAGTTGAAACGCGGATCACGGACGCATCGAATGCGCGGGGGCGGTTGATCGGGCAAGACCTATGCGTCATCCAACTCGTATGTCTTTGTTTTTTCGACTGCCTGCGCTTGGCATGTCCGTCCTTTTTGTGATGGCCTGTGGCAGTTCGGGCTCCTCTGCCGTTGACTCACCATCGTCGCTTGGGTCCTTTGGCGTCGGGTACCGGTCCTTCACACCGGTCGATGCGGCACGACAAGACCGTCCCCTCTTGGTCGATGTCTGGTATCCGGTGGATCCGGAAGATGCGGAGGCTCTGTCCGAGTCCCCGAGGACGCTTTACCCGTTGCTCGACCCGATCGCGGCCCTCGAGTCTGAGGTCGCGCTCGATGACGCGCCGGTTTCGGCGCGTGCTGGGCAGACCCTCCTGGTCTTCTCGCATGGGTACGGCGGCATCAGTAAGCAATCAATCGGGCTGATGGAGGCACTCGCGAGCCATGGTTTCGTGATCGCGTCGCCCGAACATACCGGCAACTCGCAGTTCTCCAGTGAGGATTCATTCGATCAGGCGGCACAGAACCGTGTTCCCGATGTGACGTTCGTGATCGACACCATGCTCGCCCGCAGCAATGACCCCGACGACCCCTTCTTCGACCGGCTCGATTCAGCGCGCGTCGGCGTCATCGGGAACTCGTTTGGCGCGATGACGGCGATCGGTGCAGCGGCCGGGTGGGCTGGCGCGGAGCCTGACCCTCGGGTCGCCGCCATCGTCCCGATCTCTGCTGTGGTCGACGGCGACATGCAGAGTGACTTGCGAACCGGTCCAAACGCAGGGTTTACGCCGGAGCAGCTTGCGCGCATCGAGTTGCCCGTGATGTTGATCGGGGGAACCGAGGACATCGATGTGCCGATCGGCAACAACGCGCTTGCCTTCGACCAGCTCGTCAACGCGACCGCGGTGTTCAAGGTAGACATCATCGGTGCGACCCATACCCACTTCGCCAACGTCTGCGATATCGCCGAACTTCTGATCGAAGTTGGCTTTGCTCCGGACGAGTGGGCGCTTCTCGGCGCCGAGGAGCTCGAGGAGCCCTACGAGACGACCTGCGCGCCGGACGTCTTCCCGATCACCGAGGCCACACGTCTCCAGAACCTGTTCTCGGTGGCTTTCTTCAAGCGCTATCTCCTCGGAGAGGCTGGCTACGACGAGTTTCTCGGCCGCGATTACGCCGACTCGGAGGCCGCGATCACGCTTTCCATCAGGTAACGGCTACCGGTCTGTTCGGCGCCACTCCCGCTCGCGCCGGCCAACAGAGAACGACAGGTAGAGAGGCAACTTCCACAGGAGATAGAGCGGCGCTGCAAGGAGGTACCGAAACGGAACCTCGCGACGTCCATGGCAGATCCATGCGAGCCCCACCGCCAACGCGATGATGCCGAGGACGAGCCCGGGTGCCAGCAGAAGCGACCACGGCGCGCCGACGAGGACGACCGCGAGCGCGACTCCCGCGAGCAAGAGTGCGAGCCCGCACAGGAGGGCCAGTGGTGGGACGATCAGATCCGCCCCGAGCGCGATCAACGCGGCGTTCAGTCGTCGGAGGCCAAGCCCTAGCAGTTTCGGGCCATGCCCGATGAGCGTGCCGAGCTGCCCGTGTTCCCATCGTTTCCGTTGTTGCAGAGCGGCACCGCTGTTGTCCGGGAGCTCGCTCGTGACCGCGGCCTCGACGCTGTGAAAGGGAGGCGTTCCCGCGATCGCGAGCTCGGCCCCGAGTAGTAGGTCTTCCACGAGATGCGCCCGGAGTTCGGGAGCGTCGCGGATCATCTTCCAGGGAAAAGCCATCCCACTGCCTGTCAGCTGGCATGGTAGTCCGAGGCGTCGGAGGCCTCGAGGTCGCGCGCGGTTTCGCACGAGCAGCGCGAGTGTCGAGACCATCGTGAGCGGTGTTCGCTTGGGCGGGTCGAACGTGTACTCGCCCTGGACCGGGCGATTCAAGGTCATCGCTTGCGCCGCGAGCGTCTCGATCGAACCTGGCGAGAGCCGGCAATCGGCGTCGACGACGATCACGACATCGGGAGGATCCGGAGATATCGACTCGACTCCAAAGCGAAGCGCATAGCCCTTGCCTCGGTGCTCTGGGTTGCGCCTTTCGATCGCGCGGGCTCCCGCCGCGACCGCCCGCTCGGCAGTATCGTCCGTGCAGTTGTCGGCCACCACTATGATCTGGTCTTCGGCGCGAGTCTGTTTCCGCAAGGCGGCGACCGTTGCCTCGATCGACGCGCTCTCGTCGTGCGCCGGAACGAGGATGGTGGTCCTCAGTCCCGGTGCGAGGCTCGGATCGACACGAGGCAGCGGAAAGACGCTTGCCAAGCACTCCATGAACAAGACGAGGGCGGGCACCAGCAGCACCAGGGCCAGCGCGACGATCGTCCATGTGAGCGCTGTCACCACGTCGCCTGAAGCTAGCGAAGAATCGGCCCCGGGTGCAAGCTACCGGGGGTTCGTCCCTTGGCTCGACACGTCCTAGTCCGGGTCGCCGCGGTACGTGATGCCCAGGAACGGCGTGAGCCACCACTCGCTCGAATCGAAGAAGCTTCCCGCGCCGCTCAGTGATGCCTTCATCCCGGCATCGAGGTAGATGCGCTCTCCCACCTTGATCGCAAGCCCAGCCTTGCCCGTAAATCCCGGCGCGAATGAAAAGCGCGCTCGCCTTTCGCAGTACCAGATGCCGCAGTCTAGGCCCTGGGGGTCCCGGTGACGCCACCAGTTCGCATCGAACGATCCACTGATGTAGGGAATCACGGCCTTGGTTGGCACCTGAATGCGTATCTCGGGCGAGATGAAGATACGCGCCAATGGGTTTCTGCCGAACCCTTCACCGCCGTCGACGGCGCCCAGGTCGATGGGGGTCCAGCTGGCACCAAAGACTCCGGAAAACACCAACCAACCGATGTCGAGGCCCACCCAGGCGCTCATCTCCCCGCCAGGTCGGACGACATCGCGATCGTTATCGAGAAAGATCGGAACGCCGACCATGGCGCCGGTAATGACTCGAAGCTCAGGGCCGTTGATCGGGGTGTACCGCTTCCCGGAAGAAGCAGGCACGTAATCCTGCTCGGCCTTGTTCCGTCGGTCTGCGGCAGCAGGGGACGCCGCGGAGACCGCGGTGAGCGCCAGGGCAACGGCGACTAGCGCCACGGTGCTCAGTCTACGCATCGGGAACCTAGCCTAGCACCTCGGTTGCAGGCTACGCATCAAAAGTACTGCCTGCCCGCCGAGGTGTCCCAGGCGGGTCCGATCATTCTGGGGTCTCGAGGTAGTAGACACCAAACGGGAGGAACATCTCGTCGTCGGTGGTCGATCCGCCAAGAAGCGGGCACGCATCACACACTCCCCCTTGACCGCAGACCGTGTCGTCGCCTCCACAGGCCATTCCTTGGTTGGCTCCGCCGAGACAATGACGGTCCTTCGGTTCGCAGCCGCACTGCGCGAACGGTTCGTCGCACGTCGCGATGTCGAATGACTTCGAGTTGCGCTTCACCTGCATCGGGTCGTCGGCTCCGTTGTCGAACACCGCGCACGCCTTGAACGTCCGGTCGCTCTCGCTCGGGGTATCGAGAGGTTCCATCGCCGGATCAAAGCTCATGTTGACGGGGTCGTCGTACAGGCGACTCACGTAAAACGGATCCTCGCTGGGCGGCCGGCAGTCAGGGTCGGCCGCGATCAGCGACCCACCCAGGCACGGCTCGTTCGGTGGCTCCCAGATTCGAAACAGCTCTCCGCGCTCGTGCATATGAGAGCTCATGCTCATGACGCGCGCATAGCGGGGCAGGGTGAACGTCATGCATACCTCGGTCTTCTCGAAAGGCGCAATCTCGCCCATCGCGAACAACCGGCTGGCGTCGAACAACACCTCCCGCTCGTACGACCGTTCCTCCGCGTAGACGTAGTCGATGTTGACCCACTGCTCGACCGTCGTGGCCTGACGCGTGAGATTGAAACCATGACTGTTCCAAGAGACGAAACCGTTGATCGGGATTACCTCGTACACTCCCTCGCTCATCTCTTGAATGAACGTCGATTCCTGTGCGCCACTTAGCGCGATCCACCATGGACCGTCCTCGCACCCCTCTTCGCCGGCGCAGGGTGAGACGTCGGTCGCGCCAAGGCCCGGCGAGAAGTCGGACGGCGCGTGGGGGTAGCCGATGCAGGCGATCGAGGTCGCGGGTGTCGTGGTGCACTGCCCTTCGCCGCATGGTGAGGGTGTCGTTGGGTCGCATGGCTGCCCGGCGATCGGGCCGCCGAGGCAGCTCCAGTCTCCCCACTCGTCGCCCATGGGGTCGGAGTCCCTTGTGAAGATGTTGATGATGCTGTGGTGAGACTGCGCGTCTTGTGCCAACTCGTCGCGGCCGTAGGTGAAGCACTCGCGGTCGGCACCCCAGTTCGGCGGGCATGGGATCCTCGCATCTCGGGGTACGACATCACTGAAGTCGTAATACGTCGCGTAGCAAACCTCGTCTTCGCTCTCGGCCGGCAGGAACCAGCCACCCGAGTAGAACTGAACACCGACCGCCGGTATCGGTACGCCGAGTGGCTCGATCTTGTTCGGATCGACGTCCACGGCTTCCCGACAGGCAAGCAGGCTCTCGGTCCCCTCGGCGATGCTGGTCGCGCTCGCGCCCGCGCGAATCCACGCTCGAAGCGCAGCGAGCTCCTGCTCCGTCACGGCCGCGTCTGAGTCACCGAACGGCATCGGGGTTCCTGCGACGCCCGCGGGAAGCGGCTCGCCGAGCGTCTTCGCGGCGAGCTTCACGTAAAGCAGGCTTCTTTCCTCGTCGCCGGGGAACACAAGGTCCATGTCGGCCGATTGCGCGGGCACTCGCAGGAGGTTGTCGATGGCGCGTCCCTCGCGAAGATCGAGGCCGCCGGCAGGGTCGTCGCCGCCGTGGCATGCCGCGCTGGTACATCCCTGGCCATCGAAGATCGTCGCCTGGATGGCGTCGAACGAGCTCTCGGCGCGGCACTCATCGCTCCCGTCCTTGTTGGGGATCGAGGCGTCCCCGCATCCGGCGAAGAGCGACGCCACCTGGATCGCCAAGCAAGCGAGTGGCGTGCGAGCGCCATCCGTCCCCACGAAGATTCGGAAATTTCCCATGAAAACCTGCTCTTTCCCCGGCGTCGCCGGCCTCTCGACCAAGAGGCGTGCAGTTTCGGTGAACACTGTTCCCTCGGTCGCCAACAACCGTGCGACCGCCATCTCGCGTCGAAGGGAGGCTTCAGATAGGTTCGGCGGGTCCGATGAAACCGCTGCTGAACCACGACGTCTCGGAGCTTCTCTTTCGGCTCTTGTTCAGCAGCATCTTCGTGGTTCTCGGCACGGAGCACCTTTTCAGCGATGGCCTGATCCAGCAGCTCATGCCGGCGTGGGTGCCAATGCCGCGTATCGCGTCGATCGCCAGCGGCGTGATCTTACTGGTCGGTGGCGCCAGCATCGCGCTCGGCGTTCGCGTCCAGGAAGGGGCGATTCTGCTCGGCGTGTTTCTGGTCGTCGTGACTTTGGTGATTCACGTTCCGGGCATGTTCCAGGCGCCAGCGTTCGTGGCGCCCGACAACATGTGGCTCTGGGACCTGTACCAGCGAAGCAACTTCATCAAGAACGTTTGTCTCCTCGGCGTTTGCTTCCACTTGCTGACGCACGAACCTGGCGCGTTCACCTTGCCTGCGTATCTGGCTAGACGCGACCACTGAGGGATCTTGGGAACTCGGTCGAACTCGCCTACCGTGGTGGCCACTTTCCGAACAGGCGCGTAGCCCACGCCTCCGTGGCGTCCGCGCGCGCATCGTCACCCGATTCGCGGTACGCCGCGATCAGAAGCACCCAACCTTCTTCCGCTCTTGGATACGAGCGTGTCACACGTTCGAGTTGCTCGACCGCCGAGGCGAGGCTGCCCGACGCAAGGTGCGCGCGTGCCCGAGGAAGCGCGACCTGCGTGGCGTCGGCCATCAAGCGTTTCCGATGGACATCGCTCCGAACGTCGATGTCGAACCGGAGCGAGCCGCGGTCTGCGGCGAGCACCGATCTTCGCATGAGGTCGTCGTAGACATCGCGAACATACTCCACGGTCTCGGGGTCATCCGGGATCGCGATCTCGAGCGCGGTCTCGAGTTGGCAAAGCGCGAAACGAATCGACGTCCAGTGGAACCGCTTCTGTTGGGCAGCCTCGAAGCCCTCGGTGCAGAGTCGATGAGCGGTCTCGACGAGCCCTTGGTGTTCCGCCATGCCCGAGAGCGCCCACAGCGCGTCGGTGTTGGTGGGGTCGGTCTCGTACTCGTGCGTCCACAAGGTGTAGTCGTTTCGAAAATGCGTCACATGAAGCGCCGTCAAGAGCACGAACGAGATGGCGATGGTTGCGGAAGCCAGGCTCACGATGCGACGCGGAAGCTGCCCTTTCGTCGCGACCCAGGTGGCGGTCCGTGCAAGAAGAGCACTCAGCCCCAGCATCGGGAGGTATGCGAAGCGATCGGACGCGCGCGCTAGGGCGTCGATGTCGATGAAGCTTAGCGTTGGGGCGAGCGCAACGACGTACCAAAGCGCATCGGCGAGCCATGGCTTGGTGCGACCGCTTCGAGCCCTGCTCCCGACCACGAGCAAAGCCAGCATCACTACGACGATGATCCCCACGGCGATCGCCCACCCGGCAAACACTTCACTGGCGGTCGAGTCGTAGGCTCTTGCCGCCGGTTGGACGGTCTGTGGCCAGGGAACGACGGTTCGCTGGGCGAAATGGCCGAGTGTCGAGAGCACCCGCCACGGCATCTCCTCGAGACCGAGCCGTCCGGAGGTGGCCACCGGCACCAACCAAGCACGAACCCCAACGATGAGCCCCAGCGTGGCTCCGAGCGCGGCCCACCGACGCCACGACCTCTCGCGGCCCAAGAGAATCTGGTCGGTGGCGATCAAGAGCGGGACGATGACGGCGGCCTCTTTCGAGAGCACAGCCAAACCGAGCAAGCCCCCGGCAAGCCACGCGTGTCGCCGGTCCCACGCTTCGAGGCCCAACAACACCCAAAGAGTCATCCACAAGTCGCCGCTACCGGAGATCCAGGCCACCGCCTCCACACGGCTTGGGTGGATGGCGAACACCAAGCCGCCGACGAACAGCCCAAGAGACGTCGCCGACGGAACGCGCCTCTCGATCCACCGGATGGCAAGGACAGTGCAGGCGACGTGCAGGGCCAAGCTGACCAGGTGGTACCCGACAGGGTTCTCGCCGAACAGCTGTACCTGAACGAGGTAGGCGCCGCTCAGTATGGGCCTGAAGACGGATCCGTAGAAATCGTTGACTTCGATCGATGTGCCCGACCAGAACGAACCGGTGAGTGCCGACGCCCACGTCGACCAGCTCTGAAAGTTCGCGTTGCGGACGATCAGGTGCAAATCGTCCCAGACGAAAGCGCCGAGCGGCGCGCGCGCGTACGCCACGACGATCAACGTGACGCACGCGACGATTGGCCCGAAGCTCCGAAGTCTGCGCGCATCACTCATCGGTGACCGATGATATCGAACTGCGTCGCCCGTACCGCAGTTCTCCGCCTACTCTCCTGTCCGCGGTGTAGCGGGTGAGCTAGCATCCAGCGTGATGAACCGTGCCGGCTGGCTCAAGATAGCGCTCGTCGCCATCCTCGTGAGCTCGATTGCCTGGTTCTACACGAGCGGTCTCTACCAAGATCTCGATCCGGAGGAGGCGCGGTCCTTCATTCGAGAGGCGGGGCTCGGTGGCGCGGCGCTTTTCGTCTTGGCATACGCTTGCCTCCAGCCACTGGGCATCAACGGCCTGGTCTTCCTCTTGAGCGCGCCCCTCATTTGGAGCCCTGTTGAGGCGTTCGCGCTGAACTGGATTGGCACGGTGGGGACAGGGGTCTCTTCGTTCTCGTTCGCCCGGTTCGTCGCCCGCGACTGGGTTCAGAAGCGCCTTCCTACGCGGGTCAGGCGCTTCGACGACAGGCTGCACACGAGAGGCTTCATCACGGTCCTTTTGCTTCGGCTCGTCTTCTACACCACGCCGACGGTTCAGTATGCACTCGGTGTTTCCCGGGTCCGCACTCTCCCGTTCTTAGCGGGCACGATCCTTGGGGTGGCTCCTTTCACGTGGCTGATGACGTTCCTCGGTGTTCGCATCAATGCTTGGCTCGACCGGCACCCGGTTTCGACCTGGCCCTGGGATCAGATCGGCCCCCTCCTGGTCGTTTCGGCAATCGTCCTTGCCGCGCTCGGTGTTGTTGGTTTCCGGAAGTGGAGAGCGCGGACGGTCGATTGAGCTACCCTAGGACTGATGCCCGAAGGTGACCCCGCCGCCAAGCCGAATCGCGCGCTCGCGTATGGGCTCGCCGTCGCCCTCTTGGTGGTCGCGTTCCTGCTCGGTCGCGAGTCGATGCGCTTTGCGGAGTCCGCGGTTACAGAGGATGGCCCTCCGACCGAGACCACTCGAACTGTCGTGCCGGTGCCCGACGTGATCGATACCGGTGACCAGCCCAGGAGCGCCTCGACTGCCGAACCGAGCGACGCCCTCGACGCACGCATCGAGCGGCGACCGGACGGCACGATCCTCCTCTCGAACGCCGGGGGGGCTCGAGCCGCGGGCACCGTGACCGACGGAAGTCGGACCGAGCGCGAGCCCGGCTCGCAGGATCTCTCCGTGTCCGGCTACTTCGACCAGATGGACAGTATCCGTGCGGGTGACGAGATGGCCGACCCCAACGCGTTCGCGATGGGCATTGTGAGATCGGCATTCAGCGGCTCGACCGAGGGCATCGCGAAGCTCCGGGAAGACGCGGCAGCGCTCGAGCAAGAGATGCTGGCGATCAAGCCTCCGCCAGCGTGCGCGACGTATCATGCGCAGAGCCTCGAAGCGGTCGCCGAGGGCAAGGCGCTCCTCGAAGATCTCGAGGCTGGAATCGTGAACCGCGACATCCAGCGCCTGACCGCCATCGCCGACAAGGCCAAAGCCCTCCAGGCCTCCACGGCGGAGCTCCAAGCGATGGAACGCCAGCTCCGCCCCGAGGGGTGATCGGCCCGCTTTGAAAAGTGGTACCGGAGCAGGTAGCCTCCGGTCCGTGGAACGACTCCCTGCGCCTGACCTCCCGACATGGATCGCCTCAGAGGTTCCCTTCACGCGGTATCGCGCGGCCGTGGAGGAAGGCCTCGCGATGCACGTCATGGAGACGGGTCGCGGCCGCCCCGTCCTAATGGTGCATGGGAATCCGACCTGGGGCTATCTCTACCGCAAGGTTGCGATGAGCCTTCAAGGGCAAGGGTTGCGTGTGATCATGCCGGACCTGATCGGCTTCGGGTTCAGCGACAAGCCGCGGGACTTTGCGGCCCACAGCATTCGAAACCACAGCCGATGGCTTGGCTCGCTCATCGATCAACTCGACCTCGAGGACGTTATCATTGTCGTTCAGGACTGGGGTGGCGCGATCGGGACGCATCCGTTTACGACACGCCCGGAGCGTCTCGGTGGGATGGTCGTGCTCAACACGGTTCTCGATGCACCGCCGGCCAACTTCAAGCCAACCCCCTTTCATCGGTTTTCGCACGTACCGGTTCTTAGCGATCTGGCGTTTCGAGGCCTTCCGCTCCCGCAGGCAGCCCTCCACCTTGCGCAAGGCGACAAGTCCAGCATCCGGGGGAACGTCGCGCGGGCCTACCGCTATCCTTTCCGACACTTTCGTGATCGGGTCGCGCCCCTTGCGACTGCGCGGATGGCCGTGGACCGGCCGGGGCATCCGTCGATCCCTGCCCTCGACGAGTGCGCCGCCTTCGTGCGTAGCTTCGACGGACCGAAGGCGATGGTCTGGGGCCGTCGTGATCCGGTCCTCGCTCGGGCGCTGAAGCGGACCAAAGCGTTGCTCGGCGATCCGCCGGTCACCGAAACACAGGCCGGTCACTTCCTCCAAGAAGAGGTCCCGGACGAAATCGCGGCAGCCGTCCGCGACGTTCACCAACGGCTAAGCCGCGGACCGACGGATACCGCGGAACAACAGGCGTAGCGACGCCTCGAACTGCGCCTCCTGCCCGCTCCGAGACGGAAGTGTTCCGCCGAGCCACGTCACCATGCCGAAATAGTGCGCGCTAAATACCTGTTGCGCCGCTTCCATGGGTTCGATGCCCGAAGCAAGCTGACCCTTCGCTTGTGCCTCGGCGATGAGGCGTGCGATGCGACTGACGAGGTCGAAGGTCCAGGCGGCGGCGGTCGTTCGCTGAGACCCGTCTGTGAAAAGGAGCTCTTTGATGAACACTCGGCTCAGGCGTCGCTCTTTCGCGTAGCACTCGGTCAGCGCCGCGAACACCTGCTTGAGCTGATCCTCGAGATCAGTCGCCGTCATCGTCTCGAAGGCGCGCGCGGCGGCACGATCGATCTGTCGCTGCATCAGGTGGATCAACAGGCTTCGCTTCTCCGGAAAGTAGTTGAAGAGAGTGCCCGCGGCGATATCGGCGGCTTCCGCGATCTCCCGGGTGGAGGTCGCCTCGTACCCTTGTGTGTTGAACAAGCGCCAGCCTGCTTCTTCGATGCGGCGAAGCGTTTCTTCCTTGCGACGTGCTCGACGGCTCATGGGGCCAATGTCCTTCCGCTGGCCCACGTGACCAAGTTTTCAGCAGCCTTGAGTCAGCCACCTCACCGAAACACGAGATTGTTATCTGTCGCACGAGGGCGCCCCTAGTAAAGGCGGGAGTGCCCATGATACTTCCACCTACCTCGCCCCATGTCTCTCCCAAAGGCATACAACCCCCTCATCGGCCTGATCTTGTTGGCGGTGAGTGCTTGTGGGGATCCCGGTGGTCTCGACGTCGAGTCGAGCCAAGGCGCCATCGTCGGCGGGTGGGCTGCTACTTCCGATCAGATCTTCGCTACGGTCGAGCTTCGCCGCAGCGGCGGAGTTCGCGGATTCTGCTCGGGGGTCTTGATCTCCCCAGCGCTCGTTGCGACCGCTGCGCACTGCGCAGTCGTCGAGTACCAGGAGGGCGTCATCAGTGGCGCCGCGCCAGGCTCGATCGAAGTGATCGCCGGTCACTTGTCGGCCACCTCGATGGACCCGACGATGGCCCGCGCCGTCGTCGAGGTCCGCATTCACGAGGACTACGACCACGACTACATCATGGGGCGCAGCCGGCAAGGTGCGGGGAAGGGCGGAATTGGATCCCCGAACGACCTTGCGTTGCTGTTTCTCGAAGAACCTTTCGAGGGCGTCGCCAATGCGCCTATGTTGGACACCGTACATTCGGAGACGCTCGTCCGTCATGGAGATGTCGGGTTCGTTGCTGGCTACGGGACCTATGACGTCGAGGAGGACCTATCCGGCGAGCTCTACATTTCGGACGCCATCATCGACATCCTCGGTGCGCGCGAGCTGCTGACGCGACGACCCGACCAACTTGGCGATTCCTGCTACGGCGACTCGGGTGGGCCGTTCTACCTGCCCACGGAGCAGGGCAGCTTCCTCGTCGGCTTGGTTTCGCGCGGACGCTCCGACGTGTCGCGAGACTGCGGGGACGGCGGGGTCTACACGTTGCTTTCTGCTTACCTTCCATGGATCGAGAGGACGGCCGGCGTGCGGTTCGATCCGAGAGTTCCGGCCGAATCGGCCGCCATCGCGTTTCGGCCGTCCGACAGCGACTACGTCCCGCCAAGCCGATCGGACCTCCAGCGCGTCAACGCCTGCGCGGCGTCCGAACCCGGTCAGGGGTCTCCGTCGTTGTGGCTGATGTTGCTCGGTGTCCTCGTCATCCGGCGTACGCTGAGTCCGCGTCGCCACTAGTCGATTCAACCGCTCGTTTACGGGAGCGCCGCGATGTTCGCCGGGTTAGGCTTCGTCCACCCCATGGAGTCCAATCCCACAGGCCCCGACTCGCGGCTGACCAAGATCGTGTGCACTATCGGGCCAGCGACCCGTTCGTGGGACACACTGTCTGCGCTCGCACGCGCCGGCATGAACGTCGCCCGGCTCAACATGTCGCATGGCGATCAGGCCTCGCATCTCGAGGTGGTCCGCATTCTGAAGAGCCTCAACAAGAAGCTCCCACACCCGATCTCGATACTGATGGACTTGCAGGGCCCCGAAATCCGCACCGGGGAGCTGGCGGAGAGCCTCAACCTCAGCGCGGGGGAGGTCTTCTACTTCACGGTGCTGGCCGACGACGCCGAAGAGCGCAGTGTGCACGTGAACTACCAAGACCTCGTCAACGATCTGCAAGTCGGAGAACGGGTAACGGTCGATAACGGGCTCATCAACCTCGAAGTGCTCGAAGTGTCCGAGCATCGGCTCAAGTGTCGCGTCCTCGACGGCGGGACCCTCGGCTCGCGCAAGCACGTCAACTTGCCTGGGGTTCGTGTGAACCTGCCTTCGATCACCAACAAAGATCGCGAGGACATCGCGTTCGCGATCGAGCAAGACCTCGACTTCGTCGCCCTTTCGTTCGTTCGGGGAGAGCAAGACGTGCAGGAGGTTCGCGAGATCGTACGGAGCGTTGGTGGTCATCAGCGGCTCATCGCCAAGATCGAGAACCAGGAAGGCGTCAACAACTTTGCTGGAATCCTAGACGCCGCGGACGGAATCATGGTTGCCCGTGGGGATCTTGGCGTCGAGGTCGCGTTCGAAGAACTCCCGGTGTTGCAACGAGACATGATCCGGCGTTGCGCGATCGCGGGAAAGCCGATCATCGTAGCCACCCATCTCCTCGAATCGATGATCGAGCATCCTTTGCCAACGCGCGCGGAAGTGACCGACGTCGCGAACGCCGTGTACGAACAGGCCGACGCAATCATGCTGAGCGGTGAGACCGCTGCGGGCGCGCATCCGATCCGATGCGTCGAGGTCCTAGACACGATCGCCCGACGGACCGAACAGGTGCCCGGGCTCGAGTTCTTTCGCGAACGGCCACCGCCTACGTCCCAGCGTGCGCACATCGCGCAGGGCGCTTGCCGCCTTGCCGACTCCCTCGACGCCAAGGCGATCGTCGTCATGACGCGCCGCGGCCAATTCGGCGAACTCGTAGCAAGTTATCGCCCCAAACGCGCCGTGATCTATGCGTTTACCAACATGAGCACCACGCGCCGAAAGCTTTGGCTCAACCGGTCGGTGGTGCCCTTCCGGATGAACCTGTCGAAGGACCCCGAAAAGACAATTGTGAACGCGCTCGCAAAGCTCAAGGAACGAGGACTGGTCGTGCCCGGCGAACCAGTCGTCGTGGTGTCCGACATCGCGACTGCGACGGGGGATTTGGTGACAAGTATCCAGGTCCGCGTTTCCGAGTAGCTTTCGGCCTAGTTTCGCCCTAGACAATAAGGGTATGGGTGCTCGCTTAAGATGGCTTATCGCCCTGGTCGGTCTGATCGGGAGCGCGTGCGGCGCAGATGAACAAGCGTTCGTCGGGCAGCTCGAAGCATCCGTCGTTTACGGGAGCGACGACCGGATCGAGGTTTACAATCATCCAAGCGCTTCGCTTCGTGAGATCGCCAGAGCGTCGGTCGTGGCGCTCATTCCTACCAACCAGATCGAGCGCAACGCCGACGGCCTCTATGTGTTGTTCGCAGTCACGTTGAAGAACTCGAAGGACCTTTGTGACGGACAGCTCTTCAGCGACCAGCCGACAGCCGCGCGATGTTCCGGCGTCCTTATCGACAACGACCTCGTGCTGACTGCCGGCCACTGCATGCGGACCCAGCGCGACTGCGACGACACCTCGTTCGTGTTCAACTATCACCTAGATGGACCGAGTCAGCTTGCGGCGATCGAAGACGACGACGTCTACTCGTGCGCTGAGGTGATTCTTCGCGAGGAAACCTCTACGAGTTCGCCGCCGACGCCAGACTTCGCCATCGTTCGGCTCGACCGAACCGTGTCAGGAGGGCACCGCCCGGCAGAAGTCCGCCCAGCGACGGAAGCACTCGCGACCGGCGAACTCGTCACCATGATCGGGTTCGGCAGCGGCATCCCTGGCAAGATCGACTCGGGGGGCGAGGTGGCCGATCCCCGCAGCGACATGCTCGATTTCTTTGTCGTCAGCTCGGACGCGTTCGCCGGCCACTCAGGAAGCCCAGTGTTCGACTCCTTGGACCGGTTGGCGGGCCACCTGGTCGCCGGCCTCGCGCCCGACTATGTCCGCGCGCTCGAAGGCAGCTGCTTCGAGGTCAACACCTTCGCGGAGAGCGAGGCCGGTGAGGCGATTCACTACTTCGCACCGATCGTGGCGGAGCTTTGTGCGCAGGGCCTCGGCGGCGACAACTTGTGCGAGGAGACTGCTTGTGAGGGGGAGCCGTGCGGAATGGATTCACCGGGAGTCGACAATCCGACAACCGGAGTTGCGGCGCCCGCTGAGACCGGTTGCACGGCAGCCTCAGTCGACCCCACCGGCGCGATGACTTGGCCCCTGCTGGCGCTCGTCGCGCTCGCCCTCCGCGCTAGGCGCCGAGTCGTTTGACGACGTCGAGCGCCTCGCGAACGTGCTTCTTCGCGTTGAGCTGCGAGTTGAACACGTGCTGGACGGTGCCTTCACGGTCGATGACGAATGTCACGCGGCCGGGGAGAAGGCCCATCGTCTTCGGCACGCCATAGGCTTTCTGCAAGGCCTTATCGCGGTCGCTCACCAGCAGGAATGGCAACCGGTGGTGGTCCGCAAAGCTCTTGTGGCTCTTGTCGCTGTCTTGACTGACGCCGATGACCACCGCCCCCGCCTCGACGAAGTCCTCGAAGTGATCTCGGAAGGAGCAGGCCTCGGCTGTGCACCCTGGCGTTTCGTCTTTCGGATAGAAGTAGAGCACCACGTTCTTGTCGCCCCGAAACCCGGAGAGCGAGATCGATTCTCCGTGCTGTGTCGTCTTGGTGAAGTCCGGGGCGCTCGCCCCTACGCCGATCGTTGCCATGCTTGCCTCCGAGTTCGGGCACGCTAGCACCGCGCTTGGCCCCGTGCAGCCGAGCGCGCGCCCGAGGTGCTGAGGGCGCCGAGATGCGCTATGCCGCGATCTGCGATGCATGGCCTGCGCTGTTCGCCCGCCCTCGTTGGATGGACCCGGCTGCTCGACGAGTGGGTCGTCGGGCTGACCTCCTTCAACCGGCCGTCTGCCTCTTCGGCCACTTGTTGGGAAGACCTTGCGTCGACACGCGCGACCTTGGTTGCCGCTGCGGCTCGGGCCCGATCATTCGCCCTTGCTTCGCCTTCCGAGGACCGACTCGCGTTCGAGGAGGATGGGACGCTCCGGTTCGAGCTTCAGGGCTGTTCGTACGTCGTCGCGGCGGATCAAACCTCACCGAGTGCCGTGGACGGCTTCGAGGGCGATGCGCTCGAAGCACTCGACCGGGCTGCCAACCGCGCCAAGGAGGCGTCCGACCCGGCCGAACACCCGGTCGGGGTCGTCTTCGTGACTCCGGTGCTGGACGTCGGCCTCGCGCCTGAACAGCGCGCGGCGATGGCCCACACGATCGTCGCCGACAGCCGCCGACTCCCAACCTCGGCGGCGGCCTATTCGTTCCCAAGCGTGCCCGAAAAAGCCCGATATCATTACGTAACCGACCAATACCCAGGGGCACTCGTCTTGGTTCGTTCGATGGCCTAGCCCGCGGATTTCCACTTGAAAAAAGTGAAACACGTTCTATTTTGGACGTATCATGGAAGATCGTGAACGCTATTTCACCCCGCCGATCCCGAACGGCTGGTTCCAGATCGCCAGCTCCGATGAGGTGAAGCCAGGCGAGGCCAAGCCCCTTCGCTACTTCGGCAAGGACCTCGTGATCTGGCGCTCCGAAGCGGGCGAGCTTTCTGTCCTCGATGCGTTTTGTCCGCATCTCGGCGCCCACCTGGGGCACGGCGGCAAGGTCAAAGGCGAGAGTATCGAGTGTCCGTTCCATGCGTGGCAGTTCGGAACCAACGGGCGTTGCACCGCCGTGCCATACGCGAAGCACGTGCCGCGCAAGGCAAGCCTCTCGCCGTGGCACATTCGGGAGCTCGCGGGATTGGTGATGTGTTGGCACCACGCCGAGGGAGAGCCGCCCCAGTTCGATATCCCGGACAGGATCCCCGAGCTCGAGACCGATGCATGGACCGACTTCGAGCTGCGAGAGTGGAAGATCCGTACCCGCAATCAGGAGATGGCGGAGAACGCTGTCGACTCGGCGCACTTCCACTACTTGCACGGATGCACCAACATGCCCCAGTCCGAGGCCACCGTCGATGGTCACAAGCTGCGGGTCTATTCTGGAGCGGGGATGTCGACACCAAGGGGCGACGTCGAAGGGACGATCGAGAGCCTCAACTACGGGTTCGGCCTCTCTGTGGTTCGGTTCAAAGGGCTGGTCGAGACCCTCAACGTCGCGACGACCACTCCCATCGACGAAGACAACGTCCACCTGCGATTCAACTTCAGCATCAAGAAGGTCGGTGGGGCTGACACGACGCGTGGCGTTGGAGCCGCCTTCATCGCCGAGCTGAAGCGCCAACTCGAACAGGACATTCCCATTTGGGAGAACAAGATTCAGTACGAGAAGCCGCTTCTGTGCGACGGCGACGGTCCGATCGGCATCTTTCGGCGTTGGTGTACGCAGTTCTACTCGTGGCCGGACTCCGAACAAGCCGCCGAGTGATGCCCTTCGACCTCGACGAAGTCGACCACGCATTCCGCAACTTCTGGCATACCGGGATGATCCGCGAAGACTGGAACGCATGGGTGGACCTGTTCACTGAAGACGTCGTGTACTACGAACGCGTTCTCGGGACGATGCGCGGGCGCGAGACCGTACGACAGTGGATTGTCCCGCTCATGGCGCAGTACGGGGAGATCTACGGGATCTACGACTGGCATGAGGTCGACCCGAGTGGGCGTGTCGTATTCCGGATGATCAACCGTCGCGATCATCCGAGTGGTGCCGGCACGCTCGACTTTCCCGGCATCACGGTGCTCCAGTATGCCGGAAACATGAAGTGGTCGATGGAGGAAGACTACTGGGCCGAGAAGCTCGGCGTTCAGCAGTTTCAGGAGTACGAGGCCGCGATGAAGCAACACGATCCCGCCCATCGCGACAAACGTACCCGCAACAACTGGGGGCACGGCCCGGAGTGGACCCGGGGCAAGTCGTCGTTCTGGGACTGGCCCGACCGCGCGCGCCCCTGAGGCCCCTCAGTACTGCGCGTCGAAGTCGATCTCGAGCTGCTCTTTGCTCGACGGGCATGCCTGACACGCCAGAACCCAGCCGCGTTCGATGTCGCTCGGTTCGAGCGCGTCGTGGGTGGCCATCGTGACGTCCCCGCTCTTGAGAAGCGCCATGCAGCAGCCGCAATATCCGTCTTCGCACGATGATGGCGGGCGGTGGCCGGCTTTCACGGCGGCCTCGAGGAGTGTGGACCCCTGTTCATACGGCACCTCGTGACTCTGTCCTTCGAGGGTCATACGGAACGAGGCTGGAACCTCCCCGTTGAGCTGTGCTGGTACGGCCTCCGCCGTTTCGTCGCGGCGGTCCGGATCGACCGGGGAGATGAACCGTTCGAACTTGGTTTGCTCCAAGTCGATGCCGCCAGTTTTGAAGGCAGCTTCGACCGTGTCCATGTATCCCGTGGGGCCGCACACGAAGTACTCGGCCTGCTCCCAACCGCGGAGGTGCGACTTGACGTCGTCCACCGTCATGAAGCCTCGCGTCGAGTCCAGGTGGTGGACGATCTCGAGTCGGTCGGGAAACTCGGCCCGCCAAAGGGCGAGCTCATCGTCGAAGATCACCGAGCGTGCCTCGCGATTGGCGTACACCAG
Organism: Myxococcota bacterium; assembly: GCA_039028875.1. Taxonomy (GTDB): domain Bacteria; phylum Myxococcota_A; class Polyangia; order Polyangiales; family Houyiibacteriaceae; genus SG8-38. Next base: position 27,833 of record JBCCHE010000023.1, on the reverse strand, counting down.
CTTGACCTTGCGCTCCGTGTTGCGAAGGGCGGTCTTCAGGATGGAAATCACCGGGGTAATGCCGCTGCCGCCGCCGAACAGAAACACGCCACGGTCGCCCTGATCGCTCCGCAGCACGAAGCGGCCTTCAGGCCGCTGCACGCCGATGGCGTCGCCGACCGAGAGTTTGTCGTTGAACCAATTGGATACGCGACCCGCTTCGACCCGCTTGACCGTGACTTTGGGCCATGGGTCGATGGTCGGCGCGCTCGACAACGAGTAGCACCGGCGAAGTGCCATGCCGTTCCAGGGCACCTCGAAGGTCAGAAACTGACCCGACGAGTAATCGAACTCACCCCGGAGCGAAGCCGGAACATCGAGAACGAAAGACCTCGTATCGTGTGTTTCTTGAATAATTCCAGCGATTGAAAGCTTGTGGAACTCCGCAGACATTCGTTGGCATCTCCAACTAGAACGTGTTTCACTGTAGGGTACGACCCCCCTTTGGTCCAGCCGGCCGGCCACGGTGTGGCAGCCGACGTCCGAATCACGTAGCTTGCTTGTTTCCGTGAGGCCAGCGCTCACGGTCGTCGAAAACGTCGCCCCCTCATCGCGATCTCACTTCATGCCAACCCGCAGGCAGCAGACCGTTGGGATCGATCTCGGGACCACCAACACCGTGATCGCTCGCAATTTCGAGGCCCTCCAGATCGAAGGGGGAGGTGTCGTCATGCCCTCGGCCGTGGCCTTCTTGCCAAACGGAAAGTCGGTCGTAGGGGCACCGGCGCGACGCCGACGCGCGATGGATCCGAAGAACACCCTTCTGTCGGCCAAGCGCATCATCGGCGCTCGTTGGCATTCATCAAGTACCGCGCAGTACCGCGAACACTATCCCTACGATCTCCTCGAAACGTCGGACGGCGGCGTGGTCTTTCGGACGCGCGCGGGGCTCGTCAGCCCAATCGACGTTGGGGGCAAAGTCGTCTCTGAGCTTTGCGAAAGGACCCGCACTCAGACCGACGACGTCCATGCCGTCGTGACCGTGCCGGTCGGGTTTGAGAAGGATCGTCGCGACGCGAGCTCGGAAGCGGTTGGTCGTGCCCGCTTCGCGACCGTCCGGGCCGTCGAGGAGCCGATCGCCACCGCACTTGCCTACCTGAGCCGCAGTAGCCTGAAGTACGCCTTCGTCTATGACCTCGGGGGAGGCACCTTCGACGCTGCCGTCGTCGATTGCAGTCGGTATCCGTTTCGGGTCGTCGGACATGGTGGGGATCCCTATCTCGGGGGCGACGACGTCGACCGCACCATCGCGATCCACGTCGCGGACCGGACCCTCAGCCGCGATTCGTGGGACCTCACGAATGATGCCGTGACTTTCGATCGGCTCGTGCTCGCCAGCGAGCTCGCGAAGTGCGAGCTGTCCGAGACCGAAGAGGCCGCGATCGCGATCCCGAGCGTCGACCCGGCGGCACCCGCGAGCTGCGGGGTGATTCAGATTACCCGCGACGAGGTGCAACAGCTGACCCTCGATCTCGTGCGACGAACGTTCGTGATTTGCGATGAGGTCCTCGCGGATGCGGGCATCAAAGCGCGCGACATCGATGCGGTCTTCCTGGCGGGCGGGAGCACCCGTCTTCCGGGCTTGCGTGCCTATGTCGAGTCGTACTTTGGCAAACGCCCGAGGTTCGATCTCGACCCCATGAGCGTCGTCAGCCTTGGCGCGAGCCTCGCCGCCGCGCGGCCGGCCGTCTCAGAACTCCTCGACCCCTGTGCGTGACGCTCTTCCTTCGATCCGCCTATCTCTGACGCTGGCGTAAAGACCGTCCGCCCGGAAGGTGAGCGTGATGATGACCCGGCTATTCTCGTTGAAGAATGGGTTCTCAAGGGTTCCGTCGGAATCCGGGTATTGCGCCCACACGTCGTAGCTGAGCGCGAGGGTAAACCAGCGCTTGATGTCGTAACCGATGCTAACTCGGAAGTTCGAGAACGTTCGCCATCGAGGATTGTCCGTTTGCTCGTCGACGCAAAACTCTCCTGTCGCGGTTTGGATGCAGCCGAGGGCTAGATCGTTCGCGCGCGCCCAGAGCGCGGTGTACGAAAGCGCCAGCGCGAGACGATCGACTGGGACGAAAGTCCAAAACCCCGTGAGCCGAGTTGTATGTTGGATCGATGCGGTGGCGCCGCCGCATGTGTCGGTCGTCGCGATCCCACCGGGGCCAGGGGCGATGCGGCACGGCTGAATCGCGTCGGGCGCGAGCACCACGTTGGACCCAGCGAACCATCCCCAAAAAGCCGTCGTGATGCCGAGCTGCATCCCTTGCAGCACACTGAAAGGGCGCACGGCGGTGAAACGGATCCCGGGCGAGATGTATCGGTCGCGGGAGCGGCTGAACTTCGAGGTGGGAAAACGAAGATCGGCCGCGACGAAGAACATGAAGCCTGCGGGGCGGACAGGCACCGAGTACAGGTAGTCGATCCGTAGATCTTCCCAAAGCGCCTCGCGACTCGCGAAGCCCAACCGGTTGAACTCCACGTCGGCCGAGTCGGTCCACTCGATGCTGACCGTCTGGGTGGCACCGATCGAGTGCTGCGGGCTGAAGAGCCATCGCGGGGCGGCCGTGAACCACCACGTGTAGTTTGGGCTGTAGGTGAGCTGAGAGTCCTGGTTGAAGCTCCGCACGGTTACGGTTTGGTTCCAGAAGAGCGGAAAGCTCCACGGGACCCCCTCGGTGGTTGGAACGGGCGACGAAAGACGTTCGGCGGTTGTCTTGTTCCGAGGGATCTCTTGGGTGCCCGTAGGGACCTCGCCAATAGCCTCTTCGTCCGGGCCCGAGAGGTCCTCCGCACCCGTATCGACCTGTGCGGCCACACCGGTGGCGAACGACACACAGATGCAAGCGATCGCGGCAGCCCTCACAGAGACAGTCTGACACGACCGCGCCACAATCGCAGCGATGAACGACGCGTCCCTGCGAAGTAGCGGGATGTCTTGGTCAGTTCGACAGTGCCTTGACGACTGACTCGTCTAGGTGAACGTCTTGCTGAGGGAACGGGATGCCGATCCCGGCTTCATCGAGCGCCATCTTGGTGGCGCGCGTCGCCGCCTGCCAGACGTCCCAGTAGTCGGGCGTCTTGCACCATACGCGCACCTGCCAGTCCACCGACGAGTCGCCCAGGCCCTTCAAGAAGATCTGCGCTGGGGGATCGTCGATTCGACCCTCGATCTTTGCGATGGCCTTCTCGAGAGCGGCTCGCGTCGCGTCGATGTCGGCCGAGTACTCCGCACCGACGGCGATGTCTACGCGCCGCGTCTCGTAGCCTGTGTAGTTGGTGATCGTGCTGCCAAAGACGGAGCCGTTCGGGATGATCAAACGACGATTGTCGAGCGCCCGAAACTCGCATGTGAACAGGTCGATGTGCTCGCAGGTTCCGCTCTCGCCGTTGACTTCGACGAAGTCACCCACCTTAAAAGGCCGGAATACGAGAAGCATTACGCCTGCCGCGAAGTTTCCGAGCGTGCCTTGAAACGCAAGCCCGATCGCGAAGCCTGCCGCCGCGAGCACCGCCGCGAAGCTGGCGGTCTGGATACCGAACACACCGAGGCAGCCGAGCACTGCGCCGATAAGGATCAGGTACCTGGTTAGCTTGGCGAAGAACCGTGTCAGCGTTGCGTCGAACTGTCGCTTCTCGAGGGCGCCGCGAACGAGACGCTCCGCCCAACCGGCGATGACGAGCGCAATGATCAGCGCGACGATCACGCCGATCACCTTCGGTCCGTACTCGAGCACGGGTGCGATCAACTTGTCTGGATCCATGGTCACATCTCCAAGTCGTGGTGGCGTAGAGCCGGGTTATCGAAGAAGCGCGTCAAGGATGATCAGGTTCTCGGCCTCGACATCTTCGATGCTTCCGTCCGACATGATCATCGCTTTGGCGGCGTCTAGAAACAGCTGGCGATGCTCACGGGGAATGTCCTCGGGATCGAGATCATCTGCGCGCGGCGGAACTTCGAGCCACTGGGCCACCTGCGCCGTCTCGTCTTCGGTAAGCTCAAGCCGCGCAACCATCTTGACGACGAAGTCGCGCTCCTGTGGACGAATCTCGAGGTCTGCCCATGCGAACGAGCAGATGAATCGCATGAGTTGAAGCCGGTCCTCGCGACTTAGCTCTTCCAGCATCGCCGGACTGTACTCCGACCCGAGGCTCTTTCGCTAGTGGGAAGGCGGCGTTTCAGTGACTTGATCGAATCCGCGTGCCGCGCAGCCCCCGAGGTTCGAGCTGTCGAGGACATTAAGCAGGAGGATCGCCAGGACGACGACGGCCAAACCCCCGCCCACGAGCCTCACCAGGAATCTACGATCTCCCCGCCGAATAGGGTCCTCGCCGCCCTCCGCCATGGTGGGAAGGCTCCTACGAGACGCGCGGTACGGCAAGCCCCTACCCAGTCCCGTTTTTTGGAGTATCTTCGGCACCGCATGACCCAGAAAGTCACGATGCCCCAGCTCGGGGAAAGCGTCGTCGAAGGAACCATCGGCAAGTGGCTCGTTTCCGTCGGTGATCCGGTTGAAAAGGATCAGCCAATCGTCGAGATCCTCACCGATAAGGCAGACAGTGAGCTGCCGTCCCCGACTTCAGGCGTGATCACCAAGCTGCTCGCCGAGGAGGACGACGTCATCGCCGTCGGAGATCCGATCTGCGAGATCGACGAGAGCGCAACGGCGGCAGCAAGCCCGTCGGCCCCCCAACCGGTCGCGTCGACGGCGCAAGAGGCACCGGCCGCGCCAACCTCCCCGTCCGTTCGCAAGCTTGCCCGAGAGAAGGACGTCGACCTCGGCACCGTCCAAGGCTCTGGGGACTCGGGTCGCATTCTTCAGGACGACGTCATGGCGGCCGCAGGCGCCCCCTCCGCGCCGGAGCGCATGGCGACCCCGCCGCCCCCACCACCCGAGCCCCTCACCGCGGCGCCGGCCCCAAGGGTTGCACCCCCGGCCAAGCGAGGCACTGGCCCAGGGGGTGCCTTCAAGCTTCCCCCGTATGTGCCCAAAGACGGCGACGAGCTCGTCCCGTTCACTCGCCGCCGACGAATCATCGCCGATCACATGGTGTTCTCGAAGCAGACGGCACCCGACGTGGTCACGTTTGCGGAGTGCGACCTCCACCGAACCGCCGTTCTGCGAGACCAACACAAAGGACACTACAAGAAGGAAGGAATCGGCCTCACGTATCTCGCCTTTGCGATCGCAGCCACCGCGCGCGCGCTGCGCGAGATGCCAGACCTCAACGCGCGAGTCCTTGATGACGCCTATGTCAAGCTCGCGGAGGTCAACATCGGGGTCGCGGTCGATACCGACGAAGGTCTCGTCGTTCCGGTGGTCCGAAACGCCGACGACCTCACCATTCGGGGCATTGCGCGCGCGGTTGCTGACCTCGCGGAGCGTGCCCGGTCTGGGAAACTCAAACCCGATGATCTCTCCGGAAAGACGTTCACCGTCTCGAACCCAGGGCGACGCGGGAACCTCGTCGGTGGCGCCATCATTTCGCAGCCCAACGTGGGCATTCTGCGGCTAGGTACCATCAAGAAACGTGTGGTGGTGATCGAGCACGAGGGCGAAGACGTGATGGCGATCCATCCGGTGATGCACATGGCGCTCACGTACGACCATCGCGTCGTCGACGGGGTCCACGCGAACGGCTTTCTCTACCGGGTCAGCGAGATCCTCGAATACGGCGACTTCGATTTGTAGCTCCCTCTGGGGCGCCCCGGTATTCGCGGTCGGGGCTTCGATGGTAGGCTCGGACCGTGACCGAAACTCTCGTTCCACAGGTCGCGGTGTTCGCCGCGGCCGCCATCGTCGTTGGTTTCGCAAGTGGGCTCTTCGGGATCAGTGGAGGCGCCATCTTGGTACCGCTGCTCCTCACGGTCTTTCCTCGCTTCGGGGTGGCTGACAGCGTCGTCATGCATTCGGCCGTGGGGACCTGCCTTGCCCTTGGCGTGCCCGCCTCGATCGCATCGACCAAGAAACACCACGCGCTCGGGAACCTGGACGTGACCTTCCTTCGGGGCTGGCTTCCCTGGATCGCGATCGGCACGTTGGCGGGTGTCCTGACGATCGAGCTTCTTCGGACGAGAGACCTGAAGATCATCTTCACCGTCTATCTGTTCATCACCGCCGTATACGTCGCGCTGCAGAGTCCCTCTGAGAAAGGATCCGACGACGGCCCCCGTGTGACGGCCAAGGCCATCGGCGGGACCGTCATCGCGAACCTGTCGGTGTGGCTTGGTCTTGGCGGCGGGACGTTGACGGTTCCCTACCTTCGCGCTTTTCACTATCCAATCCGCAAGGCGATCGCCGTTTCCTCGGCCACGGGCCTCGTCATTACCTTCGGCGGCGCCATCGGCGCCATCATCCACGGTTGGGGCGTCGCAGGGCGGGCACCGTTTTCGTTCGGCTACGTCGATGGCGTCGCGTTTGCGGTGATGACACCGATCCTCATGTTCTTGGCACCGCGCGGCGCGAGCGTGGCGACCCGCGCCTCTGAGGTCGTCCTCAAGTGGATCTATGTCGGTTTGCTATTCGGCGTCGCCGTCTACATGGCGATTCGTACGTTCTAGATCAGGGTACTGGATGCTCGGGCCCGGCCTCGGCGCCCTGCGGCGTCCCAGAGACTATCGGTAGATCCACTTCCCGGTGGTCACGCCCTGCGCGAACCATCGCGCGGAGTCGCGGGCACACGCAGCGGGGGACCAAGGGCCCGCGGCCGTCGATGCCGGATCGCGCGATAGGCACTCTCGGACGAACGCCTCGATCTTCTCAGCACGGCTGTCCCACGTGAGCGCTTCCGCCTGCTTGCGGCCCGCTGCGCCCAGTCGTGTGAGTCGCTCCTCGTCGTCCAACAGAGCGCGCAGTTGACGCTGTGCCTCGTCGGTGTTTCCTGGCGGCACCAGGCAGGCGTTTACGTCGTCGTCCAGGATCTCCGCCGTGTCGGGCGTCGCCCCCGCGAACAACGCCCTGCCGGAGGCGAGGTACAGGAACAGCTTCAGTGGCAGCACCGTGTTGCCGACCTTCTCGAGCGGCGTCGACGACGGGGGGATCGTGAGTACGTCCGAGGCATACAGGTACGGCGCGATCGACGACGCTGTTTGCCATGGCGCGACCTTGACGTTGCCCAACGCTTCCGCCGCGATCTCGATCGGGCCTCGCCCGGTGGAACCCACGAGCATGAAGAGCACGTCCGGCATGCGACGGGCCAGCTCCAGGACCATTTCGAGGCCCTTCTTCTCGTTGATGCGTCCGGCGTAGGTGACGATTCGGCGGTCGCGTGGGAGGTCGAGCTTCGCCCGCGCTTGGTCCTTTGTCAGAACCGGTTCGATTCGGCCTGGGTCAAAGCCGTTGTGGACCACCCGGAGTTTCTCGTCCGGGACTCCGAGCCTCCGATAGGACTGGCGCGAGTAATCCGAGTGGACGATGAGCCCGAGGAACCTCGGATGCGACATGAACCGGCGGAAGATCGGTTGAAGCGGCGGAAACTGGTCGCCCCAGGGCCGATAGTGGTCCATCAGTACCCGCTGCCCTGCGCGAAGCGCGCGCATCACGACGACCGGGTTTCGCAGGTAGACGAAGGCCGCGGTACGAAACCACGGGTGGTCTGGGAAGTGGAGGGCATGATACGCGTGCTGTGCCGCGATGTTCTTGGTAAAGCTCCGCGCCGGGTCGATCCGCAACGGTGCGCGGATGCCGTAGTAACGAAGGACTTCCGCCTCGAAGTCCTCCGAGGCGTCCGGCGGCTTGGGTACCGAGACCATCGCTTCGTGCCCACGGCCCGCCAACGCCCCAGCCGTGTTCAATACGACTTCCGCGTCGGCGGCGTCACTCGGGAGAAGATTCTCGTAGCTGAACAGGATGCGCCACGGCGGACCTTCGACGCGATCACTCACGACTTCGCTTGCCTCCTCGCAAGCAAGATCATGACCGCGGGCATCGTGAGGACCGCCGCGAATAGGCATGTCACCTCGCTGATCGCCATCGCGAGGCCGAACGAATTCATGGCTTGGTTGGCGCTGACGTAGAGAGACGTGTACCCAACGATCGTCGTGAGCGAGCAAAGCACCACGGCACCGCCCGAGCGTCGCACAGCGGACGTAACCGGCTTGTCGTTGCCGGCTTCTTCCTCGAGCCGGTACCGCCGCATGACGTTGATCGAGTAGTCGACGCCGTTTCCAAACGTGATCGGAAACGCAACGAAGTTGAGGAAGTTCAGCTTCATCCCGAGTGCGGCCATGGTGCCTGCCATCCAGACGATGCCCATCAGGAGCGCCATGATCGAGAGCAAGCTGTCGCGCCGGCGCCGAAAGGAAACCAACACCAGCAGAACCGTCGCCAGAAATGCCGCCACGATGGCGCGGGGCATGTCGTCGTAGACCGCGCTGATCATATCGGCGAACACGGGTGCTCGGCCCGCGAGAGGCGGGCGTTCTCCGTTGGTCATCGTCAGGGTTCTTAGGGCGCTTGCCCAGTTCACGAGGTAGCGACCGTCCCACGTCGAGAACTGGTCCGATTCCTGCACCATCATGATGCGTCCGCGCGTGCCGTCTTTTTCGGCGAAGCGGAGGGCGACCTCATCCGGCAGGTCGTCAAGGGTAGGAACGACGACTTGTTCCGGCGGGATGTTGTCCGCGATCTTCTGAAGCGTCTCTTCGTCGTCGACGTGCTCCCGGATGTCGAGGCTCAACTCTCGGATGTCGGCGAGAAGCGGGACCTTGTCGTCGGCGTCCTTCGGAAGGAACTCGATCAGGGAGTGATAGCCGCCGTGAACCGTCGGGGGCATCGCTTCGAGTTGGGCCTCGATGACAGGAACGTCCTCGGTACTGTCTACGAGTACCGCGATGCCCCGACCTTGCTCGTGCGACTTGAGGATCTTGTTGACCCGCCACTGGACCAGGCGTGCTTCGGAGTCTCCTTCTTCGCGCACCGACCGAAGGTTGCGGAAATCGTACTCAAAGGGATCCTCGATGATCGCGTAAGTGACCAACGCCACCGACAATGCCGAGAGCGCGAGTGAAAGAACCACAATGCCTCGCGGAAAGTGTTCGGCGGCGGCGGCGAACACATCCGCGTATCGGCCCCACTGTCGCTTTTGGGTCTTGCCGACTGGGAACGGTCGGAAGCGTTCATACGCGGCAACCGCTGCAGGCAAGATCGTGATCGCTGAGACCCAGCAGAACACCATGCCTACCCCACCGATCACACCAAAGTCCCGAAAACCCCGGAAGTCTGTGATGAGGAGCGAGCCATAAGCCAGGGCCGCGGCTCCCGACGCGATCAGAGTGGCGAGCCATGTGTTGCGGTGAGCGTCGAGCACCGCGCGCTCGACCCCCGACCCGCCACGCCGTTCTTCGAAGTAACGGGAAAGCCATATGATGTTCGGGTTCACCCCGTTTCCGATGATGATGCTTCCCAAGAACGCTGTCGACGCATTGAGCGAGTCCACCGTCAGATCAGCGACCGCGAAGCTGGCCAGAACCGCTGGGACCAGACCTGCGCCGAGCAGTACCACCGCGCGCGGCCTTCCGAAGAACAACACGATCAGCACCAACACCGTGCCCACCGTGAGCGTTGTCGCCAGCACCAGTTCCCGCGCAATCGCTTGCTGTTCTTCCTTCGCGATGATGACGTCTCCCGAGAGCGTAATCTTGAGGTCGGGCGCATACGAAGCAGGATCGAGTTCCGTGATCTTCGACTGCACACGTTCGATGACGCGCCCCGGGGCATTCGCATCGCCTCCGACTTCCGAGCGAATGAACATCGCGATCAGGTCGCCGTCGGCATGCTGATAGAAGCCATCCGGGAACTTCTCAGCGGTCTCCTCGCCTTTGTCGCTCTCCGCCTCGAGTTCGTCGAGGATGTCTTCGACGCTTTCTCGTTCATCTTCGTCGTAGAGGTCGACCCACAGTGGGTTGTGCTTCAGTCGCTCGCGGTCCAGTCGGTCTTCGAGGGCGTCTCGCAAACGTTCGAGCAGGTCGAGAGGCGCGTAGAGGTGTTTGTTGTCGCGAACGAAGTCGTCGTAGGCCCCCACGTTCCAGTCGACGATGCCGATTTGCTCGGGTGGCATGGCCGCGAGTTCCTGCGCGAGGTCCTCGATGAACTTCCGCATCGCCGCCTTGTCTTTCGAGGGCGACTGGACCGCGACCGTGAGGGCTGAGAGGCCGCGTACTCGGTCGCTAACGCGCTCGAGGTCCTGGACGCTCGGGCGGCTTTCGGGGAGCAGGGCGATGAAACGGCTGTCGAGCCCCAGGTTCCGCGCGAAGAAGATCGAAACGACCGACACCAGCGCTGCGATCAGCAAGATCGCATAGGGACGACGCGTCTGGAACCGGGCCAGCCTCTCGAGAAAATCCTCCACCTACCTCAGGCTCCGCCTCTTCACGCCCCTCCTTATGACGGAAGACGGGGCCGTGTGCACCCTTGGGGAACCGGGCCGCGCAATCCCGCGACCACCGCGCCCGCCGTGGCGCGGATTCCTGGCTTTCGTCTCCCGTGACGCGTGGTGAAGCCCTGAGCCGTGCGCTACGGTTGACCGATGCAGTTCGGGTTTTCGCCGATTCAGTCGGAGCCTCGCTACGACGGGATGATCGCGCAGTGCAAGCTCGCCGAGGCCCTCGGCTTCGACGCCGTTTGGACGCACGAGCATCACTCTCAGGCGATGATGTACCCCGACCCGCTGATGGCTCTGGCCGTGATCGCACCACACACGGAGCGGATCCGGCTCGGGACCAACATGTTGCTTCTTCCAGAGTGGCATCCACTCCGTGTCGCGGAGCAAGGGGCCATGGTCGACGTCTTGAGCTCCGGTCGGCTCATCTTGGGCGTGGCGGCCGGGTATGCGAAAGATGAGTTTGCGGCGTTCGGAGTCTCGCTTCGCGAGCGGGGCACCCGAATGGAGGAGGGCCTTTCGCTGATCCGCGCGGTCTGGACGGAAGACGAGGTGACCCTCGCGGGCACGTCATACGAGCTCGACGGTTACTCGTTGTTCCCGCGGCCCATCCAAAGTCCCCCGCCAATCTACGTGGGTGCCCTCGCCGACAAACCGATTCGGCGCGCCGCACGGCTGGGAGACGGCTACGTTTTGAGCGCCGGCTCGACCTTCGCCGAAGTCGAAAACCGCATTCCCGTGTACCAAGCCGCGGTCGTCGATACCGGCCAAGTACTCGCCGACAAGCAGCCCTTGGCCGTCAATCGGGTTGTTCACGTCGTCGACGGCCGTGCGAAACGAGATCAAGCAGTGGCATGGTTTAGTGATCGCTTTCTTTCGTTCTACGACCGCTGGGGACACGACGATATTGCGAAACTGGGGTCCAAGGAACGCGCGTTCGAAGAGACGGCCCGCGAGCACTTCATCATTGGCGAACCGACCGAGTGCATCGAACAGATCGAGCGCTACCGCGATCTCGGCATCGGGCATCTCGCGTGTCTCATGAACTTCGGGAAGCCAGACACCCCCGTGGTCGAGGCCTCCATGCGGTTGTTCGGCGAACGCGTACTGCCCGCGTTTCGGTAAACCGACCCTACCGCGAGGGCGCGAAGCGCCGTTGTGTTGCGCACGCGTCCTCGTTGCCGAGCTTGCAGGCCGCCCGCACGTCGCGCAGCGCGAGTTCCATCTCGCCCTTGTGGTAGTAGGTTCCGCTTCTTTCGAGAAGGGCTTCGGCGTCCCTAGGCTTGCGTTTGAGGTAGCGGTTCCAGTGCGTGATGATCTCGTCGAGTCGTTTTTGACGAAACAGCGTCGCATCGAGGCCCCGGTATGCTTGGAGGTTCCTTGGGTCGAGCTTGATTGCGGTCAGGAGGTCCTTCTCCGCCTGCACGACGTCGTCTTTCTTGAGGTACGCGTAGCCTCGGTACGCGAACGCGTCCGCATACCGGGGGTGCATATCGAGGACGCGATCAAAGTTCGCGATTGCCGCGTCGACTTCGCCGGCCTCGGCTTGGTAGTAGGCCATCAAGACCAGCTTCTTCAGAATGTGGTCGAGGTTCTTCTCCGCGCTCCGGTTGGTCGGGTCGAGTCGCAGGACGAGCGCCAAGTCTTTGGCGGCTTGGTCGTAGCGCTCGAGTCTCAGCAGAACGAAACCACGACCCTCGAGGCCCTCAGGGCTCTGCGGCACGATGTCGAGCGCTCGGGTGTAGGCATCCACTGCCTCTTCGTATCGTTCGAGATGGACGAGCGCTTTGGCCTGACTCATGTAGGCCCCGGCGATCGGGCCGGTATCGAGGGAGCGCGCGCACATCGCCAAGGCCTCTTCGTGCTCCTCCGCCACCAGCGACCGAACGCAGCGTTCATAGTCCGTGAGACTGAGCAGGCGCGCGAGTGTCGGGTTGTGTTCCACGAACTGCCATTGCTCTGCCTTCTCCTGCATCAACTCGTACGTTCCGCCCCACCGCGGGCTGACGCTCATGATGTAGTCTGCCCGGACCCCGTAACAGTACGGGCATTCCTTCAACGCTGCTTCGAGGATCGCGTCTCTCGTCGCAAGGTCGGCTCCCAAGGCGGCGGCGATCCAAAGCCTCATGCCGGCCGCATCGGGAAGGTCGGCTCGTTTGGACAGCGCACGCTTGATGTCGCCCTCCGCAAGGCCGAGAAGCTTGGTCATCTTGGCCATGCGCTTCTTGGACGTCAGATGGGCCCACTTCCCACCTCGGTAGTGGAATGCCAAGCCGATCCGGTGCTTGGCACGTGCAAGGTGCGGCGCGAAGGAGCCGGGCGTGGCTTTCACCCAAGCGTCGAGGCGCTTGCCAAGTCGCCTGTCGGGTGACGCAAACGCTTCGAACGCCGTACCGGACCAATGCTCTTTTTCAAAGTCGGCATTCGCTTCGTCCTGTAGGCCTTCGATGCTCTTGCTGAGTAACCGGTAGCGCTTCCGTCGAAGGAGGTCGAGGAGCGCGAGCTTGTCGGGTAGGTCCTTTGGACGCCCAGCTTCGGTGACGCCCGATCGTCCGAGCATGACGGTGTGGTGCTCTTCTTCGGGCAGTGTACCTGCAAGGGCTCCGACAACGGGCTCGGTCGGTCCGTCCGCCTTGAGGGTTTCTCGGTGCTTCTGGTATCCGAAGACGCCGACCCCGATGCCGGACACTGCGATCGAGACGAAGGCGATCGCCACCACGATCGGCCATCGGGGTTTGCCTGGCTCGCTTTCTTCCGGACCTTCGGATTCCGCGCGACGGCACACAATGCACCCTGTGTGTACCGCTGGGTCGTAGGCCATGTCATGGGCCTCACACCTCGCCCGAACCTTCTCCGGATCCGTCATCTGAACACCCCGATTTCCCCACCCGCCAAGATCGAGGATCAGTCGACGCGATGCAAATTGCGAGGACGCCCACAATCGAAGGCCATTGCGATAAGCTGACGACGTGGGCGGCTCAGACACAAGCTTGGCGCGTCAGAGCGCAGCGTTCGTATGGCGAGACCGCGCGCTATTCATCGGAGATCGATCGGAGACCGCCACCCACGCGCATCACGCGACCGAGCTCAGCGTGGCGCTCGACACCGAAGGCATCGACATCGGCGTCCCCGGCGGGCCGGACTTCAGAGGCGTCCCGGGAGCGATGGTCCTTGCGGGCGCAGAACATCGCTTGTCGATCCCTGGGCCCAAAGTCGCGGTGCTCTACATCGATGCGCAGTCGGCCACGGCGTCGTCTCTTCATCAGTGGCTTGGTGACCAACGGATTCGCCCGCTCGCGGACGACGCTGTGCTTCAGGTCCGCGCGCAATTGTTGCGCGTGCTACGAGACCGAAGCATCGATCTCGAAGGTGCCGAGCAGATCTGCGATCAACTCCTCGCGCAGTTCGCCGCACCCGTTGCGAAGCCCGCGATGGATCATCGCGTACAGCGCGTGATGGCGCGCATCGATGTCGAGCTCGACGCCCCGCCGACGCTTCACCAGCTCGCCGACGAGCTCGGCCTCTCGTCGAGCCGGCTCCGGCATATGTTCGTGGAGCAGGTGGGCCTCCCGATGACCCGATACGTCTTGTGGATGAGGTTGCGGGCGGCACTCGTCGACGCGCTCGATGGTGCAACCATGACGGCGTCTGCTCAGGCAGCGGGTTTTGCGGACGCCGCCCACTTCACGCGCACCTGCCGTCAGATGTTCGGGCTTCCACCGAGCGCCTTTACACCCGTCGATCTCGTCTTGGTCGAGTAGGGGGCGTCGAATCCAGCCGTTTCGTTCAAGCGCTCCGGTCTCTCGCGAGATAGCGTGGGTCGCATGCACGCCAACGGTACGCCCGTCGATCGATCCGAGCGGTATTGCGTCATCGGCGCTGGCCCAGCAGGACTCCTGGCGGCGCGCTCACTGAAGCACGCGGGCATTCCCTACGACCAGTTCGATCAGAACGACGACGTCGGAGGCATTTGGGACATCAAGAACGATTGGTCGCCCATGTACGAGAGTGCTCATTTCATCTCTTCGAAGACCGTCTCGAACCTGCCGGGCTTTGACATGCCGGACGACTACCCGGACTACCCGAACCACCGGCAGATCTTGTCGTACCTTCGTTCGTTTGCTCGCGCGTACGACCTCTACCCGAACATGACCTTCAGCACGCCTATCGAGCGAGCGGTGCCCGAGCGCGAAGGCGCGCAGTGGGTCGTCACGCTGGGGAACGGCGAAGCGCGGCGATACCGAGGGCTGTTCCTATGCAGCGGCAACACATGGGATCCGAACATGCCCAACTATCCCGGCGAGTTCGCAGGCCGAGTGCTTCACTCGGTCGAGTATCGGGATGCCGATCTGTTTCGCGGGAAACGCGTGCTCGTCGTGGGCGGTGGCAACTCCGGGTGTGACATCGCTTGCGACGCTGCGATCCACGCCGACCAAGCTTTCATTAGCCTGCGTCGCGGCTACCACTTCATTCCGAAGTACATCTTCGGTGTTCCCGCCGACAAGTTTGCGGGTGGCATCTCTCTTCCAAGGTTCATCGAACGTCCGATGTTCGAGGTGCTTCTGCGCACCGTCGTTGGGGACCTCACTCACTACGGTTTGCCGAAACCGGACCATCCCGTGATGGCCAGTCATCCAATCATGAACACCCAGCTCCTCCATCATCTCGGCCACGGCGACATCGCCTACCGTCCGGACGTCGAGCGGTTCGAGGGCAACACGGTCTGCTTCAAAGATGGGTCACGAGTCGATGTCGATGTGGTCGTCTTTGCGACTGGCTACAAGGTCACGTACCCGTACTTGGACAAAGGGCTATTCGACTGGATCAGCAAGTACCCGGACTTGTACCTCAGCTCTTTTCATCGCGAGTTCGACAACGTGTGTTGCCTCGGCCTCCACCAGACCGACGGAGGCGCTTACGACTTCTTCGCGCTTCAAGCAGACATGATGTGTAACTTCATTCTCGATCAAGACGGCAACCCGAACCGCGCGCGGGCGTTTCATCAGCTCAAGGCCTCGGATCGACCCGACCTGTCTGGGGGCGTGCAGTACGTCGATTCCGCCCGCCACGCGACTTACGTGAAGAAGGCGGCCTTCAAGAGATACTGCGACAAGATCATGCGAAAGTACGACTGGTCGGCGTTCGGTACCTCCGAGCCTCCGTCCACCATCGGGACCGACCTTCGGCCAGCCGAGCCCACGGTAGAGAGCTCGAACTCCAACAGTCTGACTGCGTGAAGGCGCCCGCCGGAGCCCGCGTAGCACAGGGGAACCGACCTCCGTCGATCTGTGGCGCAACCTTGATGGTACACTCGCCCGATGCACATCGACATGCAGGCCAGGCCCTCGGGCGATCGGCTAGAACCGGTCGCGCGTGCCGGGCTCGGGGCGATGCTTTCGCTGGCCAAGCGCGACGGCGCTCCCTCGGAACGGGCGCTCCGCTTCATCCAGTCCGCCCGAGATCGCATTCTCAGGGTGGACATCGACCTCGATTCGCTCGCACCCGTGGGTCCCGAGGAGTTGGCCGAGGCCGTCCCAGAGACCTTGTGGCGCGAGCGCATCCTTCGCGGGATGACCGTTCTCGCGATGATGGACGGCGACCCAAGTCCCGAGGCGCTGGCGTTTCTCGAAGCAACCGCCTCTGCGCTTCAGATCGGCGCAGCCCCCGTCAAAACCTATCGACGGGTCCTCGAAGACAAAGAAAACCTCGTGCGCCTCGATATCCTGCGACGTGGTTTCTTGAAAGAAGCGGTCAGTGCGTTCGTCAAGAACGAAGGCTTGCGCGGCGTCGTGACGACGGCCCTCACGATCCTCGGTCAAGAGGACAAGGCCGTGGCCGCTCGGTACCACACCCTCGATACGTATCCCGAGGGGTCGCTCGGACGGGCGTACGCTGATTTCATCACGCTGAACCGATTCAGCTATCCCGGTGAGGTCGGGGGTCCTCCGGCGCCGATCATGCGGCATGACCTGTGTCATGTCCTTGGTGGCTACGGCACGACCGCGTCTGAAGAATGTGCGGTGATCGGGTTTCAGGCGGGGTTTCAGAAAGAAGACCCCTTCTTCATTCTGATGTTCACCATCGCCCAGTTCGAGTTGGGGATTCAGGCGTCACCGTTCCTACCGCCCTCCGAGCTCGAGATCGACCCCGACGTCGTTATCGCTGGAATCGTGCATGGCTCGCACGTGAACACGGACATCGTCGGAGACCCGGGGTGGGACCCATGGGATCACTTCGAGGAGTCCATCGCCGATCTTCGGACCGCGTTGAACATCGTTCCCCGCGGTCGTGAGCCGGAGTACCTCGAGTACGACTCCGAAGGAAACATCATCGTTCGCGCCTAGGGTGGCGGGCTAGACGACAATGACCGGCAAACTCATGACATTCCTAGTCAGGGTCTTCGGACCCCCGCGCGTGACGCTCCGAGAAGCGTACACCGATGGCCCTGCCGGGGAACCGTTCGACCACTCGGTCTACGATCGACTACTGGCGCAACACGTAGATTCCGACGGGTTCGTCGATTACCCCGGCCTTCGAGAAGACCAGGCCACGCTCGACGAGTACCTCAATGCTCTCGGGAGTGTCGCCCTTGACGCCTTGGGGCGCGACGAACGCTTGGCGCTGCTGATCAATGCCTACAACGCATTCACGCTTCGGTTGATTCTCGATCACTTCCCGGTCAAGTCGATCCGCAAGATCCCGGCCGCGAAACGATGGAAGGCGAAGCGCTGGCGGCTCGGTGGACGAACGCGCAGCCTCGACGAGATCGAGCACGAGATGATTCGACCGAACTTCCGCGAACCGCGGATCCACTTCGCGTTGGTCTGCGCTGCCGTGGGGTGCCCGCCCCTTCGAGCCGAGGCTTACACCGGCGAACGACTCGAGGCGCAGCTCGAAGATCAGATGCGGGTTGCCCACGGCAATCGTCGCTGGGTGCGTTACCGACGTGGGCGCTCGACGATTGCGCTCACGTCTCTTTACTTGTGGTATGCGGGCGACTTCGAGCAAGTTGCCGGGTCGGTGCTCGCGTTCGTCGCGCGCCATCACGACGTTCTCGCTGCCGATCTTGCGACCGGTCACACACCTTCTGTTCGGCACCTCGACTACGACTGGTCACTCAATCGTCAGCGCCCTTGAGCCTCGCGTGTCGTCTGATCGCGGCTTCGTCCATCCGCGCAGCGCCCGCGTACAGAGGTTGTTTTGGCGGTCACTAATAGCAATAAAAGTGAAATTTTGAATACATATTGCATTTACAGTATGCTTGGGACGGGGATTCATGCGCTTGATCCAGGGAATCATTGTCGTTTTGGCGGTCCTCCTGGTCCTGCCAGGGGAGGGACGGGCGCATCCATTGCTGGATGACGGGATCGCCTCTTACGAACGCGCCGACTTCGCTTCTGCGCTCCGCATGTTCAACGCCGCGGCCCGGGAAGCTGACCTTTCGGTCGAGGAGCTCCTCCAGCTCTATGAGATGCGGGCGCTTCTCCACCACGCCACCGGCAACTGGGCGGCGATGCTCGACGACCTTGGCCGAGTGGTCGCCTTGGATCCGACGCACGAACTCAGTCGCCTGGCTCCGCCGCCCGTTCGCGAGGCCTTCGGTGAGATGGTCGAGATGCAGGGTCCGAGCGTCGCAGCGCAGGTGGTGATCGACGAGACGCAGGTCCGCGGCGCGACCGTGGTCGTGGCCTCCGTGGTCCGGGTGCCCGAGGGGCTGGTGGACCACACGACCCTTCGATGCGGCGTGGGTCTCGAAGACAAGCGTGTCTCGGCGACTGCTCAGGGCACTCGGGTCGAACTTCCTTTGCCCACGCCTGATGGCCACAATGGATGCGAGGGCCACGCTTTGTCGAGGCGAGGCGAAGTGCTCTTCCGCGCGACGATCGATCCAAGCCGTACCGCAGGTCGCCGAGACGTGCTCGGCGTCACCGCTCCTTCGCCCAAGCGCGATCGGATGTCGAAGAAGAAAAGGCGTTGGATTCTCATTGCCGCTGGACTGACCGTCGCGGTGGCGGGCGGGGTCACCGCTGGCGTGTTGTTGTCGAAGAACTCGCAGACGGGATCGGAACCCGGCGCGGTCACGGTGAACTGGTAATTGGCCTTCTCGATGCGTTGTCGTCATGTCTCAGTCGTCGCCCTTGTCCTTGCCATCGCAGGCTGCGGTGATGCGAAACCGGCAGGCCCGACGTTCGAGGTGTCCTTCGACCCGAGCACGCCGCGGACCGCCCGAGATCAAGCCGTGAGGGTGGAGGTCTATCTCGTCGACTCGTGCGACGGGGTCACCATGGGGACCCGCCCCGTTCCGTCGATCGCCAGCACGTTCATTCTGCGGGACGGCGCTGCCGGTTCACTCGGCGCTGACCTCGAACCTGGGAGCTACGGTCTCTATGGCGTGGCCCAAGACGCAGACTGTGCGGTGGTGGCTGCCGGCTGCAATCCAGTCGAGATCACGGGTGAAGACGCCCTTGCCGTCTCGTTGGGGCTCGTTCAGGGCGCGGCCTGCGCGGCCGATCAGTCGTGCTCGCTCGAGACCGGAAACTGCGTAGACGGCACAGGCGGGACCGGTGGCATGGGGGGCGCGGGTGCGTCCGCTGGAGTTGGTGGCGCCGCGGGCACGGGCGGCGCCGGCGGCATGAGCGGCGCCGGCGGCGCCGGCGGCATGGGCGGCTCGCCTCTCACCCGCGTCGACAATGGGTTGATCCTGCTCTACGCCTTCGACGAAGGTAGCGGGTCGACCGTCACCGATCGCTCCGGCGTCTCGCCGAGCCACGACCTGACGATCGCCGATCCGAGCAACGTCACCTGGTCCTCCGACCACCTCACGATCGACTCCGCCACCGTTCTGACGACCGCGGGTGCGGCGAGCAAGGTCTACTCTCGCGTCGTCGCGAGTCGCGCAATCACAGTCGAGGCCTGGGTACGACCGGCGAGCTTGGTGCCCGTGGGAACGCCTCCGGATCGTCTGATCACGATGTCCGCGGGAACCTCGAGCCGGAACTTCCTCTTGGGCCACGATGGAACGCACTACGCGGCGCGGTTTCGAGCAGACGGCGAGATGGACAACAACGGGAACCCGACCGTCGAGACCAGCGCCGGCACCGCAACGACCGGGCTCACACACGTCGTCTTCACACACCAACCAGACGGCTCCGAGGTCGTCTACATCAACGGCGCGCAGGACGTGACGTTCGCGCGCATGGGCGACCCCACCACCTGGAATTCGAGCTACGCGATCGCTGTGGCGAACGAGACCTCCGTCAATCGGGAGTGGCTCGGCGATCTCCATTTAATCGCCGTCTACGAGCGCGCCCTCGGGCCAGACGAAGTACAGCAGAACTTCGACGTCGGGCCGTAGTCCCCGTAGTTGTTGGCTGCGACGCCGCCCCTGCCGGATAGCACGGTGTTGCGGATCGTCTTGCGCGTCGGTAGCCCGTCCATATGGCCACTTGCGCCAGTTGCAACAAGACGATCCTGTTCGGCGGAGAGACCGCGGCGGGTCGCCGGTACTGCAGCAAACCCTGCGCGACATCCGATACCGAGTATCGCGCGGTGATCGCACGGGTGACCGAACAAGAGGCCGCAGCGGAAGCACGGCTCATTCGCGAAGGCGCATGTCCGTCGTGCAACGAAGAGCGCGGTCCAGTGGATGTCCGCAAGGCTCACCGGTGCATGTCGTTTCTCTTATGGTCTGAATGGGACAGCCCGGCGCAGCTCTCTTGTCGCCGATGCGGGATCACGAGCAACGCCAAACACTTCGTCGTCACATTGCTCTTCGGCTGGTGGGGCTTCCCGTGGGGACTCATCCTGACCCCGGTTCAGCTTGGCAGGAACATCTACGAGATGGTGCGAGGCGATCCTGAACAGATTTCTTCGCAGCTCGTCGAGCTTGCGCGCCTGCAGCGGGGTCTCGCGCTCGAGGCCGGTTTGCAGACGCCCGAGGAGGCCCAAGACCCGCGTACGGTCCGAGTCATCGAGCTCTAGTGGCTCGCGAGCCGTCGAAACGTCGAAGCTCCCTTTCAGGGATTCTGGATCTCCCGATGTCTGTCGACTAGTGTTCTATTGACATCGGTTTGGCGTTCGGGGGGAACGGCCGGCGATGAGGGGTGGATTGATGCGAGTGATCAAGCGCTGGGCGTTTGTTTTGGGTGTTCTGACGGCCGTGGCCGGCTGTGGCGACGACTCCAACGGGTCGGGAGGCGACGGCGGAAGCGGCGCAGGCGGCGCGGGCGGCGCCGGCGCCACGGGTGGCCCGGGAGCCGGTGGAATGGGTGGCAGTGGGGGCGCAGGTGGAAGCGGCGGAGAGGTTGGCACCGAATGCGGGGACGTCATCTGCGATCCAATGGCGATCTGCGCCGGCCAAGTCGGAAGCACGCCCACTTGTCGATGTCCGTTTGGATATCTCGATCCGAACGGAGACGGGACGTTGTGCGAAGATCGCGACGAGTGCTCGTTGATGACCAGCAACAGCCTCCAGCCGAAGGGTGGAGGCCCTCGGCCCGGTGGGAACTTCAGTTTCTGTGACGAGAACGCGACGTGCACGAACACGCTGGGGAGCTACGCGTGCACCTGCAACTCGGGATACGAGGACATCAACGGTGACGGTACGCGGTGTGAGGACATCAACGAGTGCGACGAAGCCACCGGATCCGCAGACTGCGACACGAACGCGACCTGCCTGAACCTACCCGGCAGCTTCATGTGTCGATGCAACTGCGGATTCACGGGCGACGGCACGAGCTGTACCGAAGGGGGCTGCGACTGCTCTGAGACCGTGACATTCACCCACTCCGAAGGATCCGAGGCTGACGAGCAAGACTGCATCACTGCCGATGTCTGTCTGACCCGTGGACTCTTGCGAGGACTCTTCAACGCCGCGACCCAAGTGGTCAACGTGAGCACCGACAGCAGGAGCGATCCCGAAGGTACGCTTTGGGCAGACTCCGCCTGCGATGCAGCGGGCGCCACTGAGGACACGCGGTTCGACTCCTTCCGCGATGCACTCGACGGCAATGTCGGCAACAACTTCGACGAGAACACACTCTGCCTCTGGCTCACGCGAAGCAACCTCTTCTACAACGTCGATATCACGAGTTGGCAGTCGAGCGGGGGCGGTGCCTTCGTCTACGAGCGCACAGCCGCGTTTGGCGACGAGTGCGCGCACGGCGACGCAGTCTGCGGGGCGAGCTGCGAATGCCCGGACGGATTCGAAAACGACCCAGACACCGGTGTTTGCGCGTATCCGGATCCTTGTGACCCATCCCCATGTGGTGCGGGCGCGAGCTGTCTGCGAACCGGTCTGGACACGCACGTCTGTCAGTGCGACGTGACGGAGTTCAGCAAAGGCATCGACGAGGATGTATGCGACAGCATCTCGGATGGCGTGTGTCTTGCTCGCGACGAGAACGGGCCGCTCTTCAACTCGGAGGTCGAAAGCGACGCGGGCGCCGCCATGGACTTCTGCAACTCTGGGATCGGCGAAGAGCCTGGGCCCGAGCCCACGGGTACCGAGTGGACCGGAGGCGCCTGCGCTGACGCGGCGCCTGGCGACTTCGGCCCATTCGTCAGTGACAGCCTCTTCCGTCGATGCAGCGTCGGCAACAAGGTGTTCGAAGGACCGATGTGCTTGAACCTGACCGATGGATCAGACGAGCAATGGGATCTCCTGTTCACCAGTTGGTGCAGTAACGGGAACGGCGATTGTTTCAGCTACATTCGCTCCCACAACGTCGCTGACGGGGAGTCGTGCGACTAGGAGCCGCCCCGGGCGGACCCTTGCCCTCCCGGTGTTGCAAAACTGGCCCACCCATGCATTGGATGTCGCGGTTCAACCACGCTGCGACTGATAATCATTGAGTTTTTTGCATGGCATGGTCTCTGCTTGGAACAGACCACCGTGGGTACGGGGTTTCCCTGACCCGACTGGAGCATGAGTCCCGTTCATGCTCGAGATGAAGCTTATGAAATGGCGACATTGGGGTCGCGGACCCACAATGGTTCTGTCCCCGAAGGAGCGAGCACCATGAACCTCAGACTCACCATCATCGCCCTTGGCTTGCCGCTGTCCTTCGGGTTCGTTGGCGCCGATGCCCAGGCCGATGCCGACCCGACCGTCGCGACGGAGCAGCGACCCGAGACAGGTTCCTCGATCGCGTGGGGCCACGCCGAGACCATCGTCGACGCGCCGATCTCCGAAGTGCTTCCGTCGGTGGTGGAGTACGCCGACTACGTTGAGTTCATGCCCAACTTCGCTCGCTCGAAAGTTCTCGCGCAACGCGGCAGCCGTGCACGCGTGTATGTTGAAGTCAAGGTCGCCAAAGGCGTAATCACGCTTTGGGGGCAACTCGACATGGTCGAGCGGGAGGACGTGGACGGTGCTCGCATCATCAAAGCGACACTGGTGCAGGGAAACGTCAATGCGTTCAGCGCGGAGTGGAAAGTGACACCCGTTGACGGCGACACGCGCACCCATGTGGAGTTCAACCTCTACGTCGACCCCGACATCGCCCTCCCGGCGGCCGTCTTCAGTCGTGAGAACGAACGGGCTGCGGGCCGTGCGCTTCGTGCGTTGCAGGAGCGAGTCGGAGGACCCAGCCCGGACCCAACCGAGGCCTGAGGCAAGAGACGTTCGCAACGCGTCATCGGGAGCCGGTGCGCCGTATCGCGCTGACGACGCTTGCGATCCAGACGCCGCCAGGGAGCACCCAGAATGCAGCGCCGAACAGGGACAGCATGGCCGAAGCCTGGGCCAACAGAGCCGCGCTCTCGCTCGATGTGCTCTTCGCTGTCGTGTAGAACGCACCGGCCGCCAGAACCAAGAAACCGGTTGCGAAGCCCACCCAAGGAATGAGCTGGCAGAACAGGGAAATCCATCTCTGCCTCGTAGTCATGTCCGTTCCTTCGAAGACTCCGCAGGTCAGTTGATCCGCCCGACGCGTGATCAACACCGAGACGTGCATGGTGGTCAGGTAGGTCGCGATGAGGGCCCCCAGAAGGGCGAGGCAGATGATCGAGTCCGGCATGTTGGTCCTCCAGGCTGTGAGTGTTCCTGAACTCGAGTACTCGGTTCTCGCTCGTGCTCCAACCCGATGCCCTCCTGCCACGGTCGCCTTCCGTCGACGTCTATCGTTGCGTGCGCCGGGTGGATCGTTCAGGGACTAGCTGCGGATGCACGGCGCCGACTTCCTCAGAGACTTGGTCGTGGTGCTGGGGGCGGCGGTCATCGTGGTCGCGCTCCTCAGGCCACTCCGTGTTCCGTCGATCGCAGGGTTCATCTTCACCGGAGTGCTCGCGGGCCCAAGCGGGCTTGGGTTGGTCTCGAGCGAAGGTCACGTGCAGGCTCTGGCCGAGACCGGGGTCGTCCTCCTCCTCTTTGGCATCGGACTCGAGCTGTCGCTTGGTCGGCTCAAGCGGGTGTGGCGCGCGGCGCTGATCGGCGGGAGCGTTCAGGTGTTTGGCACGATCGCAGCGACGATCGCTGTGTCAACCGCCATGGGCCTCGAACTGGCTTCGGCGATTCTCCTTGGGTTCGTCGTCGCGGTGTCTAGCACGGCGGTGGTGCTTCGTGGCTTGGCGACGCGCGGAGAGCTCGATGCGCCCCACGGCAAGGTGGCGGTGGGGATTCTCGTTTTCCAAGACCTCTGTGTCATTCCGATGATCCTGGCAATCCCGCTCCTCGCGGGCGAGGGAGGATCGACCCGGGACATCTTGACGACGATCGCCACGGCCGCGGGCGTGCTCGGAGGCGTGGTATTCGCGGCCCGCGTTCTGGTGCCGCCCCTGCTTCGCTTCGTCGCCCGTACCCGACAACGCGAGCTGTTCGTCCTGTCCGTCTTCTTGATCTGCTTCGGTACCGCCTGGCTTGTCTCGATGGCGGGGATCTCGGTGGCGCTAGGTGCGTTCCTCGGCGGGCTCGTCGTCGCGGGAAGCGAGTTCCGCCACCAAGCCATGTCGGACCTCATCCCCGCGAGGGAAGTCTTGGCAAGTCTGTTCTTCGTCTCGATTGGGATGCTCCTCGATCTTTCGAACATTGCGGGGCACGGGCTCACCGTGCTTGCACTGTTGCTCGCGATCCTCTTTGGGAAGTTCGCGATCGTGTTCGCAACCGCGCGGCTCCTCCGGCTGCCGACGAGGGTAGCCACGCTATCGGGTGCCACCTTGTGCCAGGTTGGCGAGTTTTCGTTCGTCCTTCTCAATCAGTCGAAGGCCACCGAGCTCTTGAGCACCGGTCTTCAGAACAACGTGCTCATCGCGATCATTCTTTCGATGATGTTGACACCGATGATCATTGCCTTTGGCCCGCACTTGGCGATCCGCGCTGCCCGCGTTCCGTGGTTGAACGATCGACTCGGTGCACAACCCCCTGGTGTCGATCCGGACGAGCCCCATGCCGATCACGTCATCGTGGCCGGGTACGGTGTCGCGGGACGCGAACTCTGCGAGGTGCTGCGCCAGAGCGACATTCCCTATGTAGCCGTCGACGTCAACACCGACAACGTCAGGGCGGCGCGCGCGGCCGGGGCGAGGGCGGTTCTTGGCGACGTGACACACAGAGATCTCTTGGAGGAGCTCGGTTGTGAGCGAGCGAGGCTCGTGGTCGTCAGCATCAATGATGCGAGGGCTGCCTTGCTCGCGGTGCGCGTGATCCGCGAGACTGCACCGCACGTTCCGATTCTCGTGCGTTCACAGTACGTCATGGATGCGGGGCCACTTCGGGATTCCGGCGCGACGGTCGTCGTGTCGGCGGAGCAAGTGGCCACGCATGCGGTGATCGACACCACGGCCGACATCCTTGGCCGCCCGCTTCCCGGTTGAGCAGGCCTTTGGGCTGGACGCGCGAGGCCGAACCTTGCCGCGGAGACTCACGGCCTGCTATCGATTGCGCTGGGTGTTCGAACCGTGCACACAACGTCCACGGTGGCGACCCATCGAGGCCAAACATGCACCGCGTGTCGATCGTATACTGGGTGACCCTCCTCCTTTCGTTGGCTGCGTGCGAGACGCGCGGGGCTGAGCAACAAGCCGCCGAGACGCCTGCCCCTCGCGTCTTCGGCGAGCTGGTCGTCGACGACGGCCCGGTCACACCCCTCACCGAGATCGCGGCCGACCCGGCGCGCTTCGAGGGGCAACGCGTCCGAACCGAGGGAACGATCGAGCGCGTCTGTCAGCGGCGTGGCTGCTGGCTCGAGCTCGCCGACGCGGCCGGTGCTCGGGCCTTCGTTCCCATGGCCGGGCATGCGTTCGTGGTACCGATGGATAGCGTCGGGCAGGCGGCGCTCATCGAGGGCACCGTACATCGCCGCCAGCGCAGTGCCGCCGAACGAAAGCACCTCGAGTCAGACGGCGCCGGTAGCGAGATCCCTGCCTTGTCGGTCCAAGCGAACGCGGTCGTCGTCCGCGAGTGAAGCAATACGTTGGTGACGTCTTCCGCTTGGGGGTCCGCCGCGCGGGCAACGCAACGGGTTCTCGGCAACCCGCACGGATCCTGTCTTCAGCTCGTGTGCTCCGACTATGGCGCGTCTTCTGATGGCCCCGCCGAGAGTTCCCACGACCATTGCTCGAGGATGTTGGCGATCCCTCCGTCGGTCATCCTCTCGTCCGAACCTTCGATCGTGATCCCGTCGTCGTCGATGAGTAGTCCTCGGTCGTCGAGGCTGCTCATCTGGAAGGTTTCGTCGCGGGTGCTTGGGGGGCTGGCGGTACACATCACGCCATAGGTCAAGTCGACGAGCGGGCTCACTTCGATCAAGTGGGTTCGATAGTCCGGGTCGTCCGGCAGGAAGTGGTTGTAGGTCCACAGCACACCGAACAGCTGAGTCGCGCCGAGGTCGACGGCCCCCTCGCCGGAGCAAGAAACGCCCGCGCTGCTCTGTGCGTACGTGATGGTCCATTCGACTTCAGCGTCGGTGAGGGTGAGCTTGTACGAGGGCTCGACGAACGCCGAGAATTCGTAGTTGAAGAGAATCGTCGTTGGAGAGCCCTCGACGAGCTCCGTGATCGATGCGGGCTCGCGGGTGAACACGAGCTTCTTGAAGGTGACCTCCTCGAACTCGAGCAAGGTGAGGTCGGGATTGCCTGGTGCCGGCGTTGCGGTGCTCGTGCCCGCCGCGGTGCCTTGCCAGCGGCCGCATGCCACGTTCGATCCAAGCATCGTGGGCACGATCCCGCGCGCCGGAACCCCGTCAAGTCGCCCTTCTTGAAAGTTGGCGTTGCTGAAGATGAACACCAGTTCCTCGACGCTTTCTTCCGGAAGGTCTTGGCAGAACGCGACGAAGGGGACCGTGGTGAGGTCGTAGGGACCGGTCCATTCGCCTTGGCTCCTGACCAGGACCTGCGTGCGGGTGTTGCGATCGAGGATGTCGGTGAAGGCCTCGCTCCGGACGTAAAACGCGTCCCCCTCGTACTCGATGGGCAGGTCGGTGGGCGCTTCCCGAAGGAGCTCGTAGTTGAACCCGTTTGAAAAAAGGAGGCTTCGCGTGTTGTCGTCCTCGAAGGAGAGACGCGCGTACTGCGCGGAGAGGTGCCGGACTCCAGGCGTCTCGGGCCCGATGAAACCTTCTTCAGCCTGTCGGTCGAGGGAGAACCCGGTGACGAACGTCCGGTTCGGAACGGCGAACGCCTCCGCGCTTCCTTCTGCGGTCATCGATACGCCCGACTCGAGGCCATCGATGATCCGGTACTCGCGAATGTAGCCATCGTTCCAGTTCGCGACCGCAAACTCGCTGAAGAGGTCGACGAGCTGCCCCCCGAGTGCTTCGTCGATCCCTTCGAATACGGGGAGCCTCTCGGCCGCTTCCCAGAAGCTCCGGATCAACCCGGTGCTGGCGAGACGCTCCGTCATATAGAGGTGAAAGAGATAGCCGCCGTACTCGTGCGTTTCGCGAAGGTCGTCGAGCGGAAGGAACGGCCTTCTGAACCAAAGGTTGGCGTACCCCTGTTCGGTGTTGAGATCGGGATAGACGAAGTGCTCGACCCACGTCGCGGTCGACTCCATCAGCCAGATGAGCGGGACCGACTCGTCGAGCCAGTCCTGACCGACCTGGATGTCGGTGTCGAACGTGAACTGAATCCCGTGGAAGAGTTCGTGGGCGATCGTGGCCGCGAGGAAGCCGCTGAACGGGATCCCGTCGGAGATCGCCTCGCTCAAGATGCCATTGAGGTTGAGCAGGATATGAGATCGCCAGCCCCCGTCCGGTAAGCTCGTGCTGGCGGTCGCCAAGCCGAGGTCCTCCATGTCGGGGTCGTCGATCACGCGGACCGGGTACACCATGGGGTCGCTGCCGCTTCCGATCGCCGGACGTCCCATGAGGTCGATCAGGATCGGGTAGGCGTACTCCAACGCTTGCGCGATGACGATTCTGGAGAAGAGCTTCTGCGTATCGGTGAGTGACGAGGCCAGTGAGAGGGCCACGCGGCCGTCTGCGATG
>JBCCHE010000022.1:0-78754 GCA_039028875.1 Myxococcota bacterium | reverse complement strand
GACCCCGTTTGCCAACAGCATGGCGATGCCGTTACCGGAAGCGGCAACAAGGGTCTTTGTGGGTTTTCGCGGTATGGGCTGTAACGGTTTGGGATTAGAGGGGTTTTGGAGGGGCGGAGTGACCCCGTTTGCCAACAGCAGCGGTTTTTCACCAACGGGGTCGTCTTCATGACCGACGAGTTCTTCGACGGTCCGCGTTCCCAAGAGAGCGGCTTCAGCGTGCTCTGCATCGAAGATACCGACTAGCTCGCCAGCATGAAGACGTTCGGGAAGCCCGGCGCCCCCGTTCCACGCATTCCGTCGACGGAGCCGCTCGGGGGGATCATCGAACGCGTCGCGGGCCGTCGTTGGACTTCAAGAGGTCGATAGCCACGTCGACGATCATGTCTTCTTGTCCGCCGATGAGCTTGCGGCGGCCGACTTCCTCGAGAATGCGGCGCGCATCGATCCCGTACTGCGCGGCGGCCTTCTCCGCGTGCCGAAGGAAACTCGAGTAGACGCCAGCATAGCCGAGAGACAGGGTCTCACGGTCGACCCGCACAGGGCGATCTTGCAAGGGGCGCACCCGTTCTTCGGCGAGGTCCATCAACGCGTAGAGTTCGCAGCCATGGTCCCATCCGAGCTTGTTCGCGGCCGCGATGAACACCTCGAGGGGCGCGTTCCCGGCGCCAGCGCCAAGACCGGTCAATGACGCATCGACCCGCCGAGCGCCGCACACCACAGCGGCGATCGAGTTCGCGACTCCGAGTGAGAGGTTGTGGTGGGCGTGGATCCCCACCTCGGTTTCCGGTCGGAGCGCGTCACGCACGACCCTCACCCGCGTTGCGACCTCGAAGAAGTTCATCGCGCCGCCCGAGTCGACCACATAGACACACTCTGCGCCGTACGACTCCATCTTGCACGCCTGTTGCGCGAGGTTCGAGGCATCGACCATATGCGACATCATCAAGAAGCCGACGGCGTCGATGCCGAGTTCGCGCGCCGTCTCGACATGCTGCTTCGCAATGTCGGCTTCGGTGCAGTGCGTCGCAACGCGCACGGATTGGACCCCAGCAGCCACGGCGTCCCGCAAAGATTGGACCGTACCGATCCCTGGAAGAAGGAGGGTCGCCACCTTGGCATGCGTGAGTACGTCCGCAGCCGCCTCGATCCACTCGAGGTCCGTCGAGGATCCGAAGCCGTAGTTGAAACTGGAGCCAGCAAGACCGTCGCCGTGCGCCACCTCGACGGCGTCGACGCCAGCGCGATCGAGCCCCGAAGCGATTCGACGGACGTTTTCGATCGAAAGCTGGTGCTGGATTGGGTGCATCCCGTCGCGAAGCGTCACGTCCTGGATGTAGAGCCGTTCTTCGATGGTCGGCGCGGCGTCGATCACGGGGACTCCATGTGAAGGCGTACTGCCAAGGCCTCGCCGACCGCGAGTGCGGCCGAGGTCATGATGTCGAGGTTGCCAGCGTAGGGGGGCAGGTAGTCACCCGCTCCTTCGACCTCGAGAAACACGCTCGTCTTGACGCCGACCATGGGTTCGCCCCCGGGCAGCCGAAGCGGGTTGTCGTCCGCAAAGCGCTCGAACTGGACGGGCTGGGCAAGCCGGTATCCAGGAACGTATGCCTGCACGCGACGGACGATCTCGGCCACCGACTCGACGATCGCCTCCTCGTCACCGTCCCGGCTGAAGGTGTAGACCGTGTCGCGCATGATGAGCGGCGGTTCGGCTGGGTTCAGCACGATGATCGCCTTGCCCCGCGCTGCCCCGCCTAGGACCTCGAGGGCGCGTGCGGTGGTCGCCGTGAACTCGTCGATGTTGGCGCGGGTGCCCGGGCCAGCGGAGAGCGACGCAATCGAAGCGACGATCTCGGCGTACTCGACCGAGGCGACTCGCGATACCGCGTGCACGATGGGCACCGTGGCTTGCCCCCCGCAAGTCACCATGTTCACGTTCGCGGCTGGTTCCTTGTCGAGGTTGACCACAGGAACGACATAGGGGCCAATCGCAGCCGGCGTGAGATCCACGATCGGGATGCCGTGAGCCTTCGCGAGCCTATCGTGCGCCCGGTGCGCGTCGGCGGAGGTGGCGTCGAAGAGGATCCGCGGCGGCCGGCGGTTGGTCGACACAAGGAATCCCTCGAGACCCTCCGCGCAAGCGGATACGCCGAGGCCTCGCGCGCGGGCGAGTCCATCCGAGGCTTCGTCGATCCCGACCAAGCCCACGAGCTCGAGCGTATGGCTCCGACGAAGCACCTTCATCATCAGATCTGTGCCGATGTTTCCCGAACCTACTATCGCGCAAGGGATCGCGTTCATTTCAATCTCCAAACATCACCGTCACTACCCCAAGCTGCTCGATCCCCGCGCGGACGTGATCCCCGGGTCGAACGGCGACCATCGGACCCAGTGCGCCCGAGAGCACGACCTCGCCCGCCCGAAGCGGATCTCCGAGCCCGGCGCTGGTCTCCGCGAGCCATCGAAGCGCGTGAAGCGGGCTACCGAGACACGCACGCCCTTCACCGACGGACGCCAAGCTGCCGTTCACCTCCATCCGCATCGTGCAACCCGCAAGGTCGACCTCGTCGAGTATCGCCGCAGGGCCCCCAAGCGCGTAGAACCCGCTTGACGCGTTATCTGCGATCGTGTCGACGATTCCAATGCGCCAGTCCTGGATGGCGCTGTCACACACTTCGATCGCCGGATAGGCACACGCCACTGCGTCCTCGAGTCGTTCGTGCTCGAGGTACTCCCGGTCGAGCGTACGGCCGATGAGAAACGCGACCTCCGCCTCGACTTTCGGTTGCATGCAAGATTTCGCCGAGATGGTGCCTCCGCTGTCGACCGCCATGGTGTCAAACAGCACGCCCGAGTCCGGTTGATCCACCCCGAGTTGTCGTTGCACGGCCAGCGACGTCAGGCCGACCTTCCTTCCTGTGCGCCTACGTCCGTCGCGGCACCAAATCGCCGCGTTGAGTGCCTGCACGCGGTATGCCGCCTCGATGTTGTGTTCGCCCAAATCTCCCCGGACTGGCGCGATGGGTTCTCGCCTTTCCCGCGCGAGCCGAATCGCTTGAGCGACCGAGCGTACGGGTTCGTGCTTTGGGTTCGTGCTCGGCATGGACCACCGCCTACCGATGGAGTTGTCGTTGGAGCGCGGCGACCGCTTGGTCGACGTGATCGGCCTGGACAAGCCCAAACGCGAAGCCGTCGGGTCGAATGAGCGCGACGCCCGCCTTGGGGAAACCGGCCTTCTTGAACCACTCAAGCATGTCGCCGGTCATCTCCTCCACCTCGAGGAGGCCCGTCCGACCCGCTCTGGCGGTGTCGCCTTGCGGCCGGTTGCCGTAGGTGCACAGGCGCACATAGCGGGTTCCAAGTGCGTCGAGACTCGCGCGCGCGTCGTCCGACAGCCCGAGCCTGGGGTCGACGTCCTGTCCGACAAGCGAGAACCCATCTCCAAGCACCTCGTCGAGGAGAACTCGCCGACCGTCGAGCGTTCGGACCTCGGGCTGGGGAGCCATGGCCCCTTCCGGTCCGTTTCTTCGCTTGCGAGGCAGACCGAGGTAACCACCGCGCTGATAGACGGGCTTGGGCCTGAAACGTGCTTCCTCGAACCATGTTCGGAGTCCAGGGACTCTGCGCACACTCTTGAGGGCCAAGTCGCGCAACGCCGCTTTTGCCGGGTTCGAGAGCGACACGACGTCCTTCATCAGCACCGAGACATCGATCATCGATTTCGCGTGGCCGCGCCGTTCGCTCTCGTAGGTGTCCAGCATGCTGTCACTGGCGTGACCACGCAGCACCGCGCTCATCTTCCAACCGAGGTTGAAGGCATCCCGAATCCCGGAGCTGGCACCCTGACCCATGAACTGTGGCGTCATGTGGGCCGCATCACCGGCGAGGAATACGTGGCCATCGCGCCAACTCTCCGCCATCAGTGCGTTGAACGTGTAGACCAGCCGACGCTTCACCTCGAACTGATCGGGGTCGACGTACTTGGAGAGGTATTGGCGCACGGTCTCGGGTCGCTCCATGTGCTCTTTCGTTTGCCCAGGTCGCAGTCGAAACTCGAACCGATGGTGGCCGTCCGGCTGGGGGCAACTCACTGCGGGACATTCGGGGTCGCAGAAGAAGTTGAAGTAGGGAAGGTGACGAAGTGAAGCCGCCCCGTTCTTGCACTTGAGGTCCACCACGAGCCATGGCTCGGGGAAGCTCTTCCCAGTCATCTCGATACCGAGAATCTCGCGCACGGTGCTGCGGCCGCCGTCCGCCCCAACCACGAAGCGCGCCCGAATCATCTGTCGATCGGTATCGACCGAACGGACCTTGGTTGCGTCGCCGGTATCGGTAGAGCGAACCTCGCGAGTGGCCTCGTGCCGGACCGTGACCCACGTGTCGCTTTGGGAGAACCCCGTCAGCTGGCGACCGCGTAGGACTTCTACGTTGGAGTAGCGTTTAAGCAAAGCTGCCAGCTTCGTCTCCATGTAAGGTTGGTAGAAGAAGTTGACGACAGGCCAGCCGAAGGGTCTCTCCGTTCCGCGCAACTGCGCCATCGGCGTGCCGTCTGGCCGACAGAGTTGGACCGGGGTGTCGACCAGCATGTCCGCGCCGAGTTCGTCTGCTACCCCGATCGATTGAAAGACGCGCATGCACTCGTCGTCGGTGTACACGGCCCGCGCGTTGCCGTAGAACTTGGGTTCGCGCTCGAGCACGATCACGTCGTGCCCCCTCTTGCCAAGCACGTGCGCTAGCACAAGCCCTGTTGGCCCGAGCCCGGCGATCACGACATCAACCTTCGGGACGCTTTGGGGTCCGCGCGGCGCCACGCTACCCCTCCTCGGCGAGGGGCGCTCGCTCGGGTCGCCACACCGAAAGCGCGCCTCGCCAAATGTTGCGACCTTGTGTGGCGATTGCATCCCACAGCGAGGCGCCTTCAGGCCGATGACCCCAGACGCTGATCCCCTGGTGAGTCGTGGGCTTCCACGTCGCCTCGTCGACCGTGATCGCGTTCCAGCCGTACTCGACCTCGAACCCCGATGGGCTCACCACGTAGAACGAGAGTTCTTTGTCGTTCGGGTGCTGGCCAATTCCGTGAGCGATCTCGAAGCCCAGATCGCGACATCGTTGATGAGCGGCGGTGAGATCGTCGACCTTCGCCGCAAGCACATTGATGTGCTGCACCTGGGTCCGGATCGGATCGAGCCGGACGCCCCTCGTTGCTCCTATCGCAAGGGTATGATGCCTCTCGTTGAGTCGGAGGAACGTGAGGTCGAGCGAGATCCCGCCGACGCTGGCTTCGATCCAGTCGCTGACTCGCGCGTCAAAGACACGTTGCCAAAACGCGAGCATCAACTCGGGTCGCCTCGAGATGATCGCGGCATGCCCCATCCCCCCCGCGCCCGTCACGAAGCTGCTGGTGAGCATCTCGAGGGGTTCGCCGGTACGATGGGGCTCGCAAAAGAGTTCGAGCGTCAACCCCTTTGGCCCCTTGAGACGCCATAGCGACTCGGCGCCCCGTTCATGTGCCCGCGCACCGTCGAGCTCCGTGACCGGGATCCGCATCGCACGAAGCCGGCCTAGGATGGTGTCGAGCGTCGGGCGATCGCGGACCTGCCATCCGAGTGCCACGACGTCCTCCGCCTTGCCCCGCTCGACGACAAATCGGCTCGTGTGGTCGTCCATTCGGAAGGCGAGGGTGGCGCCGGTGTCCCGCGCCAGGTGAAGCCCGAGCCCGTCCACACCGAATCGACGCCAAGCGTCGAGGCGCTCCGATTCAACGACCACGTAGCCCATCGAAACCTCGCCGAAGACATCGTCGATGGGTCGCGAAGCCATCGTCTCAGTGCGCGCCGGTGTGACGTTCGAGGAACGCGCACGTTGCGTGGTTGAACTCATGTTCTCGCTCCCATTGGACCCAATGCCCGGTCCGACTGAAGAGGTAGAGATCGCAGTTGGGCATGCGCTTGCGAAGCGCCTCGCCCCCGCTTGGACGATTGACTCGGTCTTCAGCTCCCCAAAGCACCAGCGTGGGTGTTTGGCACTCACGGACTCGCGGGTCGCGCGTGAAGTCGATCTTTCGGACGTTGGGGATTCCGTTCGGCCGGCGAAGCGGCGGGGCCGCGACCACCTCGGGATCGAGGCTCGCCTCGAACCTTGCTCGGATCAACTCGTCCGGAACCCCGCTCGAGTCGTAGACCAAGTACTCCCGGATGAACGTCCGAAGCTTGTCGAGCGTCGGTCCGTCGCCCTCGTAGTACTCGAACAAGCGCTTGA
Source organism: Myxococcota bacterium (assembly GCA_039028875.1). GTDB lineage: Bacteria > Myxococcota_A > Polyangia > Polyangiales > Houyiibacteriaceae > SG8-38. The sequence continues at coordinate 72,493 of JBCCHE010000022.1, read as the reverse complement.
GGCCCCGCGTCGGCAGAGCCCTCGTGGTCCCGACGCCACCGGGTCCCATCAGGACGAGGGCGCCGATCCGTTCTGGGCGCTCTAGGGCCATGCGCAGGGCGCACGCCCCGCCAAGCGAGTTGCCGACAACGTGCGCGCGGGGGATCTCGAGTGCCTCGAGCAGGCCGAGCATCGAGTCGGCTAGGTCACCGAACGGGTCGGTTCGGTGCAAACCTTTGCTCGACTCCCCGTAGCCCTGCATGTCGGGCACGACCACTCGGAAGTTCTTTGCGATCGCTTCAATGTTCCTCGCGTAGTTGGAAAGCCCGTCCGCCCCCGGACCACCACCGTGGAGCATCAGCACGGGTTCGCCGCGGCCGAGCTCACGGACGAAAATGCGGCGGTTGCCGAACACGACGTGACGGGACTGAAGACCCGGCACCGGAGTCGCTTGGGTCCGCTGGGCCTGCATCAAGCGAGCCTTGGAAAGAGCGAGTAACCGTTGCCGCGGATCGTCTCGACCGTGGACGCGTCCACCGACGGGAAGTCCGGGTCTTCGGCGAGCGCTGTGAGATCGTTGGTCTCCCGGGTGGCGAGAAGCCCCGGTGCGAACGGAAAGTCGGTGCCGAACGTGATCTGGCTCGGACCGACGAGGTCGAGCATCGCGAAGAGCGCTGGACGAGATACAGAAAGCGCGGTGTCATAGTGCAGGCGCTTGAGATAGGCGATCGTGCCCTCTGGAGAACGCTCGCGAAGATCAGGAAAGGCGATCTCCACCAGCGGCAATCGGTAGACCAGGTAGGGGATCGTTCCGCCTGCATGGGCCACGATCCATTGAATGTTCGGAAATCGCTCGAACGTACCGTTCCAAATCATGTTCTGGATGGCGCGCGTGGTGTCGACGATAAACTCCACCGCGAACAATGGCGTCTGAAGACCGAGCGTTTCCGGCTGACTACTCGAGTGCTGATTCGGATGGAGAAACACCACGGCGTTTCGGGAGTCGAGCTCGCTCAGCAATTCGTCGTACACCGGGTCGCCTAGGAATACGTCCCCTGCGCTTGCGAGCAGAGCGACCCCATCCGCGCCAAGCTCGTCGAGCGCGTAGACCGACTCGGCAGCCGACTCTTCGCCACCTGGTTGGGGTACGTTGGCGCAGAAGGCGAAACGGGCGTTTTCGGAAGCAAGCTGTGCGCCGAACTCGTTGACCTCGCGTGAGAGCTGATTCGCAAAGGGCTGGTCTCCGAAAAACACCCCGGGGGAAGACAACGACAGCACCGCGTGATCGATGCCGTTGTTGTCCATGGTCTCGATTGAGCCCTCAGGTGTCCATTCGGGAAACGGGATGCCGCCGGCCATCTCGATACCTGCGTTCGCCAAACGTTCCACATAGAAACTAGGCACCATGTGATGGTGGGTATCGATCGTCTTAACGGTGACGTTGTTGCCCGGGTCGACCGGCCCCATCGGATCGCCACCACGTCCTCCATCCCCGCACGCAGCGAGAGTGGCTGTGGCGGAGGCGCCGCCTGCAAGCTTCACGAACTTGCGGCGGGGGATGCGCGACTTACGAAAAGACATGGCAGTTCTCCTCTCGAGACACGGCTCCGCGACGCCAAAAGCGAAGCCAGCCGGGCGGAACGTTGCGAGGCGTCGAAAACCGATCGCCCGGCACTTTCGTGAGCGGGGTGATGGGGTGCGCCTGCATGGCGTGGACCGTTCGCGGCGCCGAGGCGTCTACCAGATCCCCCTGGCAGATATGCTCGTGCTCGTCGCCGTATGGGTCCTTCCAACAGTCGCACAGGTAGGCGCCCACCACGCGCCGTCCGATGCCCCGCACGTGCGTCCAGCCGCGCTCTGTTAGGGCTCGACGATGTGCACGGAGCGAGGCGAAGTCCGTCGTCCGAAACGCGCAGCGGCCGAGCGTCGGGACGAAGCCTTGGGCGACCCCGAAGGTGTGTCCCGGGGTTGGCGCTGCCCCGCGGTCGAGTCGGAAGTATACGAACCCGGGCGAGCCGTCAGGCAGCACCTCGACGTCACTTGGGATCAGGCCAAGGTGCTCCGTATACCAACGGCTGGCCGCCTGGAAGTCGGCCACCTCGATCACGACCTGGCCGATCCCCTCGACCTGAGGGGTGTTGTCGATGAGAGGAGGCCGCTCCTTGGCGCGCATGGTTGAGCGCGCAGGCAGAATCGCCTCGACCTCAAAGCCGGCGGGGTCGGACAAGCGAGTGAACATCCCGCCGCCGGGCCGGTCGACCGAGGCAATGCGCGTCGCACCGGGTATGGCGGCGAGGGCCTGAATCTCGACGAACGAGGATACCTCGAGACCGAAACCGACGAAACGAGGCCGCTGCCCCTGACGCACCACGTAGCAGTACGTGGGCTCGCCGGCGCCGCGCAGCAGCAATTCAGCGTCACTCGTCGCAACGACTCGCAACCCGAAGTCTTCGAGGAAGCGTGCCGTGCGAGCCAGGTCCGGGCGTTCGAAGGTCACGTGGCTCAATCGGCTCGCTCGCGCGATCGGGTACCCCTTCCGCACGGGTTCCGGGGTGACCAGCGTCGGGGCGGTGCGCCTCATGGCTGGTCGAGTTCCGGCAGTGGCGGGAGGTCTGCGTTCGCGATCTCGCGTGCCTCGTCTTGGGGTAGCCCAAGCGCCCGAAGAACCAGCTCCGCCGCATCCGTTCCTGCCTGTCGCCAGGTCTGGTGTCCCTCGAGCACCAGAAGCATCGAGGTGAGGACCGTCCCCGCGATCATGGCCATCACACCTGGAAGCTGTTCGGCTGACAGCGCGTAGCGGCTCGATGTCATGCCCGTCAGGACGTCGGCCATCGGTGCCCCGGTCCACACCGCTTGAAGCGAGGCGGTTGTGAGGGCGAACCGGTTGAAGAACCGGCCCCAACTCGGCTCCTCGTGCGCGCGGCGAATGAAGAGACGCATTCCTCGCGCAAGTCGCTGTGCGGGATCCTCGATGTCGGCGAAGCTTGCGACGATTCGGTCGAGCATCTCTGCGGCGAGGCGCGCTGCGATCTCCTCGAACAGGGTGTCGGTTGACTCGAGGTTGTTGTAGACGGTCCCGCGCGCGATGCCGGCCGCCTGCGCAAGCTCACTAACGGTGATGTCGCTCGAACCTTTTTCAGCGAAAAGGCCGATGGCGGCCTCGTGGATGCGGGTGAGGGCGGGGCTCATCTTTTGTTCGGACTCGGTGGTTTTCATAGGTCGCTTGCCTCGTCTACGCCCTGTTTGAACACAAGTGTTCATTTATGTCAAGTCAAGTTCATAATTATTCAAACATGTATTGACAATATTGAACAGCCGTGTTCAGGATGCAGCAGTCTGAGGAGATTGGCTCATGTATGGACTAGGAAAACTGAGCGCGCGTCGGATGAAGACGGCGCGCAACGGGCTCTCCCGCCGGGAGCTCCTTTCGATGTCCGCGAAAGCGGCGGCCGGCGTCGGTGTGGTGAGTTCGCTCTCGGCCTGTGGGGACGTGGCTTCGGGTGATGGAGGCCCGAGCGGCCCGTCTGCGGACAACCAAGACCTGCTTGATCTGACTCAGTTTGTACTGGCCAATGCGTTCGTCCTGACGATGGACGCCGATAGGCGGTACTTTCTCGATGGCGCGGTGGCGGTAGACGACGGTGTGATCACGGCCGTCGGCCCATCGAGTGAGATCCTGGCGAGTGCCCCCGGCCAGGTCATCGACTGCAGTGGGACGATGCTGATGCCGGGGTTCATCAACACGCATTTCCACAACTGGGGGCTACTCCGTGCAGTCGGGGCCGGCAGCCTCCCGGACTACAACAACCCGGGCACCGAGCAGGGGGCATTCTCTGGGGGCGGAGACTTCGATGCACTCTCGAGCGAAGCGCTGCTACTCCTGATCGGGCTCCGTGGGATTCCGACCCCCGAGGAGACCTATGCCGCTGCGGCCGCCCTGGCACTCGACGCTCTCAAGAACGGCGAAACCACCTTGATGGACGTCGGATCGGGCGACGGAGGCCCGCTCGCCCAGGCGATCATCGATGTGGGGGTGCGCGGCATCGTGACCATGCTGTCGGGCGATGTCGCGATCTCCGCCGATGGGAGCAGCAGCGCGCTTCGCAACACGGACGACGAGCTCTCCACAATGGAGGACCTCGTTCGTACTTGGAACGGAGCCCACCCGAGGATCCGCGTGGCGACGAGCCTCCTTTACCAGCCCTTTGCGAGCGACGAGTTGCTCTCGGGGATGATCGACTTGGCCGACCGGAACGGAGTCCAATTCAACACCCACGTCGCGGCCCTCGCCAACGAGCGAGCCGTGACGTCGGCGGTCCATGGACGCGAGCCAATCGAACGCATGGACGATTTTGGGGCTCTCGACGTCACAACGTTCATGGCTTGCCATTGCGGCTTCGTGAACGACGACGAGATCACGCGGCTCGCACGAACGAACATGGGCATCAATCACACGCCAGCGACGACGGGTTTCATCGGGCAGGACTACTTGTCTCAGGCGACGCATCCGAAGCTCTGGCAGGCGGGGGTGCCCGTGGCTGTTGGCACCGACGGCGGTCAGATTTCGACGGCGTCCGTCCACGAGTGCTGCAAGCAGGTCATCAACATCCATCAGGAGGTCGCACAAGACGACACCTTGGTCCCAAACCACTTCGCGCTCGAAATGGGCACCAGCATCGCAGCCCAGGTCATCGGTTGGAACGAGATCGGCTCACTGTCGGTCGGTCAACGGGCCGACGTCGTTGCGCACCGTATCGACGACGAGCGCTATGTCGGGGAAACCGTCCCGATGTTCTCGTTCATCTCGCGCGGCGGGCAGCGAGGCGATGTCGACACAGTCGTCGTCGAGGGCCGCATCATCATGCGCGACAACCAAGTCCTGACCGTCGACGAAGCCGAAATCCGTCAGCGCTTCGCGGAAGCACTCGTGAGCTGGGGCGAACGCCTCCCGGACCTCTAAGGAAACCGGAAAATGTAGCGCCTCGGAGTTCAGTTGACCCCGGCAACGAGCCTCGAACGTTCGCTCGAGGACCGGGACAGACTCGGGCTCCTCGTGCCCGACCGCTCAGCCGCCGCCTTGGCCGCCGACCCCGCCGCCTCGGCCGCCACCGCCGCCCGAGCCGCCTGTCGATCCCGGCCGTTTCACACACTCGAGAACACCTGAGACGGTATCGCACCGGCCATCGAACGGGCCTCCGCAGAGCGTCTGACAGTCGGCGCCCTCCGCGGTGCACATGGGCGGGCAATCGTGCCCGCCACCCATGAGCAATAGACCGACCAGCGAAACACCGATGGTGATCAGTAGCGTCTTCCAGATCCTCGATTTCATACCCTCATCCTTCGCGCATCTCGTTGCAGTGGTCGTCCTTGGCTACCGGCGGCGCGCACATACCGCGAACTCACCACCGCGCCGTTTCGCCGCGTCGGTTGCGCGGCACCGCTCACAACGAGAGTGCCGCGTAGGCCTCGTCGTCAGGCGACATGGGATGCTCTTCCTCGATCGCGGGATAGCTATTGTTACGAAGGAACGCCCGCAAGGCATTGGCAAGGCGATGCCCAGTGCGAACCGCTTCCGAAGCCGAACGCAAGGAGGTATCCAGCTCCAGCTGGATCGCGTCCGCCCCAAGCCCGGTGGTTCCGTTGGCACGCAACACGTGGCACCCACCAAGTGGGCTCTCGCTTCCTCCCGGCACCGGCGAGACCGCAAAACCGACGTCCTCGATAGCTCGATGCAGTGAAAGAGCCCAGTTCGTGTCGCCGTAGACGCGCGCCGCGCCGGCAGATGCTCCGTTTCGTGTTCCCAGCGCGACGGTGGTTCCGCTAGGGAGGCCGGTGCCGTGTACATCCACCACGACGACGGGGCCGGGAAGATTTGCGAAACGGCCGTTGGCATCCGCAATGAAGGTCTCCAGCGCCTCGTAGTACGCGTCGTAGATCGCGCCGGCCACGGAGACCGTGGACGCAGACACGCCGCCGTTCTGGTATCCAATGCGATTGTGGTCCCACCGACGGTTCAGATCGAGGTCGCGCCGCGAGACATCCGGCAGCACTCCGTAGGGCCGCAGTCCTCGCCAGTCCAACGAAGCGAAAAGCGCCTCCAGCACCAAGTCCGTGCGGGTGTCGACGAGCGAGTCGTTGTAGCGGCAGCCCACGTTGCCCGGGTCATCGCGCAACGTCCCGCCGTCGTCCTGGGCGATACCAGCCAGCCGACGCGCGCCCGCGTGCGCGGCAGTGACAACGAGTGGAACTTGACCCTCGCGTGTGTGAAGCCACGTCGTACCGTTCACGGAAACAGGGTTGAACCAGGCCACCTCAGCCCCACAAGTTGAGCGCTTTGACCCAACGCCTGCCACCCCGTTCCTCGAACCAGATATTGAGGTTCTTGTCGTTTAGGAACGCATCGCGTACGAGCGACACCGCCACAAGCTCGCTCGACCGGTTGGCGGGTCGGAGGTCGACGTAGTACTTGTTGTCGTTTCGGGTCATGAAGAAGAAGCGCTCCATCTCCTGGTCGTTGTTCGAGAACTCGATGCGCGTAGTCATCCACTTGACTTTCTCGTTGCGTTGAACCTCTTCCGCCATGGCGAACCTCCCTTGATGAGAGCGTCCATTGAAGGACGGGAAGCCCGCCGTGGCCATACGTAATTCTGAAGAATCCCGACGCGGTCCCCGAAGACCTGCAACCGGGAACGGCGGTGGTCCGAGACGGTCGGAGTTCAGGGGATCCCAATCGACCCCGAAAACGCATCCCGAACGTTTGCAGGGAAAGATCGGCCATGGCACGCTCATCTTGGTGGGAAAAGCTCGGTTGATCATTAACCGGCACCAGAGCATCGACGTTGTGTCTCTGGGCTACTCGCTCGATATTCCGGGTCAACAATGGCTTTGTGCGCTCTGCGAAGCGATGTCGAAGCTCACGGGTGGCGCCGTATCCATCGTCGGGATGCGGGCGTCCGGATTCGAGCCGGGTGCGGGCCCTCGAGTCACGCAGGCTCACTGTGTGGGGGATCCTTCGATAGCCGACCGGCTGATCGCGGCCGATCGAGAGATGGGACCCGCCATGGTCGCCGAGACGCACGGCACCATGGGCGGGAAGACTTTCCTGATCATGGACACGGAGGACCGGTTCCCGGAGGCGGTGGAAGTCTACCGTCGCGTGATTCGATGCGAGGACGTCCTCATACTGTCAGCCGTCGATCCGAACTTCGCAGGCGTCGGGGTGCAGATGTTCTCCGACAAGAGGCTCACACTCACCAACGCGGAGTGGGATCTCTTCTTCCGGCTGACGGTGCATATCGCCGCGGCCGATCGGCTTCGCCGAGGGTTGGAGCACAACCCAATGGAAGGTCGGACACTAGACGACTTCGACCCAGCGGCAGTGAGCCAGGCCATCTTCGATCCCAAGACGTTCCGAGTCGCGCACGCGAACGCGCTCAAGGGTCCTGCGATCGAGGTGCTCAGGGACAAGGCGAGACTGGCCGACAGGGCCCGCGGATCTTTGAGCAAGACCAACCCCGAGGAGGCGTTGGAGATCTGGCAGGGTCTCGTCCGCGGGAAATGGTCGCTCGTCGACTGGTTTGACTCCGACGGTCGCAGGTTCGTCCTCGCGCGCCCCAACGCGCCGGACCTCGGCGATCCTCGCGGCCTTTCCGAGCGGGAGATGCAGGTCGCCACGTTCGCCGCGACTGGCGAGAGCGGAAAGCGAATCGGGTATCGCCTAGGCATCTCGACGGGGCACGTTTCGAGCGTGCTCAGGTCGGTCATGAGGAAACTGGATGTGAAGAGCCAGTCCGAGTTGGTGAGCAAGCTGTCTCCGATTTTCCAGGCGAGCGATGAGCGATCGCACTCGTAAGCAACGCTGAAACGGCCACGCTAGAACGCAGACGTTCCCGATGTCTTGCCCGCCGCGCAAAGTGCTCCTACCGGAATCCCCAGCGTGGCCTCGGCGTACTCGACCACCAGACGCTTGTGTTCTTTTCGCGCCCGGTAGGTCTCGGCCCGCTTATCCACAACTCGTCAAACAGGTTCGCGGCTGCTTCGCCTGCTTGTTCGAAGCACGAACCCGGCGAGGACCAGCAGAATCCACATCGGCGTGTGAGAGCCGTCGACGGGACCCGCCGAGCAGTCCATGCGTTGCGGGGGTGGGCACCACAGCGTGCCACCGGGCAGGATGGAGCACTTCGGGTCGCATACGTCGCCGATGCCGTCCCGGTCGTAGTCGGCCTGGTCCGGGTTGTCGTCCACGGGGCAGTTGTCCTCAGCGTCCGGAACGCCATCTTGATCGGCGTCGGGTGGAGGGCCGATCTCAGCCGTGATGGCCACATCGTCGATCAGGACGCCCGGATTCATCGACAGGCGTACGAACACCGCCGAGGACGGCGGCGCGGGGAAAGGGAACCCGTAGCGCGCGTCGTCGCAGGGGAAGTCCGCCACGAAGGTATCCCACGCGACCTCGTAGTCCACGCCGTCCGTCGAATACTCGATGAGCAGGGCCGGCAATGGCGCACAGATGCCCGGGCTCGGTTCTTGTTGCGCCGGGTCGTAGCTCCCTGCCGCGAAGTCGATTCGCCAGTCCGAGCCGATGCCAACCGAAACGAGATTCGACTCGAACACGAGCGTCGCATCGGGCCCTACGGCAGCCAGCTTGACGGCCTCCGCTGGGAACTGTCCCTCCATCAGAAGAACGTCGAACGAATCATGCAGCACACCGAGCCCGGACAACGAGGAGTTGCTTTCGAGTGAACCGGGAAAGGTTCGAAAGTCGGCGCTCTCGGTCGACAGGGTTCCGAACGCTGCGGCCTCCGCGCCCGCCTTGAAGGTCGGATCGAAGTCCGAGTAGTTCGCATCGAGCGTTTGCGTTGCGCCCACGTTGGAACCGCACGACAGGTTCCATACGCCGCCCGAGAAGATCGACGCGCAGGCTGAAAAGTCCCACGCCGCGACAACGCTCCGACAAGCTCCATCGCCGTCCGCGTCGTCGCAGGAGTCGCAGGCATCTCCCACCCCATCGCTGTCGTCATCGAACTGGTCGGGGTTTTCAAGTGCAGGGCAATTGTCTTCATCGTCGGGCACCCCATCATCGTCCGCGTCGGATGGCAACACGATGGTCGCGGTGGGGTCGCTCGCGCCACCGGCGTCCGGATCGTCGGTCTCCTTGATCCCCGCGTTGCTGGACGCGACCGTGCCCTGGTTTTGCACCGTCGAGGTGCCGTCCGGGAAGGGGTCGTTTACCGTCGCATCGAACGTGACCAGGAGCGTTGCGCCCGGGGTGAGGCTCGGAAGGAGAACCGAGACGGATGTGTCGCCCGGTACGTTGCCTTCGGTCACCGTCCCGCTGCTCGTCGAGACGCTTCCGACGACGAGCGAAGTGTTGGCGTCGAGGGTATCCGAGACCACGATATCCTCCACGGCCACATTGCCCTCGCTGAGCACCGCCATCGTATACCGAAGCGTATCTCCCGGGTTGACTTCCGAGTCGTTGTCGACGTCGACCTGCAGGGCGTCGGTCTTCGTGGCGGAAAACCGTGGCGCCGACGGATCGACGTTCACATCGGCGCTAATGGACACGTTGTCGATCACGACACCGGGGTTGACCGACAACCGAACGAAGAGTGTCGACGAGGAAGGTGCGGCGAAAGGCATCTGGAAGGGCGAGTCGTAGCAAGGCGCCTGCGGTGGGAAGTCATCGCCAAGGAAGAGCTCGCCTGCGAAGGCGTAGCTCGACCCGTCTGTCGAATACTCCACCGTGATGGGGGTCACCGGGCCGCAGCTGCCTGGCCCTGGGTCGGCGCTCGGGGAGCTCGGCGAGTCGTAGGTACCTCCCGCGAGGTCCAGGCGCCAATTGGACCCGACGTCAACGGTACCGAGATCGGCCTGGAACACGAGGACGACGCCTGCTTCGGTGGCGAGTAGGCTTGCGGGCGCCGCCGGGGACTGCCCTTCCGCGAGAAGCACATCGTGGGAGTCATGGGGAACCCCGAGCCCGTCTCGGTACGGATTCGCGTTGCTCCCAAGCGAAACGCCGAAGGAGTACAGGCCCGTCCCGACGGTGAACATCGTGCCAAACCCCGCGGCCTCCGCCCCGGCGTTGTTGGTCGGATCGAAGTCCGAGTAGTTCGCGACCAGCGTCCCCGTCACGCCCGTGCCGATGTCGGCACCACACCAAAGGTTCGACTGACCATTCGCCACGAACGACCCGCAGGACGAGAAGTCCCAACCCGCGACGACCTCAGCCCGCGCCGGAAGTGATCCGCAGACGCCTCCAACTAGAAGAAGCGCCGCGGCTGGCGTGAGCATCGCTCGCGGAGCTCTCCGCTCGCAAGCGCGTCGGAAGAATCGCGACACGCGCCGTGCAGCACCACGGTCGGCAACATGCATGGGAGCCTCCTTCAGCCCGGATCGGAAGGCGGATAACGATCCAGACGCCGTACTTTCGCCCGGAACCACAAGCCGTGTCCATAGTATTTCTTTGGCGCGTATTCACGCAGGCGACGATACGCGATGGTGGAGTGCACAACGGTCTCGGTCTCGGTGACCAACCCGCTGGGCTCATGTCAAAACCGAGCGACTCTGTCCGGTTGCTGAGCCAAGCTAGAATGTCCGGTACCGTTTGGGGATAGGCGGGCAGAGCGGTCGCCGGTCTTGAGGGCGCGGTGGCGGCTGTGACCCCGATGACCGAGGCCAAGCGTGCGACCAAGCTCATGCAGCCTGAGCCAGTAGAGCCGGAGCACCCAAGATTCGTCTAGATCGTCGGCAGGGTCGTTGTCGTGGGGAAAGGAGTTGACGAAGAAAAGCGAGCCTCCCGTCGTACCGCTGTCAACCCGAAGCGCGTGGCACGCACGACCTAGACGCGGCGGCAACCTAAAGTGTACACGGAAAGGGGACGACGCCCGGGTACGCGGTGACGAGGGTGCCTTCGTCGACTGCGTCAACTGGGTCTGCCGGATTCAGCACGCGTGCCGTGGTCCACTGCGACAGGGTGAGGCCGGCGGCGGTGAGTGTCGTGTAGGTCGAGTCACTCGAGTAGATCCCGTGGGCACTCTGCGGGAGGGCACTCAGGAACCAATGTACGCCCGGTAGCCCCTGAGTATCACAGTAAACCTCGCGCAAGGCGTTAACGTGCGAGGGGGTGTCCGCGAACATCTGCGTGTTCCGCTGGGTGTTGTCGATTTGATTGTGCGCGACCAACAGCTGCTGCCCAGGCGTGGCGAGAAGTCGTGCGGAATGCGCGGCGTAAAGCGCCTGCGCGGGCCCCGCACACGTGGCTTCCAAGCAATAGGGGGGTAGAGTCGAGAGGCCTCCCCACGTCTCGAGGGCGAGAGCCCCCAAAGAAGACGCGACTGCGGCGTTGGCATTGGTCCCCGCACCCGCCGCGAACGTAGTGTCCCGCCACCGCAGCTCGTCGAGGACGTAGTGCATGTTCGTCGTCACACCGAAGGCGCCTGCCGAATTCCCTGAAAAGACGACCCTGAGCAGGTCCGGCCGATATCCCGAAGGGAGTTGGTCGTTCGTTGCTTTTGCGACCAGGTTCCGCACTACCTGCATCGCCGCCCGGATGTTCACCGCGCCGTAGCGTTCGACGATCATCGAACCGGTGTCCTGCGAAACGCCCGCACCGATGTAGACGTCTTGCGTGCAGTACTCGAGCGTGACTTTCGCCCAGTTGTGGTACGGATCGATGCCCGGTCCTGAGTTGGTCCCGCCTTGGTTCAGGATGCCCTGCGCCTGGTAGTTGCCGTTCGACGCTTGAAAACGGTTGGCGTTCACGTTGTCGCAGTCGCTGCTGAAACAAGCACCGCCTCCCTTTGCGTACATATGGATGTTCGTCGTCGGCTGCCCGACGGGCGGCATCTCGACCCAGAAGTAATAGGGGCTGCCATCCCCGCAGCGCGTGCCCCAGGCCGCTTCTTCGAGCATGACCTGAGTCGGAATGCCAGGGCCGAACGCTTGCGCGCCCGGCGGATTGGTCTGCACGGCGGTCACGCCATCGAGGTTTCCTGGTGCGCAGCGAAGCGCCAGCGGCTCCGTGTTTCCGTGCGCGGCGGCAACCATACACTCACTTTGGGTTCGAACGCGGTCAAGGGCCTGCCCGGCGGTGAGACCGACCAAGGTTTCGAGCGCGGTCGACGTACACGCCGCATCGATGGCCGCAATCGACATGCCTTTTGCCGTGCTGATGGTCGCTTCGGTAGTCGCGAGATCGCAGGTGGCGCCGAGGACGCACTCTTTCTGCGCGTGGTACGCCACGTCGAGGAATGACGCGCTTTCGTCATAGGCTGTGTCCATGCAGTCCACGCCCGTGGCGTCTGCAAGCACCTTGCCTTGAGGGCCGCCAAAGATGCGGGCGGCGATCGTGGCGGCATTGCCCTTGCATGACTCGATCAGGCGATCCGCAAGCGTGTCCGCGGTCATCGATCCACCATACCCGAGGGACTGAACCTCGCTGCTGGTGCATGCGCCGGTCACGCTCGAACGGACCTGGTTCTCGGCCGCGATCACCGTCGCGTCCGCCGCCGGGCATGCGCTGCCCGTGCCCAGGTAGCAGGAGCGGACCACGTCGCTGACGTCCAAGAAACACGCGCCCGCAGCCTCGCTTACCGCCTCCTCGCATGACTGGGCTCCGTTCCAGGTGAAGGTGGTGATGCGGACTGCGGGTTCGCCGACCCCGTCGCTGTCGAGACGGAAGACCAAACTCTGCGGGCCAGGGACGAGCCCTAGTGCCACGGCGTCGAGGTTTGCGGACGCATTAGATTGTCCGGCGAAGTTGGATTGTCCCTCAGGCAAGAACCAGGGCGTAACATCAACTATCGTTGCGCCTTGGTTGGTCTGGATCTCCAGTTCGACCAAAGAGCTCACGGTCAGCACCGTGTTGAACAGGACGGTGGCGGTGAACAGGCCGGTGGACGGGGTCACCTCGCCTTGGGCGGGTGCGATGATCGTCGGAATGTCCTGGTTTCGGTCGCACTCGGTTTGTCCGTAGAGTACGGGCAGCACTGCAACGAATACCACGCTGAGGAAAAAGAGTTGGAGGTTCGTATGCATTCCGCGCTCGCGTCCGCTACTGATATTGGGCCTACACCCCCAATTTCGCAGAAGATATATTATGTAAACTTTAGAGGCATTGCGGCCGAACCGGCACCTCAGTTCCCGCCATTCGCGGCAGTCCAGAGAAAGAACGCGATGATTCCAAGGACAACGATTAGCGCGAGCTTTGGACGTGCTTTACGAGGCTGAGGTAGCGGTGCAACGGGCGCGCCGGTTATCGGTCGTTTGAAGGCGTACTCCTCGACGCGGCCGTCCGTGGACTGACTGGTTAGTTCCCATCCGTGGGAACCAAGGGCAGCGATCACCGACCTGTAATTCTTGTAGTGCTTTCTTCCGTACTTTCGGCCCTGGAAGTAGTACTTGCGGTTCCCATGGTCGACAACGAGGCTCTCGTATTCCCACTGCTGCATCGAAGTCCGACCACACAATCGTAGATTCTGCCCGGCGTCAAGCGTCCCGTTGGACCACTCGCTGCCGGCGACATCAACAGCCGGCTGGAGTTGCTAACAGCTCGAGCGCTCGGTTCCATGAGACCGGAAGCTCAGTGGGGGCGAGTTCAATCCGTCTAAAACGACTTTCCGCGAGGCACGCTCCCGCGACCGCGATGGCTTCCTGGTGCCGCGGTGAGGCGACGAAGCGGTTGACCGCGGCATCATCGACCCACACTGTCATCGTCCATACACGCCTTCCGAAGACTTCGCGTCGAATGGCACCACCGACGTACCCTGGCTCTTCGCCAATCCCGCCGAACACGATCTGGGTGTATCGATCGAAATGACGGCGACGGCCGCGGCGGAGGCGCCCAGCCGTGAGCGCTAGAACCAAGTTCGCGCCCTTCGCGCCCCGCACACCAGGGCCGTCGAAAGGAGTCTGAATGGCCCAGCGGCGAACGGCGTTCGTGAAGCCTCGATCCATGTTGAGTTGGTGCTATGGCGTCGTGCTTGACAGTGTCAAGTGCGTGGTTCGCTAAAGCATAAGCTTTGCGAGGCGCGCCGGAAGGGGTCACGCTCGCGGCACCATGAAGCGACTCGATGCGAAGACCCCCCTACTCGTCGTTGTCCTTGGCACCGCGTGCCTCTTCGCTTGCACCAAGGGAGGCGAACCGTCTCGCGCCGCGGAGAGGTTCTATGACTCACTGGCCGCCGGCGATTTCGCGGCCGCCAAAAAGGAAGCTACTCCAGCCACCGCGGAGATGATTCAGAGAATTGTCGATAAGAACGGCCCCGAAGCACTCGCGGCGGTGGGCGGACGCAAAGCTGCGGAGGAAGTGATCATGGATGACACCGCGGTGGTCACCTTCAAGAACGAAGACGGATCGACGTCCAAGGTGCCGCTCGCGAAGCACGAGGGCGTATGGAAGGTCGACTTCGCAACCATGATCCACAACGCCGCACGCTCGCGGGTTCCGGGCCTCAAGGACACGCCTCCGCCCTCCCCCTAGGCCCAGTTCTTTGACCGGGTGCTGGGCGGCCCGGAGACTCGACGCGTGTCGAGATGGGTCGTCACGTTGAGCGCATGGGTGTCGGCCGCAGGGTTCGGGTTGAGCGGGTATTTTCCTTTCTTCAACGCCGACGGGTTTGGCCATCTTGCGCAGGGGCGACAAGTCGCGGCGCTTGGTCACGTGCCGCACGTCGATCTGTTCTCTTTTTGGCGCGCCGAACCACAACCTTGGAGCAACTACGAATGGGGTTATGACCTCGCTTCGTGGTGGCTCTACGACACCTTGGGTGCATCAGGACTCGTCCTCATCAAGTGCCTTTTGCTCGCGGTCCTCGGGTGGGCCCTCGTGCGGTTGGGGGTTCGGCTTGCCAACGGCAACCGGCTCGCGGCGCCGATGGTGGTCGGGGTTGCCGCCCTCGCCCTTCCGATTGCGCGAACGCGACTCACCGTGCGACCCCAAGTGGTCGGACTCGTCTTCGCGGGACTCTTGCTCCTTGGGATCGGCACCTTCTACAACGACAACCGCGGACGCAGAGCCAAGGCGGTTACGTTGATCGGCACCATCGTCATGCAAGTCATCTGGGTGAACGCGCACGGCTCACACCTGCTCGGACTCGCGATCGGCGGGCTGTTCTTGGCCTTCAGTTGGCGGACCACAGCGTTCCGGTGGATGCTGGCACTCGTCGTTGGACAAGCGCTCGCGATCGGCTGCACGCCGTTCGGTTTCGCCATCGTGGGTGATTCGATCGCCCACCTCGCCGACCCCGCGTTCCGAGACGTCGTGACCGAGTGGGCGCCGTGGCGGGCGACGGACCCGCTGCGACTCCTCGTCGGACCCACGCTGTTTGCGGTCCTGACGCTCGTTGCGCTCCGGCAGGTGACCCAACATGGAAGGTTCGGGCTGGCCTACGGAAGCCTTGGCGTGCTGCTGTGCGCGATGGCGTTCAGTTCCACGCGGTTCGTGGCGCACCAAGTGCTGCTGTGTTCGCCCTTCATCGCCGCAGGCCTGTCGGCGATGCGCCCGTTCAAGAACCGGTCTGCGGGCGTTGCGGCGCTCGTGGCCGCGGCCATGGTGATCTCGGTGATCTGGACCGCACGGCTCGAACCGCGATTCGGTTTCGGACTCGGCGAGTCGAGAGCGGATGCGCCTTGGGGCTCCGCCGCAATCATCGATGAGCACCTCGATGAAGCGCGGGTCCTCGCGACGATTCAAGACAGTTGGCTGATGATGTTCGCGACGCCGAAAGCGAAGTTTCTCGTCGACGGACGCGTGCCGTTCTACGGGCCGGCCTTCGTCTCTCGGGTCACGGAGTCTTTCGCGGACGCAGTGGCGTTCTCGGCGTTACTTGACGAGTTCGATGTCAACGCGGTTGTCGTCGACCACACCCGGGCCGATCACATCGCAGCAACCGAGTGGCTGAGCCAGGACCCGCGTTGGTCGCTGGTGCACGTCGAGGATGGGCACTCGTTGTTCGTACGCGAAGACACGCGGGGCCCCCTCACCCCGCTCGAAGTGATCGCTCCCGGGTATCGCACGGGCGCGATCCTCGATCCCACTCAACCCGAGGAGACCATCGCGACCGAGGTCGCGCGCGTGACCAAGGACAACGACGCCGGTCCAATGAACGCGTGGCTGCACGGCCTTCAGCACTTGCGGCCCCTAACGCGAGACGGCGGCCGCGCGGGATTGCGCGCCGCGATGACACCCGGCGAGACCGAACGGGCGCGCAAGGCACATGCGCTCCTTTCCGAGGCCGCCCTTGCGTACCCTGGGTTCACGTCGATCGAGGTTTATCGAGCGCTGGCCGCAGTCGCCTCGTGCGAGCTCGATGACGCATCAAGGGCCCTCCGGCGCGCGGAACTCGCAGGCCAGACCCGCGACACGGTCCTCGCCGGCCTCGAGCTCTCGCTTCGACGCGAAACCGACGCGTCACGCGCACGCGCACACCTCACCCAACTCCAAGCGCAGCCGGCCACCGCCAACGACCCTTGGGTGTTGGCCTTGGCCACCGATCCGAGTCCGCCGTGCCCGCAGTAGACGTCAGCGTTGGGGCGCAAACACGAATGGGAAGGTGAAGCGAACGCTTTGCCCTTTTCGGCGGCTTGGAAAACGAAAGGTGCCGACGACCCGCGCCACGCATCGCTCGACCGCGGGGCTCCCCGTCGTGTTCTCCACCACATGCACGCCGTTGACTGTCCCCGCGCGCGCCACCGCAAACCGCACCGAGACCTTCCCCTCGAGCTCAGGTTCGCTGCGGAGCGCCGACTCGTAGCACCGGTTGATCTTCGGCAGGTCGCGCTTGATCTTGTCCCGGACAACAAAGGCATCCAGGTGTCCGCGAGGCGCGCCCGCACTCGCGTGCGGAAGACTGGCATCGGCCCCGAACAACGCAGAAAATGCGAGAGCCCCACATATCGCACCCACAACTACTCGCATTCCTGAAGGAATACGATCGCGGTTGGCGTGTTCGCAAAAAACTCGCAGCGTCCATCGCACGAAAAAAGACCGCATCCCTGGGTCGTCCCGTGTTAAATAGGATTCGATATGCGTATCACCCCCGGAAGGACCGGCTTCATCCGCAGAACCAGGCGGAATCTTCGCAACAAGACCAACTCTCTCGTGGCGAAGGGCTTTCTCCGAACCGCTTCGCGTATCGGCCGACTGCACCCCTTGGCCAAGCCGTCCCGGCATGGCGTCGAGCTGATCCGCAACGTCGAGTACCGCCGAACGGGCAACCCGAAGCACCGACTGGACATTTACCGGCCGAGCGGCCGCCCCGGCCCGCTCCCGATCGTGATGTATATGCATGGAGGCGCCTTCAACCTGCTCTCCAAGGATACGCATTGGCTGATGGGCCTCGCGTTCGCGCGGGCGGGCTACCTGGTCTTCAACGTCGACTACCGACTTGCCCCGAAGAACCCCTTCCCGGCCGCTGTCGCGGACACGTGCGCAGCCCTCGAGTGGATCGCCGAGCATGGCGAAGCGTATGGCGGTGACCTGACGCGAATCGTCTTTGCCGGCGAGTCCGCGGGCGGAAACCTCGCCACCGCGTTGACCCTGTGTTGCACCTATGAGCGGCCAGAGGAGTTCGCCGCCCGCGCCTTCGAAACCGGCCTCGTCCCGACCGCAGTCGCCCCGGCGTGCGCGCCGCTCCAGGTGACCAACCCCGGCCGACTCAGCCGCCGGCGCAAGCTCCCGAGATGGATTCGAGGCGTCCTCAGCGGCATGCGTGATTCGTACCTACTCGGCCTCGAGGACCCGGAACCGGGCGCGCTGGATCTTGCGGACCCGCTCCGTGTGTTCGAACGCGGAGATGCACCCGACAGGCCGCTTCCTGGTTTCTTCGTGCCGATCGGAACCAAAGATCCGCTCCTCGATGACACGCGACGCCTTGACCGTGCACTTCGAGCCATGGGTGTCGAGTGCGAAGCGCGTTACTACGAAGGCGAACTTCACGCGTTCCACGCGCTCGTGTGGCGCAAACAAGCGCGTCGCTGCTGGCGCGAACAAATCGCCTTCCTCGATCGCTCTCTCCGACAACCGCGCGCGCCCTACCAAGAGCTATCGGCCACCGCCTAGGTGCGCTGTCGTCGCGCCGGGTTGAGGATGACTAGAGGCCGAACGCGTCCCGGACCGGTGCCTCGTCGCTGCGGACCAAAGCGTCCGGCGTGAGTACGAAACGGTCGAAGTACTGGTCGGGCGTCGAGAGCGCTGCGCCCGCGGCCTCCGTGGCTTCGGTGACCGCCGTCGACGGCTGGAACGAGGTGACGGTTCCCGCCTCGATGTCGGGGGTTAGGCCATCCCAGTGATGCGCCAAAACGAACCGGGGCCGAACACGGTCGTAGTACTCGGTGAGCTCAGCGGCATCCGACAGGAACCCAACGGGCGACAACCACAGTGTGGTGTCGGGGGCATCGCCGAGAACCGCCTCTAGATTGGCCGCATAGTCTTCGAGGGACGAGTCGTCGCCGTCGAGCGGCCCGATCGAATTTTGATAGAGGACGGTGAGGTCGTCACCAAAGTCAATGAGGAAGCTGACGACCCCGCCGATCGGGACGTTGAACACGTTGCTCGGCGGCCTGTCGAGCTCATCGAACAAGCCGATCCCGGTCGGGTTTGAGTGAATGGTCCGGATCGTTCGGATCGAGACGCCATCGATGTCGACTCGATCGCCTGTCCCAACGATGGTGCATCGTTCGGAGGGGAGCCCCTCGGCCTCCGCCACGAGGCACGTCGTCTGGGTCCCGACCACCTGCGCGCCTGTGCGCAGGGCCACGGCACCGCAGTCGACGGCGTGGTCGAAGTGACTGTGGCCAACCAGGATCAAGTCGATGGTATCGACGCCAGCCGCGTCGAGAACGCGCTGCATGAGGTCGAGGCCCTCTTCTGTGGGTTCTGTGACATCAGGCGCGGGACGACTGAAGTAGGCGTCGAGCAAAATCGTTTTGTCTTGGTGCTGAACGAGCCAATGGGTGACCCCGAGCCACGTGAACGAGACCGATGCCTCGCCAGGTGCAACCGGATCGTCGCTTGCACCGGAGCACGATGTGAGGGCCGTCAGCACCAGCACGGTCACAACCGCCCTACGCATCGACTTGCCTTTCGTCAGGCGCGGGCAGCGCCGCGGCCGGAGGGCGAAACGCACGTTGACGAGCCACACCGAGTTCGCCGCCGAGGTGCGCCATCAGCGCCCCCCACGTTCCAAGCCCGAGGTCCGGGTCGCGGCCCTCGCTGAGCGCGATGATCTGCCGGTAGAACCAAGCGACCTCGGCCTGCCCATTGAGCGAGCGGAGCGGACGCAGGGGGCTCACCGGCCCGAAGATCCCAGGCCCGAGCCGTCGGTCCTTTTCGGGCGCGGGCAGCTCGTCGATCGCGCCGGCCAGGAGCTTCGCCCCGAGGTCAGGCATGACGCAGAACGGTCGGCCGAGCCCCACCATGTCGACCTCCCCCGACTCCACCACCTGCCGAATGAGCGAGACCGTCCGAAAGCCCCCGGTCACCATCAGGGGCACGTCCCGGGCGGCTTGGCGGATGTTGCGGGCATACTCGAGGAAGTAGGCCTCGCGGCGAAGGGTGCTCTCCGCCTTCTTTTCACCTTCCGCAGGCCGACCGAAAAGTGCCATTTGCTCGTAAGTTCCGCCGGAAATCTCGAGCAAGTCGAGGCCTTCGTCGCAGAGCCAGCGCGCGACCTGCGCCGACTCTTCGTTGCTGAATCCGCCCTTTTGGAAATCGGAGGAGTTGAGCTTGGCGGCCACGGGAAAGTCCGACCCGACGGCCTCTCGCATCGCCCGATAGGTCTCGAGCAGGAAGCGGGCCCGGTTCTCGAGCGAGCCGCCCCACTCGTCCGTCCGCCGATTGGTGTAGGGCGAGAGAAACTGACTCGAGAGGTAGCCATGGGCCGAATGCAGCTGTACGCCGGTAAAGCCCGCATCCTTGGCCGCCTTGGCAACACGCGCGAAGGCCCGGATGATCTCTCGGATCTCGCTGACGTCGAGAGCCCGCGGGCGCGCCGCCAGCCCGAGCATGCCCTTCAACTTGACCGACGACGGCGCCACGGGGTGGTTGCTCGAGACGCGCATGCACTGCCGACCCGGATGATTGATCTGCATCCAGCAATGGTTGCCGCTGCGCGTCGACGCTTGCGCCATTCGCCGGAGCGCGTCGAAGCCGCCGTTGTCATCGACGACCACGTTCCCCGGGCGCTCGAGAAAGCGTCGGTCGACCATGACGTTCCCCGTCACGAGGAGCCCTGCGCCGCCGTCCGACCATCGGCCATACAGGGTCGCCAGGCGCTCCGATGCATTGTCATTGGCGTCGGCGAGCCCTTCGGTCATCGCCGCTTTGCAGAGTCGGTTCGGGATGGTTGCCCCGCAACGCAGGGACAATGGGGTGGCAACGGGATCCATCGGGCTCCTTTCTACGACCGATCGTTTCCGCCGAGAAGCACTTTCATCAACGGCGTCCCATCGACTTTGGCGTCTTTGACCAGAGCGTCCAGTAGCTGTTTGCCGATCTGCGCCAGATCGAGCAGCTCTCGGATTCTCTCGCGTTGGAAGTCTGCGCGCGAACGGGCCTCCGCGATTTCGCGCTTGTCACCGACGTACCGCAATGCGTCACGCATCGCGTCGATCGCATCGAGAATCTCGACGCGCTCGCGCTCGTTGAACACACGGGAGATCATCTTCCAGAAGTTGCCCTCCGCCTCGAAGTGATCCCGCCGCTCGCCTTGCAGCCACACCTTCTTGACGACGCCCCACCGCATCAGTTCGGTGAGGGTCATCGAGACCGCGCCGCTGCTCAACCGAAGGCGAGCCTGTAGCTCGGGCGCGCTCAGCGGTGACTCGGACAGGTAGAGAATCGCCCACAGGCGGCCCATGTTCCGTTTGAAGCCCCAGAACTCGATCAAGCGTCCAATCGCATCGCTCACCAGGACTTCGCTTTCCCAGAGCTCATCCTCGTCGCCAGCCATCGGAGCGGCGTACCGCGAACCCCATGGCTTGACCAGCCGCCAGGCCGCGTCACAGTTGCGCCGCATGGAACGACCTACGCTCGAGGCGATGCTCCACTCGGCTCCCGGAGTCGAACGAGAAGGCGATGAGTTTACCGTTCAGGAGGGCCATCGCGTGTCCGTGTATGTCGGGGAACCTGGACAAGGGATGCAGGTCTCCGAGGTGCTCAGCCTACGGCTGGAAGAGGGGTTTTGCGTGGCCACCTCCGGGGAGCATCGCGCAGTCTACTTCTTGGAATACAGCAGCCTACACGGTGTTTCAGTAAAGCCGCCTTCGGGTGCCAGCGGACGACGCGCGGGATTCAGCTGAACCGCAACTCTCGTGGCCCCTCCGGCGAGATCACGTAGGATGTATTTGGGGGGTTAACCGGTGGCAGCGCGCATTCTTGTCTGTGACGACGAAGCAGGCCTTCGGGAGATGCTGCAGATTCTCCTGCGGCGCGAGGGGTACGAAGTCGATTCGGTCGACGGCGTGCACGCGGCGCGTGACCAGCTCGGGAGCGCCGACCCGTACGACGCAGTCATCACTGACCTCGCGATGCCGGACGGGAGTGGGATGGAAGTCCTCGAAGCCGTCCGCGCCCGTGCGACGGACACACAGATCGTGATGATCACGGCGTACGCCACCACCGAGCAGGCGGTCGAAGCCATGCGCAAAGGCGCCTATGACTACGTCCAAAAGCCCTTCAAGAATCACGAACTTCTCGCCACGCTCGAAAAGGCGCTCGAGAAGCGCGCGATTGTCGCCGACAACGAAACGCTCCGCGAGCAAGTGAAGTCGCGCTGGACCGAGGGCCAGCTGATCGGCAAGAGCGCGACCATGCAAGGCCTGCGCGATCTCGTGAAGCGTGTGGCAGGCGCGACCACGAGCGTGTTGATCACGGGCGAGAGTGGGACCGGCAAAGAGATGGTCGCGCGCGCCCTTCACTTCCAGAGCCCGCGCGCGGACGACCCGTTCGTGGTGCTGAACTGCGGCGCGGTTCCGGAGAACCTCATCGAAAGCGAGCTCTTCGGTCACGTCAAGGGTGCGTTCACCGGCGCGACGTCGGCCAAAGAGGGGCTCTTTCGAGCTGCCGACGGTGGCACCTTGTTTCTCGACGAAGTCGGAGAGCTGCCCCCGCCACTCCAGGTGAAGCTGCTTCGGGTGCTTCAGGACCGCACCGTCCGGCCCGTCGGAGGTAGCGAAGAAGTGGAGGTCGATGTCCGCGTGCTGGCGGCGACGAACCGCGATGTCGAAGCGGAGGTCGAGTCCGGCGGATTCCGCGAAGACCTCTTCTATCGACTGAACGTCATTCGGATCGAGGTGCCGCCCCTTCGTGAGCGGCCCGAAGACATCCCCGTACTCGCCGAGTACTTCCTTCGAAGGCACGCGGCACTTCAAGATCGCCGACTCGAGCTGGCGCCCGAAGCGGTCCGCTGGCTCGCACAGCAGCCATTCGGCGGGAACGTGCGCGAGCTCGAAAACACCATCGAGCGTGGGGTGACGCTGGCCGCAGGGGCGTTGGTCACCCGCGAAGACCTCGGCGATAGCCACCCGTCCAAGCGCAGAGTCGCCCTCTCACAGATCCCCGAGGGCCGCTTCGAACTCGACGAGTACCTGACCCAGGTCGAAAAAGAGCTTCTGCTCCGCGCCCTCGATCAGGCCGGGGGCGTCCGAAAGAAGGCAGCCGAGTTGCTTGGCATGAGTTTCCGTCAGTTCCGTTACAGACTCGCCAAACACATCGCCCCCGAGGTGGGCGACGCCGCGACCGATTGATATAGTATGACGATGGCTTCCCTAGGATCACGGTCGAACGCGGGTTTCACCACCATGGAACTCCTCATCGGTGTGGTCATCGTCGGGATCCTCGCGGCCCTCGCCGTCCCGTCATTCAAGGGCTACGTCTACCGGGCGCGGGTGAGCGAAGCGGTCACCATGCTGAACGAGATCAAGGCCCGTCAAGAGTCGTACCGCGCCAAGTACGGGCAGTACGCAGCGGTGAGCGGCGCGGGCGCCTGGAACACGGCGGTCTTCAACCCAGCGTCCATTCCGGGGCAAAACCCCGTTGCTTGGCCATCGACCGCCAACTGGGAAGCACTCGGGGTCACACCACCAGGACCGGTTCGGTTCCAGTACGCCACCGTGGCGGGGCTACCCGGAACGCCCCCTCCCCCCTCGAGCAATATGAACGACGATGATTTTTGGTTCGCGGCGCAGGCCCGCGGCGACCTCGACGGCGACGGCGATACCGTGACCTTCGAGGTGTATTCCCAGTCTTCGCGCATGTACAACAGCGCCGCTGGGCAAGGGGGTTACGAATGAAACGACGCCAAGGCTTCACCGTTACCGAGCTCATGATCGCCATCGTGATCATCGGCGTGCTCGCCACGCTCGCGATTCCCGGCTTCCAGTCGTACATCTACAAAGCCCGTCTGAGCGAGGCGACCACCTTCCTCGGGGAGATCAAGCAGCGCCAGGAGTCGTACCGCGACGAGTTCGGGCGGTACGCCAAGGTCAGCAGCTCGCTCACCGATTTTCATCCTTCGACCATCCCGGGTTCGGACCCGGTGGCTTGGAGCACGACGGCCGAGTGGTCCGCACTCGGCGCCGCGCCCGACGGCCCCACCCGGTTCAGCTACTGCACCATCGCGGGGCTCGCGGGCGTCGATTCGGCCCCGAGTGGGAGCAACCTCGACGACGATGACCATTGGTTCATGGCGCGTGCGCGTGGGGACCTCGACGAAGACGGCACCACGTTCGACCTCGAGATCTACTCCCAGTCAAACCACATCTATAACAGTGCCACTGCAAAAGGCGGCTGGGAGTGACGTTTTTGGTCACCTTCCGGTGACGAAAACTGTCTCCCGGGGCCCACTTTCGGCACCCTGTTTCTCATAATCACCAACGATTTCAAGGGTTGGGCACGTCGGCACGGGCGTTGCATTGCTCTTGGGGACTCAGATTATGCGGGCGAGCTGCCCGGGGGAAAGGAAACTAACGAAATGAACAAGCTACTCTCGAAGAAAGAGGGATTCACCCTCATCGAGCTGATGATCGTTGTCGCCATCATCGGCATTCTCGCCGCGATCGCGATTCCGGCGTTCATCAACTACGTGAAGCGTTCGAAGACCTCGGAGGCCGGCGCGAACCTCAAGTCGATGTTCCAGGGTGCGGCCGCTTACTACGAGCAGGAGAACTGGAGCCAGGGGGTCGTCAGCGCCGCCGCAACCGCCGCCGCGTCGACGCACTGTGTTGTGTCGTCCGCCGCCGCCAGCTGGTCGCCCGATGATGAGAAGTACGTCCCGGACTGGTCCTCGGAAGCTGCCGAGTACACCGCGCTCAACTTTGCGCCGGCTGATCCGCTCTACTTCGCCTACGACATCACCGCCAACACGCCCGGCTGTGGCAACGGCGCGAACGACAACGAGGTCTACACCTTCACCGCGAACGGTGACCTCGACGGGGACAACGCCGAGTCGACCTTCCAGCTTGCCGCGGGTTCGAACCCGGACAACGCGCTCTTCCGCGCGCCTGGCATCTTCACGAACAGCGCCCTCGAGTAACATCGACCGGAGCGAAAGCAGGCAAGGCCGCGGCAACCGTCGCGGCCTTTGCCGTTTAAGGGGCTCCGGCGGTCCAAACTTCTATACTACGCGCGTGGTGAAGAAGGTCGTCGCGGTCGTGGTTCTCGTCGGATGCCTTGCGGGCGTCTGGGGGCTCCGCGGCCAAGCGATGAATCAATACCTCCAGACACAGCACTACGAAGACATCTACTATCTGCCCCCACCGGCTTGGCTCCAGGTGATGAGCCTCGGGCATCGGCGTGCATTGGCAGACATGATCTGGCTTCGCGCACTGGTTTACTTCGGTGATGAGTTCGCGAACCGCGGCGCTGTGAGGCACGTCTTCAACTACGGCGATGCCATGCTCACCCTCGATCCGGACTTTGAGCGGGTCTATCGATGGATCGGTGTCGCAGGCGTGTATACCCCCGAGGGCAGCCCTGTGGAGTTCTTGGAGCGGGCCGTCCAGGTCCTGCGCGACGGAACGGACCGCTTTCCGGACAACGGCAAGCTCGCTTGGGACGCGGGCGCCACGATCGCGTACGAGCTTCTACCCCGCCTCCCCAAAGACTACCCGGCCCGTGAGGCGCTGCAGCTCGAGGCCAACGAACACATGATGGCCGCCGCGCGACTCGGTGAGGGCCCCGAGTGGCTCGTGCTCAACAACGCGACCCTCCTGAGCAAACTCGGCCAATCCGAACGCGAGCAACGCCACCTCGAAGAGATGTACACCCTCGTGCGAGACCCTGACGTGAAGCTCCAGATCGAGCGTCGGCTCTCACGCCTCCGTGACGAGGCGTACACCGAGGCGTTCAAGAACGCGAACCGTGAGTTCGAGGAGCGCCGCCAGGCAGACTTTCCGTACATGCCGTCAGGACTTTACTTCTTCGTCGCCGACCCGGTCGAAAGCGGCGGCGGGCTCGACCCTAGCTAGGGGTCCCGGTGAACTCGACCCGTCACTTGCGTGCGTCGAACGGGGCCACCACAGTGACCCGAACGTGGCTCGTAGTCGCCCGAGATTCGGCCTCCTCGAGGTAGCACTTCTCGTGTCCATTGGAGCGACCTTGCTCGCAGTGTTCATCCCGACGTTCGCGCAGCGGGTGCGCACCAACAAGATCCTCGAGGCTTCGATGCTGTTGCACGACATGCGCGCCCGAGCCGCGAGCTACTACGCCGCCGAGTGGCCGGAGGGGCGTCGGTGCCTGCCTTCGGGCGCGGGACCGACCCCTGCCGCCCCCACGGTCGACGCAGAACCGGTCGACTTTCAAGCGCCCGGCGTACTCGGGCATGCGACCTGGGAGGCGCTCGGGTTTCAGCCGGAACGTCCGGTCCGCTACAGCTACCGCTACACCCCGACCGACGACGGGTGCGAGCTTGGCGGCGAAGCCCGGGACGGGGTTGTCGTCTTCTCCGCCGAGGGGGACCTCGATGCGGACGACGTTCGCTCACGGTTCGAGCTTCGCGCGACGCCGCGGGTCGACGGGACCCTCGAGCCAGACGGCGTCCTCCGTGTCCATCGACGGATCGAGTAGTCAACGCGCCTCAACTTGGCCGACGCGCCGAAACCCGCGCCTCCGCCGACACCAAGGCGGTGACGATCTGGCCTGAGGCGCGGAGAAGCCTGGCGGGGGCACCGCTCGAGAACCGATCCGGGTGCAGGTCGCGAACCAGTCGACGAAGGGCTCGACGGGCGTCCTTGCCCTTGGCCTCGGCTGGAAGATCGAGGAGCGCGTGGGGAGGCGCGTTGGCGCGGACCTCGCGATGCTTGCGGAGCATGAGCGGGTACGCGCCCCCACCCGATGGCGACGCCGCTCTCAACAGCTTGAGGGCGTACACGAACCGAAGGCTCCCAAGCCCGCACCCCGGAAGAGCGAGGACCTCGTCAGCGTCGACGCCGCGGCGGAGCCAGAACACGGCCGCGCGTTCCTCAGCGTCGAGCAGAAGACTGCCAACGAGGCTTTCGCCAGGCGCGGTCAGCCGATAACTTCCTTCTCCGAGCTCCGCGCGGACGACGTCTGAATCGAGGCCTCGAACGCTCCAGCGCCCAAGGTCGAGCGCGAGGCGCCCAGCTTGCACGGGCTCCGGCAACAGGCGGCAGACTGCTGGTCGACCCGACGCGAAACGGAGTGAGAGGCCCTCGCTCGCCCCGAGTTCGACCAGGCCTTGAACGACCTCACGCGCGTCCGCCCAAGGGCGCGAGCCAACAGACCCCGCAACGATGCGTCCGTCGTCGAGAACGAGCTCACAGCAGGACCCCGAAGCCCGTATGCCCAGCGTCCCTGTCGCTTCCGAGCGTCCAAGCCCCATCAGGACGCGTGCGAGGGTCGTTGCACTCGGTCGTGCGATCATGCCCACCGAATACGCGAACGCTGGCGCGACGACTACTTTTCAGCGAACGGCGGCGTAGCGAGGGTCGCCGGGGCGAAGGGCGAGTGCGTTGCGGATCTGAGCGAACCTGGCCGACACCGACGTTGGGGCCACGCCGTACCGACGCGCCACATCCGCCTGCGTGCACCCCGGCCGACGCTCGACGACGCCAATGGCGTACTCGAGGGCGGCGGCCAATACCGCTGGCTTGGTGACACGAAGCGCACAGCGGTCCTGCATGTCGTCCCAGAGCTGCCTGGCGCGCTCGATCTCGCCGCGCGAAAACCCGGCGTCGCGCATGTTGGTCTGGAGGGTCTCGACAACGAGGTCGGTCTTGGGGCGCCGCACCTTGGTTTCGCCCGCGGGGACATCGGTGGCACCGGCATTGATCCAGTCGATCAATACGCGGTGATCGGGGTTGCAGGGGCCTTTGTCGAGCGCGAGTTCGGCCAACCGCTTGGCCTCCTCGAGACGACCCAGCCTCGCGAGACAGTGCGCGAGCGAGCCGATGATTTCGTCGTGCTCGGGTTCGAGCTCGAATGCACGTCGAAGGTGGCGTTCGGCGTTGGTCGGATCACTGAGGGCGACGTCCATGAGGTGCCCGAGGTTGTGGTGGTACCAGGGCGTCATGGGTGCGAGATGGGATGCTTCACGGTACGAACGCACCGCGACGCGGTAGTTGCCGAGCAACGCGTGGCACAGGCCCATCAGTGCGTGAAGGACGTCGTCGTCATGACAGTGGGCAAGGACGCGACGCAGTTGAAGCGCGGCCTTCCACGGGTCGCGCTCTAGGTTGAGCTCCGCGAGGTGCCTGTACGCAAACAGGGACGCATCGCTCCCGTCTTCGGCTTTGTCGGCGAGCTTGGTCAACAGAGACTCAGCGCGCTTCGAAGAAGATTCGAGCGCCCGTTCGGCCTCGATCCACAACTCTTCGATGATGTCCGCCCCGTGATCCATCTGAGTTCGTATACCTTCTGCTTTTTTTGAACGCAAGACGCGGCTGTGGATCGCGACGCCGCGCAACCTGCATACAATGCGTGTTGAGATCCGCGATGGACGCCCGATGCAACGCTCGATTGCGACGCGAACACGTCTTGTGGCGTCGCGTCGCCCGCTTGAGGTATGCTTGGCGCGCTTGACCCTCATTGGACGAGGCGATAGCGAGAAGCCATGCCTGACGAGTTTGACAACGACGAGACGCTCGACGAGGACGAGGAAGAAAAGGAACGCGAACGCCGTTGGTCCGAAGGTGTTCTACGCGATACGTTTCGCAAAGCGGTCGAAAAAGGAATCGAGGCCGGGGTGGGAACCTTGCGCAGTGCCGACAGCGTCGTTCGCGGTGTCACGCAGGACGGACGCCTCCCGAAGGAAGTCATCGGGTACGTCTTCGCGCAGGTCGACGAGACCAAGAACGCCATGGTGCGCGGGGTCGCGAACGAGGTTCGTGATTTCTTGGAAGCCACCGATATTGCAGGAGAGTTCTACCGTGCGCTCACGTCACTTTCGTTCGAAGTGAAGACCGAAATCCGCTTCATACCGAACGAAGCCGGCGGGGTTCGGCCGCAGGTCCGCGCGCGCGCCGTCAAAGGCAAGCGTGGTGACAAGAAAGCCAAGGCCAAGAGCCCCGCGGCGGACGACACAGGTGAGACCTGAACACGATGTCAACGCCCGGCAAAGTCTTTCTGGTCGGGGCTGGGCCAGGTGACCCGGAGCTGATCACCGCGCGCGGGCTGAGACGCCTTCGAAACGCCGATGTCGTCCTGTACGACGCACTCGTCCACCCCGACCAACTCGCGCAGGCTCGGTCCGACGCCGAGTTGGTCTTCGTCGGCAAGCGGG
Organism: Myxococcota bacterium; assembly: GCA_039028875.1. Taxonomy (GTDB): domain Bacteria; phylum Myxococcota_A; class Polyangia; order Polyangiales; family Houyiibacteriaceae; genus SG8-38. The sequence goes on along the minus strand of JBCCHE010000022.1, from coordinate 43,772 downwards.
CCGGACGCTCGAGCGAGCGCCAGACCTCGATTCACGCACGTATGGCGGAGGCTGCGCGCGCCGGAAAGACGGTGGTCCGCCTCAAGGGAGGCGATCCGTACCTTTTTGGGAGAGGCTCCGAGGAAGCGGAGTTCTTGGCGGAGCAAGGAATCCCGTTCGAGGTGGTGCCGGGCGTCCCATCACCCCTCGCCGCAACGGCATACGCAGGCTTGTCCCTCACGCACCGGTCACTGGCATCAAGTGTGGCGTACGTGACCGCGACCGAGTCGGTCGAGAAGGACAGGACCGGCCACGACTGGTCGAAGCTCGCCACATCGACCCAGACTCTCGTGATCTTCATGGGCATGCGAAAGCTCGAGTCCCTGATGCGGCTCCTCGTCGAGCACGGCCGCCCCCCGGACACACCCGCCGCGGTTGTTCAGTGGGCTTCCCTCCCCAAGCAGAAGACCGTCGTCGGAACGGTGGCCGACATCCACGAGCTGGCCGAGGCTGCCAAGATGGGGCTCCCCGCACTCACCATCGTCGGTGACGTGGTCCAGCTGCGGGCATCGCTTCGTTGGTTCGACACCAAACCGCTCTTCGGAAAGCGCGTGCTCATCACGCGCGCCGTGCACCAGAGTGGTTCCCTGTCTCACCTCTTGCGCGACGAAGGCGCCCAGCCCGTCGTAGCACCCACAATCCGACTCGCGGGCCCGACCGACCCTGGGCCTCTTCGTGACGCCGTCCGGCACCTCGACTGCTACTCGTGGGTTCTCTTCACGAGCGCCAACGCGGTGGACGCCACCTTCGCAGCACTGCAGGACGCAAAGCGAGACGCGAGGGCCATCGGCACCGCGCGCGTTTGCGCGATCGGGGCGAAGACGACGGCAGCCCTTCGGACCTATGGCGTTGTGCCCGACTTGGTTCCGGACGACGCACGCGCTGAAGGCTTGGTTGCAGCGCTGACACCCCACGTCGACGCACACACGCGAGTGCTTCTCCCGAGGGCCGAGGTGGCGCGCGAGCTCGTCCCCGACTCCCTTCGTGCGGCGGGTGCAGAGGTCGACGTCGTACCCGCGTACCGAACGTTGGCGCCCGACCTAGAGGACGCGACACGGACGAGCGCACTCGTCGACCCCGACATCGCCGACGCGGTCCTCTTCACTTCGTCGTCGACCGTCGACAATCTCGTGGATCTGCTCGGACCAGACGCCCGAGATGCACTCTCGTCGCTCGATCTGTTTTCGATCGGACCCGTCACCACCGCGGCGGCAACAAAGCATGGCCTCGCGATGGCGGCGACCGCCAAGACTCAGACCATCGAAGCGCTGGTGGACACGCTGCGCGCGTACTATGCACACGGGGATGGCGATGCGTAAGCGACTCCGGCGCCCCAGTCTCGAGTGGCCGTTGGCCGTGAGCCTTGGGCTCGCGGTCGCTTGCGGCGGCAGCTCGCCCGCCGAGGAGGTCGAAGTCCCGCTCTCCGATCTTCCGTGTCAGAGCACCAACGTGAACGGCGTCTGGGAATCGGCCCCGCTTCCGCCTCTGGCGGTCGACGACTGCTCATGGTTCCTCTTCGAGGACAATGCCACCTACGTGTTCGAGCACCCCCTCGGGCGCGTGCCCATCGACCTGACTGGAAGTCTCATCTCCTTCAACGAGGACGGCACCGCCTCGACGCCCCCGAGCGGCAACGTCTTCTTGGTGATCGCTGCCGACGAAACCACGGTCACCATTCGCAACGGCCAGAATCAAGCGTTCTTTCTACGGCTCGTTCTGGAATGAGCCCCCGGGCCACGCCGTGCTCACTTTCAGCTAAGCGCGGTCTAGCGCTCCTGGGCCTGCGGCCTTAGGTTCTTCCTGAATGGAGGGGCGCTCCTAGGCTGGGCGGAGGCGCAGATCGCGCTAAAATGGTGGTATGGCCGAGAGATTCGACAACGACGCGGGGACGATCACCCAAGTCAAGCCCGAAAAGAAGCTCAAACGGCCACGGCTCTACCGGGTGCTCCTCCACAACGACGACTACACCACGAGGGAATTCGTGGTTTTGGTGCTCAATCAGGTGTTTCACCTCGATGAACAAAGCGCAATCCGGATCATGCTCCACGTGCACCACAACGGGGTGGGCGTCGCTGGGGTCTTTACGCGAGAGGTTGCCGAGACCAAGATTGAGCGCGTGGAAAGTATGGCGCGTGAGCACGAGTTCCCGCTGCGCCTGACGATGGAGCCCGAGGAGGAAGACGCATAACCATGGCCGGTCCGGTAATCGCGAAAGAGCTGCAGGAGACCCTCCGCAAGGCGTTCGACCGTGCTGGTCTGATGAGGCACGAGTACGTCACGCTCGAGCACCTGTTGCTGGCCCTCACCGAGGACCCAAAGGCGACGCAGGCGCTCAAAGCGTGCGGTGCGGATGTCCGGCGACTTCGGAAGCGGCTCGAAGAGTTCGTCCAGGAGCGACTCACCCGAGTGCCAGAGAACGTCGACGTCGAGCCGCGCCAGACACTCGCGGTCGAGCGCGTGCTGCAGCGAGCGGCCATCCACGCCATCTCATCCGAAATGAAAACGATCGACGGTGGCAACGTGCTGGTGCAACTCTTGAAAGAGGACGAGTCCTTCGCCGCATTCCTTCTTCAAGAGGAAGGCGTCACCTCACTCGACCTCAAGCGCTACATCGCGCACGGGGTCGGCACCGACATCGTGCCCGGCGAATCCTCCGAGGGGTACACCGACACCGAGTTTGACGAGGACGGCGACGAGGGGATGGCCGGCCGCGACCCGCTCGAGATGTTCGCCACCGACTTGGTCGCTGAGGCGGCCGAGGGTCGGATCGATCCGCTCATTGGCCGACAAGCCGAGCTCGACCGAACCGTCCAGGTGCTATGCCGCCGTCGAAAGAACAATCCGATCTATGTTGGCGAGCCCGGCGTTGGCAAAACCGCCATCGCAGAGGGGCTCGCGCGGCGCGTCTACGAAGGCGACGTGCCCGAGGTGCTCGGGGACGCCCAAATCTACTCGCTCGACATGGGCGCGCTCTTGGCGGGGACCAAGTTTCGCGGTCAGTTTGAGGAGCGCCTGAAAGCGGTGATGAAGCGGCTACAAGAGCTCGACAACGCCATCCTCTTCATCGACGAGATTCACACCATCGTGGGTGCGGGCGCGACGACGGGCAGCTCGATGGATGCCTCCAACATTCTGAAGCCAGCGCTCGCGTCAGGAAAGCTTCGCTGTTTGGGTTCGACGACGTACGCAGACTTCAAGCACCTCGATCGCGACCGCGCCCTGGCACGACGCTTCCAGAAGATCGAAGTGCACGAGCCGACGCTCGAAGACACTGTCGAGATCCTCAAAGGACTGCGTCAGTACTACGAAGAACACCACGACGTGAAGTACGACGACGATGCGATCGAGGCCGCGGCAACGCTAGCCGACAAACACATCGTCGACCGGCACCTACCCGACAAAGCGATCGACGTCATCGACGAAGCCGGCTCCCTCGAGCGCATGCGCCCCTCCGACCAACGAACGCACCGCATCACCACGAGCGACATCGAGAAGGTGGTGAGCAAGATGGCGCGGGTTCCCGTCGAGTCGGTCAGCGCGAAGGAGCGTGACCAGCTCAAGGAGCTCGGCCCCGAGCTCCACAAGGTGATCTTCGGCCAAGACGAAGCGATCGACAAAGTCGTCAGCTCGATCACGCTTGCGCGGGCCGGGCTGCGCGCCGACCACAAACCGATCGGGTCGTTCCTCTTCGCCGGCCCCACGGGTGTCGGCAAGACAGAGCTTGCCCGCCAGCTGGCGCGCGTGATGGGAGTCGAACTCCTTCGTTTCGACATGAGCGAGTACAGCGAGCGTCACTCGGTGTCACGCCTGATCGGCGCCCCACCAGGCTACGTCGGGTTCGATCAAGGCGGCTTGCTCACCGATGCCGTCAGGAAGCACCCGCACGCGGTCGTGATCCTCGACGAGATCGAAAAAGCCCATCACGAACTCTTCAACATCCTGCTGCAGGTCATGGACCATGCAAAGCTCACCGACAACAACGGCCGCGAAGCAGATTTCCGCAACATCGTCTTGGTGATGACCACCAACGCGGGCGCTTTCGAGGCGAGCGAGAAGGTCGTTGGCTTTGCCGCCGGGAACGACCCCAAGGACTTTGCGTCCGGGCGCACCAAGGCGGCGCTCGAACGGATATTCACGCCGGAGTTCCGAAATCGGCTCGACGCCGTGGTGTACTTCAGCGGCCTTCGCCGTGAGGTCATCCGTAAGGTCGTCGACAAAGAGGTCGACCTTCTTCGTCAGATGCTGGCCGAGAAGCAGGTTCACATCGAGCTCACCGATGCCGCCCGCGACTGGCTTGCGGAACATGGGTACGACCCGCAGATGGGGGCTCGGCCGATGGCGCGTCTCATCGAGCAGAAGCTCAAGAAACCTTTGTCTCAGGCCATGGTCTTCGGCACCTTGGTCGAAGGCGGAACCGCGCACGTCGACGTCGACGGGGACGAGCTCAGCGTCCAGTTCGGAGGCGAATCGACGCCCGTGGTCGAAGCGTAGTAGGGGCCAGTCGCCCGTACGGTCGCGTTAAGCTAACGAGTACGATCGATGCCTGTGTATTTGCTCGGCAAGGAACTCGAGTTTCCGCCTCCCGAGGATGCCAACGACGAGGGGATCGTGGCAGTCGGTGGGGACGTCTCACCCGAGCGATTGGTCGTCGCCTACCAGCGGGGGATCTTTCCCTGGCCGGCCAAGGGGTATCCGCTGCTGTGGTTCTCTCCGGACCCGCGGTTCGCCTTGGTGCCCCAGCACGCGCACGTATCTCGATCGCTGCGGAAGGTTCTGCGCCGTGAGGAAATTCGGGTGACTGCCGATTGCGCGTTCGAGCAGGTGATCGCGGCGTGCGCGGAGGTACCTCGACCCTATCAGCAGGGGACGTGGATCACGCACGAACTGCAGAACGGATACCTTCGGCTCCATGAGCGAGGCTACGCGCACAGTGTGGAGGCGTGGCGCGGAGATGTTCTGGTAGGGGGTCTCTACGGGGTAGCGCTCGGCCGGACGTTCGCGGGCGAATCGATGTTTGCGACCGAGCCGGACGCCTCGAAGGTGGCTTTCACGACCCTCCTCGGGCACCTTGCCATGTGGGGCTTCACCATCGTCGACTGCCAAGTGCACACCGAGCACCTCGCCCGGTTTGGGGCGACGATGTGGCCCCGGGCGCGATTCTTGAGCGAGTGGCAACGGGGCAGCGCCGAACCGAGCCTCATGGGTCCGTGGGAAATGTCGCTCACGCCGGTCGAAGCGCTTGCGCGGTTGCGGCCGGAGATGTGAACCTGTGCGCTGGATGGATGTGACGACAAGGAGTGCGTGGCGCATCGCCGTGTGGGTGACTGCCCTCTGGCTCGCGTGTAGTTTCGGGACGACCGCAGCCGAGGCCCAAGGGGAGGCCACGGGCGGAACCCCCAGCGCAGCCGGAACCGGCGGCGCGACCTCGCAAGGCGAAGCGGCTCTTGGGAGCGAAAGCGGGTCAGAAGCGGAGGGAGGTTCGGGAGGAAGCGGCGGATTGGGAATCGCCGTGCCCGAGCAAGCGGCTTCCGACGCAGAACGGATCGTTCGAATCCGTCGCGGGATCAAGCTCGACAAGCGAAAGCTTCGTGCGCTCAAGGAGGAGCTCGACGTTCGAGAGGCCTGGTTCGAGCGGCTCGCCAAGGGGATGACGGACGTCTCGGCGAGAATCCAGGCCGCGAAGGACGAACTTGCGGTGCTCCTCGACGATCCGGAGGCGAGCTCCGACGACGTCGCGGCCGCCAAAACGCGCGTGGCCGAGCTCGAGGAAGACTACGAGCTCTTCAACCGGCAGACCGACCTCGCGCTGACCGGCGAGAAGAAGACCAAGACCCAGATCGATGCGCTTGCCGTCAAAATCAAGACCGAAGAGCGGTCGCTGGCGGAGCTCACAGGCAAGGCGAAGCGCCGGGCACCGAAGGCCACCGTGGTTGGAGGCGGCGGCGCTACCCCGATGGTCGGAGGCCAGAGCCCGAGTCCTTTGCCGCCCGGCGTGGTCCCCGGCCTACCGGCGACTTCGCCGACCAGCCCTCAAACGTCCACCGACGAACCGGCATCCTCGGTGGTCACGGCGGCGCAGCTTCGGGCTCAGCGGCTACTCGCCGAGCAACGTCGCGACCTGGCGCAGGCGCGGTTCGAAGTCGAAAACTACGTCGAACGAAAGCGCGCCCTCGAGACCCAGCTCGAGCTCGAGGACGACCTCGCCAAGACGGAGGCCGACGAAGTCGAAAACCTCATCAAGGCCAGGGGCGTTTGGGAGACTCGAAACAAGGGGGCTCTTGAAGACGGGAACGAGGAGCGCAAGGCGCGCAGCCTGCGAGCGATCACCGCGATAAACGAGTTCCTCGCGGGCGCCGAGCAGGGCGTCATCGAAAGGGCTCAGTACCGCGAGTCTCTTCGGGAACGGCTTGGGTTCATCGAGGAAGAAGGGCTGCGGGTTCACGCTGTCGCCGAAGAAGCGCGCGCCGAGCTCGACAAGGCGCAGCGACGGCTGATCTGGCTAAGGAGCCCCGTCCACCCCGACAACATCGTCCACTGGGCCAAGAGACGGGGTCCTCGGATCCTCCTCGTCATCGCGATGATGGGGCTCTTGCTCCTGCTTCTCCAGTTTGGCGCGCGCGGCTTCGCACGCACTTTCATTCGACGTCGCCGCGGGTCGCGGTCGGGTGGGACCGGGCGCGCAGACACCTTGGCGTTTAGTTTCGCAAGCGCGGGGCGCGTGCTGATCATCGTCATCGGCGTACTGCTGGCGCTCCAAGAAGCCGGGCTCGACATCCGGACCGTCCTTGGTGGCGCGGCAATCGTGGGTGTTGCCTTTGCGTTCGGTGCCCAGGACCTCATGAGAGACTACTTCTCTGGGTTTCTGATTCTACTCGAGGACCAGTACCAGCTTGGTGATTTGATCACGATCAACGGCATCACCGGGACGGTCGAGTCGGTCAACATGCGCGTGACGGTATTGCGTGACTTGGAGGGGCGCGTCCACTTCGTTCCCAACGGCGAGATCAAAGCCGTGACCAACCGCACCTACGCTTGGGGCCGACCGGTCTTCGAGATCCCGGTCGGCTACGACGAAGACGTCGACCGCGTGATGGAGGTTCTCCTCGAGCTGGCCAACGACTTCATGGCCGACCCCGACTGGCAGCCCTTCGTGAGCGGCGAGCCGGACATGCTGGGCGTCGACAAGTTCACGGACCACGGGATCATCATCAAGTTCATGATCCGCACCCAGCCCGACAAACTCTTCCCCGTGCGACGGGAAGTGCTCCGTCGCATCAGCAAACGCTTCAACGCCCTCGGCATCAGGATCACGGTCCCCCACCGCCTAATCGAAAACGTCCACCCCCGGGGTCACTCCGCCCCCCCAAAACCCTCTTGATTCCAACGGCTTCGACGCCGCACCGCGAAAACCCAAAAAACACCCGCCGCCCCTTCGTGTTTCGGGTGGCGCCGATGTCGAACTGGGACGTGGCGGTGGGCGTCCGCGCCTAAGCCATTGGGTTTTCGCGGTGCGGGCTACAAGACCATGAAATTGTTGGGGACGTAGGTGGGCGGAGTGACCCCGTTCGGGTGGCGCGGGGTCGGATGGGTTTTCGCGGTGCGGATTGTAAGTCTATGGAATTGTTGGGGAGGTGGGGGTGCGGAGTGACCCCGGGGTGCGGAAGATGATGGTGCCTAGGTTGGGGCCTAGGAGGGGGAGCGGGAAGACACCGTAGACCTCGGGGTTGCCCTGGAGGATGACTTTGTCGGTGTAGCCGCTCGACGAGGCGGCGAGGACTTTGGCCCGCTGCTCGGGGGCTGGAATGAGTGCATCGATCTGGGGAGGCGTGTCCCAGTGGAACACTCGGTCGCCCTTGTAGAGGTAGACCCAGGGCGGGGACTCGCCGGCTTGTTCGACACGGAGTTGGCGGCTGAGGCGTTGTGCAAGTCGCCACAACGGGATGCCGACCACCACCGCGCCAACCACTTTTCCTTCTCGCATGGCCGGGGCGGCAAAAAGAAGCGACCACGAGGAAGGCGCATTGGGGTCCTCCGCGAAGAACTCCCCAAGGCCCGTGGCCGCATTCCCAGCGAGCGCCTCGCGCACGACTTCGAAACGCGCGCCATAGTCCTGACCCTTCATGCGATCGGGTTCGCGATCCCGCGCCACCACGATGCCGTTGACGTCGAGCGCAGCCAAGAACGACATCGGCGACGCCACAAACTCGTCGATCCCTTTCTTGGGCTGCTGGAGGATCCGCAAGGCGGCACGCATCTGTTTCTCGCGCTTCCTCGGATCCTCCACGGCAAAGCCGGGAGCCAACTTTTGCGCCGCCTTCACGACGCCGGCCTGGTGTTTTTCGAGATCCTCCTGCACGAGTGCCTCGATGCGCGGCTGGTCCACGGCGACGAGGTGCTCACTCGCCCGCCGAACCGCCGCATCGTCTTGGCATCCGACCAGCCATGCCAGTGCCAGCAAGAGCCCCAAGAACCTCGCCCCCATGCTTCACAGTGTATCGGTTATCGCGCGTCGAGACGAATGTGGTGCGGCCGCGTCGAGCGCCTGACGCGCTGCGCCCGCGTCGCGCCCACGCGCTTCGGGTACGAAGGCGAATCAGCTAGACAGATGCCGGTCTACCGGCCTCTAGACAGGCCTTCTACGGGGACCAAACAGCCACAAGAGCAGAAGCGCGACAACGCCCCACCCGCCTCGAGGCGGCGAGTCACCAGCCGAGCATCCTCCCCCAGCGTCGGCCCCCAGCTCGACGACTTCGTCGAACTGCGCCGTTGGGTTCCGCCGCTTGTTCACAGCGATGTAGCGCGCCGCAAGGATCGCCGTCCGTTCGTCGGGGGAGACGACCGGATGGTTCGCCGGCAGACGCGCCCTGACCTCAGACGCGGGCACGACAGACACCGTCGGCAGGTCAGGGATCGCGTCGGCGTCCGGGCTCTGCCAACGCATGAAGATCCCGCCCCTCGGATGCCCGGAAGTATCGAGCCAGTTGGGCACCCCGGGGTCCTCTGCCGCCAACACGTACCGAATGACGCCATCGTCGTCGGCGTAGCTTTGGAACCAGTTGAGCGAGGTTTGCCGAGTCTGATAGTCGATCGACTCGATCCAAAGGTTGCCGATCTGGATCCCCCCGTGAACGACGTCGGGCATGGGCGTTTCAACAATGATCGCCTCGCCGTCCTCTAACGCGTACCGCCCAGCACTGCTGACCGCCGACGGAACCCCAGCACCCTCGATGCCAAAGACCTCAGGGTTCGGACCGTTGAGCCCGTTCAACGGCCACGTGTCGCGCGCATCCTGCATCACCATCGGGATAGATGAAAGCCTCAGCGACAGGGCGGAAACGTCAGACACGAACTCGTCGACACTGAGATGCGGGACCGAGTCGCTCACCGGCCCTTCGATCACCTCGACGCGCACGCTCGCCTCGATTTCGTTGTCCCAGTCGTAGAACCCGTTGCGCATGATGAAGCGGTTCGCGCCAGGTTTGAGCTCCATCCAGTTGGCCGCCCCTTCGGGCCGCGTCGCACTCAGGATCAACTCGTATCGACCCTCTTGATCTACGACGAGGTCCTCCGAAGTCATGAAGACTTCGCCACCGAAGGGATTGTCGAACACCTGCATGCTGATGTAGGGGACGGTCCCGCGCTGCCCCGACACGCGATAGGCATAGTCCGGGCTTATCGGCGCCACGTTGATGTACGTGAAGTCGGGATTGTCGAACCCGAGCTTGCAGACGATCGACGGACACCGCGACACGTGCGGGTGCGCCGCGTCGTGGTCATCCATCGCGGGCGCATTCTGCATCTCGATCAGTCGAATGATGTGACGAAGTCCTTCGGCTCGCTCTGGCCCGTCTTCGGGCGTTCGCGCCACAATCACATCCCGCGCCGACTCGAGAGACGCGAGGAACTGGTCGAAGGCCTCCTCGCTACCCTGCCCATCAGCGTGGATCGGCGCGAGCCCCAACCACACTGGTACCAACACGATCAGAATGCGCCGCACGTCACCTCCACACGGCGAAGTTCTCGCACATAGCCGACCGATGGGTAGCGCACCTCGGCCTACGAGACGTGCCTCCGAGCCAAGCGCCCTCTGGGATCAACCGCCAGCGCAGAACTCGTCGTAGTCGACGTACTCGGTGATGGTTGGGTTGTCCCCGCACACCGGGCAATCCTTGTTGCGACGGAGCTTGAAGGTCCGGAACGTCATGTTGGTCGAGTCGTACTGCAGCAGACGCCCGACCAAAGGCTCGCCGTAGCCGAGCACGATCTTGGCCGCCTCGGTGGCTTGCAGGGTGCCGATCGCGCCCGGCAGAACCCCGAGGACACCCGCCTCTGCGCAAGAAGGCGCAAGGTGCGGGGGTGGCGGCTCAGGGTACAGGCACCGGTAGCACGGGCCTTCGGGCGACGAGAAGGTGGTGACCTGACCATCGAACCGAAAAATCGACCCGTGGACGACGGGGATCTTCTTCCATACGGCGGCGTCGTTTACGAGGTAGCGGGTGGCGAAGTTGTCGAGCCCGTCGACAATGACGTCCCAGCCTTGGTCGAAAATCCGGTCGACGTTCTCGCGGTTCAGCCGCTCGTCGAATGTGATCACTTCGACGTCGGGGTTGAGGTTCTGGATCGTCCTCTTGGCGCTCTCGACTTTCGACTCGCCCACGCGATCGAGCCCATGGAGCACCTGGCGCTGGAGGTTCGATTCGTCGACCACGTCGGCGTCGATGATCCCCAGCGTTCCCACGCCCGCGGCGGCCAAGTAGAGCGCCGCAGGGGAACCGAGGCCACCCGCCCCCAACAACAGCACGCGTCCTTGAAGGAGCTTGGCCTGTCCGGCCTCGCCCACCTCGGGCAGTAGCAAGTGTCGGGAGTAGCGGTTCAGCTGCGCATCGGTGAAGGCAAACGGCTGCTCCGTCGGATACCCTTGGTCCTTCCACTGGTTGTATCCCGGGTTCGCGGATTCGACGTTCGTGTAGCCGAGCTCTTGAAGCGCCTTGGCTGCGAAAGCCGAACGAATGCCACCCGCACACATGGTGACGATCTTCGCATCCCGATCCGGGAGCCGATTGGCGGCCTGCATCTCGAGAAAGCCGCGCGCGATATGCACCGCGCCGGGCACGTGTCCCTGGCGCCACTCATCCTTCTCGCGAACGTCGAGCAGGATCAGCTCTTCGCCTCCCTGCATTCGGTCATGGAGGTCCTCGAGTGAGACCTGCCGGATGGCAGCCTTGGTCTCTTGGAGGAGGTCGGCGTATGTCTTGGCCATGCCCGGCAATATGTAACTTTGCCGAGATTCGTCAAGGCTCCCGCTATGTTAGCTCATATCCCATGGTTTTCACATCGGTTTTGTCGGGTATTGGGTGCGCGGGGCCGGCGAAGAGGCGGGCAGAAGCCCCGATCAGGCCGCGGATCGCACCACCCCCTGATGCTCGGCGTAGCCCCGAAGCACGTGTCGGAGGCGCTTTCGGCCCCGGTGGAGGCGCGACATGACCGTACCAATCGGACACGCCAATTCGCGGGCAGCGTCTTGATAGGAGAGCTCTGCCACGTCCACGAGCTCCACGGCCTCACGGAACTCGGGCTGCAACATTCCGAGGGCGCGTAGCACCTCATCGCCGTAGCCTTCGTGGACCTGACGGGCCGGCATCCGCGGAAAACCCCGGATTTCGTCAAGCGCCTGACGCTCGCGCTTCTTCTTCCGGTAGTGATTCACGTAGGTGTTGAACAGGATCCGATGGGTCCAAGCACGCGCGTTGGTCCCGGGCTGGAAGCTCGCGCGCGACTGCCATGCACGCGCCAAGGTTTCCTGCACCAAGTCGTCTGCGAGGGCGCCGCCCCGGGTCAATCGAAGGGCCGTCCGCGAGAGCTCGGGGACGCAGGGCATGATTTCTTCGGCGTATTGCTGTTGGGTCTGCATCGATTTCGTTCTCCGAGTCGATCTCAATGCAACCCCGATGCCAGCGCGAAAACGCTGTGTTTCAGGGCGTTCAGCTCTTCAAGGCCGCCAGCTTGTCGCCGGGGTGACACGGTGTCGTGTCAAGCTGTCGTCAACGGCCGACGAATCTCGCGAGAACGGCTGGCACCGCGTCCGCGACTTCGGAGGCCAAGAGACCGCGATCTCCGACGGTGGCTTCGCGCCCCGCGAGCGCGTGCAGCAGCGTCGCCCCGATGGCGGCTTCGAAAGGGTTGAGCGCTACGGCAAGCGTCGCTGCGACGCCGCTCAGCACATCCCCGGTCCCGGCGACCCCGAGGGCTGGGGTCCCTTCGCTGCACACCCCGAGCCTACCCGCGGACGCCACGATGCTTCGGGCGCCTTTCAAGATGATGGTGTGCCCCGTGCGCGCGGCGACTTCCTCGGCGGCCGCGTACCGATCCGACTGCACCTCGCGGGTCGACGACCCGAGAAGTCTCGCGGCTTCCCCGGGATGAGGCGTGAGAATGCGCGGCCCGCGCGCTTCGGTCAGCACGTCGAAACCCGAACCCAGGTTGGTGATCGCATCGGCATCGACCACAACCGGCACGGGCGCGTACCTCACAAACGCATCCGTCCAAGCGGCGCCAAGCGGGTCGAGGCCGAGCCCTGGCCCGAGGACCGCTGAACGCTTCCCTTCACATAAGGCTTCCACGGCCGACTGCGTCGGAGCGTCGACGAGTTCGGTCGTCATCAGTTCGACCACCTTCTCTTCGAGAGCGGCTCTCGCGTCAGCGCGCGCACCAAGGGTCACGAGACCCGCACCGCTCCGGAAGGCCGCCCTTCCGGCGAGGAGCGCTGCGCCGGTCTTGCCGGGCGAACCACCGACGATGAGCACGTGGCCGTTGGTGCCCTTGTGGGCGTCTCCCTGCCGAGGTGCGATCAAGCGCGACAGATCACTCGCCGCGTAGACTGCCGTCTCGGGGGGATGCCGCGAGGGAACCCCGATGTCGGCGACCTCGACTTCGCCCGCATGGTCGACGCCAGGGTACTGATGAAGTCCGCGCTTGAGCCCCGCGAAGGTCACCGTCAACGCGGCGCGGGGCGCAACGCCAAGAACCGCCCCGGTGTTGGCGTCGAGCCCGCTGGGAAGGTCAAGCGAGACCACGGGCGCGGCCGCCTCGTCCATCGCCCGTACCGCGGCGGCGTAACCCCCCTCGACCGGCCGGTCGAGACCGGTGCCAAAGAGCCCGTCGACGACGAGGGTCGCCTGTGCGAGCAGCGCCGCCAGTTCGTCGGTGTGCTCCGGTCGAATCACCTGGGTCCCAACCGAGAGCTTCTCGAGTAACTTCCAGTTCGGCGCCGCATCGCCGCGTAGCCGAGACAAGTCGCCGACGAAGACGGCGAGAGGTCGCCACCCGATCAACGCAAGACGCCGCGCGACGACCCAGGCATCACCCCCGTTCTGCCCAGGGCCCCCGACGAGCACGACCCGATCGAGCCGGTCCGGAAAGCGCGCGACGATCGCGTCGGCGGCGCCCCGCCCGGCGTTCTCCATCAGCACGAGGCTCTCCACCCCGAAGTCGTCGACGGCGACCCGATCGACTTCGCGGGCCTGTTCTCGGGTCAGAAGAGCTTGCACCCCTGGAGTATGCCCTGAATCGCCACGACACGCTTGGCGCGCCGTGGCGTCAGGGTTCACCCGCGGCTGGCTAGAAGTTGGAGCCGAGGCAAGTGGAGAACGCGATGGTCTGGGACTGACACTGAAGCGCATCCGCACTATCGGTCGCGCAGTCGATCGCCTCGAGACACTGCACGAAGGCGACGGCCTCGGAATCGCAGCCTTCGTAGATCCCGGTCTGGTTGCAGGATTCGGTGCACTCCTCGACGCTACCCGACGGCGCGCCGCTGACGTCTGCAACACACTCGCTCCCGCAGATGGTCGCACACGCACTTCCGCCGGCTGTACCGCCCCCGGCGCCGCCAGTGCCCGATCCTGCGGTGTTCCCCGTTCCTGCGGTGTTGCCCGTTCCGCCTCCATCCGAATCATCGCCGCAACCGGCCACACCCAAGGCCAAGGCCCCGATGATCAACAAACCCATCCGCCAAGTCTTCATCTCGCTCACCTCCCGCGCTCGTCTACACAACGTGAGCGCATGTTCACCATAGACGAACGGGCATCTTGCTGCACCTCGCCCCTCGAGCGTGAATTTTCGGCGACCGGGGTCCGACCAAGCTGCCCTAGGCGACCCCTGGGCACGCCCACGGACGGCCAGGATTGACGGACACATCCCAATGCTTCATTGCTCGCGCGTGTCTTCGACCGGTCGTAGCCGGTGGCTTTGCCTGAGGCTCGCCCTCGTTGCCACTTCGGCGTGCTCTCCACACGTAGGCCAGCCTGGCCCCGAGCCAATTCGTGTGTTCGCCGCGTCGTCACTCACGGAGGGTTTCACGGCGCTCGCCCAAGCCTTCGAGGCCGCCCACCCCGAGGAGAGGGTCGCCCTCCAGTTTGCAGGCAGCCAGTCCCTCCGGCTTCAGATCGAGCAAGGCGCGCCAGCCGACGTGTTCGCGTCGGCCAACGAGGCCCACGTCCGAGAACTGGTTAGGGATGGCACCGTCGTGGCGCCTGTCGCGTTTGCGACCAATCGACTGGCGATCGTCGTCCCCGCGGACAACCCCGCCGGCGTCAAGACGTTCGACGATCTTGCGAGCGCCCAACGAATCGTCGTTGGGACCGAACAAGCGCCCATCGGCGCATATACCCGTGCCATGCTTCGCAACGCCGAACCGCGACTCGGCGCCAGTCGCGCGGCCATGGTGAAACGCCACATCGTGTCCGAGGAACCCAACGCACGCCTGGTTCGCGCCAAGGTCGAGCTCGGGGAAGCGGACGCGGCAATCGTCTACGAGACCGACGCTCGATCGGCCAAACGCGCGCGGACCATCGACATCCCTGACGACATCAACGTCGAGGCCACATATTTCGTGGGGGCGGTCGCCGGCGCCGAACGGCGCAAGGGGGTCGAGTCCTGGATCCACTTCGTCCGCAGTGAACAAGGGCGGGAAGTGCTTCAGCGGCATGGCTTTCGGGGGTCCGAATGAGCCGCGGTTTCCGGAACGCGCCTCGATGGATCGCGACCGCCCTCGCCCTCGCGTTGGTGGTCATCGTGGCAGTGCCCGTCGTCGCGCTCGGCGTCGCATCGACACCAGCGGACCTCATTGCGGGCGCGCGTGATCCCCTTTTCGTCCCGGCACTCTGGCTGAGCGCGCGGACTACCTTGGTGTCGCTCTTCATCGTCGTCGTCACAGGGACGCCGCTCGCATGGTGGATCGCGACGGGACCGCGTGCCCGCACGCGCATCGTCGAGGTGTTCGTGGTCATGCCAATCGTCCTTCCGCCGGCTGTCCTCGGGGTTGCACTCCTCGAGGCATTCGGTCGGCAAGGGCTCCTTGGCCCATTGTTGGAACAACTCGGCGTTCAAATTCCGTTCACGTCGAGCGCGGTCGTGATCGCCCAGGTCGTCGTCTCCGCACCGTTCTACGTCGAGTCGGCCGCGATCGCCTTTCGGCGAGTCGACGTCGACCTGATGTTGGTAGCACGCACCCTTGGCGCCTCCGCGTCGAGGGCATTCTTTCGCGTGGCAATTCCGGTCGCGGCAACCGGGCTCCTCGGAGGGGCCGCGTTGGCGTACGCGCGCGCCATCGGAGAGTTTGGCGCAACGCTGCTCTTTGCGGGAAACCTCAGCGGCGTGACGCAAACGATGCCGCTCGCCATCTACATGGCCTTGGAATCTGATGTTCGCGCGGCCCTCGCGCTATCGTGGGTTCTCGGCGCAATCGCGATCGCCTTGCTGTTCGCGATTCGCGTTGCCCCGCAGGGGCTCTCCGGAAGGACGCGCGCGCGACTCGGTGGAGGGCCCCTCCAGTGAGCTGGGAGATCACGATCCAAGCTACGGTGGGCGATTTCGCCCTCGACGTCGCCCTCGCCTCGGACGCCCCCCATACGGTCCTCATTGGTCCGAACGGCTCAGGCAAGACCACCCTGCTTCGCATGATCGCGGGGGCGTACACCCCGGCACGAGGACGGATCACCATAGGCGGCCGCACCGTGTTCGACTCGGCCGAACGAATCGCCCTTCCCCCAGAAGAGCGTCGGATCGGTTACGTGCCCCAAGGGTTCGGCCTCTTCCCGCATCTCTCGGTCGTCGACAACGTGGCGTTCGGGCTCGAACACGGCTCCCGCAAAACCACAGCCGAAGCACGCCGGGGCAAAGCGCTCGGGCTCCTCGCCGAACTCGGATGCGAGGGGCTCGCAGAACGTTCCCCATCGCGGCTCTCAGGAGGCGAACAACAGCGCGTCGCCCTGGCGAGAGCGCTCCTGGTGGAACCTGCGCTCCTCCTGCTCGACGAGCCGCTGTCGACCCTCGACCCCACGAGGCGCCGTCATCTGCGAGAGATCCTTGCGCACCGATTGTCATCTCAGAGACGACCGGCGATCACGGTCACGCACGACTTGAACGACGTGGAGGCGCTCGGCGCGCGGGTGGTCGTCTTAGAGGCTGGGCGTCTCGTCCAGCAAGGGACGGCGGCTGAGCTTCGCGCGGCGCCCGCGAGCGAATTCGTCGCCGCGTTCTTCGATCGCTAGCGGCGAGGAAAGCACCCAGACCCATATGCTAGAACCGTGCCCATGGACAAAGTCTTGTACGAGAAAGATGGCCGCATCGCGCGCATCACGTTGAACCGGCCCGAGGTGATGAACGCGATCGACAACGACCTCCCCGTCGCGCTGTCTGAAGCTGTCGCGCGAGCCAACGGGGACCTCGGGGTCCACGTCATCGTCCTCTCGGGTGCAGGGCCAGCGTTCTGTGCGGGCTACGACCTCACGTACTACGCGCAAGCGACGGGGTCCGAGACCGGTACGCAGGAGATGCCCTGGGACCCCATGAAGGACTACCAGTTCATGATGGGCAACACCCAGCACTTCATGTCGCTGTGGCGGTCTTACCGACCGGTGATCTGCAAGGTGCATGGCTACGCCGTTGCGGGCGGATCGGACATTGCGCTCTGCTCGGACCTGATCATCATGGCCGAAGACGCCAAGATTGGATACATGCCTGTCCGCGTCTGGGGTTGTCCGTCAACCGCGATGTGGGTCTATCGACTCGGTCCCCAGCGCGCCAAACGAATGGTCTTCACCGGCGACAAGATCGACGGACGCGAGGCCGAGCGCATGGGTCTGATCCACAAAGCCGTTCCCGCAGACCAACTCGATGCCGAGGTCGAGGCTCTCGCAGAGCGGATCTCCACGGTCCCGGTCAACCAGTTGATGATGCAGAAGCTGGTGATCAACCAAGCCATCGACTCGATGGGCCTTCAGCAGACGCAGATGTTCGCCAACGTCTTCGACGGCATCACGCGACACTCCCCTGAGGGTATTCACTTCAAGGAGCGGTCGGTCGCGGTCGGGTGGAAGCAGGCCGTCAAGGAGCGCGACGAAGGCACGTTCGACTGGACCGCCAACGCTCCGTTCGACGACACCGACGGCTAGGTCGTCTCCGGCGCTCTCCGACGGCGCCACACGAGCGCGACGACCAACGAGGGGATCGCAAAGATCTGAACGAGCGCCGCGTCGGCCAGAAACATCGCCTCGAGGCGAGCCTGAGGCGCGTCGATGGTCCCGACGAGGGCAAGGGCGATGGTGAGGAATAGGAGCTCAGGGGCCGGCAAGAATGGTGTCCGTGAGACGAGCAAGGCCACGATCAACAAGTTGGCCCAGGTCGCAGCGTCTACTTCCGGTACCGCCGCCGACCACTGGAGGCCAAGGAGGACGAGCGCCCCCGCGCTCCGAATCGTGTGAAGCCCGATGATCCGCCCCATCGTGCGCGTCGACACACCGATCACCTTCCCGCGAAACGCGATCACCAGGACGCTGAGGGCGGCAGCCGCGAACGTCACCCCGACCACGAGGGCCACGACGTGCTCCTCGACCCCCGTCAAGACCCGCCAATCGCCCCACACCAAGAAAGCGCCCAGGACGACGACCGCGACACCGTTGGCAGCGGCGGCCGACAGCAGGGTGACATCTTTGATGGCAGAGAACGCCTGGCGCGTGCTGAGCGAGAGATGCTCCACCAACCAGACCAAGAAATACGTGTCTCCAGATCCTCCGGCCAAGGACGCATTCATGAGTCGTTTCAGTAGGAAAGCGCCGAAATCCCGAAATAGGTTTCGGGCGAAAACGGCGGAATAGCAGAGGACTTCGGTGACGGGCAGCAACAGGTATCGGCCGAGCCACGCGGCGTAGAACCACGGGGATGTTGGAAGAGACCGCACGACAACCGCCCAATCGAGGCCCCGAAGTTGCCGCACGAGTACGACGCCGATTGCAAGCAGGACGGCGAACGCGAGGGCGCCCTTGCTCCATCGCCGAACGTGCGGAGGGATCCGTCCGAGTACGCCGTTGGCCCATCCGAGGATGACGTCGATCATGGGGCGCAAGGTTCACGCATGGCGTGCCCGATCCCCACCGAGCCCTTCCTCGCAAGCCGCGCTAGTCACGGTCGCGCGCGGCAACGAGCGCCCCAACCGCCACCTTGGCGCTAGAACGCTCGTAGCCAAACAGGTTGATCAGAGCGTTGAGCGCCTGTTGTGCGCCCTCACGGGCTTCAGCTTCGAGCGAATCGTCTTCCTCGAGAAGAGCAACGATGGCACGGCCTATGTCACCGATCTGATCGCGTCTCTCGTGGTAGTACGCCTGCCGGAGCTTCTCGATGTAGCGCGGAAAGAGGCTCTCGTAGTCCACCTCGGCGTCCGGATGATCGATCGCCCAGGCCGCGACTGCGCTCAGCAGGTCGTTTCGGAACGCCCGCCCATCGTCGACCTCGAGCTTCTCCTCGACGCTCTTCATGAGATCGAGATCGGGCTCCTCGTCTTGACCGGTGACTGGATTGTGAACGCGCTCTTGCTTGACCGAGTGCGATACGTGGGTGACGTAGCGGTCGAAGAGCGCGAGATGACTGTGCTGGTCGATCAGGCCACTCGCGCCCCTCAGCTCGGTTTCGACGATGTCGAGCCACCGTTCGCGAACCGCGTCGACGAATGCCCTTGGGTCTCGGTACGCGCCATCTCGTTCCTCCCGGAGGAAGTCGTAATCGTCGCGCGAGCAGAAGTCATCGGCATGCTGCAAGAACGTCACGGGAGACACGCACGGGTCCGCGGGATCGGACGCTGCCTCGAGAAGCAACATTCGGATCTCGCGGGGGGACGCCCCGGTGAGACCCTCGTACTCGGCCGCCGTGGTCCCCTCGAGCGCCACCTCGGTAAGCCCCCCTTGCAAGAGCTTGGCCTGCTCCGCTTCAAAGCGCGCGGGAATCAGGCCGTCCGAGAGCAGATCGGCTTTCTCGAGCGGCGTCAGAGACGCGGCGATCGTGCCCAGGTCACTATCGGAAAACCGATCCGCGTTGGGCTTGTGGAGCCGGGTCAAGACCGCCCACAGAGCCGCGACGTATGTTGTGTGGGGGGCCACGTGGCGAGGCACCTGGGGCACGATCTGGCCGTCGTAGATCTCTTGTTCGCGCCGGACGTCGCGTAGGTACGGCATCCGAATCCGAAGGATCCGTCCTCGGAACGAGTTAAACTCGGGGTGCTGCCGAAACGCGTTCAAGTGAAGCTCGTTGGAGCTCGCCATCATCACGGCGTTGATCGGCAGGTTTGACATCGTCAGCGACACCTCGCCGTTCTCGATCGCCAACAGCAGGTACTTCCAGGCGTCGAGAGGTCGCTTCAGTAAGTCGCTGAACTCGACGATGCCGCCGGACGCGTCGACGAGCTCGCCAAACGGCTCGAAGAGCGTCAGCGCGCTGAGCGACGCAGGGAGCGACTCGATAGACCGGTCGGCCGTGATTTGGCGCTCTGAGGCATCGACCGACATCTGCGGGCCGATCGTGACCGCACCAACGCGATAGCGCCTCGAGATATAGAACCGCTCGACTTGAATGTGCGCGAGCACGCGGTCCAGGTCGCCCCGATAGGCGGTGAGCAGGGCTTGGAAGATCTGCTGGTTCTTTCGCCCGAGCTGCCCGGTCCACACCCAGTCCGGCGCGGCCTCAGAGACGTCACCGTCGTCGTAGGCCTCGGCGATGAGCCGTTGTCGGACGGGTCTCGGCAACAGGAGCAGCGGGTGTTCCCGCACCGAGCTCTGGAGCTTCGCGATGATCCGCTCCTCGGGAAGATGCGCAAAGGTGTCTCCCTGGCCGAGGGCATCTGATGATGTGGAGAAGCCGATGCCAGAACCCTCCCGGGCACGAGGGAATATCCACGAGAACCGATAGAGCGCGCCCTCATCGGTGTCCGAGTACGCTTCGAGGCCGCGGATCAGGCAGGCCGTGAAGGTCGACTTGGCGCTCCCGTTGGGCCCATGTAGGAGCACCAGGCGGTTCGCCCGCCCCTCTCGCTCGAAGCCTTCGAGAACCCGGTAGAACGCTTCCTGGGTCGACTCATGGCCCGCCAGTCGGTCGCGCATTCGAATCTCAGCTTGATGCCCCCCCTGCTCGGCGGCCGCGAGCTCGAGGTCGAAGACGCGCCATCGTTTGATCGGGCCGGTGGGACGCTCGACGTCGTACGCGCCGAAGTGGTCCATGCAGTCTTTGAGGTAGCGAGCGGCATCACGCGAGTGGCGGCGTGGGTGTTGTTGAACGAGCTCGAGATACTCGCGAAACGAGAGCACCCGTTTCTGGGCCTCGAAGCGCGCTTTGACTTCCTCGCGAATCGTCTCGAGCGCGCCCTTGAGTCCCCCCTCGGTCATATCACTCCACCTTGACCTGCATGGCTATCGTTCTGCGTTCGAGGACACAGTTCTCGTCGGTGCACATCGCGAACGAAACGTCGCAGCGAACGTCGTGTTCGCCGGCCTCAACGGGCTCGAGCGATGCGAGGAACTTCGCGTTATCCTCAGTGAACTCTTTGGCGTCGTCTTTGCCGAGCGCTTCGTCGACGAGGCCCGCTCCAGGGCCCGCCTTGATGTCAATGCGGATCGGGTACTCCTGGTTGACGTGCCACTCGCCTCTTCCCTCGAGTGCGATCGCGACAGCACCCGGCTTACCCACGCTGAGGGACGGTTCCGTCGAAGCAACTTCGAGGACGAACGAGTCAGTCTCGAGTCGAGGCCCTGCTGGTTCATTGGCGTCTGCCTGGACCGCCGGCGCCGGCTGATGACCCGCGTGGCTGCCGTGGTCGTGCGCCTTGGGTGCGGGCGCGGCGCTCTTGCAACCGACCGATGCCACGGTGACGAGAAGGATGGAAGCGACTTGCAGAAAACGAAACATCATCAATTGGCCTTAGTCTACGATGCGTGGAGAGGTTACGTCGAACTCCCGGCCCCCGCCCGCATCATGGCGCAAGAACCTCGACTTCAGTACGTCCATCGGACGCCCCGGGGTTCAAAAAGAAGCGCACTTTGTCCCGCACCCCAGGTGAATCTGGCGATAGATGCCATCTTGGCAAGACTTCGCGAGAGTCGGCCTGGGCTTGCCACTTGACGAAGACGATGAACCGGCCCCCGAGCAGGTCGTCCTCATACATTCGGACACTCTCAAAGCCTGGCTGGTCGTCGTGGACCTCGAGCGCAAGCTCACGTGGGGCGCGCCCGAGCAACGTTTCGACGACACGCGCGACGAGGCGATACCCGGCGCCCCGTCGATCTTGGTCGACGCTGATCGACTCGACGCGAACGCTTCCGATGAAGTCCGCGTGCGTCACTCGACGTTCAAACTGCCCCTGCCACTCGCTTTCGACGATGACGGGACGGTCGATCACATCGACCGCATCGTCGAAGGCGAGGTTGTCTTTCGGTGTGAACTCGACACTCGCCTGGTTCGCGGCGCTCGAACCACAAGCGACGAGCACACCCAACACCCCCAACCAAAGACCGCGCACGACCGAGAGCCTAGCACGCCCCGACGGACGCGAGAGCCTCGGGGTCGAGAGGCGTTCCCCAGAGTGAGACCAGATCGTCCGGCAGAGGGGCGGACAGGGTCGTCGGCTGCCCACTGGTCGGGTGCTCGAACGTGAGCGCGTACGCATGAAGCGCCTGCCGAGCATGACCGAGCGTTCGAGCCAGTGAGTCGGTCATGCCCGTCTCGATGTACTCGAGGAAGGGCTCGACGCCCTCGGGTCCATACAGTTTGTCGCCAACGATGGGAAACCCAATTGCGCTCAAGTGAACGCGGAGCTGGTGCTGCCGCCCGCTCTCGGGGGCCAAGGCGACAAGGGTCGAGGTATCGCTTCGTGCGATGACACGATAGCGCGTCGCACATGGATACCCCTCGCCCTCCGGCGTCACCTCCATCAAGATGTGCAAGCCTTCCTTGGCCTGGTCCATGGGCAGCGTGATCCGGCCTTCGTCCTCGGGCATGCACCCTGCGACGATGGCGAGGTATCGCTTGTTGACCCGGCGATTCTCAAAGGCGTTCTTGAGTCGACGCTCGGATTCGGGCGTGCGGCCACAGAGCAGCAAGCCACTCGTCTCGCGATCGAGGCGGTGCGCGATCTGAGGCGCGTCGTCTCCGAACCGCTGGCGCAGCAGGTAGGTGAGCGTGTTCTTGTGATAGGTCGCAGAGGGGTGCACGGGCAGGCCCGACGGCTTGTCGATGGCGAGCACCGCGGCGTCTTCGTAGAGCACGTCGAAATAGAGCGGGACCTTGGGCTCCTCGAACGCGGGCCGCACCAAGATGACAGTCTCACCCGTCCGGACCCGCTCGCTCGCTCTACGGCGAGAGCCATCGGCCCGATATGCGCAACTCCGGACGATCTCTTGGGCGCGCGTGCGCGAAAGCCGAGGGATCCGAGACTGAACGAAGCGGTCGAGGCGCTGGCCTGCGTG
Source organism: Myxococcota bacterium (assembly GCA_039028875.1). Classification (GTDB taxonomy): domain Bacteria; phylum Myxococcota_A; class Polyangia; order Polyangiales; family Houyiibacteriaceae; genus SG8-38. The sequence goes on along the minus strand of JBCCHE010000022.1, from coordinate 20,949 downwards.
CTCGGGCGCCACCCAAAAGGACAGGACGATCGAAGTCGGATCGCATCCGGGCGGGAGCGCGACCGGCGGGCGAGTTCTACGCCGCCTTGACAACCTTGCCCGAGCGGATGCAACGGGTGCAGGCCACCATCTTGCGCACCTGCCCGGCGATGACAGCGCGGACCGACTGCAGATTGGGCTGCTGCCACTTCCGTGTCTTGATATTGGAGTGGCTCACCTTGTGAGCTTTGTGGCGGCCTTTGCCGCAGTAGTCGCACGTCTTGGCCATGGCATTGTCCCCATCGAAGGGACGCGCGATGTAGCACCGGTCTGACACCCCCGCAACGATGCGGCCTCGCGCGCGGCCTCGAACGAAGATACAACCACAGCGAGTGAGAACCGCGGGCGCGATTGCAGGCTGTTTAGTTCTTGGAACCTTCGTGATTCCAGGAGCTTATACGCCAAAAGTCGAGCACCCTGGTCACGAGCGACCGCGATTCGGAGCCGGGTCCCCGAACGAGACCGCCGCACCGCAAGGATCCGCGACGATCTCCGGGAGGGTGTACGGGGACGACGGCCGGCCACTCGATGGGGCGGAGGTCTCACTCGCAGGAAGCGGCTTCTGGCCTCCGAAGTCGGTCCTATCAGACGACGAGGGTCGGTTCTCGTGGCAGCGGCTCCCCGCCGGTGTGTACGAGCTTCGCGCGAGCCGCGGGAACCTGGCCTCCCCGCCGGTCGAGGGGATTCTCCTCGACCCAGGCGCGTCACGGGTATTCGGACTCCGGTTGGCGCCTGGATGGTCGCTCTTTGGGAGTGTGACCGATGCCAGCACGGGGCGCGCTTTGCCGGAGGCACGGGTGCACGTCGCCGGTGGACTCCTCGGCGCCTACGCCCGAACCGCGACGACCGACTCGGACGGCAAATTTTCGATTCGCGGAGTCGTGGGTGACCCGCAGACGGTCTATGTCGAGGTCGACGGCTACGTCCCGTCGGGTCCGCTCCGTGCCACCAAGGATGCACCGAACGTCGACATTCGGTTGGGGCGAGGCGCGACACTCACCGGTGTCGTCGTCGACACACGTGGCGACCCGATGCAGGGCGCGGTCGTGCGCGCTTTCGGCGGGGGTCGCGAACGGGCAACTTTGGCCGGAGGCAACGATTCGCTCGGCGTTACCGCGGGCCCCGTTCCTCCGATCTCCTCGAGCGGCGTGCGGCAGCTCGCGCTCGCCGAGCAGGCGACAACCGACGTCAATGGCCGCTTCCAACTCGATGAACTCGCCGCTGGAACGTACTCAGCGCTGGCGGTCTACCCCGGATACGCACCTCGCGAATCGGAGCCGATTCGTTTGGACCCCGGTACCGTCGTGAATGATCTGCGAATCGTGTTGTCCCGGGGGTTCGAACTTCGAGGCCGCGTGATCGACGCACGCGGCCGCGGGCTCGCCGGCATTCCAGTCGAACTTCGTGTTCCAACCGAACGCCTCCCTCGAATGTCGGTCAGCGGAGATGACGGGCGCTTCGCGTTCTTGGCCGTTCGAGGAGAGGTCGAGGTCGCCGCCCTGCCCTACGACCTGCAGCCTGCCTCCGAGTCGACTGTGGTCGATGATGGCAACACCGAAGTCGAGCTGGTTCTCTCGAGCGAGCTGCGTACGCTGCGAGGACGGGTCGTCGATGAACGCGGCGACGGCATCGAGGGTGCGTTGGTCTCGGCGACGTCTGTCGCGGCGGGAGGGAGCGTGCAACGGAGCGGCAAGTCCGGTGCCGACGGCACGTTTGTCGTCCCGGCATTACCCGACCCGCCATATCGCCTCCGCATCGAGCACACGGGCTATAGCGACGCACGAGTCGATGACCTCGAAGACACGGACGACGTGGAAGTCGTGCTCCGGTCCGGGGTCACACTCCTGGGGAGCGTCATCGATGACTGGAGCTCGAGCGGACTTGGCCGCGCGAAGGTCACGTTGGTGGGACCGACCTCGCACACGCAGTTCACGAACGACGACGGGAGCTTTGCGTTTCGGCAGATCCCAGTGGCTGTGTATGACGTGGTGATCACCCACCCCGAGTACGAAACCCAGTCGCAACGCGTCGAGCTCGAGCGTCCCCTCTATGTGGACCGGCCCCAGGAGCTCCGCGCCGTTCGCTTGTCTCCTGGAGGCTCTATCGAGGGTGAAGTACGAGACGCGTACGGAGAGCCCGTCCCGGGCGCCCAAGTCACTTGGGAGGACCCGCCCAACTGGGAGTCGGCGGCCCGAACGGATGCGTCCGGTCAGTTCGTCCTGCGTGGCGTGCCGGCCGGATCGGTTTGGCTCTACGCTCGGCATGCGGAGGCGGGAGAAGCGCGGTCCTCGCGAGAAGTGACCGTTCGTCGGCTCGAGACCACGCCTGCAGCACACATTCGACTTCCGGACCGGGTCGACGGTGCAAGATAGGTCGACGGTGCAAGATAGGTCGACGGTGCGAGATAGGTCGACGGCGCAAGGTAAGTTGCGCCCGACACGCATGCGAGGGTCACCTTGTCGGATTGTCCACCGGAGACCACCCATCGTCGTCGACGTTCGCCACGCCGTCCCGAACGAGCTTGATCAGGTGTGCTTCGATCGAGCGCACTGCCAACGGCCAGACCGCCTGTGGTGCGTCGTCATACGCCTTGGCGACGAGGTCTTGGGGCTTGGCGGGACCGCCATGCGCTCGCAGCGCATCGACGACCTTTCCCTCCCGCATGAGCCGGTGCGCGACGTAGAAGCCGAGCATCGCTTGCGGGTCCTCGATGATGTCCCCGTGCGCCGGGAGCAAGGCGGCCGGTTCCGCAGCCGCCATCCTTCGCAGGGACTCGAGGTAGAGAGACATGTCACCGTCGTAGGGCTCGACAATGATCGTCCCGACCGACGCAACCATGTCGCCCGCGATCATGATGCCGCTATGCGCGTCGGTGTAGCAGAGGTGCCCTGGCGCGTGCCCCGGTGTGTGCATGGCGGTCAGCGAGGTCGGCGTCGGCCCGTGAAGTTCGATGCACTCGCCATCCTCGATCAGTCTGTCGAGGGTCACGATCCCGCTGAGCCGCTCGGCGGTCATCTCGTGGCCCCACAGCGGAAGCCCGAGTCGCTCACAGAGGACTACGGCGCCACCAACGTGGTCAGGGTGATGGTGCGTGGCGAGGATCGCGATCACCTCGATCCCGCGATCTCGCGACGCCTCGACCCAGCCGACCATGACGTCTTGCTCGTCTGGATACGGGGTTGCCGGTTCGACCAAGACAGCCCGCCCCGTTCCAACCAAGAACGTGTTGGTGTGGGTCGCCGGAGGAAGGGTCGGCGTTCGGACCGGGAGTACCTCGATGGTCGGAGCCACCGACTTGAGGCGCCCCGAGTGCGCGGACGGGGATGACTGCGACACTAGCCTTCGCGGACCTGAGTCGCTGGCTCACGCTCTTCGTCTGGGACGAGGGAGTGAATCATCGATACCGGTCCTCGTGGGTAGAAGTGGTCTCGCGGCTCTTCGCGGAGACATGGCACGTAGCCTTCGGGACAACGGACTGGGTCACCGAGCTGATGCATGCAGTCCCGGACGATCTCTTTGAGCGCCTCGAACACGCCCCAGCCTTCGCGCGCGGAGGCTTCTATCTCGGGGACGCCGTCGGGGACGCCAAGCGTTTCGCGGAGCTCCCCCACGTTCATCGCGCCGAGAAGATCGCGCTTGTTGTACTGGACCACGAGCGGAACCCGGTCGGGATCCACGCCGTGCAGTCGAAGGTTGTAGTGCAGGTTCCGAATGCTGAAGCTGTTGCCCTCCGAGGCAGCGACTTGGCTGTCGATGACCAGGACGACCCCGTCGGCCCGTCGGAGCACGGTTTGGCGGGTCGCGTCCTGGGCGATCTGGCCGGGCACCGACACGAGGTGAAGCCGAAAGTCGTAGCCGCGAAACACTCCGAGCTCGAGGGGCAAGAAGTCGAGGAACAGCGTGCGCTCGGCCTCGGTGTTGACCGACACCAACTTGCCTCTGTAGGCCGGCCGCGTGCCATCGTGCAGCGCTTCGAGGTTGGTGGTCTTACCGCCAAGCCCGGCCCCATAGTAGACGACCTTGAGCGTCACTTCTCGCTGAGCGTGATGAACCAAGGCCATGCCTCAGGGAGTACCCGTGTGTCCGGATCGCGTCAAGAAGCAGGCCATGAGGGCGCTCTGCCCCCTCAGCCGGCCTCCTCACGGACGGCCGCAAACCGCTCCCACCTTGCGACCGCGGCTGCGGCGCGTGCGTTCTCGGGCCGCGATAGCAAAGGGTCCTCGGCGAGGATCTCGCCTGCGATCTCGCTCGCGGCAGACAACAGAGCGACGTCCCCAAGGTCGGCGAAACGAAGCCCGCTCGCGCCCGATTGACGGTATCCGAACAGGTGCCCTGGTCCGCGAAGCGCAAGGTCGGCCTCGGCAAGCTTGAACCCATCGTCGGTTTCGCAGAGCGCTTGGAGCCGGGTCTCCGCCTCCGGGGTGAGAGGCACAGGGTGGGTCAAAAGACACGCACTCCTCTGCCCGTCGCGGCCAACTCGACCCCGCAGCTGGTGCAGCTGTGCGAGACCGAAGCGATCGGCCTGTTCAACCACGATCAGATTCGCACTTGGAACGTCGACGCCAACTTCGACCACTGTTGTCCCAACCAGCACCTTGATGTCGCCATCGGCGAACGCACGCATGGTGGTTCGCCTTTCGTCGCCTCCCAGCCGACCATGGATCGTCCCAACGACATCCTCCCCAAACCGTGAGCCCATCTCGGCCGCCACCGCGTCGACACCCACAATCCCGTCAGACTCCGAAATCGCGGGACAGACGATGAAGACTCGGCCGCCGGCTTCGAGCGCGCGTTCGATCTGCCGGTACACCTTCGCCCGATCGCGACGTGTTACCCGAACGGTCTTGGGCGGCAGACGCCCCGGAGGCTTCGCGTCGATTACGACGAGGTCGAGCCCCGAGTACAGAACCAACGCAAGGCTCCGCGGAATCGGGGTCGCCGTCATCACGAGCAGGTGCGGTTGATGCCGCGCATCGCGGACCCCGAGGACGAGCCGCTGGGCAACGCCAAACCGATGTTGCTCGTCGACCACCAGCAAGCCAAGGCTCGAGAAACGGATATCCCCACTGAGAAGTGCATGCGTTCCGACGATGAGGTCGACCGCCCCGGTCGACATGCGGTCAAGCATCGACCTCCGCTCGTGCTTCGACAGCGTGCCGGTGAAAACGCCCAGTCGAATCCCGAGGCGCTCGGCGACCGGCCGGAGGCTCATGGCGTGCTGCTCCGCCAGGAGCTCCGTCGGAGCAAGGAAGGCCGCCTGCGCACCCCCTGCGACGACTTGCGCACACGCGACTAACGCCACGGCCGTCTTTCCGCAACCCACGTCACCTTGCAGAAGGCAGCGCATCGGATCCTCGCTGTTGAGTGATCGGCCAAGCGCATCGACAGCAGCGAGCTGGGCGGCGGTGAGATCGAACGCGAATGCGTTGCGTGCGATGGAGACATGCGGATCGGCCTCGAACGCGCGAGCGGCGCCGGCTGGTTCCTTCGCCCGGCGCATCCGGAGTGCAAGCTCCCAAAGCACCAACTCCTCGAGCGCTAGCCGCTGCTGGGCGGGGTGCGCCGCGCCGGGACCTGCATCGACGGTCTCGTCTGTGGGGACGTGAATCGATCGAAGCGCTTGGCCGACACGGCCGAGGCCGCGAGACACGCGCTGGGCCTCCGGGATAAGATCAGGAACCTGGTGCGCTGCCCGATCCACCGCGGCCCGGACCGCCTTTCGAAGGCTCTTCCGCTTGAGGCCTGGGATGTCGGGATAGCGGGGCTCGATCTCCCCCTCGGACTCCGCGGCGAGCGTCTCGGGGTGGGCGATGGTTGCCACGCCACGATAGTCGTTCACCTGGCCCGCGACGCGGACGGTCGCGCCGACCTCGAAGCGTCGCGTAAGACCGGGAACCGCCCGAAACCAGACGAGCTTGAGTTCCTGGTAGCCCTCCTGGTAGCCCTCCTGGGAGTCGACCGGCAACTCGGATTCGATGCGGACCTCGAAACCCATATGGCGTCCCCGCGGGAACCGCCGGGCGCTCCTCACGCGCCCCTCGACGACGACGTATTCACCGGCTTCAAGCTCGTGAATCGGTGTCGGGTGACGCTGGTCGAGGTAACGCTTCGGAAGGAGCCAGAGCAGATCGCCCACACTTTCGTGGCCACGGCTCTTCAAGATCGCCGCGCTTCGCGGCCCGATGCCAGGAAGCGTTTCGACGTCGTGGTCAAGGAGCGAGGACACGTCGTAGCTCTGGATCGTCGGCGAACTCAGCCCCAGCGCACGTCCGCGACTTCGTAGTTCCGAACGCCCCCGGGCGTGACGACTTTGACCTCGTCACCCACCTCGCGACCGACGAGCGCCCTTGCCACGGGCGACGTGATCGAAATCTTACCTTCGTTCAGATCTGACTCGTCGGGGCCAACGAGTCGGTAGGTCACGAGCTTGCCATTGTCGACGTCCTCGAGCTCGACGATGGCTCCGAACTTCACCTTGTCGCCGCTGAGCGTCGAAGGGTCGATCACCTCTGCACGAGAGAGCTTGTCTTCGATCTCGGCGATCCGCGCCTCACACATCCCCTGCTTCTCCTTGGCGGCGTGGTACTCGGCGTTCTCCTTCAGGTCGCCGTGCTCGCGGGCGACGCCGATCTCCTGGGAGATCTTTGGCCGCTCCGCCTTGAGTGCGTTGAGCTCGGCGGTCAGGGCCGCATGGCCCGCGGGCGTCATCGGGACTCTGTCCATCTCGAACCTCGTAAACCGCACCTCGAAACGAGGCAAGCCGAACCAAGTCCGTCTCGAACAGAAGGGCTAGCGCGCGGTGAGCGGGGCGGGGCGAACGCTGGCGAGCTCGGTGTTCCGCGCGTGGTACTCCTGAATGGAGCAGACCGACAAGGGGCCACGACGCCGCGCTTCAATCGCGTCCGCCGTCGCGACGGCCGCGGCCATCGTCGTGAAGTACGGGACGTCGCTCAGCACCGTTTGGCGACGCATCGAGCGACTGTCGCGAATGGCCCGGGCGCCCTCGGTTGTATTGACGACAAGGGCGATGTCGCCGTTCTGCAGAAGGTCGACGATGTGGGGTCGCCCCTCGCCGACCTTGTGCACCGACTCTGCCTGGACCCCTGCGCGCTGAAGCTGCTGCTGTGTTCCCGCTGTAGCGATGATCTGGAAACCCAGGTCTTGGAGACGTCGTGCGAGATCCGCCGCCGCAGGCTTGTCCCGGTCTCTCACGCTGATGAAGACCTTGCCCTCTGTGGGAATCTCGAGATGCGCGGAAAGCAGCGCCTTGTAGAAAGCATCCGGGAAGTTGTCGGCGATGCCCATGACCTCGCCGGTGGAGCGCATCTCAGGCGTGAGAATGGTGTCGACCCCGGGGAACTTGCTGAAAGGAAACACCGACTCTTTGACGGCGATGTGATTGGTCACGATCTCACGGGTGTACCCGAGCTCCCGCAGCGTCGATCCAGACATGACCTTCGCAGCGACCTTCGCCAGCGGAACACCGATCGCCTTGCTGATGAACGGGACGGTCCGCGAAGCGCGAGGGTTCACCTCGATGACGTAGACGGCGCTTCCTCGGACCGCGAACTGCACGTTCATCAAGCCGACGACACCAAGCTCGAGGGCGAGTGCGCGGGTTGAAGACCGGAGAGTCGCCAACACGTCCGGCGGCAACGCGTGAGCCGGGAGTGCCATCGACGAATCGCCTGAGTGAATGCCAGCCTCTTCGATGTGTTGCAACAGACCGCCGATCACGACGTCCTTGCCGTCGGACACGCAGTCGACGTCGACCTCGATCGCGTCTTTGAGAAACTCATCGACGAGTATCGTTTGGGTCTCCGCGTCGGCAACCGCCTCGAGGGCGACTGTCATGTAACGCGCAAGCTCCTCGGTGGAGTGGACGATCTCCATGGCACGGCCGCCGAGGACGTAACTCGGCCGAACCACGACCGGGAAGCCAATCTCCTCTGCCACCGCGAACGCGTCCTTGGTTCCTTTGGCAATGCCACCACGCGGTCGTTTCAACCCGAGTTTGGCCAAGAGGTCGTCAAATCGCTCCCGGTCTTCGGCGCGATCGATCGCGTCAGCGGTTGTCCCAAGGATCGGAACCCCGGCGCGCGCGAGGGAGACCGCCAGCTTCAGCGGCGTCTGACCGCCGAACTGCACGATCACGCCGTCCGGCTTCTCGATATCGACGATGTGCATGACGTCTTCGAAGGTCAGGGGCTCGAAGTACAGCCGATCGGATGTGTCGTAGTCGGTCGACACCGTCTCCGGATTGCAGTTGACCATGATGGTCTCGAAGCCGATCTCCTTGAGGGCGAACGAGGCGTGGACGCAGCAGTAGTCGAACTCGATCCCCTGGCCGATTCGGTTTGGGCCACCCCCGAGAATCATCACCTTCTTTTTGCCAGTGCTGACGTTGGCCTCGCTCTGCTGACCCCAGGTCGAGTACATGTATGGGGTGAGCGACGGAAACTCCGCTGCGCACGTGTCGACCCTCGAAAAAATCGGCTCAATCCCTTGGTCGGCCCGAAGCTGCCGAACCACCTGAGCGGCCTCCCCGCGGAGGGTCGCGATCTGCCGATCGCTGAAGCCGATCTCTTTGGCGTGCCGCAACATGTCGGGGGAAAGCGGCGCCCCCGCGGTGTCGCGCAGAACCCCTTCGAAAGCCACGATCTGCCGCATCTGCTCTAGGAACCACTTGTCGATGTCGGTCGCCTCATGGAGATCATCCACGGACAGGCCGACGCGCAAGCCGTCCGCGACATACCAGAGGCGCTCGGAGAGTGGCGTCCGAATGATCTCGCGAATCGCCTCGCGCAGCTCACTCTCGGTTGCCGGTGGCAGGTCCTGCAGCATCGGTTTGGCCGTGTTGATCGCCTCGCCGGTTTCGCGCAGACGACGCACCTGCTCGGCAAGGTCTCGGTAGTCGACTCTTTTTAGAAGAGAGCTCAGGCCATCTTTGCCGGTCTCGAGCGAGCGCGCAGCCTTCTGAAGCGACTCTTTGAAGGTGCGGCCCATCGCCATCGCTTCGCCAACCGACTTCATCTGAGTCGTGAGTCGGGGGTCGGCCCCGGCAAACTTCTCGAATGCAAACCGGGGCATCTTGGTCACCACGTAGTCGATGGTGGGCTCAAACGCTGAGCTCGTGCCCGTGATGTCGTTTTGGAGCTCGTCGAGGCGATAACCCACGGCTAGCTTGGCCGCGATCTTCGCGATGGGGTAGCCCGTCGCCTTCGAGGCGAGTGCGCTCGACCGCGACACTCGGGGGTTCATCTCGATGACGATCACGCGGCCGTTTTCGGGATTGACGGAGAACTGGATGTTCGAACCGCCCGTGTCGACACCGATTTCGGTGATGATGGCCCGCGCTGCATCGCGAAGCCGCTGATACTCACGGTCGGTGAGGGTCATCGCAGGTGCGATTGTGATCGAGTCGCCTGTGTGGACACCCATGGGGTCGAGGTTCTCGATCGTGCAAATCACACCGAAGTTGTCGGCGTGGTCGCGAATGACCTCGAGCTCGTACTCTTTCCACCCGAGCAGGCTCTCTTCGATCAGGCATTCGTGGATGGGGCTGCACTGAAACGCCCAACGGATTGCTTTTTCGAACTCGGCCCGATTGTAGGCGATACCGCCTCCGGAACCCCCCATCGTAAGGGAGGGACGCAGGATGATCGGGAAGCCGATTCGGTCCGCGATGGCGTTCGCATCCTCGACGGTGCGCGCCACTTCGGCGATTGCGCTGTTGAGGCCGATCTTGTCCATGGCGGCCTTGAAGAGCTCCCGCTCCTCCGCTTTTCGGATCGCCTCGACGCGGGCGCCGATCAGCTCGACGCCGTACTTCTCGAGAACACCTCGGTCGGCGAGCTCCAGAGCCAGATTGAGCGCGGTCTGACCGCCGAGCGTGGGAAGGACGGCATCGGGCTTCTCGCGGGCGATGATCGCCTCGACCACCTCTGGCGTGAGCGGTTCGATGTACGTACGGTCCGCGAACTCCGGATCCGTCATGATGGTCGCCGGGTTCGAATTCACCAGGATGACGCGATAGCCCTCCTCGCGGAGCGCCTTGGCGCCCTGGGTGCCCGAGTAGTCGAACTCGCAAGCCTGTCCGATGACGATCGGCCCCGACCCTATGAGAAGGATGCTTTCAATGTCGTCGCGGCGGGGCATGGAAGTCGTTGATCGGCGAGAACGTTCGCGCGGGCTTACCAGAGGGTCTTGCGACCCGCAACCGGTGACTCCGGCCTCATCGGAATGGCCGCCTTCATGGCGCGAAATGGTGCCGCAGCGATTCGAGCCGCGCGATACCTCGCGGGCTCTGCGCCAGGAGTCTCACATGTCGAGCGTGGTCCGACACGAACGCGAGCTCGACCCAAAGCGTCACTCGCTCCGAAATCGACGGAAACTTGCGACCCCACTCGACGAAGACCACGCCGTTGGAATCGAGCCATTCCTCGAAGCCGAGTTCCTCGAGCTCCGACTCGCCCATCAAGCGATAGAAGTCCGCGTGGGCAATCGGGAGCCTGCCTGGGTACTCTTGAAGCAGGGCGAAGGTCGGACTCGTGACCGGCATGTCTTCGGAAACCCCGAGCCCATGAATCGCGCCCCGGACGAAGGTCGTCTTGCCCGCGCCAAGTTCGCCTTCAAGCCCGAATAGGTCCCCGGGTTGGGCCACTTGTGCGAGGCCCTCCGCCAACGCCAGGGTCTCCGCCTCGTTGTGGAGCACGCGTTCGAGCACGGGGCATCCCTGCCACGAGGCGCCAAGGCACGCCAGCGCCAGCTCGGACCGAACCGAGTCGTCAGACCTTGATCTGGATTGCCAAGGCTTCTCGAAGATTGAAATAGCTCTCCGAGACGCTGTAGAGGACGATCTCTTTGACCTTGTCCCGCGGCGGGAGGTCCGCCGTCGATTCTGATGCGATCTGCTGGGTCATCCGGACCGCCGTCTCAACGTCGTCGCAAAGTAGAAGCCCAGCGCGCAACGCGGTGATCTCGGTCGCCTGCATCCATCGTTTGATGTCGGCCTTGCCGCCAGCGTCGAGGAACTTGCGGACGATCTTCTTGAGAACGTCGAGGTGCGCTTGGTCCATGTGACGGGCGAGCTGCTTGGCCGTCGCGTCAACGCTCGCGTCGCCCTCCCCCATGCCGACCACACGCATTGCCGCCAGAAGCAGTGTGCGAAGCTCGGTATGGGAGTGGTACATCGTTCGGATGAAGTGTTCCCCACGGTAGTGGGTCAGATGCCGGCCGCAGACAAACGCCAGATCGACAGGGCGGTAGCCCGACAGCAGCGTGTACCCCGTGATGATCGCAGGCGGGTTGCTCCGGGCTTCGTCGCGAAGCGCGCCCGAGAGCTCCTTCTGCACGAATAGGCGGACCGGGATCGAGATATTGAGCACGTCCTGCGCCAACTTGAACTGCCGCGAAAGCGCGAGGCTCGGGTTGGCCAGATCCTCGGGCTTACGTTTGTGCAAGTTGAGCTTCTTGTCGGACCAAGCCATCGACGCGCGGACCGCCGGCGCAATCACCTCGAAGATCTTCGAGATGTAGATGTCCTGATCGCTGTGCATGAGCTCTTTGACCCACTGTTCGTTGCTCACGCGGGCGCGGGGCTGGATCTCCCGTTCCTGGTTGTACTGCTGGTAGAACTTCTGTTGCTCCTCGTCGGCCTTGCCGAAGTAGGTCAGCGTCCGCGCAACGCACCACGCTTTGTCGTAGGCGCGCGCATCGAAGTAGAGCTTGTACAGCGCTCGGTACGAGTCGAGTCGGTTCGGATCGCTGGCCAGCAGCCATTGATGCTCGGCGATCGCCTCTTCGGTCTTGTCTGGCATCGCCGCGTAGAGCTCAGCGAGGATCTGGTGCTCGGTTGGATCGTCCGGCTTCAGGCCTGCCGCCATGCGGAAAGACTCGGCCGCCGCATCGAAGTTCTTCTGGCGATCCCTGTAGATGATCCCGAGCGTGTGCCACAGGTTGTGCTCAAGGTCGGTGTTACCCTGGTTGATGATGCGATGGAGCATCTTGCGGTACGCCCGTTCGAGCGCCTTCCAGTCCTTGCGGCTGTTGAGAAGCTTGTTGACGGCCTCGAAGGGCTTGAGCTGCGTTGCGTCGAGGTCGAGCGCGGCGCCGAAGCGGTCGAGCGCGGCGTCTTCGTCCTCAAGCTTGTCTCGGAGGATGACACCCACGGTGTACGCGTATTTCGCTTTGGCTTCGTCTCGCGACTCTAGCTCACTGATCCTCTCGATCACGTCGATCGCCTCCGACCAGCGCTCCGCCGACTGGTGTGTGCCAAGCAACTTGTGAAGCACCACGTGGTTGTCGGGATCGAGGTCAAGCGCCTCGGTGAAGGCCTCTGCTGCGGAATCGGGTGAATCGAGCTTGTCTTGCCAGAGGTCGCCCAACTCCTCGAGCAGCTTCGTGCGCTCGGCTGGCTCGTCTGTGACGTCCAAGATGCGCTTCTTGTATTGAACGACCGATTCCCAATCGCTTTCGCGGGTTTGGAGCGCCACCATGGCTTCGAGGGCCGGCACGTAATGCGTGTCCTCCTCGAGCGCCTTGTCGAACATGTTGCGAGCCTTCTTGTCCTCGCCCTGCTCTCGCTTCACGACGCCGAGCCGGTAGAAGATCTCGGTGATCTCGTCTCGTCCGAGCGCGTCACGGTGCTGAACCAGCAACACCTGATGATACTTGAACGCATCTTCCCAACGCGCCGCTCGGAAGTAGCTCCCTGCCAACCCCTTGATGGTGGTCGGGTCGTCGTTCTCGATCGCGAAGGCCCGCTCGTACGCGGCAACCGCATCGTCTGCACGCCCGAGCTTCGTGGCTGTCTCTCCCAGAAGCGATGCCAAACGGTGTTGCTCGTCCGGGTCGCGCTTGTCGGAGCGCTGCACGAGCACCTCGAGGAGCGGGAAAGCATCTTCGTGTCGATCGTTCGCGACGTAGGCGTCGACAAGTGGAAGAAGAGCGTCTTCGTTGTCGGGATCGCAGGCGTGTGCCGCTTCGAAGGCTTCGACCGCACCCGGCTCATCGTCGAGGCGCTCGGCGCGGATCCGGCCGAGTTCGACCAGCCGAGCGGCCTTCACGCGCTCGTTTTCAGTCTGAGCGACTTCGAGGCTGAGCATCCTGGCGGCCGCCACCCAGTCGCCTGAGTCGACGTGAATGTGACGCATCGCCTCGAGCGATGGGAGATGCCCAGGGTCGAGGTCGATCGCGGTTTGGAAGTGCTCTAGCGCCGAGACTCGGTCGCCAAGCTCTTGGTCGAGGATGCGCCCCATGCGGTGCTTGAGAGACACCTGCTCGTCGAGGTCGTCCACCACGCCGGCAAGTTGCCCCATCATGTCGAGGGCCGCTGAGTGATCGCCCTTTCGTTCGTAGAGCTTCGTGAGCGACTGCAAGCTCAAGATATCTTGTTCGTTGAGGTTGAGCGCATTCAGGTAGCTGTCGATGGCCTGTTCGACGTCGTCCTTGTGGACCGAGTAGACCTGCCCAAGCTCACGGAAGATGCGCACCCGCTCTTCGTGGTCGGCGGTCGCGCTGGCGTGCCGGTCGTAGGTTCGGACCAAGTCATCCCAGCGCTGGGTGAGGCGGTACAACTCCTCGAGCTTACAAAGCGCGTTGTCGTGAAGCGGGTCGATGTCGAGCACCTGCTCCAACCGCTCGACTGCGTTCTCCGGCTTGCGGAACTCTTCGTCCCACATCGCCGCAAGGCGCATCAGAATGTCGATCCGCTCGCGTTCGGTCGCGACCACTTCGTACTGACGCTCTAGAATGCCGACGAGGTCCTGGTAGCGCTCTGCCTGCTGGTAGAGCCGCTCGAGTCCACGAAGGGCAGTCAGATCGGAAGGAGCCAACTCGGAGGCCTTCTCGAAGTTCTCGACGGCAGCGTTCTTGTCGTCGAAACGCTCCTCGTACGCCTCGGCGACCTGAAGCAGTGCCGAGACCACACTTTCGACGTCTTCGACTGCCTCCGCCTTGCGTTCGAGGATGTTGAGCAGTTTGTGCGAGCGACCATCCTCCCGGTAGATCCGCTCCAGCGCTTCGAGAGCACCGACATGCTTGTCCTTGAGTTGCAGGGCGCGCCGGTAGTAGTCCTCCGCCTCTTGCCGCATGGCGAAGCGGTCCTCAGCGAGGTCGCCCATGCGCACATAGGTGTTCGCTTTGACCTCGTCGTCGTTGGTGAGCTCCACCAACTTGGCCAACACCTGAGCGAGGTTGTCCCACTGGTGTGTGGTCTCGTAGAGGTCACCGAGCTGCCACCAGGCCTTTGCGTTGCTCGGGTCGAGCGCTCGAATCTGCTCGTAGTACGGAATCGCGTACTCGGGATGCCCGAGATCCTGCCCGTACCACTTGGCGCAGCAAAGACAGATGGCGATCTGAGTTTGCGGGTCGTCGACCTCTTGCAGGGTCTGGTTGGCGGAGCTCAGAAGCTCGTTCCACTTGTCCGCCGACGCGGTCACGCGCTCGAGGTCCAGGATGGTGTCCCGCTTCGCGTAGTCCTCGGACCAGGCGATGTAGAGCGTGTGATACGCCTGCTCGCCATCCTCGAGTTTCTCCTCATAAACCCTTGCGGCTGCACGCAAAAGCTCGATTCGCTCGTCTCGCTCTTCGGTCGCCTCGATCCGGGTGACGTAGAGGTCGATCAACTCGTCCCAGCGCTCTGCTTCCTTGTGCAGGGTCAGAAGCTCTGAAAACGCGTACTCGTGCATCGGGTCGACATCGAGGATGCGGCTAAACGCACCGGCGGCACCGTCCTTGTGCCCGACCTCAGATTCCCAAAGCTCGGTGACGGCCAAGAGCTGCCGGACCTTGTCCTTGGGCTCGACCAGCGCCTGAGCGCGCTGCTCCATCACGCCGATGGCCTCTTCCCACTGACCCTCCTCGCGGTGGATCAGCTCGAGGGAATCGAGTGCCTCGAAGAACGCCGGGTCCACTGTGAGCGCGTTCTGGTAGGCATCGACCGCGTCCCCGGGCTGCTCGAGCTCGGTCCCGTAGATGTGGCCGAGCTGCATGTAGACGTTGACCAGGTCGGAGTCTTCAAGCGTCGCCGCACCGACGTCGATGATTCGGTGGAGCGTGTCTGCACGCTCGCGCGACTGTCCACCAGCATGTTGGATCTCGGCGATGCTGAAGAGCGCATAGGTGTTGCCTGGATCGATGTCGAGAACGCGCTCCCAGTTCTCGATCGCGTTTCTTTCGCGGTCGAGCTTCTCGTACCACACGCGTCCGAGGTCTGAGTACACCTGAATGCGGAATGAGTCGTCCTCCGCGATGGCCGCCTCGCGCTCGAGCACGTCGACCAGGTCTCGCCAATTTCCTTGCGACGCATAGATGTCGCCGAGCGCGTTGAGTGCCTCGGCATCTTCACCTCGCAGGTCAAGCACCCGCTGCCAGAGCCCAATCGCACGCTCTGGATCTCGGAGCCGGTTCGAGGAAAGTCGAGCCATTCGGGAGAACACTTCGGCCTGCTGAGAGTCTCCGAGCGCAATACTCAGCTCCTTCTCGAACGTCGCGAAGAGCTCGGGCCAGCGCTCGAGCTTCGCGTAGATGCCCTGAAGGGCGTGAATCGTATCCGCATGCTCGGCGTCGTGCTCGTCGAGGAGCTTGTTGAACACCTCGATGGCCTGCTCTGTGAACCCAAGCTTCGTTTCGAGCTCGCGTCCCAACCTGTAGTGGAGTTCGATGAGCTCGCTGCTGTTGCTCGAACCCTCAATCCGCTTCTGAAGCACCTCCACCAGAGCCTGATGCGCATGGTGGTCTTGGTAAATTCGGTCGAGCGCTCTGAGCGCGTTCTCGTCGTGGTCGTCGACACCAAGAACAAAGCGATACGTCGCCTCGGCCCGTTGTACATCGTCCAGCTGCTCCTCGTAGACGCGGGCGAGCCGCCGGCCGAGCTCCGCCTTGCTGAGCGGATCACCGGTGTGCTGAATCCCATTGGCGTAGGTGCTGGCAAGCTGACCCCACCCATCGACGATCGCCGACAGGCGCTCTGCTTCACCGAGCGAGTGATCGTGACTCGGGTCTTCGAGAAGCGCTTTTTGCATCCACTGGAACGCTCGCCCGTGGTCGTCGGTCTTGTCTTCGGCGATCTCGGCCAGTCGGTGCATCATCACGACCCGCTCGATCGGGTCTTCTTGATGCTCAACCTGAACTTCTTGCACGGTGATCAGGCGATCCCAGTTCCCCTGCATGCGGTACAGTGGCTCGAGTACCTCGCCGATCTGCATCGGCCTCACGCCGCCTGCGAAGAGGTCTTCGAGCGCAGACACCGCGGGCTCGAACTCTGGCGCCGCCGCGATGATCTCTCGATACTGCTCGATCGCCGAATCGACATTGCCGATCTGGTTCTGGTAGATCTGCCCGGTCCGGAACTGAAGGCTCAGGACGTCTTGTGGCGTCGTCGCGATCGCGGCCTCTTTCTTCAAGGTCGCCGCGAGCTCGCCCCAACGCTCGGTTTGCTCGTAGAGCCGGTCGAGCGCCTCGATGGCGGGTACGTCAGCAGGATCGATGTCGACCACAAGCTGGTAGCGTTCGATCGCAGCCTCGACGTCGTCGAGCTGGACTTCATTGATCATCGCAGACCGTTTGGCGAGATGAACGATCGACTCGGGCGACTCTTCCCGACGCGCCTCCACCTCGGTGTCGTATCGGCCAGCGACTTCTCTCCAGCTTCCGGTCTGTTCGGCCAGGCGCTCGAGGGAGCCCAACGTCCCCTCGTTGTGGATGTCGAGCGGCAACGCCCGGGCGAAAGCACCGAACGCGGCCGGCGGGTTCTCCAGCTGCACCTCGTAGATGTCTGCCAACTGACGCAGCAGCTCCGTCCGCTCCGACGGATCATCGGTGTGTCGGACCTGAACCTCCCGCGTCTCCGCGAGCTTGTCGAACACGCCACCGTCTCGGTAGACCTGCTCGAGGACGGCCGCGGCCGCCAACGGTTCGACGGCATCTCGCGTCATCGTGGTGAGCGCACCCAGGGTCGGTTGATCGTCCGGCTCCAGGGCGAGGATGTCGCGGTAGATGTCGATCGCTTGTGACGGGTCGTCGAGGTGACGGCGCCACAGTTCGCCAATTCGGAAGCGTACGCGGATCTGATCGGACTCGTCGGCGATCAGCTCGGACTCTCGCTCGAGGACTTGTAAGAGGTCCCTCCACTGGCCGGTCTTCTCGAACAGCCCGTCGAGGTGACCGAGGGCCTGGAGGTCGTCCGGATCGATCGAGAGAACCCGTTGGTATGCCTCGATCGCCTTGTCGGAGTCGTTGAGTTGCTCCTCGTGTACCTGGCCCATCGAGGTGTAGAGCTGCGCCCGCGTGCCGTCATCGGTGACGACCTCCGCCTTGCGCTCGTACGACGTCAGAAGGTCGTCCCACTTCGCGAGTCGCGTTTGGAGCTCGATAAGTCGGTCGAGGGAATCGACATCCTCCGAGTCGATCTCGAGAACCTGATTGTGGACGGCGACGGCCTCGGACGGCTTGTCGAGGATGTCTTCGTAGATCGCGGCCGCCTTGACCAGCTGCTCGCGTTGATCGCTTGGCGCAGAGAGCATCGTCGCTTTCCGCCGATAGATGGCCGCAAGGTCCTCGTAACGCTCAGCCTGCTGGAAGAGCCGCTCGAGCGCATCCGCCGAAGGCCGATGGTCTTCGTTGAGCTCGAGTACGCGGCGGTAGTGATCTACCGCCCGATCGACCTGACCGAGAACGTCTTCTCGAATCTCGGCGGCGCGCAAGAGGAACTCGACGCACAACTCGGGGTCGTCCAGCGTGATGACCACTTGTTCGTAAACGCCTGCGAGCGCGTCCGCACCACCGATGGCAGCACCTAGCCGCTCGAGCTCTTCGCGCGTCTTGGGATCGGCAGGATCCTCACGAAACGCGCGAGCGAAACTCTCGAACGCACCTTGCAAATCGCTGATCGAGAACTCCTGGAGCTTCGCGATCTCCTGGAGGAGCTCCACGCGGCGCTCTCGGGACGTCGCATGATGCGCCTGGATCTCGTACACCTCGACGAGCCGCGCAGAGGCAACGTTGTCCTTGTAGATCGGCTCCAAGATGTCGGCGACAGAAGCTTGGTGCTGAGGCGACTCGAGAAGCCGCTCGAGTGCGCCGAGCGCCGCTGGGTTGCTGGCGTCGTTCGCCAAGACGTCCCGGTAGATCTCGATCGCGGACTCAGTCGACTCGAGCCTGCCTTCGCGAATCTCGGCGAGCTTCAGCAAGAGCTCGGTCTGCTCGTGTTGCTCGTCGGCCATGGCGAGTTGGCGCTCGACGTTGTCGGCGAGGTCGCTCCACTTGCCCTGATGGGCCAGGAGCTCATCGAGCGCGCTCAACGCTCGACGATTGGTTGGGTCCAACCCAAGGATCTCGTTCTGGAGCACGATCGCTTGTTCCGGGTCTTCGAGACAGTCGGCATGAATGCGCGCCATCTCGGAGAGCACGGCGGTCTTGTCGTCGGGATCGACGAGGGCTTCCACGCGTGCCCGCAACACGCCGATCAGCTCATGCCAACGTTGCGCGCCCCGGAAAAGGACGTCGAGCGCATCTAGAACCTCGAAGTCGCCAGGATTGACTTCGAGCACCTTCCGATAGGCCGCGACGGCGGCTTCGGCATCGCCGAGCTGGGTGTCGTGCACCTGCGCCGTCTTGATCCATAGCGAGCGGCTCAACGTTGGGTCTTCGACGCTTGCTGCGAGGTCGCCGGTGAGCTCGGCGACCGTGGCGAAGCGGTCGTGCTCGCTAGCCAGCACTTCGATGCGACCGAGACAAGCGGTGTCCGACGGCATCTGGCGGAAGGCCTCGCAAAGCGACGCAAACCCTCGCTCGGGATCACCGATGTACTGGAAGTAAGTGTCGGCAACCCGGGTCAAGAGCTGGAGGCGATGGCTCGGCTCGTCGCTGAAACGGTGCTGCACCCGAAGGGCATGCACGTAAGACGACCAGTCGTCGGTCATCTCGTAGATCGGTTCGAGAACACGAGAGGCGCTGGCGGCGACCTCATCGTCGTCGAGCAGTCGCTCAAGTCGCTCTTTGGCGCCATCATGCTCGACCATGAGCGAAAGGACTTCGCGGTAGAGATCCACCGCGCGCGCTTTATCGAGGAGTCGCGTCTCACTCGTCACGCCCAACCGGAACTTGAGCGCCGCGATCTCCTCTTCGGTTTCGGGTCCAGCCTCAATTCGCCGCTCGAGAAGCTGCGCGAGACCTTGCCATCGAGACTCTTCCTCGTAGAGCGCTTCGAGGGCCCGACACGCGTCGGCCTGATCGACCCCGTACTCGTCGATGATCCCCTCGTAGCTCGCGATCGCCTCTTCGTTGTCGTTCAGTGGTCCAGCCCAAAGCTCGGCCCGACGGTACGCGATCCCGAGCCTCACCTCCGGGTCCTGCTCGAGCTCGATCCCCCGCGCGTAGATCCCGAGAAGCTCACGGTACTGCTCCGTGCGCAGGTATAGATCCCCGAGCGCGTTGATCGCCCCGAGGTTGTCGCTCTCGAGCTCATAGACCAAACGGAATTGGGCGATGGCCTCTTCCGTCCGCTCGAGCGCAGCGAGTGTTTGCCCGTAGCTCAGTCGCACCGGAACCGCTTGATGCGGATCGGATACCGCGTCGATGGCCGACTCGTACCCATCGACCAGTTTGTCCCAGCCGTTCATCTCGCCGGCGAGACGCTCGGCGTGAACCCTCGCCTCCTCCATCGCGGGGGCGAGTGCGAAGGCTTCGAGGAAACGCTCGAAGGCGGTCTCGGGCTGACGAAGGCGCTCCTCGAAGACGAGGCCGATCTTCGCCAAGAGGTCGACTTTGGACTCGACCTCGGTGGCGTGCGCGAAGCGTACCTCGAGCACTGAAACGAGCTTTCGGGCGTCGTGAGCCTCCTCGTAGATCGGCGTCAAAGCTTCGGCGGCTTGAACGTTGTCTTCGTCGGCGGCGAGAATCTTCTCGTACACTCGCGCGGCACGATCGCGCTTCTCCTTCTTGTCTTCCCAGAGGCGGGCCGCCCGGAAGAGAAGCGGAATGCGGTCTTCAGGCGCCGTTTCCTGCGCTTCGGCCTGACGCTCGACGATGCGGATCAGCTCGTCCCACTTCTCGTTCTGGGCATAGAACGTCTCGAGCTCGTCCCAAGCACCAAGCGAGACATACCGCCGCTTGAGTTGCTCCTGAGCCCGACGGTCGGACGGATCGAGCTCCAACAGCTTCTTGAAAGCACCGATGGCACCTTCGTCGTTGCCGATCTTGTCGGCGTAGATCATTCCGAGCTTCTGAAGCTGCTGCTTCATTTGCACCACATCGGTGTCGCTCTCGATCAGCGTCTCGAGGACCTCAGCCAGCGGTTCCCACTGCCGGGCGCGTTCGTACAGTTGCGCGAGGTTGCTCAGCGCGTTCGGGTTCTGCGGGTCACCTTCTAAGACCTTCTGCCAAAGCTCGATGCAGACCTCAGGCTTGCGGAGGCGTTGCGTCGCGAGGTCGGCCATCTCGGCGTAGCGAATCAGTCGGTCGTCCTCCGGCAACAGCTCGACTTCGCGCTGCATCGTACGAATGAGTTTCTCCCAGTCGCGGCGCTTCTCGTACATCTCCTTGAGCCGTCCGATCGCGTCGACGTCCTCCGGGTCGATCTCGAGCAGGCGTTCGAAGCACTTGATCGCCTCCGCCTGATTGCTCGAGCGCTCGAGGTAGAGCGTCCCCGCTTGTCGCAAAAGCGCAGCCTGGTCGTCTCGGTCGACGACGAGGTCCGCCTTTTTCAAGATGGAGCGGATCATGTCCGACCACCGCTTCTGCTGCTCGAACTTGGCGATTGCCTCGTCCAGCTTTTCGAGCTCGGCCACCTGATCGGCGCTCAGCCCCAGAACCTCATCCCCCGATTCGTGTTCTTCCGACATGTTGCCTCAGCCCCCCTACGGCGTTTCGGTCCTCAACTCTGCGAGACGATCTTTTGCTGCTTTGACG
>JBCCHE010000021.1:0-80718 GCA_039028875.1 Myxococcota bacterium | reverse complement strand
TGAACCTCCGACCTCACGGTCCCGAACCGTGCGCGCTACCAAACTGCGCTACGCCCCGTATTTCAAGCTCGGCGGAATCTAGCGTTGTGATGGAGACCTGTCAACGAGCTATCCTACATGCACCCACACGAAGCATTGATACGCATCGGCCCATGCTCCCGCCCCCTCGACCCATGGGCCGAGGCGGATGCAGGGGTTAGATCCAAAGGGCAATGATTTCAAGCCGAAAGGTGGAGCTTGCGCCGGTTCGAAGCCAGGCAAGATCGCGCCGCGCGCAACCTCCAGCCCTTCTTCGTCGAGTGGCGAACACACGGCGTAGACCAGCGTGCCGCCCGGCCGCACCAACGATGCCGCCTGCGCCAAGATCTTCGACTGCATCTCACCCATCCGGGCCGCATCGCCGGCGTCCGTGCGTAGTAAAATTTCAGGCCGACGGCGAAGGGTACCAAGCCCCGTGCATGGCGCGTCGACGAGGACGCGATCGAACTCTCCAGTCACATCGCCCTGACCGACGGTCCAATCCACGCAGGCGCGAGACAGGGGCGTCTTGCCGAGCCCGAGTCGATCGAGCTCAACTGGGATCTGATCGAGCCTCCGCTCATGGAGATCTGCCGCAGTCACTTCACCGCCTGGGCCGACCGCCTGGACGAGCTGGGCGGTCTTGCCGCCGCGACCCGCGCACGCATCGAGCACACGTTCGCCGGATCGCGCGCCGGATGCCTCTCCGATGAGCTGGGCGCCTTCCTCTTGGACCGCGATCTCGCCGCGCGCGTACGCGCCGAGCGCTCTCGGGTCACCGGCCTTCTCGAGTCGAAGCCCAGCCGACGCGAACGACGTGCGAACGACGTTCATCTCGGAGTTCGCTTCCCCGATTGTCCGAGCCACGGCTTCGACGTCGGACCTTGGCCCGACGCGTACGTCGATACTGGTCGCCGCGGAGGACAGACGAAGTAGGCTGTCCGCGTTCGCATCCCCGATCGAGTGCCGCAGCCGGCGATCGAGCCAATCCGGTACAGCAACGCGATCGGGTAGCTGCGGGTCATCCGGTCGCTCGGCCGCCACCTTGCGGAGAACCGCGTTGACAAAGCCCCCAACGCGCGCTCCGCGTTTGCTGCGAACCATGCCCACCGTGTCGTCAACCACCGCATGCGACGGCACTCTGGCCAGGTGCAGGAGCTGGAACGCACCGGCTGCAAGCGCCGCGTGCACGAACGGATCCATGCGCCCCGCACGTCGCGTGTGTCGCGCGAGGACCACGTCGAGTACGGAAAGCGCTCGCAAGGTTCCGTAAACGATCTGCGTGGCAAGCGCGGCATCGGCCCGATCGAGCTTGGCGCGCCGCAACTCCGCGTCGAGTGTGGGGGTCGCCCACGCCAAGTCCTGCTCGACCCGCTGAAGAACGCGCACCGCCACTCGTCTTGCAGGGGCAACCACCCGGCCAGCCTACTCGCGTATCCGTTTCCGAGCACGGCGATTGGAGTCGTCGCAAACCCCGTGGTACCGTGTTTTTGTGGGGGCGTCGACGATGGCCGGAGCGCGAGGTGGGGCAGCATGAGTGCGATGGTGCTCGTCGCCGATCCGGACCCGTTCAACCTTGGCCTTCTTCACGAGGCATGCGAGGCCGCCGGCTATGACGTCGTGACCGCAGCCGATGGCCCGGAAGTCCTTGCGATGGTGGCGCGCCGACCTCCCGACCTCTTGATGCTCGACGCGAACATGTCGCAACTCGACGCCTTCGAGATCCTCCGCATCTTGAAAGCAGACGCCAGCCTCGAACGCATCCCTGTGTTGTTGGTCACCGACGAAGGTGATCTAGAGTCACGCCGGCGCGGGCTCGAACTCGGAGCCGAAGACTATCTCACGCGGCCCTACCGCGTGTTCGAAATTCAGCAGCGGGTCCGCAACGTGCTCCGTGCCACGCGACGGGATCGGGCAGGTGTCCCGGAGAGCAACCCCCCTGCGGACCAGCGCGACCCAGTGACCGGAGCCGCTACCCCGTCACAACTTCTGATCAGCCTCGACTACGAACACACCCGCGCCAGACGCTATGGCCACCCGCTCACGTGCATGGTCGTCCGCATTGGGAACGCCGCCGCAATCGCGAATGCGAGCGAAGACGGAACGAACGATCGACTGATGGCGTTGATCGGCGCCGGCCTCCGCAACTGCATTCGAGCCGTCGATCATCTTTTCCGGCTCAGGAGAGATGAGTTCTGCATCCTTCTTCCAGAGACCGACCAAGAGGGCGCAGGGTACGTCCTTCGCAGGCTCCAAGGTCAGGCCGAGACCGGAGAGCTCTGGGCCGAAGACGTCTCCCCAAGGCCGGCGGTTCACATTGCGATGACCAGCACACCCGAGACTTCCGCAAAAAGCGGAGACGACCTGCTCAAGCAGACTCGCCACCGGCTTCCGAGCTAGAGAAACACCCTAGGCCGCAACCGCCAGCCGCGCGATCCAGATCGCGACACCGCCAGCCGCGAGTGCGAGTCCCCAGCGGTCGATTGACCAACGGTCGAATAAGTCAGCGAAGCGCCATCCGCGAAACGGCGCGACGAGGCTCACGCAAAACGCGACGCATACGATCACGAAGAGCGCGAGACCCAGTGGGTTGGCCGAAGCCGCTTCGAGCCACTGCCCGCGAATGCCATGCGCGAACGCCGTGGTGAGGCCGCAGCCGGGGCATGGAAAGCCTGTCAGGGTCAGAAACCCACAGGGTGGAAGCCCGAGTTGTGTATGCGTACCCATGCCACGGGGGTTCGGCTCGAGGACCGCGGCCGTCAAGAGCACGGCGAAGCTACAGAGGGCAAGCAACCCCCAGGACGCGCGTTCAAAGGCCGAAAGCCTCGAGTCAGGCACCGGGTTCGCGCCAATCTGGGTTCTTCGAAAGCTCACCTTCGACTTCGACAACGCAAGGGACCTCGCATCGAGGTTCGCCGATTTGCCGCGCAACGTCCATTCCGATGGGGTTGGCGTTGCCGGCCGCGTAGTCGGCGTAGTGCGCGTGGAGGCACTTCACGCCTCCACTCGAACCTCCCACGCCACCGCTTGGAACATGTCGCGACCCCTCCGGGATCAGGGCGGTTCGGTCGCGCTCGTATCGCTGGTGCACCTCGGCAAGGGCCGTACGGAAGGCGGTGTCTTCGTCGACTCTCTTCTGGACGGCGCGGACCCCGCCATCCGCTTCAAGCCGTGCGATGCGTCGGCGCGCCAATGGGCACGTCAACCAGTAGCGGGTCGGAAACGGCTCCCCGGAGTCGAGTACCGGCGGAACGGCCGCGACGATCGGAAGCCTAAGGCTGCAAGATGCGCGCACCGACGACGCCGCACGCAATGGCCGACCGATCTGGAGAGCAAGCACGCGATCTTCTTGCTCTTGTGACATCACGCGACTCGCATGCGATCTTTGACTTCGGTCCAGAAGTCGGACTCGCCGACGACCTCGAGCATCATGACCGCCTCAGCGGCGGCGCGATCGGCTCGGGCACCCTCTTCCCGAAGCCGCCCACAGATGGCTTCGCCGATCGTGACGCGTGTCGCGAGCTCGGTGCGCGCTAGACGGAAATGGTAATCCTCCGCCCACTTGAGCGACCAGATCTCGTCAGCGATCCAATCGCCGAACACCTCACGACTCGTCCGCGCGTTGGGAGACCTCGCTTCGGCGCGGTCGAACGCTGCGGACCAAGGCCTCGTTGGCGGGCGAGGGTCATGGCCGTCGTGAAGCGAGGAGATCGTGTCGCCAACCCACGCCATCGCGGAACCGAACTGAGTCCCGTCCCGCGCCGCGATGAACTCGGCGGCCTGCTTGGCCCAACTGCTCCCGCGAAGCCTTGGGAAGGGCTTCGCGTCCAAGACCGAGAGCACGGGCTCACGACCACAGAGCCGCCGAAGATACGGTCCCTCGACCTCCTGCCAATCGGCGAACTTGAGGTGTTGCTTCGACGTCAACGGAACGCGCTTGATTCGCCGATCTGCGACCGGGCGCTTGCCGCCATCCGAGATCGAAGGCACCGCGTCGTCAGGCTTGAGCGCTGGTCTGTCTCCCATCGTGCGACAGGGACAACGGTGATCGGTTGTGATGCGTCCGCCGGCGGGCGTCGCCACCAGCCCGAGCGGGAAACGACGGCAACCCTCGGGTTTGGCATCCGGCCCGACCGTGGCGTGCACGGAACACCTCTGATCGGCCATCAGAAACACACAGCCTCCGTCGGCTGCCGTATTGAGCATGTAGTCGTCGTGGTCGTCGTTCCAGCCCGCCGACGAACGGTCCAGCCGACGCATGGCGGTCACTTCCTTCTTGGTCAGCGGGCCAATCCCATGAATGTCGGTGCAGCAAAGACCATCACCGAAGCATGTGTATCGCGCACCTGGACGCACTTGAAGCGGACGAACTTCGGTCTTTTTCTTTTTGTTTCCGGCCATCGGTCTGTGCGGGGCTTTCCGTTAACCCTTGGGAAAAGGGGACTGAACCCTTTTTCTGCGATATGATCTGAGGGATGGGAGCGAATCCTTCGCCGCTCGTGGGGTACAACACGAACGTCCGCCATAAGGGAAACCTGTACCACATTCAAACCGAGGACTCGGGCGTCAAACGCCCGCATGTCATCACGCAGCTGTTCGCTGACGGCGGTCGGATCATCGCATCGGAGAAGACGTCCTACGAGGAGCACGTGGGCGCCGAGAACCTGGCAGCGCTCGTCAAGAAGCTCATGCAAGAGCAACACAAGCGCGTCTTCATCGCGCTTCGCGACGGGGTATACGACGAAGGCGACGACGACGATTTGAGTGATGCGAAGACGCAGACCAAGCACCCGGTCACCACGGAAGTGCTTGAGCATGCGGCGGCGCGACTCCTCGAAGGATCTCCAACCTACGAACGCGTGCGGCCGCCCTCGGGAACGAGTCGACGCGTGTCGCAAGCGCCCATCACACCGTTTGGCCACGAGGTATTGACCGAGAAAACCTTAGACGAGGTCATCCTCGCCTACCTCGCACAGGACCTCGAAACAGGCACTTGAGCGGCCGGCTTGACACCCTCAATGCGTCGTAGTTAGCTCCGCCCCTCCAAGAGCGGGGGGCGACCATGCCTGATGCGCAAACTTCATTCACCGAGAACATCCCGCAATCCATCGAACAAGACGTCGAACGGGCCAAAGCGGTCGGGGCGGTGTTTCTCTTCAAGGTTCACGGCGCTGGTGGCGGGGTCTGGACCGTCAACATGAAGGACACACCAGGCGTATCCGAGGGCGACTCCGGCGACGCCGAGTGCACGATCGAGATCTCCAGCGAAGACTGGAAAGCCCTGACCGAGAAACCGAGCGCGGCGATGCAGTTCTTCATGAACGGCAAGATCAAACTCACCGGCAACGCGCTATTGGCGACCAAACTCCAGGCCGTCATCGGCTAGTTGGGAACCTCGTGATCGAACCCCGGGAGCGCCTTCTTCGACTCCTCCAGGATCCGAGGGTCGGCGCGCTCCTGCAGGACCCCCGCGTCCAGCGTGCCATGTTCACGGCACTGCGGACTCGGGGTCGGATCGAGGAGCAACTCGACCGAGTGCTCGAACGCGCAGCCAAGCGGCTCAACTTGGCGACTGCGCGCGAAGTTCGCGAGCTCAAGCGGACGATTCGACGCCTCGAACGAGAGCTTGAACGTGACAAGCCGAGTTCCGACGACCCCGAGCTCTGAGCGACACGATGCTCAGGCTACGCCCGCTCACCCCTCGGTCAGGACTTTGTCTCCGCAAACCTCGGCAAGAACCGTCCGGAGGCGCTCGCGCAGGTTAGACCCCTTCTCGACGAAGTGGTGAATCCCGAGCTGGTGCAGGAGCTGTACGTCGTGCTGGGCGGCACCGGCGCTCACCGAAATGATCGACGACCCTTCGGCTAGCCCCTCCCCCTTGAGCTGCATGCAGAGCTCGACACCGTTCATGCGAGGCATGTGCAGATCGAGAAGCATCACGTCTGGCTCGGACTCTTGCACGGCCTCCAATGCTTCTTCGCCATCGTGTGCGACGCGCACATCCGCCTGGCCCATGATTTGGCGCACATAGAACGTCAGAATGCGTGCCAGGTCGTGGTCGTCGTCGACGATCAACACACTGGTCGGGGGCGCCGCGTCCGGTTCTTCCCGAGGCTCGCCCCTCGCCGGATCGCTGGGTACGCCCCCGTCTCGAATCGCGCGCATCTGCCAGGCCACCGCCTCGGCGCTCTGAATACGCACTTGCGGGTTGTGGTTGAGCATCTCGTGTACGAGCTGACACAACGCCAGCGGGCAGTCCGGGCGAAGCTCGGCGAGCGCATCGGCGGGGCCGCGCTCGTGAGAAGCCAACACTTCGCGGATCGTGTTGCCGGAATAGGGTCTACGCCCGGTCAACACTTCATAGGCAACGACACCAAAGCTAAAGATGTCCGAGAGATGACCGCTCCCCGACTCCGCGGTGCTCAGGATCACCTCTGGCGCCATGTAGGGAGGTGAGCCGGCGACCGTTTGCCGACTGTTGACGTCGAACTCGGGAAGCACGAGCCCAAAGTCCATCAAGACCACGCGCTGGGCAGGCGTCAGCATGATGTTGTCCGGCTTGACGTCGCGATGAACGAGCCCGGCCCGATGAACCACGCTGAGCCCCTCGGCCACCGGAAGAAGGATCTGCACCACCTCCGCGGGTGTGAACTGCTGGTCCGCAGAGAAGCGAGTGGCCACATGCTGCGTCATCGACACGCCGTAGACGCGCTCCATCACCAGGTAGTCGATCCCGCGGTGCTCGCCCAGCGTGTGAACGCTCACCAGGCTCGGATGCTGAAAGGCCGCCAAGGCCCGTGCCTCGTTGCGGAGCGGCGGCGTCAGCGGGTTGGGCCACACCGCCTTGATCGCGACCCGCCGATTGAGGAGATGGTCGTGGGCCTCGAAGACCTGCCCCATCCCGCCGCGACCGAGCAGTTGCATGATCTCGTAGACGCCGTCGAGTAACTCTCCGGTCGCGAAAATACGGCTTTCTTCAGCGATTGGCGGCTCACTCGCGGCCACAGCTCGTCCCCTTATCTGTGACATATAGTGATTATATACTATGTCACTATTACTGTAATTTCAAGTTCAGAGGTCCACCGCGGACACCTCGAGGCCCGTGACCGACTGTCCCAAGAAACGTGCTGCGGCGGTGGCGAATTGCTCCGGCAAGTCGGTGACCCGAATCCGCATGCTCCCTGAGGAAGCAGACCCGGGAGAAGGGGCATCGACAAGTTCGGCGAGGGCGGACGCGGTGGCCGCCGCGCTGTCGACCACGACCACGTCGTGTCCCAACAGATCCGCCGCGACGTCGTGAATCGTCTCCGAGAGGAGCGGGTAGTGCGTGCACCCAAGGACGATGGTATCGACGTCGGCTTCCACCAACGGGGCAAGGTATCGACGGGCTGCCAGCACAGGGACGTCGCCGGTCACCCAGCCTTCCTCAGCGAGGGGTACGAAGAGCGGTGCAGGCTGCGCGAAGACGCGGATCGACGGGTTTTCGCGCTGAATCTCTCGCTCGTAGGCCTGCGACGCGACCGTGCCAGCCGTCGCGAGAACGCCGATCCTCGCGTTGCGCGTCGCCCGCACCCCCGCCGATGCCCCGGGCCTGATCACCCCGACGACGGGGATCGACAGTCGGTCTTCGAGCGCGTCGAGCGCGACGCCGCTGACCGTGTTGCACGCAACGACCAAGAGTTTGATGTCGAACTGGCTGAGATGCGCCGCACAACCTAGGGCGTAGCGAACGACCGTTCTCGGGCTGCGGGTCCCGTAGGGCACGCGGGCGGTGTCCCCGAGGTACACCAAGTCCTCGCCCGGCAGCGCCTCACGGACGGCCCTCGCAACCGTGAGGCCACCGAGGCCTGAATCGAAGATTCCTATGGGCTTTGCCACCGTTCCCCGCCTGGGCCAACGTTACACGAGCGCCCCGAAAGGGCCACCATTCGGGACGTCTCTGGTAGGGTGATGGGGCAATGGCATCGCTGGCGCTGATTTCGACCGATTCGGAGCTGAGGGCTCGGGTCCATGCTGCGCTACGTGAAACCAGCTGGTCGATCGTCGCGCCCGAGATCATCGATGGAGAGCCCCGCCTGGAAAGCGATGCGGCCGACGTCATCGCCGTGGACGCTGCGGATTGGAACCCCCGCGCGGCTCACTTCCCGCGTGGCGTCCCCGTGCTCTGGGTGGTCGACGAGGCGACGGCCACGCCCGCTGCCGATCCGATCGGCCACGACCTGATTTTTCGGCAAGCCGGACCGATCGAATGGGCCACACGCGTCGAGAGGCTCCAGGCGCGTACACCACTCCTGACGATGCCGTTCTTGGAGTCGCTGATCGACGCGAGCGTCGATGCGATCATCGCCACGGACATGGATCAGCGAGTCATCCTGTTCAATCCGAGTGCCGAGCAAATCACGGGGCGACACCTTTCGGACGCGACCGCCGAACTCAACTTGGAGGGGCTTCTTGGGCGGGCGTCGGCCGAGCTCGTCATGCAGCGTTTGGTCGCCGAAGGCTACGGGGGGCAGGGACGCCTCGAGCCCACGCTACTCGAACTGGTCAATGCACACGGCGCTCAGATCCCGGTTCAACTGTCGGCTTCACTCATCTACGAAAACGACCAACCCTCCGCGATCGTGCTGATCTTCACCGACCTGCGCGAACGGGTTCGGATGGAAGAGCGACTCGCCGAAGCGCAAAAGAGGCTCGCGTTCACCGACAAGCGTGGGGTCCTCGCCGAGCTCGCGGGGACGGCCGCGCACGAGCTGAACCAGCCGCTCACGAGCATGATGGCGTATGCCGAGCTTCTCCTTCGGCAGTCCGAACCGGGGTCTACGGGTGCGAAGGCCGCGCAAGTCTTGATCCGCGAAGCGGAGCGAATGGCGGAGATCGTACGCAAGATCGGCAAGATCACGAAGTACGAAACCACGTCATACGTAGGTCACCAGAAGATCTTCGACCTGGATCGCGCCGCTGACTCTTCCTCTTCAGAACCGGGGCCGGAGCGCTGATGGACGACCGAGCCGCCAACAAGCCGCCGCGCGCCGGAAGCCTTTCGCCCAGGGTCTCCGCAGTGAAGTCCATCGTCAATCCCCGCCGCAAGGGAAGCGAACCGTCGACTGCCGACGTGTTCGAGGCACTCCGCCAAGCGAAACGCGATACACGCGGCCCAGTCACCGACGAACGAGTCCTAGAAGCTCACGTGCAAGCGCTCGCAAGGCTCTATCCGGACGTCCGCTTCGTGATGCGGCTCGCCTCGAGGGGACAAGGCGAAGCGGGTGCGGTTCAGGCTGGCACCCATCCCGTCCGAGCGGAGGCGACATCCCTCGCAATCACCGAAGCTGGATTGCTTCGCGCTGGGCTGTGGACTTCTGTCCCTCCCCTAGGTCACATCTCACTGACGAGAAGTTACCGGCCGATCCTCGAGACATCAAAGCGAGACGCCCCGCACGCTGATGGGCTCGACGCACCTCTGACCTGCCGCGAGGAGGTGATCGGTGTGGCCGGCGCAGAGTTCGACGGCCGACGAGACCTGCCGGCCGGGCTCGAGATGGCGCTCGTGACCACGGCCAACCAAGCGAGCACGATCCTCGAGAGCGTGATCGTCCATCGGGAGACGAACCACCTTCGAGACTACCTCGATAAGCTTCTCGAACACGCGAACATACCGGTCTTGGTTGTCGACCGTGATCGGAGCATTCGAGTCGTGAGTCGGGCGTTCCATCGAATCACCGGAATCCCCAAGGAAGACATCGCGGCTCGCGACCTTCTGCACCTTGCGCCACAGTCAGACCGGGTGCAGCTCCTCTCGACGTTCGTGAGCGTGCTCCGGGGGCGTACCGTCCCACCCTTCGAGTTAGAGCTACCCAAGGCCAACGGTAGTTCCGCACGTCTCTCCTTCAGGTTGGCACCCATCCTCGATGCACAGGGCGCGGTGGCAGGCGTCGTCGCGATAGGACAAGACCGCACCGAGGTCCGAGAGCTCGAAGGGCAGGTGATTCATGCGGACAAACTCGCGACCCTCGGAAAGCTCGCGGCCGGTATCGTGCACGAGATCAACAACCCCCTCACGAGCATCTCGGTCTACGGCGAGTACCTTCTCGGGAAGCTATCGAGAAGCGGCGCAGAAGCATCAGACTTGAAGCGAGTCGAACGGATCCTCCGAAGCTCGGATCGGATCATGTCTTTCACTCGCAATCTTCTGACCTACGCACGACCGTCGAAAGAAGAGGCGATGGAGGTTTCAGTGAACTCCGTCCTCGAAGAAGCGGTCGACTTCTGCGAGCACCTGGCCCGAGAGGCCAACGTCACGGTCGTACCCGACTTGGCGGTCGACCTCCCGAGGCTTCGCGCTGTCCCGGGACAGCTCCACCAGGTGTTCGTCAACTTGATCGCCAACGCATGCAACGCCGTCGGTGAAGAAGGCGGCGTGGTGTCGGTGCAAACCCGTTCGCTGACCGGCGCCGAGATAGAGATCGTTTTCGAGGACAACGGGATCGGCATCCCCGAGGTCGACCTCGACCGGGTCTTCGAGCCCTTCTACTCGACGCGCCGAAAGGGCAAGGGAACCGGCCTGGGCCTGTCGATCGTGAAGAGCATCGTCGAGCAGCACCAGGGCCGCATCGAGATCGAGAGTGTCCCTTCGGAGCGGACCCGGGTCACCGTAATCCTGCCGGTTTCGAACATATAAACGTTCGTAATCCTTGGTTTTTGTTCGATGTGACCGGTCGTGCACGGTGACGATGGAATCAACCACCAACGCCGGTGGTTGGCCCTATATACGGAGGACCATGCAGATCAACGGATTCAAGTCGCGACGCAACGGCGTTGCCGTCGTCGCCCTCGCCACCGCCTGTGTCGCACTCGGGACCGCCTACGCGTCTCCCAAGAAGAAAACCGTCGACGAAGATGCCTTAGCGCGCGCAGTGGCGTTCGAAACCGCGTTGACCGGGGTGGCTGAGTCGGTCTCGCCCTCGGTCGTCAGCATCCAAGTCGAAGTCACGCGTCCCCAACAAAACGCGTTTCCGATGCCCTTCTTCGGCATGCCCGATCGGGGCGGCATCGTCCGAGGAGGTGGCTCGGGCGTCATTTTGCGGTCGGACGGCTATATCCTGACGAACAACCACGTCGTCCGGGAGGCCAGCCGAATCGACGTCACCCTCCAGAATGACAAGAGCTACTCGGCGACCCTGGTCGGCGCCGACCCTGCGAGCGACCTCGCAGTCCTGAAGATCGACGCCAAGGGTCTCAGGAAGGCCGACTTCGCATCTTCTCAGAAGGCGCGCGTTGGGCAGTTCGTGATCGCGATCGGTTCTCCGTTCGGTCTCGACTACTCGGTCACGACCGGTGTCTTGAGCGCCAAGGGTCGAGGCGGAATCGGCGCGAACGAGATCGAAGACTACTTGCAGACTGACGCCAGCATCAACCCCGGAAACTCCGGTGGTCCCCTGGTCGACCTCAACGGCGACGTACTGGGAATCAATACGATGATCATCGGGCGAGGGTCCGGAATCGGTTTTGCGATCCCCTCGGAGATCGCGCAGCGAGTTGCCGAACAGCTCATCGACCACGGCGAGGTGAAGCGAGCATGGCTCGGGGTCGCCTTCCAAGAAGTCACACCTGAGCTGGCGTCTCACTTCGGCGGAGGGCTCGAGGGCGGCGCACTCGTGAGCTCGGTGGTCGAGGACGGCCCCGCGGACAAGGCGGGTCTCCTCGCTGGAGACGTCATCATCGCGATTGACGATACAGAGGTCCGCGAGGGTCATGACCTCCTGCGGGCAGTGCTTCGACACGACGTCGGCGAACGGATCGCCCTCAAGGTTCGCCGCGGCTCCAAGACACTCAAGGTCAAAGTCACGGCCGGCGAGCGGCCCTCAGACGACGGACCGCGATCCAAGCTCGACGGCAAGGGGAGCGACGACATGCTCGGGTTGTCGGTGAAAGCGATCAGTCCATCGCTCCGTCAACGAACGGGCTACGAGGGCGAAGGCCGGGTTTTCGTCGCCAACGTCAGGCCGGGCTCAGAGGCCGATCGTGCGGGGATCCAGCGTGGCGATATCGTCCTACAGATTGACCAGCGCACGGTCTCGTCCGTGGCCGATGTCGAGGCCGCGCTTCAAGACGGAAGCGCTCTGCTCTACATCGAGCGCGACTCGCGCCGATTCTTCCGGTCGATCGACCAGTCGAAGTAACAACTTGCGAACGGGTCAGCGGGCGATCGTGATCTCGATGGCGGGACCGCGCGCCTGCACCCGGTACGCCGGATGTCGGCCAGCGACGAACCGCAGCGTGAGCTCGGAGAAGTCACCGCGATTATGGATCGCCGCGTGTTCAACGTCCGGATGGGCGGTCGCGATCGGCCCTGCGCGAGACAGCGATAGGCTTCCTGGGATCATCACCGAGAAGCCGTCATCTTCGACGAGCCCATCCATCTCGGTCACGGGGTTGCTCATGCGCAAGACATAGGCTTCGCCACCGGGGACATCGTCAGCCCCGAAAACCAACCCCTGCACGCGCTCGGGAGGCAATGGGGCGCCCTGATCAGGAACCAGCGCGGCCTGTGCGGACCCCTCGGGCTCAGCCTCGGGCTCGACAGGAACAGGAGCGGCGGCGTCTGGCGAAGCGCCCGTTGGGCTCTCGCCCACGTCGGCGACCTCCACCGGCGCGTCCAAGGCGGGCGCCGGCGAAGCGGCCCAGAGGTAGATCCCCCAGCCAGACAACGCGACCAAAGTGATGACCAAGGCGATCAACACGTATCGGCGCCCACTGCGCTTCGAGTTCTTGAGGTGTGCTCGCGCCGCCTCGCTTCGTGGAACCTGCTTGCGACGCGGCTTGTCCTCGAGCCGCTCCCGCAGGGCCTCGACGAACCGAGAGGCCACGGTCGCGGAGCGTCGGGTCGCGCGTGTCACCGACGGGATCACGCCCTGCGTGATCGCGTTCTTCATGTTTCCGACCGAGCTCGACACCTGGTCTGAAGCCGCCCGCGCGTAGTCGCGAACACGATCGGCCGTCGACGGATCAAAGGACAGCTCCTCCTGGGCGTCGTATCGAACGATGGTCGGCGTGTCATGGAGGCGCGGCGCCGATGTGCGTTGATTGGGCCTGGAGGGGCGCTCGATCGCGTCGGGCATCGTGTCGCGCCCGAGCTCTGGGTCGTCGCCGGCCGCTTCTACCGACGCATCGGTCTGATAGCCGATGCTGAGCACGAGCTTGGGGACCTCTTCATCGAACATCAGTTCGACGGTCTCGAGATGACCTCGCCGCCCCGTGGCTTCGTTCTCGACACCGCTCCCAATGGCGAGAAACGGAAGCGTCTGCTCGACCCTGAGCGTCTGGTCTGTTTCCGACTGGAACTCGGCCACGATCGGCGACTCCACGCCATCGAGCTGGAGTCGAACGGTGGGGGCCGTTGCCGTGGTGCGACCCCACCGTTGGATCAGCGCCTCGATTCGGTTCTGGTCGCCGTCCGACAAACGGGTGAACCGGATCCCGAACTCCCCAAGCTGTGGCCCGCTGTCGTGTGCCCAAACGACTTGCCCGATCATCTCGATTGGGACTTCGCTGCCAGGACTCTCGAGCTGGCATCGGAGCGTCGAGCCAACCTCCGGGAGCATCGACGCACGCATCGAAAGACCACCAGGACCTACATTGATGCCGTCGGCCTCGAACGACTCGTCGATGAAGCCTTCTGGATAGAGTCTGACCAAGACCTCGTCGAGCGGGACGCGCGCCGGGCGGGGAGCTTGATGGTAGCCGACGGATGTGTTCATCGATGCCTCACGTACTTCTCTTCGCAAAGTGGGGCAGAGCCCCATCCATCTGGTCCCAAACCTGGGCTCGACCGTCCACTTTTCTGCAACCCTGTTCCTTGACCATCGCGCGGTCGGCCGCCAGCCTTGGCGGCCACGATGGGCGTACGTATCGAAGTGCAGTCGCTTTGGACCGAAGGCGAGCCTTCGACTCAGGTCTACGAGTTCGATCAGGCGCGCATTGTCATCGGCCGCGCACGAAGCGCAGATGTTCAGCTTCCGCACGCGGCGGTCAGCGGCATTCACGCGAGCCTTCGTACGGAAGGATCGAGCTACGTGCTGGTCGACGAAGACTCGACAAACGGCACGCGTGTCAACGAAGCCCCGGTTGTGCCTGGACGCCACAAGGCTCTGCAAGGAGGCGACCAAATCGACCTCGGGGGCTACCAACTCAGAGTTCAGCTGGGCGTACCTGTCGCGGAACCCACCTCCGTGAAAGGAACCGCATCAAAGGCCGAAGCGATGCTCCGCGAACAGCACCGCGGCGAATCGGAAGGACAAATCCAGGCACGGCTACTCGATATCCAGGCGGGCCTCGATCAATCGGTCGAGCTCCTCCCCATCGCAACAGAAGCCGCGAGCGAGCCGCCTCCAAGGCGGCCCTCGAGGCCCTCTGAGCCGAGCTTGGTGCCTCCAAGGCCGCGAATCGCAACCAGCGAACTGATGGTTTACTCGCTTGCTGGCCTTCTGCTCGCCGCCAGCCTGCTCATCTGGTTTCTCTTGAGCCGACCCTGAGGGGGCGGCGCCCACGACGCAAAGAGACTCGCGGAGGCTACTTGTTCCTCAGGTAGATCAACCTGAGGCCCTCAAGCGTGAGGAACTCGTCGACCTCGTCGATCGTTTCGCTGTCGGGCTCAATGAGGCTCGCAAGCCCGCCGGTCGCGATAACGGCAGGCTCAGCGTCCATTTCGGCGCCAAGCCGACGGACCAGACCATCGACCAGCCCGACGTAGCCGAAGACGATGCCGGCCTGCATCGAGTGGATGGTATTGCGCCCGATGGCGCGCGGCGGGCGCGCGATCTCGCTCCGAGGCAACTTGGCGGCACGCGCAAAGAGTGCGCTCGCGCTTATCTGCATCCCAGGGGCGATGGCGCCTCCGAGATACTCGCCCTTGGACGAGATGCAGTCGAAGGTGGTCGCCGTGCCAAAGTCGACGACGATCGCGGCTCGGCTGACCCGTTCGTACGCGGCCACCGAATTGACGATGCGATCGGCGCCGACCTCGCGAGGGTTTTCGGCAAGCACAGGCATGCCGGTCTTGATCCCTGGACCCACGATCATGATCTCGTGATCGAAGGCGCGATCGACCGCATCGATGACGGTTTCGTTGAGCGGTGGAACGACAGAAGCGAGAATACTCGCCCGTACATCGGCTCGCCCGACCCCAGCAAGCTGCAGCAAGTTGAGCAGGAGGACGTGATACTCGTCGCTCGTGCGGCCCTTGGCCGTCTCGATCCGAAAGTCATGCACGAGACGTTCGCCGTCGTACAGGCCGAGCACCATGTTGGTATTGCCGACGTCGACGACGAGAAGCATCTACCTGGGTCGTAGCGACAAAGTGAGATCGAGCAAGTCGCCGAAGGTCTTCGGGCGTGGGAACTCTGGCGGGTCGGTCGCGTAGACGATGGGTTGCCCCGTAGGGGCGACACTTTGGGCGCGGATCGACTCGGGACGCTGCGGCGAGGGTGCGCTCTGCGCGGGTGCGCTCGACACCGGACGAACCGAACGGGCGCGAGGCTCCGTCGACAGCGGGCGTTCGACCCGAGGCGGCTGCGAGGAGTATCGCGTAGGGCTTTCCACGGTCGGAGAGGTGGGCGGTTCGACCGCCGGGTGAGAAGAACGTGCGGCGGCCGGCGCTGAAGAAAGCGCCGACGGCGGCGATGTGGAGGCCGATGGCTGCGCCGCCGGAACGGAGCCGGACGCCGTGCGGATCCGCTCGACCACCTCCGCGGCATGGGTCGGGCGCTCATCCGGTCGTTTCGCGCGAACCTTGTTGAGTAGAGATCTCAGCCTGTCTTCGCGGTCGCTCATGACGCCCTCTTTGCTTCCAACATACCGACGATTGAAGGCAGGTCTGCACCGTCCTTGAACCATCCCCAGACGGTTTCGGCGACCTCGAAGTCCACCATGACGAACTTCGACTCGCCCGCCGGAACGCAGGAGACCTGCCGCTGAGACACCTGCGAGAACATGCCACCAAGGAGCGCCGCGGCACCGAGATCGTCCTCGTCGAGGTCGGGCTTGTCGCGAAGCGCAATGACGAGGGCTGCGCCCCAGCGCTCGAACGTGAGTCGGCCCCAACCGAACAGGGCGGTGATGGCGGACACGTGACCGAGAACGGCCTCCGGGGTGAGTACCGATGCGGGACGATCGAGGCCGGCAAGGACCTGATCGCCGAGCAGCTCACCGAGGCGTCGAAGGGGCGTGAGGTCTCCATCTCGAGCCGCAGCCGCGACGAGCGAGGACAGCACCCCCTCGCTGAGCATCAGCACCCGTTCGCCCGCGCGGGTTCGAACGGTCCCCCCTCCGAGATTGAACTCGTAGAAGCCGCTCGGATCAAAACGGCCATCATGCATACGTTACCCTCCCCCTTGGATGTAGAAGGTTTAGCCGGATCGTGTCAAATGGCACGAATGAAATCGAAGGCCGCCGGCTTGGCCCTGATGGTCGGCCTGTACGCGACCACAGCCGCTGGGCAGGGTGATTCGCTCGGCGCGGACGAAATTGCAGCGGCGATCGTCCAGATGACCACCCCCGTCTGGACGGGTCCACGGACCCCAACGCCCCCCGAAACGGCCCGACCCGAGGAAGCATCAATGGCGATCCCCTCGCCAACACGGCTCGTGACCCTACACGCCCCACCAGGCACCAACGAGGCCACCTTGGCGAAAGCACTGCACGCGCTCGAAAATGCGCACGATGCGCTCTCGGTCATGGGATGGCCTGCACCATTGCCGGATGGACAACTGGGTGGCGGTCCGGAACTCGATCTCTACCTCGCCGACGCGGACCGCCCCACGGCGGCCCACGCCGACGGGCTGGCGACATGGAGCTTCTTGGACCGCGCGTCGACGTTCGCGGTCGTGAGCCCGGCAACTCCAGACGACGCGCTCGAAGCCTGTGTCACCGCGGCCTACGCAGAGGCGCTCTTGATGAGCATGGACCCCGCTGAAGCGCGAACCTGGCGAAGGGCCACAGCGGCTTGGCTCACTTGGGTCGTGACGGGTCGGTTTGGTTGCGAGGACGCGGTCTTCGAACAGCAGGCCGAACCCGAGCGGTCGTGGATCAGCGGAGCAGTGGAAGGCGGTGCCGGGGGCGCGCTGCTGCTCGGATATCTCTCCGCACGGCACGACGGTCTCAAGCGCGAGTTCGTTCGAGACGCGTGGCTCCTCTCGAGCCAACGAACCTGGGAGGGCGAGGGGCTTCGTGCCGAGCCGGACTTGTGGGCCGCCATCGAAACGTCGATCGCGCGAAGCGGAGACCGGCTCATCGACAATATCCGCGATCTCGCCGTCCAACGCTGGTTCGTGGGGCGCGGAACTCGCCAAGCCCCATTTTTCCGTACGATCGACAGCGACGCACAGGTTCCGGTGGTGCGGACTTTGCACCGAATGCCAACGCGGGCGGTCGCCAAGACTCCGCTCGAGGCTTTCGGAAGTGGGTACGTCTTACTCGCGAACGACGCGTGGGGTACCGGTCGCCGGCTCCGCGTTTGGCTCAACGGCGAATACGGCGTCCGCTGGTCCCTAGACGCCATTCAACTCGACGCCGTCGGGAACGAGATTCGGCACGTTGCGGCCCCATTGACCGAAGGCGATCCGACCGCCTACGTACCGGTCGAGCTTACCGACGACACCAGGTCGCTGCTCTTGGTGGTCACCAACCTTTCGAGCCGGCTTCCGGATGCGGACGAGCCCGACGCGAACCAGCGTGCCTTCGAAGTGGTCATCGACCGCGCCGACGACTGACAAGATCCGGCCTAGCTACGGTTGCGTCGACGATTGCGGCGACGTCGCGGTCGGGGTTCGGACTGGTAAAGCGCCTCACTCGGATCGCTGGCCCAAGCTGGGAGCTCTTCGCCCCGTGCCGTCCTGTCTAGCGCGAACAGCGTGGCGGCGTCCGAGAAGTACTCGCGCCGTGCAATCGAGTTGATCCGACCGGCGCGAAGACGCCGCTGAGCCATGGTGAGAAGCCTGATCCGGTCCTTGAGGCGCCGCGGAAGCGCGAGCCGCAACGAGAACTCACGAATGAACTCCTCGTATGCGACTGGAACGTCCGAAACCCCATCGACCGCTTCGTCGATCGCCCCCTGAAGGAGCGCCGCCAACAAGACGGCATCGTTTGGTAGTCGGTCTTCTGCGGCAAGTGCGTCGATCGCCTTCAGTCGCCCAAAAGTCAGCGCGGCACCCTCGGGATCGTCGTCCAAAAAGGACGCAACCTCGGGCAAGATTTCGCTGAGAACACCCACATCCCAGGCCAGGAACACGGAGCGCTGCGCGGCGCCGCCCCGCAAGAAACGAAGGATCTCCTCGAGGACACGCGGTGCCGCAGCGCGCTGCAAGTCTCCTCGGTGACGGACCATGGCATCGTAGACGGCCGGGTCGAGCCCCATGTCGAGCCGGGCACTGAACTTGATCGCCCGAAGAATGCGAACTGGATCCTCGCGGAACCTCACGTTCGGATCCCCGATCGTTCGAAGCAGATGCTCCTCGAGATCTGCGACGCCGCCAACGAAGTCGATGACCTCGCCGCGCTCGAGGTCATAGAACAAGCCGTTGATCGTGAAGTCGCGACGAATGGAGTCCTCGTGAGGCTCTCCAAAAACGTTGTCGTTGGTGATGAGAAGGTCGGTGTCTTCGCCTTCGATGGCGGAGTTGCGGGCCGGAATCAGACGAACTGGCTCGGGCCCCGCGCACAGGGGGATCTTTTTGGCGATCTTGGGTTTGATCACCTCGAAGTGCTGAGACGGGTCGCGACGGAAGGTCGCGACTTCAATGACCTTGCCCCCAGAGAACAGTACATGCGCGAGACGAAACCGACGACCGATGACGCGGCAGTTACGGAACAGGTCTCGGACCTCGTAGGGGCGCGCACTCGTCGCGAGGTCGAAGTCCTTTGGCTTGCGCCCAAGCATGAGATCGCGAACGCCACCACCAACCAAGTAGGCGGTGTGCCCGTGGCGGTTGAGCCGGCGAATGACCTTGGCCGCGTCTGCGTCCAGGAGGCGACGAGGAATCGAATGCGCATACACAACAGGCTCAGGCGCGTCCTCATCGAGGGCGCTTCGCGCGTCGTCTCGCTGACCGAAGTCAGGATCTACAACCTTTGTCATTTGATAGCCGGGCCGGCGAACTGAGCGAAGTTAATATCCGTCTTGTAGCAACAACGCCGGCGCACAGCAACGTTCGCGCATGCTACACCTCGGGAGGGGGTTCTTGGCCGTCGTCAATCAGAGAAACGCCGCGATCGAGCTCGAGCGCCTGGCAGGAAGCGTCATTGTCTGCGGCTTTGACGGCAGCGAAGTGCCAGCGGACGTTCGCACCTGGATCACGAGCGACACGCTGGCGGGTTTGATCCTCTTCAAGCGCAACATCGAGGACGCGAGTCAAGCCGCAGACATGATCGCCGCCGCAACCCAGGTCGAGGACT
This sequence comes from Myxococcota bacterium, assembly GCA_039028875.1. Taxonomy (GTDB): domain Bacteria; phylum Myxococcota_A; class Polyangia; order Polyangiales; family Houyiibacteriaceae; genus SG8-38. Next base: position 61,257 of record JBCCHE010000021.1, on the reverse strand, counting down.
CCGCGCGACCGCTCTTGGTGTGCGTCGATCAAGAGGGCGGACGCGTTGCTCGCTTCGGTCCGCCAATCGTCGAACTCCCGCCCATGAGAACGCTTGCAAGCGCAGGCGACCTCGACCTCACTACACTTGGAGGGCGCGTGCTCGGCCGTCAGCTCCGCGCCGTCGGGATCAACCTCAACTTCGCGCCCGTGCTCGACGTCGATACCAACCCGGCCAACCCCGTGATCGGCGATCGCGCGTTCGGGGCGACACCACAAGAGGTCACCGATCATGGGCTCGCGTTCGCGCACGGCCTGCACGAAGGAGGCGTCCTCTCATGCGCAAAGCACTTCCCTGGGCACGGTGACACCGACGTCGATAGTCATCATGCGTTGCCCGTGTTGCGCCATGACCGAACGCGGTTGGACGACGTCGAGCTTCGACCGTTTCGATCGGCCGTCGGCACCGTCCCGTCCGTCATGACTGCACACGTGGTGATCGAAGAGCTCGACACGGCGCCCGCGACCCTGTCGTCCGCACTGATCGATGGGCTCTTGCGCGACGAGATCGGGTTCACGGGTGCGGTATTCACCGACGATCTCGAGATGAAGGCAGTGAGCGCGCAATACCCTGTCGAAGAGTCCGGGGTGCTCGCGATCGAAGCGGGGTGCGACATCCTGCTGGTTTGCTCGGATATCGAGGCAGCAGGTCGCCTCCGCGAGGCCCTCGTCCGAGAAGCCGAGGCAACGCCAGGGTTTGCGGCCAAGCTCGAGGCGGCCTGCACTCGCGCCGACGCGCTACGAAAACAGGTGACTCAACTTCCGACTGCCATCGGACTACGAAACGCGCTAGACGACCCCGACGCGCGACGCCTTCGCGAACGGCTTGAGGCGAGCGCCTAGGCCTTTTCCGCCCCCAAGACTTTTGCAGATATACGGCGACACCAGCGGCCTCAGTCCGTCCGAGACCAAGGCGCTACAACGCATCTACCGGCGACGAGTTCCGCTTGATCGTCTGACGACACCAGAACTCACACGGGCGATGGTCGGCGTTTCGCATGAGACCGGTCGACAGGTGGGCGTGCTCGTCGATCGCCGGGGCACCGTCCACCATGTGATTGTCGGCGATGCGTCGAAGCTGATGTTGCCTGACGTGGGCCGCATGCGCGCCGGTGCGGGTCGTCTGCGAGGCCTTCGCCTGATCCATACACACCTCCGAAACGAGCCCCTGAGCCGCGACGACTTGGTCGACCTCACGCGTCTACGGTTGGATCTGGTGGTGGCGATTTGCTTGGCCCCAGGTGAAGAGCGCGCACTGTGCATCTACTACGGCCACAACTTCCCGGTGGCCGAAGGGCAAGACGCGCCACCGTTCCGAACGGTGGGGCCACTCCCCTATGCGAAAGCCCGCGACAACCCTGCCGAGATCATCGCCACCCTCGAGCAGGAGTTCGCCAGCGCCGCACGCGCGCGCGGGGTGACCGCCAAAGACGGCCGGGCGATTTTGGTGCACGTCACCGACAAGCGAGGCGCCGCACAAGCGGAGGACTCGTTGAGCGAGCTGGGGGAGCTCGCGCGGACCGCGGGGGTCGAGGTCGCCGACCGCGTACTGCAAGTACGCGATAGGGTCGACCCCAAGTACGCGCTCGGTAAGGGAAAGCTCGACGATCTCGTCATCCGCGCCATGCAGCTCGACGTAGAGACCCTGATCTTCGATCGTGACCTCCGACCCGCACAGGCCAACAACGTCGCTCGGGTCACCGATCTTCGGGTCGTCGACCGAACGCAGCTCATTCTCGATATCTTCGCGCAGCATGCGGAGAGTCGAGACGGAAAGCTCCAAGTCGAGCTTGCCCAGATGCGCTATCTTCTGCCCCGCCTCGGTCAACGGGATGACGCCCTATCGCGCCTCACCGGGGGAATCGGAGGTCGCGGCCCAGGAGAAACCAAGCTCGAGGTGGGGCGACGTCGCGCACGGGAGCGCATCACTCGGCTCCAGGCACAGCTGAAGCAAGTGAGGCGGCAGCGACAACAGCGGCGGTCCCGCCGGCAGCGGAGCGGGACACCAACCGTTGCCATCGTCGGCTACACCAACGCGGGCAAGAGCACGCTCCTCAACGCGCTGACAGGGAGCAACGTATCCGCCGAAGACAAGCTCTTCGCGACCCTCGACACGAGGTCGCGGAGCCTCGATCTTCCGTCGGGTCGATCGGTCGTCGTCACCGATACGGTCGGTTTCATTCGGGACCTTCCGAAGGATCTGTTCGCCGCGTTTCGAGCGACGTTCGACGAAACCCAGGACGCCGATCTGTTGCTCCACGTGATCGACGCCTCGGACCCTTGCCGTCTCGATCACGTCGATACGACCGAAAAGCTCTTGGTGGAGCTTGGCCTCGAGCGCGTTCCAAGGATCTCGGTCTTCAACAAGTGCGACCGACTCGAATCCCCAAGTCAGATCATCCAGAATCGCGGCATTGGCGTCAGCGCGCTCGACCCCGAGTCGCTCGGCGACCTGCTGCGGGAGATCGACTATCGGATCGCGCGAACGAGTCCGGATCACCAGGGGCCTACTTCTTCACCACCGGCTTGATTCCAACCTTGCCCTCTTTGACGACGACCTTGAAGTCAATCCGCTTCCCTTTGTGCTTGCGGTCGAGCTTCGGCACCATTTTCTTGAGGCTCTTGGCGACGGTCTCGTAGTCGATCTTGTCGGTGCGTTCGTTGTTCTTGCGCTTGGCGTCGACGTAGCTCTCGTAGATCTGTCGCATGCGCGCTTCTCCCGGCCCCTTGGAGCGAGAAGCAATCGGAGGAGGCGCGCGTCGACCCGGAGAGATCGCCGGGCTCGATCGATCTTTGTTCGTCGCCGGCCGTCGAGAGTGGGGCTTGCCAAACGTGGTGGGTTCGTCACCCCCGTTAGGCTTCGCCGCGCGGCGCGGAGCGATGCGGGGCCTCGCCGGGGCCGGCGCCTTCAGGAGTTCGTCGACGCGGTCGCTCGCTTCCTCGATCAGGTGATCCATGTCTGTGTCCTGGTTCGGATCGAGTTCGAGAGGGCTGCTACTACGACGCCGCGTGTCATCGCGTTCGGCCCGTGCCTGTTCGCGACGCTTGCGCGCACGCATCAGGTCGCGTCGATAGGTGCCCTCTTCGATCTGGCGCGCGATCCGTCGCCAGTACGTTTGCAGCGTCGTGTATCGCTGGATCAGCGTCTGAAACCGAAACCTGAGCGCTGTGTTCCGCGGTTGGGACTTTCGAAGTTGGTGAAGCGCGCGATCGAGTTGCTTGCGTGGGATCTGCGGTTCCATGCGCTCGATCCCTTGAAAGTATTGTTCGTAGAGGTGCTTGACGCGCGAGAGCTGGACCTCGGCATCGGAAAGCACGATCTCGAATTCTTTCGGTGTCATGATGAAGCGATCACAGTGGCGTGATCCTCAAATTGTCGAACCGCAGGTCGGATTGCCAGTTATTGAAGGCAAAATGATCATGCCCTCGCCCTTCAAGGGGGTCCGGGTCGTTCATGGCGAGCAGGAGCACATCGTCGACGAAGACCGAGAGGCTCGAACCGACGCGTTCGATGCGAAAACGGTAGGTCTGGCGGGGTTCGACCCGAATGGGTGGCCCCTCGATGCGGTCCTCCCCGTGCTCGTCCAGCCGGGCCAACACGTTTCGGGAGTTCCCCCAACCCCCGAAAATCACGACGTAACCGCTCGCGATGTACTGATCGGCCGAGGCGAATGACACCCCATCTCCGAACACCTCGACCTTGATGTCGCCCTCTGGGCTGTCGCTCCTGGCATCGAACTCGATGCGTACGTCGCGGGGAATCTTGCGCTTCAGCCACAGAGGATGGTTTCGGGCGCCTCGCGCGCGAACTTGGCCATCTCGGATGGCCCAGGCGCCGTGTGTCCGTGCCCAGTCGTCGCCGAGTTTCTCGCGATCGAACGAATCATCGAAATGCGCCCCGATCCCAGGATCGCCCTGAGGCGTGCACCCCGCGATCATGGCGAAGGCGGCGAACCGGCACAAACGGGTCACGCGAGGACGCTGACACCGTCGGCCCGGCGGGACAAGCCTGCCCCAAGTGATCGGTAGATATCAACAGAAGCTCTACAGGGAACGACCAGGACACGCTCCAAGCATAAGACTATCAGAGTCTGACCCTTGACGATCTGTACAAAGGTTAAACAAAAATGGGGCCCAGCGGGGAGCGCTGGGAACAGCGAGACGCGCCACCATGCCATTGCTCGACCTCGGGATTGTGCCCGACCCCCTGATTCGTTTCGGAATCCGTCGAATCTGCGCGAAGCGTTTGTCGGATACCCGGCAGCTCGGTGAAGCCGCCAAAGAAGCGCATGTTCGCACGCTTCGCCAGAGCCCGATCGCGGCGGAGATCGGCGCGGCGAACCTGCAGCACTACGAGGTGCCGGCCGCTTTCTTCGAACAGGTGCTGGGGCCCCGGTTGAAGTACAGCTGCTGTACGTGGGGCGACGGGGCCCGTTCGCTTGCGGAGGCGGAAACCGACTCGTTGACGCAGGTGTTCGATCGAGCCCAGCTCGCCGACGGGCAGCGGATCCTAGAGCTCGGCTGCGGATGGGGGTCGCTGACGCTCCACATGGCCGCGCGCCTTCCCGGCGCTCGGATTACCGCGGTCAGCAACAGTCGAGGGCAGCGCGCCTTCATCGAAACGCGTGCGGCCGCGATGGGACTCACCAACGTGGACGTCGTCACCGCAGACGTCGCGCGGCTCGAGCTCGACGGGCCGTTCGACCGGGTGGTGTCGATCGAGATGTTTGAGCACATGCGAAACTGGGAGGCGTTGCTGGCCCGGATCGGACGATGGCTCTGCGCGGACGGCAAGCTGTTTATTCACATCTTCGCGCACCGCGAGTTCGCCTACCTCTACGAGGACCAAGGGCCCTCCGACTGGATGGCCCGCCACTTCTTCACGGGGGGCCAGATGCCTTCCGAGGACCTTCTCGATCACTTCGACCGTGACATGCGTGTCACCGAGCGATGGCATCTAAGCGGGCGGGACTACCAGAGAACCGCGAACGCATGGCTCGAAAACCTCGACGAGAACCGCGACCAGGTGTTGGCTGCCCTCGGCACCGTGGACGACGCCCCGGACAGGGCGATGCATCGGTGGCGCATCTTCTTCATGGCATGCGCCGAGTTGTTCGCGTTCCGCGGCGGAAACGAGTGGGGCGTTTACCACTACCTTCTCGAAAAACGGGTCGAGTCATGAGAGTCGCGGTGATTGGGACTGGGATCAGCGGAATGGTGGCCGCATGGTTGTTGCACTGCGACCACGAGTTGACCGTCTATGAAGCAGGTTCGTGGATCGGCGGACACACCAATACGGTCGATGTGCACGTCGAGGGTCGGCGCTACCCGATCGACACCGGGTTCATCGTCCACAACACGCGGACGTACCCGAACCTGATGCGCATCTTCGACCATCTCGGTGTCTCGACGCGTGCAACGGACATGAGCTTCAGCGTCAAGGAGAAGGCGACAGGTCTCGAGTACGCGAGTAGCGCGATCCTTGCCCGAAGACGAAACGCCCTCAATCCGCGCGTTCTGCGCATGGTGCGCGACATCTTGCGTTTCAACCGAGAAGCAGAGGCGATCGCCGACACGCAAGACGAGCGTACCACGCTTGGCGACCTGCTCGCGGACGGGCGGTACTCCGAAGCGTTCACCGACCTCTACATCGTGCCGATGGGCGCGGCGATCTGGTCGACGGAGGCGCGAGACATGCTGTCTTTCCCGGCGTACACCTTCGTTCGTTTCCTAATCAATCACGGCCTGACCAGCCTCACGAACCGACCCAAGTGGCGCGTCGTCGAGGGCGGTTCACGCGAGTACGTCCGCCGCCTCACCGCTGCGTTCGCCGACCGTATCCGCCTCGAGACACCGGTTTCCAACATCACGCGGAGTGCGCACGGTGCCACTGTCTGCCCGCTCGACGGGCCGCCCGAAGCGTATGATCGTGTGATCATCGCCACGCACAGTGACCAAGCCTTGACGATGCTCGCCGATGCTAGCGAGGCCGAACGGGAAATCCTCGGCGCCATTCGCTACCAAGAGAACCGAGCCGTTCTCCACACCGACACGACGCTGTTGCCTCGTGAGCGCCGTGCGTGGGCCAGTTGGAACTACGAGATCCCGAGGCAGAGAAGCGATCGCGTCGTAGTCACGTACGACATGAACAACCTACAACGGATCGAAGACACGAAGACGAACTTCTGCGTATCGCTCAACGCAACGAATCGAATCGACCCGGCCAAGGTCCTCTACGAGACAACGTACCATCACCCATTGTACGACCCGGCTGCGCTCGCGGCGCAGAAGCGAATCCAAGAGATCAGCGGTAAGAGAAACACGCACTACTGCGGTGCGTACTGGGGCCACGGGTTTCATGAAGATGGGGTCGTCAGTGCACTCGCCGTCGCCCATCAGTTCGGAATCTCGCTCGATGAGCGGCTGAGTAGGCCCGCGAGGGAGGCCGCGTGAACAGCGCGCTGTACGAGGGGACAATTCGTCATAGGCGGTTCGCGCCGGTCGCCCACGCGTTCCGGTACCGAATTTTTTACGCGTTCCTCGACCTCGACGAGCTCCCGGATGCACTCGACGGGCTACCCGGTTGGTCGGCGCGCGGACCCGCGATCGCTCGTTTCGATAGGCGCGATCACTTGGGCGAACGAAACGTGCCGCTCAACGAAGCGGTTCGTGACTTGGTCGCGCGACAGCACGGCGTACGGCCGAGCGGACCGATCCGATTGCTGACACTGCCGCGAACCCTTGGTGTTTCCTTCAACCCGATCAGCATCTACTACTGCTACCGTGAAGACGAGTCTCTCGAGTTCATTGTCGCCCAGGTCGACAACACGCCTTGGGGCGAGCGTCACTGCTACGTGGTCGACGCCAAAAGGGACAACGTCGGCCGTGGCAAAGTCCTCCGGTTCCGGGTGCCAAAAGCCCTTCACGTGTCCCCTTTCCACCCGATGGAGCAGACCTACGAGTGGCGGTTCAACACACCGGGACCGAGGTTGGTCGCTCACATGCGCAACTGGGACGGAGGGCGCGTACGCACAGACGCGACCCTGGTCCTCGAGCGACGTCCGCTCGACCGAACCAACGCGGCCATGACCCTACTTCGACATCCCGCGATGGCGGCATCGACGGTCGCTGGGATCTACGCGCAAGCCGCTCGACTGTGGTGGAAAGGAACTCCGTATCATCCCCATCCGGGTCGCCGGGACCCGAGCGGAGCGGCGGTATGACCGAGAGAACGTGGCTACGGGTGGACTTGCCGCGCCTCATCGATCTTCCGGTCGACTTGCCGGTGGATGTCCCGTCGAGGGTCGCGCGAACGCTCGTCTTGAAGCGACTCGACGACATCGATTTCGGTCAACTCACCGTGGTCGACGAGCACGGCGCGCACACCCTGGGTCGCGGAGACGAAGGTCCAAAGGCGACGATCCAGATCCACGACGCGAGTGCCTGGACGGCGATCGCCCTCGGCGGAAGCCTCGGAGCCGGCGAGAGCTACATAGACGGCCTCTGGTCCACGGACGACTTGGTGGCGACGGTGCGCGTCTTGTTGCGAAGCTCTACGAGGCTCACCAACCTCGACGGAAGCTCGGTCGGGAGGCTTCGCGGTGCCCTCGATGAGATCTACCACCGACTCCGGCGAAACACGCGGGCGGGAAGTCGCCGTAACATCGGTGAACACTACGACCTCGGCAACGCATTTTACCGGCTCTGGCTCGACGACTCGATGATGTACTCCTCGGCGGTCTGGGAGCGTGACGACATGTCGCTCGAGCAGGCGCAACAGGCGAGACTTGCACGAATCTGCCGCAAGCTGTGCCTGGCGCCCGGGGATCACCTCCTCGAGATCGGGAGTGGTTGGGGCGCCCTCGCGATCTACGCGGCAAAGCAAACGGGCTGTCGGGTCACGACCACGACGATCTCGCAAGCTCAGTACGACCTGACCCGAGAACGCGTGCAGGAGGCTGGGCTCGCGGACAAGGTGACGGTCTTGCTCGATGACTACCGGGACCTCCGGGGAGCGTACGACAAGCTTGTCACGATCGAGATGATCGAAGCGGTCGGCGCGGAATACCTCGACTCGTTCTTCGGACAGATCGGACGACTCCTGCGACCCGAGGGACTCGGCTTGGTGCAGGCCATCACGATTCCGGACGACCGCTACGCGGAGAGTGTAGGTCGGGTTGATTTCATCAAGCGTCACATCTTTCCTGGCGGACAGCTCCCAAGCCTTCACGCAATGACCGAGGCTTGGCATCGCACCACAGACCTTCGGCTGCTCCACTACGAGGACTTCGGCGACCACTATGCGCGCACTTTGCGAGAGTGGCGCGGCCGGTTCGATGCCCGACGGGCCGAGGTCTCTGGCCTCGGCTACTCGGAACGGTTTCAGAGGATGTGGGAGTTCTACCTTTCGGCGTGCGAGGGCGCATTCGTCGAGCGGCACTGCGGCGTTGCACAATTGCTGCTCGCCCGCCCATGGGCGAGACGACCGTCCCTCGCGAGCTCGTTGGACCGTTGACACGGTTCGACAGCGAGCCTTAGGCTCGCCGCATGATCCAATCCATCAAGACGGTTGCCACGGCAGCGTGCGTGGCAGCCTTGTTGCTCGCCGGCGGTTGCGGAGAGGACGAGTTCGGCGCCGCCTGCTCCGAGTGTCGCGACGGCACCCCCGTAGGCCCGAGCGCCGACCAGCCGAGTTGCCAAGCCTTCGGCGACGAGTGGGGCTGTGGCGAGGCGACGCTCACCAATGCGGGCATGTGCGGCGACGAGACAGCGACGTGCACGGTATCGGACTGCCGGGAGCTCGTCGGCTTGTGCATCCCCTGAGTCAAGCTCGGTAGAGGAACGACGCTTCGGGCTCACGGATCGGTGCAACCGTCTTCGTCCTCGTCTTGCCCTTCGAGTGCCTCGACGTTCGGGCACTTGTCGTCCGCGTCTGGAATGAAGTCGTTGTCGTTGTCGGGGTCCATGCAACCGTCGTCATCTTCGAAGCCGTCGATGTCCTCAGGAAGCCGCGGGCACTCGTCTTCAGAATCGGGAATTCCGTCTTGGTCGAGATCGTGGGTCTGGGGCGAATAGGAAACCCCGAAGAACGCCCGAAATGCCGGTTGCCCGAGGCCGCGCACCAGGCCGCCGCCAAACGCTGCAGTCAGCGTCACCGCGTTCTTTGTGTAGCGAACGCCTAAGTCTCCCTCGAGCGTGTTCGTCTGGCTTCCTCGGAACGCGGTCGAGCCTCGAAACTCGAGCAAGCCATACAGGTTGAGCACCTTGGGAATCGGCGGCTTGATCGAAAACCCGTAGAGCAACTCCTGCTGAAGCCGCGCGGTCCCGACCTGGCGGACGTTCGGACGATATCGCCAACCCAGCATGGCCCCCGCGCCAGTCTCGAGGATGTGGAAGTCGCCAAGCGCCTGCAGATCAAACGTGAACTGGCTCTCGCCGGCATAGAGGCCTTCGTTCCCGATCGGGACGGGGATACTCGCCAACAGCGCGAGGCCAGGCCCGTCCGGCTTGTCCTGGCTCTTCTCGGTCTTCTCGCCAACGATTCGAACCTTCGTGGTGAACCTCGGGTCCTGCAGAGCGAAGCCGTCGAACGAGGTTCGTCCATTGAGCGGCACAGTGGTGCCCCCTTGCTGGTAGAGGACCAAAGGGATCTCGAGGGCCAACGACCAACGGCCGAACAAGCCAAGCTGGAACAGCACGTCGGACGTGAGCTGATGCTTGATCGCGTTCTCGGTGGTGCCGTCCCCGGGCCGAACCCGCAACGAGCGATTCGAGTACCAAGACCAGAGGGCGAGGTTCCAGCGAAGGTGCCCCGGCGTCGCGGAGCCCTGGATCCCGAGGAAACCGAAACGGTCCAGCGAGGGCCGAAAGCGCTCGATATTGATCGATTGCGCGCTGACGTCGTGAGCAAAGACAAAGCAAAGAACCAACACCGACGCAAGAGCGAGACGCGCCATGCGGATCAAACGGGCCCGAGAAGGTGAGAGGTGTGAACGTTCTTGAGCGCCGCCAACATGCTCTGACGCACTCGTGGCGCCTGCTGTTCGAGGTCGTCCAACATCCGTTTGACCTGTTGACGCCAAAGATTGTCTTGAGAACCGCAAAGGTTGCACGGCAAGATCGGAAACTCGAGCGCGCTTGCGTACTCTGCAAGGTCTCGCTCCGCGGCGTAAAGGAGGGGACGAATCACGGTGTTCCGTCCGTCGTCGCTTCTGAGCTTGGCGGGCATCGCGCTCAGGGTTCCGTTGAACATCAGGTTCAGCATCAGCGTTTCAATCGCGTCATCCCGATGATGGCCGAGTGCGATCTTGGTGCATCCGAGGTCCTCTGCAGCGTTGTAGAGGATCCCGCGGCGGAGACGAGAGCAGAGGCTGCAGTACGTCTTGCCCTCGGGGATGCGCTCGGTGACCAGCTGATAGGTATCCTTCCTGATGACGCGAAAGTCGTACCCTTCCCGTTGCATCCATGCCTCGAGGGGCGAGCCATCGTACCCGGGGTGTCCCTGGTCGAGATGGACGGCGATGAGGTCGAATCCGATCGGGGCGCGGGTCCGGGCGCGTTCGAGCAGATGCAGGAGCGCGTAGCTATCCTTGCCTCCACTCACCGCAACCATGACCCGGTCGCCCTCTTCGATGAGGTCGAAGTCGGCGATGCAGCGACCGAGCTGCTGTGCGAGTCGCCTCTGCAGGGATTCGAAGGTCACGCGGGATGGGTACTCGCCGCGTGACCTGGCCGCAAGCTATTGCTTCGATCGCCGGATCGTGACGGCCCGGGCGTGAGCCTCGAGGCCTTCTAGGCGGGCCAACCCCTCGAGAAGCTCGGCCTGATCGTCGATCGCCGCGGGGGAGTAGCGAATCAAGGACGAACGTACGACGAAGTCGTAAACACCAAGCGGTGAAGAGAACCGCACGGCCCCACCGGTGGGTAGCACGTGGCTTGGGCCCGCAGCGTAGTCGCCCGCCGCCTCGGGCGTGTGATAGCCTAGGAACACGGCCCCGGCGGGCCCGATTTGCGGAAGGAGGGCGTCAGGATCCTCCACCGAAAGGCTCAAGTGCTCGGCCGCCAACTCCGTCGCGACGCGACCGGCTTCTCGAAGGTCGCCGGTCACAAACGCGTGTCCGTTGTTGTCGATCGACTGGTGGGCAATCGACGCCCGCGGAAGCGTCTCGAGTTGTCGTTTGACCGCCTCGCCAACCGAGTCTGCCTTCGCGCGCGAGAGGGTAACCAACAGCGGATAGGCATCCTCGTCGTGCTCGGCTTGAGAGAGCAAGTCAGCGGCCACGACTTCTGGATCCGCCCCCTCGTCGGCCACGACCAGGATCTCGCTCGGGCCCGCAATCGAGTCGATATCGACCGTGCCGAACACCAGCCGCTTGGCGCACGCGACAAAGACGTTGCCCGGGCCCACGACCTTGTCGACCTTGGCGATCGATTCGGTCCCGTACGCGACTGACGCGATCGCTTGGGCGCCGCCCGCATCGACAACTTCGGTGACCCCCGCAACCTCCGCCGCTGCCAAAATCTCTGGCGTGGGATTGGGGGTGACCAGAACGATGCGCTTGACCCCCGCGACCGTCGCGGGGACCGCCGTCATGAGGACCGTCGACGGGTACCTGGCTTTGCCCCCCGGGGCATAGACCGCGACAGCCGAAACCGGCTGAACCCGCTGACCCAGCTCAACGCCGTCCTCTTCGTAGCGAAAACCCGGGTCGCGCTGGCGCTCGTGGTAGCGGCGGATCCGGTCTGCCGCTTGGACCAAGGAGGCGCGGATCGAGGGGGATACCGTCGCAGCGTCTGCGGTCCACGCGTCGAGGTCGAGAACCAGTTTGGCCGGGCGCCGCTTGTCGAACTTCTCGGTGTACTCGAGAACCGCGGCGTCGCCTCGGAGCCTTACGTCCTCGAGGATCGCGCGAACGTCGGCCTCGACACGTTGCAAGTCATCGTCCCCACGACGACTCAACGCGGCGATGGCCTCTTGGTAGTCAGCCTGCCCTCGTTCGTGAATGGCGAGCATTTCGTGGTTCTAGCCGCCCCGTGGACCGGGTCAACTGCGCGACCTTGCTCTTTGGGGCGGAAAATGCTCAGACTGCGCGACCATGAGCGTTCGCCTCTACAACACACTGACGAGCCAAAAAGAGCCGTTCGAGCCTGCCGATCCGACACACGCCCGGATCTACGTTTGCGGACCGACGGTCTACGACTACGCGCACCTAGGGCACGCGCGTTGCTATGTCGTGTACGACGTGCTCGTGAGGCACCTGCGCAGCAACGGCTTGAAGGTCACCTATGTGAGAAACATCACCGATGTTGACGACAAGATCCTCAAGCGGGCTTCGGAAGCCGGTAGCGAACCGACGGAGCTCGCAGCGCGGTTCGCCGAAGCCTACGGCGAAGACATGCGGCGCCTTGGAAATCTAGCTCCCGACGTTGAGCCAAAAGTCAGTACGCACCTTCAAGACATCTTCGACCTGGTGCAGCGCTTGATCGACGACGACCACGCCTACGCATCCGACGGCGACGTTTACTTCTCGGTCGAGTCGTTCGCCGACTACGGCAAGCTCAGCCACCGTGACCTCGACGCGATGAAACTCGGCGCAAGCGAAAGAACCGACGAAGCCCAGACCGCTCGCAAGCGCCACCCAGCGGACTTCGCGCTTTGGAAGAGCAGCGAAGAGGAAAGCTGGGGTTGGACGAGTCCGTGGGGCCGCGGCCGCCCGGGCTGGCATATCGAGTGCTCGGCCATGTCGATGAAGCACCTCGGAGACACCCTCGACTTACACGGGGGCGGACTCGATCTGGTCTTTCCGCACCACGAGAACGAGATCGCGCAGAGCGAAGCGGCCACTGGAAAACCGTTTGCGCGGTGTTGGATGCACAACGGCTTCGTCGAGGTCGACAAAGAGAAAATGAGCAAGAGCCTTGGCAATTTCTTCACAGCTCGAGATCTATTCGATCGCGTCGAGCCCGAGGCGATCCGCTACTTCATGATGACGGTGCACTATCGCGCGCCGCTCAACCTCGACTGGACGCTCGACGACGCGGGCAACGTGACAGGGTTTCCTCAGTTCGAAGAAGCCGAGCGGCGCCTCGGGTACCTCTACAAGACCAAACAGCGCTTGCTCGGCCTACCCGACAAACGAATCGTAGAGGCTGGCGGCGACCCCCCTGAGGAAATCGTCGGGTTCCCCGACGCGCTCAAAAAGGCGTTGGATGACGACCTCAACATGCCGATCGCGCTCGCCAAACTGGCGGAATTCCTGAAGAGCGTGAACGAGCTTTGCGATGACGCGCTTCGCAAGAAGGGGAAGGCAACGCAAGCGAGCGTCGATGCGGCGCAAGCGGGGTTCATCGCGCTCGAGTCGGAACTTGGACTCGGCACAGAGGAACCCGGAACGATCTTACTGCGGATCCGGGATCGCCGGGCGACTGCACTTGGGCTCAACGCATCGACGATCGAAGCGCAGATCGAGGCACGAACCCGTGCAAGACAGAACAAAGATTTCGCCGAAGCGGATCGGATTCGGGACGAGCTGGTTTCCGCTGGTGTGGAGCTTCTCGACAGCGCCGAAGGCACCGGTTGGACCATCAGCGACTGATGAGAATATCAGGTGGCACATTGGCGTCACCTTGAAATTGAACGCTTTTCAACACCGCGCCCGGGTCGTGGTCTGTCACTCGGCCTCGCGGTGTGTCACCCTGTAAGACCTTGGAGCAACCATTGCCATCCTCGGTCCCGAAGCCACTTGCCGAAGGGGCGCTGAGCGCCACTCCATTCGGACATGTGTTGCTGTCGATTCAGAAGAAGGGGCTCTCCGGAACGCTTGCGGTGTGGCCCGATGACGACGAGCCCGGTCAGGATCGGATCCTCTTTCGAAGTGGCGTGCCGGCAATCGGACGCTTCATCGCGCCGTCGGCGAGCCTCGAACGGGGGCTCCTCACCATCTTCCCGCGGGAGCGCGGCCCCTATGCGTTTTATGAGGCAGATCTCGTCGGCGAAGGCGATGGCACACTCCGCGGTTCTGTCGACGTCTTCGAAGTGATCGCCACGTCGCTCCGCGGGAGTGCCCCGAAGGACGCGATGACGCGCGTGATTCGGAAGCTCGGATCCGAGCGCCAGCGCATCAAGAAGGGCGCGCCCGTTGCAAGGTTCTCTCTCCAGTCCAACGAAAAGGCATTCGTCGAGTTCCTACGCGCGGAACCGGCGGCAACTTCTACCCTGATCGAGCAGTTCGGTGACCCGAAAGTGGCGACCCGGATGCTCTATCTGTTGGCCATCACCGACACCCTCGAAACCTACCGGCCAGTATCCCAGCAGAAGCTGCGAGCTGTATCGCCCTCGTCGCCGGGCCAGGCGCCTTCATCACCCGGCCAACGTCCGTCCTCGCCTGGGCGCCGGAATTCCTCATCGACGATGGCCCCCGCAAGGGCGCGACGCTCCTCGCCTCCAGGCCGCCGTGACTCGGTGGGACCGGCTGGCGGGGACTCGGTTTTGCCGACGTCCCTCAGCAACCTGCCACCCGCCAAAAGCATGTCCGGCGAGATCGTCGCACCACGAGAGATGCCGCCGCCTCCACCGGAGGGGCTCAGCGACGAACACGTCGAACGATGGGAAGAGGTGAGTCGAGTCATTGGCATGATGGATCGACAGAACTACTTCGAGATGCTCGGCGTCAAGGAGTCCGCGACAGCCAACGACGTTCGCGGCAAATACATGACGCTCGCCAAGAAGTGGCATCCGGACCGGCTGCCCCAGGAGCTCGACGCGCTCCGCCCTTGGGTCGACGAGATCTTCCACCTCTTCACCGTGGCACGGGACACACTCGGCGAAGATAAATCGCGAGCCGACTATCAGCGCACTGTGATGCAAGGGGGCGGCACGCCGGAGTCCGAGCGAAAGCTGAACGTGATGGTCGAGGCTGCGATCAACTTCCAGAAGGTCGACGTCCTCGTAAAGCGCCGCCGCTACGACGACGCGCTTCAGATCTGCGATGAAGCGATGGCCGTCGTCCGAAAAGAGGCCGACTACCCGGCCATGAAAGCCTGGATCCTGCTGCTCCGAGACGGGGTCGAGGAAGAGGAAGTCGCCGACCAGATCCGCGCCCTGCTCAAGACGACGTTCAAGCTCAACACCGACCACGTTCACGGTCACTTCGTGAGGGCCCATTTTCTCAAGCGTATGGGCAACCACGACAAGGCCCTGAAGCACTTCAAGAAGGTCGCCAAGCTCGATCCGAAGAACCTCGAGGCGTTGCGAGAGGTCCGAGTCGCCACGATGCGCTTGTCGCGGGGTCGCTCGAGCGCGCCACCCCCCGCCATCAGCGGCGGGGGCAAGGCACCGGGGATCTTCGGTAAGCTCTTCAAGAAGTAGCGCGGCGAGCTGTCCGGCGGCCGGCGGCGAAACTCGCTGAACCGACACACGAACGGGACCAAGATACCGAGATCGCAAGCGCCGACGTTGGTATAGACGTTGCGTCTCGAGTGCCTGTGCACGAAGAACGCCCGCGCGAAAGACTGGCGGCTCTTGGGGCCCCCGCGCTCAGCGACGTCGAGCTCCTGGCTCTGGTGCTCGGCACGGGTCGCGAGGGGAAAAATGCCACGGCCCTGGCCTGGCACCTACTCGGCGAGTCACACGGGCTAGCCGGACTCGCAAGACTATCGACCTCCGCGCTAGCGCAGCTCGACGGCCTCGGCCCTGCCAAGGCGGCGCGGCTCTGTGCAGCGTTCGAACTCGGCATTCGCGCGCTACGGCCCGCCAACCTCGTCGCACCGCTTCTCGACAGTCAGGCGGTCTTCGCGCGCTATGGCGGAGCCTTGGCGCACGCCCCAACCGAACGGTTCTGGGTCATCTCGCTCGATGCGAAGAACCGCCCGAAGGCCGCCACCGAGGTTGCGCGCGGGGGTCGGACGTCCTGCCAAGTCGACGCCGCCGAGGTGTTCCGCTGCTTGGTGGCAGACTCCGCGGCCCACGCTGTGCTCCTGCACAATCATCCGAGCGGCGATCCCGCCCCTAGCGCCGACGATCTCTCCCTGACCGAGCGGCTTTGCCGCGCAGGCGAGTTGCTCGAGATCCGCATCCTCGATCATCTGATCATCGGCCGGGGCCGCTACACGAGCCTGAGGGACGAGGGGTTATGGCCAACTCTTTGAGCAAAATCGGATACTTCACTCCGATACCGCACCCGACCACCCCGGCTTGACACCTTTGGGGTGGCGTGCTTTCTTCCGGCGTCATTTTTCTGGGAGCATTGCTGTGAAGCGGACCTACCAACCACATCGAAAGCGCCGTCTTCGGACACACGGGTTCCGCGCGCGTATGAAGACGAAAGGCGGGCGTAGCATTCTCAACGCGCGTCGCCGCAAAGGCCGGAAGCGCCTGACCGTATCCTGCTACAAGAAGTAGCCGTCTCGGTGCAACAATGCATCGGACGCCGGAACGGGGGGGCGGCCCAACAAGGGCAGGGCAAGGCCTGGGTCGCGCCGATCGACTGAGGAAGCGTTTCGAGTTCCGACAAGCTCAACTTCGAGGTCGACGCGTTCACACCCCCCATTTCCTCATCGTCGTCCAACCAAACTCTGCACAGAAAACGCGACTTGGGATCACTGTGACGAAGAAAGTGGGCAACGCCGTCGAGAGAAACCGGATCAAGCGCGTCGTGCGCGAGGTGTTCCGGCGAAACCGGGCCCTCTTTCCGGCGAAGCATGACATTGTCTTCATCGCGAAACGTGGCGCCGAGGCCATCGGCTACGAGGCGCTCCTGACGGAGGTCCGCCACGCGTCGGGCAAGCTCGCTCGGAGGAAGAGCCGATGATACGGGCGGCGCTCCTGACATTGATTCGCGCTTACCAACTCACGCTTTCGAAGCTCATCGGCCCAACGTGCAGGTTCGAGCCCTCCTGTTCTCACTACACCGCGGCCTGTATCGAACGATTCGGCGCGGCGAGAGGTACATGGCTCGG
Source organism: Myxococcota bacterium (assembly GCA_039028875.1). Lineage (GTDB taxonomy): Bacteria > Myxococcota_A > Polyangia > Polyangiales > Houyiibacteriaceae > SG8-38. Next base: position 44,263 of record JBCCHE010000021.1, on the reverse strand, counting down.
CGTACGACGCATCTTGAAGTGTCACCCTCTGCATCCCGGCGGCTTCGATCCGCCTCCATGCGCCCACGAACCTTCTGAAGAGGCGCAGCATGGCTGAGCCCAAACGCCCACCGATCTTCTTGCTCGGGCTTCCGGTGGCCATTCTCGGGGTGATGCTCGGGCTGCAGTACTTCGCACCCCAAGAGGCCGAGACCGAAGAGGGAACGACCGAAGAAGCCGGCGCCGACCCGAAGGCGCCGGAACTCGCGGCCCAAGAAGCGCCCGACCCCACCTCAGCGCTCGCCCTGACCGCGGCCGAGGCCGGCGCGCGGGTGCGCTCCCAAACGCTCTACGAACTGGAGGACGATCGGATCGTCGCTTCGTTCACCAATTTGAACACCGGGCTCGCGAGTCTTCGCGTCAAGGGCGACCGGTACCTCGACGAGAACGCCGACCCCTTCGAGTTGGTCACCACCGACAAAGAACGCTACCTGCCGCTCCAACCTACGTTTTCCGGCATCCAAATTCCTCCCACCGCGTTGTGGTCGGTCGTCAGTACGTCGGAGACGCAGCTTCACTTCCGGTGGACCGGGGACGGGGTCACAATCGACAGAATTTGGGACCTGGTCGAACCCCCCTACCAGTTTCGGGCCACCACCGAGGTGCGCAACGACGGGGATACGAGCCGCACCGTGGGGCTCGGCGTTCAGTCGGCCCACTACGTCCGTCGAGAGGAGGAAAAAGGCGGCCTGATGTTCGCCCGCCCCTCCCCCGCACTCAGTCATGGCATCTGTCAGGTAGGGGACGAGACGATTCGCGAGGACCGTGAGGGGCTCCTGAGCGAAGACGAGCTTCGACCGATGCAGCCCCATACGTTCGGCCCGAACGTCGAGTATGTCGCCCTCAGTAGCGTCTACTTTGCAATCATCGCGGCGCCGGAAGGCCAGACCGGTGAGCGGTGCGAGTTGTTGTCGAGTGACCGCGGCGGCACGAGAGAAGACCCGGACGGGAGCCTCTTCGAGGCGACGCTGACCATGCCCTCGGTGGATATCCCCGCGGGGGGTAGCACCACCTTTCGCACCGCCGTCTATGCCGGCCCGAAGGACTTCGAGGCACTCAAGGGGTTCGGCCACCAAGCGACCAACGTCATCGATCTAGGTTGGTTCAGCTTCATCGCGCGAGGAATGAGCTCACTCCTTCGCACGATCTACAACTTCGTCGGCAACTGGGGCCTGGCGATTATCCTGCTCACGATCCTGGTTCGCGTGCTGCTGCTGCCCTTCGTGGTTCCTCAGTTCAGGAACATGGCCAAGCAGCGCGCCCTCAAGCCGGAGATCGACAAGATCAACGAGCTCTACAAAGACGACCGCGAAAAGAAGGGCGCGGCGATGATGGAGCTGTGGCGCAAGAACAAGGTGAATCCGCTTGGTGGGTGCCTTCCCGTGCTGCTGCAGATGCCGATCTTCTTCGCGCTCTACCAAACATTGTCGACGAGTATCGAACTCTACCATGCACCTTTCGTGCTTTGGTGGACCGACCTGTCGTCGCCGGATCCGTACTACGTGCTGCCGATCATCCTCGGCGCCCTGATGTTCATCCAGCAGAAGCTGACGCCCGTCCAAATGGACCCGACACAAGCCAAGGTCATGCTCTACGCCATGCCGCTGATGATGACTTTCTTCATGCTCTTGCTTCCGACGGGGCTCTGCTTGTACATGGTGACGAGTCAGGCGATCGGCATCACGCAGCAGCGATACATGTATTGGAAGATGGACAAAGAGCAGATGACCGTCGTGTCCGCCGTCGATGACGACGGCGATGGCGACGGCGATCCCGCCGATACGAACGATTCCGCGGCCGGACCCGAAACGGCCGTCATACCCAAGCAGCAGAAATCGCGCAGAAAGAAGAGGACTCGCCGTGGACGAGCTTAAGACGCAAAAACCCCGAGATGGTGCACTGATTCTCGGAGACCAGGCCGAGCAAGACGACCCTGCCCGGCACGCGGGCGACGGCAAAGCCGAAGAGGCCGCCGAGATTCTCGAAGAGCTGATGAACCTGATGGACCTCGAGGTTCAGATCGAGATTCGGTCGGACGCGGAGCGCATCGAGCTCGATGCCACAGGGCCTGACTCTGGCCGCGTGATCGGCAAAAAGGGCGCCACGCTCGATGCGCTTCAGTTTCTCATCAACAAGATGGTCAACCGGTTTCCCGACGCCCGCCGCCACGTGGTGGTCGACTCCGGCGACTATCGAGAACGCCATGACGACGGGCTCGTGTCCCTCGCGAAGCGTCAGGCCCAGCGCGCCGTCACAGAAGGCAAGGTGGTCACCCTTCAGCCGATGAACGCAAGAGACCGACGTGTGATCCACATGTCGCTCGCGAAGTTCGAAGGCGTGAGTACAATGTCGCAAGGCGAAGGGACTCGCCGACGCATCCAGATCATTCCCGCTCGCCGGCGACGCTAACGGCCCGTCGGGACGATCGTTGCACTCGAGGGTCGCCTAAGCGCGACGAAACGCGAGCACACTGCGCGGGGCTTTGGTCGAAGGAACGCGGTAGTCGACCCGCCTAGCGAGCGTGAACCTCGAGTCGAGTTCGCTGGGTGCCGCACCTGCCGTGAAGACCCAGACTTCGTCGGCCAGAGCAAGGCCGACACGGCACCAGGTCACGGGATCGAACGTCGCCCGAGACAGCGCAACGTCGAACGGCGCGCCCTCGAGCGTGGGCGAGTTGGGGTCGACTTTCGTCTCGCGGACATCGACACGTTTCGAGAGGTCGAGCGCGCCCACGGCCGAACGAAGAAAGGCGACGCGCCTACGACGAGGTTCTACGAGAACGGAGCGCGCGTCTTCATGCCCAAGTAGCAGAGGAATCGTGGGAGCGCCGACGCCGGCGCCAACGTCGAGCCAACGCGCTTCCGAGCCGAGCCACCTCGCCCGAAGAAGCTGTGCAGCGTCGAGGAACAAGATCTCCGCAAGCTCCTGGTCGGTGCGCGCGGCGGTCAGGTCGGTCCGCGCACCCCACGACTTGGACGTATCGAAGTAACGGTCCCAACCCGGCGGAGGATCGACCCCGACGGACTCGCAGAGCGACGTGAGCTCACGCATCTCGACGCGCCCAAGCGTGAAGAACAGGGACGATCATGGGTCGACCGCGCGATCCCACGCTGTCTTCATGTCGTCGACACTGTCGTACCGGTCGGTCGGCATACGGCTCATGGCGCGGTGAACGACTTCGGCGATCCGCGCCGGCACGGCGACAAGCGCGTCGAGTGGCATGCGATCCCCGGCGTCGATCTTCATCAGCAGTCGCCCGATGTGGGAGTCCCGAAACGGGTGCTGGCCACTTAGTGCCTCGAAGAGGGCTACGCCGAGCCCGTAGACATCGATCCGGGCGTCGATGTCGCCCTTTCCCGTCAGGACCTCCGGGGCCATGTAGGCGGGCGTTCCGGAAACCTCCCCCGTCGCAGTCAACCGGTCTAAGCCTAGGATCTTCGATGCACTGAAATCGATCAACCGCGGGCCGGTCTCTGACCACAGGATGTTCGCGGGCTTGAGATCCCCGTGCAGCACACCGTGCTCGTGGGCGGCGCCGAGGGCATCGGCCATCGCCGACACCAAGACCGTGGCCTCAGCGACGTCGAGAGGAGATGTCGCGATCCGATCGGCGACCGTCGGGCCCTCGACGAACTCGGTGACGAGAAAGACCCGACCCCCGCGCCCGAACTCGACGTCGAGAAGTCGTACGATCGACGGGCAGGTGAGGGCCTTCAGGACCGCGGCCTCCCGGCGAAAACGGCGTCTCATCCCGTCGTCCGCGATGAACTCCGCCCGCAACACCTTGATCGCGACGTCTGTATCGTCGAGAAGGTCTCGCGCGAGATAGACATCCCCGGAGGAGCCCCGCGCGAGCGCGGAGACGACCCGATAACGGTCCGCAACGATGCTCCCGGCCGAGATGGAATCCCCGTCGCCCATGCGACGCGACCATACCCCTCTTTTCCAAACTCTCCCAAACTGGCGTAGGCTCGCGGTTCGACATGACCGAGCCCGATTTCCAGGAGAGCCTAGGTGCGCTCTTCGGTTCTCCCCTCCCACCCTTCCGAGTCGAGAAGCTCCTCGGAGACGCATCGACACGACGCTACTACCGGATCGCCATGGAGGCGCCGGACCTCAGACCTCGGTCAGTCGTCGTGATGCAGCTTCCGGACGATGCATTCCGAAGCGATGAGGGTGGCGCACAAGTGAAGAGCGATCGCCTTCCCTTCTTGGAGGTCGGGGACCTCCTTCGGGAGCGAGGAATCCGAGTCCCCGACGTACACGTCGAGGCGCTCGAGCGCGGGCAAATCATCCTTGAAGACCTCGGCCGAACGACCTTCGGGGATCGACTCGACGGAATCGCAAAGACCGACTGGGCGCGCTCATACGAGGATGCGATCGATCTGCTGGCCACGATGCACGAGCGATGCGGCGACCTTCCTCCGGCATCGATCGTCGCGAGACGCCGTTTCGATCGCGATCTCTTGGCTTGGGAGCTCGAGCACTTTCGCGAGTGGGGCCTCGAAGCACTGTTCGGTCCACTCGACGGGCGAAGCGCGTCCACCGTCGCCAAAGCCTTCTCCGTGATCGTCGAAACCATGATGGCCATGCCCTACGGATTCGTGCACCGCGATTTCCAGTCTCGGAATCTCATGGTCAGCGGCGAAGGCGCGATCACGGTGATCGACTTTCAGGACGCATTGATGGGCCCCCGCGCGTACGACCTGGTCGCCCTGCTGTGCGACTCGTACGTGACGCTCGATGCGGACTTTCAAGAGTCGATGATCCACCGATATGCCGCAGCGCGTCGCGTCGATGCCTCGGCGATCCTCGAGGAGTTCTGGTTCGTCACGCTGCACCGAAAGCTCAAAGACGCGGGGCGATTCGTGTTCATCGATCGCGAGCGCAAGAATGCGGGTTTTTTACAGTGGTATCCTCAAAGCCTGGCGTATGTCGGCCGAGCGTTGACCCGGCTGAGGACCTTCGATGGCCTCGCGGGCGTCCTTCAGTCGCAAATCCCAGGGTTTCCAGACTCGGTAGAGAAACCGGCCTCCGCGGTGGAATAGACCGGGGCTACCCCGCGTTCCCCCAATGAGCTGGCGGGGTGAAGCCGCTTACCAAACCTGTACTCTCTCCTCTCCCACTTTCCCACATCCGTTACGCAAGAGTCGGTTTCACCCCCCAGCCTTCCTCCAGTTTCCGGGCGTGATGTTCTCGTGATTCCGCCGACCCACGGCCCCTGGTTCCGCCGCCCGATCGCTCTGCTTTGTTGCGACTGCCTGTACGCGAGGTAGACTGCCTAGTCGGATTCGCCAGCATGAGGAATCTTTTCACGGCACTCGCAGTCACGCTGTTCTGGCTGCCCGCCTCGTTTGCGGATGCAGCCGATTGTCTGTGCGACTGGTCGCTCTCTCTCGAGAGTTGCATCGAGTCCGCGGATGCGAATCTCGGGCCGGGCACCGCTGAAGAGCCGCGCCGCGCTCCCATGTGGTGCGAGCGCAGCGACGATCCCCGCTGTATGCCAGCTGGGACCCACGGAGGAGTGTTCCAAACCCTCCTTCCGCTCGCTCACGCTTGGTTTCAGCCCAATGATTGGGCGACCCCTCCCCGTTCGACTTCGCAGCTCGCGATCCGAATCGACGGAGGGGACAGAGCCGCACACCCGCGTCGCATCGACCGGCCGCCTCGTTAGCGCCGGCCGCCCTGGCGGGCGGTCTTCCGTTTTCTAGGTGCGTCGATGACGACGTTCAGAGTTCTTGTTGAAACTCGCCGCTTCGTGGCGGCGGAAGGATAGTGAAATGAGTAAAGGTACATCTATGTTCCTGGTGGCCCTATTGGGCGCCAGCCTGGTTTTGGGTTGCCAAAGCCAAAATGCAGAAGTGGTCGAGGTCGAGGCGGCAGACGTCGAGATCGACGACAGCGTCGAGCGGTACAAGGTTCCGGTCACCGACGCACAGCCCTCGAAAGGACCGAACGACGCCCTCGTGACGATCGTCGAGTTCAGTGAGTTTCAATGCCCGTTCTGCGCTCGCGTGCTTCCGACCGTGAAGCAGATCCAGGACACCTACGGCGACGACGTCCGGATCGTGTGGCGGAACCTTCCCTTGGGTTTCCACCCGAACGCTGATCCCGCCGCTCAGTTGGCGATGGAAGCGCACGCCCAGGGCGGTGACGAGAAGTTCTGGGAAGTGCACGACCTCCTCTTCGACAACCAGAAGGCGCTGAGCCGCTCGGATCTGGAGAACTACGCACAGCAAGCCGGCCTCGACATGGCCGCAGTGAAGAAGGCTCTCGACGAGAAGGTCTACGCCGAACAGATCAAAGAAGACTCGGGACTCGCCGCCACCATGGGCGCGCGCGGCACGCCGAACTTCTTCGTCAACGGGCGCAACGTCCGTGGCGCGCAGCCGTTCGCATCGTTCCAGAAGATCATCGACGAAGAGTTGGCGATGGCCAAGAAGCTTCAGGAGCAAGGCGTGACCAAGGCTCAGATGTACGCCACCGTGACCAAGAACGGTCTCGAGAAGGCAGCCCCGCCGAAGCCCCAACAGAAGCCGGGCCAGCCGGATCCGTCGGCCGTCTACAAGGTGCCCCTTCAGGGCGGCGAGCCTCAGAAGGGCCCGGACGACGCACTCGTGACGATCGTCGAATTCAGCGACTTCGAGTGCCCGTTCTGCGGACGCGTCGAGCCGACTCTGACGGCACTGCAGGACAAGTACGGCAAAGACCTTCGAGTCGTGTGGATGAACAACCCGCTTCCGTTCCACAAGAACGCCAAGCCGGCCGCAAACGCCGCCCTCGAAGCGCACGCGCAAAAGGGCGACAAGGGCTTCTGGGCCATGCACGAGAAGATGTTCCAGAACCAGCGCGCCTTGACGAAGGAGAACCTCGAGAAGTGGGCGGCCGAGATCGGCCTCGACATGAAGAAGTTCAAGGCCGCACTCGAGGGTGACAAGTACGCCAAGGACATCCAGCAACAGCAGGCGCTCTCGACCAAACTAGGCGCCCGCGGGACGCCGGCGTTCTTCATCAACGGGCGAAACCTCCGAGGCGCACAGCCTCAGGGCGCCTTCGAGGTCGTGATCGAGGAAGAACTCAAGAAGGCCAATGCACTCGTGGACGGCGGCACGCCACGCTCCAAGGTCTACGCAACGACGATCGCTAAGGGACTCGACGCGCCCAAGGCGGCCCCGGCAGCCGCGAAGCCCGACGCGAACAAGGTCTACACACTCCCGAAGCCGAAGAACGCACCCACCAAGGGCACCTCCAAGGCCGAGGTGATCATCCAGGAGTTCAGCGACTTCCAGTGTCCGTTCTGCGGGCGTGTGAACCCGACGATGGCCCAGGTCATGGACGAGTACGGCGACAAGGTCCAGGTGATCTGGCGCAACTACCCGCTTCCGTTCCACAAGGACGCCCACCTCGCCGCGCAGGCCTCACTCGAAGTCTTCGAGCAGAAGGGCAACAAGGGGTTCTGGGAGTACCACGACATCCTATTTGCCAATCAGAAGGCCCTCACCCGCCCGAACTTGGAGAAGTACGCGGCGCAGCTTGGTGGCATCAACATGAAGAAGTTCAAGGCGGCACTCGACTCCGAGAAGCATAAGGCTTCGGTCGATGCCGACATCAAGGCCATCGCGACGGCTGGGGCTCGAATCGGGACTCCGTCGTTCTTCATCAACGGCAAGCTCGTGCAGGGCGCACAGCCCTACGCCGCATTCAAGGCGGCCATCGACAAAGAGCTCGCCAACTAACGCGCTCGGCGTTTCGCAACCGACAGGCAGGGGCAGGTCCATGATGGGCCTGCCCCTGTCCTTTTGACAGGGGCGGATCGGCACACTACATTCCGTCCGCTTCAAAAAAACCGAAGTATTTTCGAGGTGTTGACGAATGGTGACCGCCAAGGCGAAAGCTAGCCCCGCCCCACGAACCAAGAAGAAGCCCACCGTCGAGGAACTCTACTTTCGCAGTGACAGCGCGTACTTGTGCCTGTTGCTGAACCGGCGGACGCGTTCGATTCGCGTGATCGATTTCCGGGCGGGCGCGCTCCCGGCGAAGCGCCTCTACATCCAGTCGGTCGCCACCCAGGAAAACGTTGAGAAGGTGATCACCTTGGTCGAAAAAGACGAGGTGTCATCGTGGACACGTGTGGGTTTCGTACGCGAAGGCACCATCCCCGGCTTCTACAAGCGAAGCGACGGGCATCTTTGTGGCTGTGTGATCGGGGACAAAACGGCCTCTGTGGAAGTGACTGACGCATCCGCGAAACTGACCGACCGAACGATCAACGCTGCGAAGAAGGCCGCCAAGGACATTCCCGAGAAAGTCAAAGGCGCGTCGGTCAAGAAGGCGACCGAAAAGGACGCGCTCAGCGCACGTGACTCCGCCTGGCGCAGGAACCCGGCCCTCGGCTCATTCGATATGTTTGGTCGTGATGCGCAGCGCGTTTACTACGAAGCCAGCGTCAAACGGAGCAAGACCAACTACCTGTCGGCGGAGTTCCAAGATTGCTTCGGCCATGCCTTGATCGAGGTCCTTCGCCTCCCCACCAACGACAACGAGACGTTGGCGATCATCAGCGGCTTACGGAACCTCGGTGATGACCTCCGGGAAAGAGGGATCGTGGCCGCCTTTGCATTCGCACCCAACGATCACCTCGAAATGTCGACCGCATTCGTCGCTGCGGGCTACCGCAAGACCGGTTTGCTCGCGCAGGCCGTGCTCGACCCCGACGAAGGACGCAAGGACGCGATCCTTTGGACGCGCAAGCTCGCGAACCCGATGGGCGAGGACTACGACAGCTGACGAGCGATGCCAACGTACGACTACACCTGCGACAGCTGCGGCCACGAGTTCGAGCGCGAGCAACGAATCACCGAAGACCCGATCAAGCGATGCCCTCGCTGCGGCAAGATGAAGGCCCGGCGGATGATCGGTGGCGGGGGCTTCATCTTGAAGGGCGGTGGCTGGGAGTCGGACCTCTACTCGGGCCCGTCAAACCGCTCGAAGAGTGACACGGGGAGCACCAAGAGCGACGGTGGCGGAAGCTCCGGCTCTGACGGCAGCAGCACGAGCACCAAGACCGATTCGAAGCCAAGCACGTCGAGCAAGTCCGACAGCTGAAGATCGCGCGTCTTCGGCTAGGCGGGCTCGAGGAATGTGGCGATGATCTTCCTCGTGCCCCACCCCGGAAACCTGACAGAGACTCGGGGCGGGCTTCCTTCGACGACTTCGCGGACTTCGCCGACCCCGAATTTGGGATGCCGCACCTGCATGCCACGACGCAGCCCTTCGAGGCCGGCGAGATCGCTCCCCTCGCCGTAATCGACGTAGCTCTCGGTCCTCGAAGGGAGCGATCGCGCCGAGTCGCTGCTCGGAGGAGACGGCGAGCTCGACCGCGCCCCGATCCACTGGGTATCTTCGGGTGGCAGTTCGCTCAAGAACCGGGATGGGATCCCGACCCGCTGCTGACCGAAAACCCGGCGGACCGCCGCAAAACTGAGCACGAGCCGCTCCTCGGCCCGTGTGAACGCGACGTAGGCGAGCCTCCGTTCTTCTTCGAGCTCGTCGGGATCCTCCCAGGGATCGATCCCCTTGAAGGGGAAAACCTGCTCTTCGAGTCCCGTTACCATCACGACCGGGAACTCGAGTCCCTTGGCCGCGTGGACCGTCATGAGGGTCACCCGATCCCCTTCGGTGGCCTCGTCGGCCGAGGTCTGAAGCGTCACGTTCTCCAAGAAGTCTGAGAGACCCTCCTCGGGTCGCTCACGATGGAACTCGTCCATCGACGCGACGAGCTCTTGGATGTTCTGGAACCTCGCGTCTGCCTCGGGCGTATCGTCGTGGCGCAGCATCTCCGCGTACCCGGTCTGTTCGATCAGTGCCGCGCCGAGCTCGCCCAACGGTGGCCCGGAAGCTGCCTCGTCGCGAAGGTCGGTGATGAGTTGAACGAAAGCGGCCAGTCGCTTGGCGGCCGAGGGGCCGACACTCTCGATGCGACCTTCCTCGAGCACCGACCAGAGGCTCCGACCCTGCTCGGCGGCCGCGTCGAGAACCCGATTGATGGTTGTCTTGCCGATCCCGCGAGAAGGTGTGTTGATGATTCGGAGGAGGCTCATGTCGTCGGCGGGGTTGGTCGTGACGCGAAGGTACGCGAGGAGGTCTTTCACTTCGGCCCGGTCGTAAAACCGCATGCCGCCGACGATCCGGTAGCCGACGTTGGCGCCTCGAAGCGCCTCTTCGATCACGCGTGACTGAGCGTGGGTTCGATAGAAGACCGCGACGTCACTGAGTGCACGGCCTTGGCCAAGAAGCTCCCGAACTCCGCGAAGGACCAACCGTGCCTCATCCCGCTCGTCCATGGTGCGTACGACCAGCACGGGATCCCCCTCGTCATTGTCCGTCCAAAGCTCCTTGGGTTCGCGCTCCACGTTTCGGGCGATCACCGCGTTGGCTGCTCGAAGGATCCGCTGCGTCGACCGGTAGTTCTGTTCGAGCTTGACGAGCGTTGCGTCGGGAAATGATGCGCGGAAATCGAGAATGTTCCGGCGGTCTGCACCGCGCCAACGGTAGATACTCTGATCGTCGTCTCCGACGACGCACAGGTTTCGGTGACCGGCGGCGAGCGCGCGTACTAGGCGAAACTGCGCTTGGTTGGTATCTTGAAACTCGTCGACCAGCACGTGGGAGAAACGCCCGATCAGCGCTTCGGCGAACTCTCGGTTCTGTTCGAGCCCCCAAACGGTCTTGAAGATCAAATCCCCGAAATCGAGGGCGTTGGCCTGGGCGCGCTGGCGCTCGTACGCCGTGTAAACGCGCCGAAAGACTTCTGACCAGGGATCCGGGGTCTCTACTTCGTCGGGGCCCTGCACCTCCTGCTTCGCCCGATTGATGCGGCCAGCAATCGACTTCGGCTGGTATCTCTTCTCGTCGAGTCCGAGATCCCGCAAGACCCGCTTGACCAATGCGAGTTGGTCCTGATCGTCGTAGATCGTGAAGTCCTTCGAGATCCCGAGGACCTCGCCCTCACGGCGGAGGAACCGCGCACAGGTGGCGTGGAACGTCCCAACGCGGACGGCAGCCCCAGAGTCGCCAAGGAGCTCCAGCAAACGTCCACGCATCTCACCAGCAGCCTTGTTGGTGAAAGTGACCGCCAGAACGCGCCAAGGCGGGACATCGTGCGCGGCGATCAGGTGCGCGACACGGTAGGTGATGACGCGAGTCTTACCGCTTCCGGCCCCGGCGAAGACGACGAGCGGTCCCCCTTCGTGAACGACGGCTTCACGCTGCCGGGGGTTCAACGACGAAAGGTCGAGCACCGCGGGACCGTAGCGTCGCGCCCCACCGGAAACCAGGGAAAAGCGTGCGAAGGGTCACTCGATTTTCGAAAGCTGGCCCTCGGACCATTTTGCGCGTAAACGCATCTGGGGTGAGTCGCGCACGCGACAGTTCATGGAAACCGCCGAGGATCTTTGGGTGAATCAACCTTTGTCCACCGCGTCCAACGAAAATCGGGCTGAACAGCGGTCCGACAAAGAGGTTGATCATGAACTCGTACAGCGCGTACAGGCAGGCGATTCGGAAGCGTTCCGAGCATTGTACGACAAGTACCACCGCCGTGCGTTCGCCGTGGCCATGGGTGTCGTCAAGAACCAGGACGATGCGCTCGACGCCGTGCAGGAGGCGTTCGTCAAAGTGCATCGGAACATCGGGAAGTTCCAAGGGTCCTCGAGCTTCTACACGTGGCTCTACCGGATCGTCATGAACGCTTCGATCGACCACGTTCGTAAGGCCAGCCGGCGAAAGAACCTCGACTTCGACGAACGCACCCTCCACGAAGAGAGCGACGTCGCCGGAGATGGCGCCCTGATGCCGCGGGTCACGAACGCCAACCCGGGCAGGGCAGCGCTCCGACGCGAGCTAGGCGGGGCGATCAAGGAAGCCCTCGAAGAGCTCCCGGAGCACCACCGGGCCGTCATCGTGCTCCGGGAAGTCGAAGGGATGAGCTATGAAGAGATGGCGGAGACCCTGGGGGTACCCAAAGGGACGATTATGAGCCGACTTTTTCATGCGAGAAAGAAGATGCAGGCGGCACTTGCACCTTATCTTGCGGGAGAGGAACCTTCCGAGGAGTGACGATGGAGAGTTCGAAGACCGAACAAGAGAGGCTCCAGATGTTCTTCGACGGGGAACTGTCCTCCGAGGAGGCCGACGCCGTGCGCCGACAGCTCGAAAACTCTCCGGAAGGGGCCGCGGAGCTCGCCGCGTGGCAGGCCATTCGCGACGGGATCCGAGAGGTCTCAGACCCCTGGCCGGATGCAGTCGACTCGGCCGACCTGTTTGCGCGAATCGAAGCGGACATCAACGCGCCTGCGGTCGAGCGCCACTCACGGGAGCCCAAACCTGCGCTCAGGGTGGTCCCGGGCGGTCGCGAGCGTCGCGTTTGGGGGGGCGTTGCCGCGGGGCTCGCTGCCGCCGCCGCAATCCTGCTGGCCGTACTCACCCTCCCCGAGGAGGGCGCGACCCCCGGCATGGTCCGTGGGTCGAAAGTCGTCGCGGTCGACTTTGGGGAGTACGCCGGGACGGTCTTCGAGGTCGAAGGCGGGGCGGGTCAGCCCCTAAGCGTGGTTTGGATCAGCGATGAGGAGGTTGCGATTCCATGAGGACGATTTGTCACTTCCTCCTCCCGAGCTTGCTTCTGGCACTGTCGTTTGCGGCCCCAGCCGATGCCCAACGGTCGAAGCTCGTCCAGTCCACACGTACACCCACCGGCGGGGTTCCAGCCGAAGTGCTGGTCGTGCTGGCACAAGAGGAATCCGGCAAGATCGACCCGGAGCTCAAGAAACTCACCGCCTTGCGGCGTCCGCCGTTCAACTCGTTTCGGTCGATGAAGGTGCTCTCGAAGCCCAAAGTCAAGCTCATCCCAGGACGAGATGCGGTAGTTTCGCTCCCGAACGGACGCCGCCTGAAGCTCGCGTTGCTCCAAATCATGCCTGACGGCCGATTCAAGATGAAGGTCTCGATCAACAGGCCCGAGAAGGCCGACTATCTGCCCCTGCTGCAGGTCGTTGCCTCAGCGGGCGATCCTTTCTTCGTCGCTGGCCAGACCTACCAGGGCGGCACGCTGGTCGTCGGCGTCACGGTCGATCCCCAAAAGACCCTGCAGCTTCCCTGAAGCGGTGCAAGACGGACGGCCCCATGCGGTTAGACGATCCCGACGTGATCGAAGTTGAAGGCCCCCCCCCGCTCGAGTTTCCGGCTGAGCGGGTGATCGCCGCGCTATCCCCGGTCGTGACTGAGGCGCGTCGTCGCCGAATCGAGGCTGTCGTGGATCGACGCACTGACCAGGTGGTGATCGTGCTCGACTCGATCACCGATCCGCACAACGCAAGCGCCGTGATGCGGAGCGCAGATGCTTTCGGCGTTCAGAGGATCTTCGTCATCGAAGGCAGCCATGGTTTCGTGGCATCGGGCGGCGTGGCAAAAGGAACGCACCGATGGCTCGACGTCGTGCGTCACAAGTCGGCCATTGACTGTGTCCATCGGCTCCGAGAGGAGGACTACGAAATCCACGTCGCAGCGATGGCCGGTGACCGGGATCCCGATGGCCTATCCGGGGTCGACGCCAAACTCGCACTCGTATTCGGCAACGAGCATCGCGGCGTCTCGGAGGAAATGTCGACGCTGGCCGATGGGACATTCGCGATTCCGATGGTTGGCTTCGTGGAGAGCCTAAACGTGTCCGTGGCGGCCGCGATCACGATGCAGAGCCTCTCCCGGCACGGCCTCGAACCGATGGCTGAGCCGAAACGCCAGGCGCTCAAGGCGAGATTCCTGATGAATTCCGTGAACAACGCCGAGGAGGTCATCCGGGCGTTTCTCGGGAATGATGTCGAGCGCTGACGTGTCATGAATTAGGGACAAGGGCGGGGAACGGGGGATGCTATAGCCCCGCGGGCTGTAGGCAGGAATGGCGACGAAGCGAACACCCAAGAAGCGAACACCTAAGAAGCGAACCGCGAAGAAGCGAACCGCGAGCAAACGCCCCAAGGGCAGGACGACGAAACGGCGCAAAGGCGCTCGGGGATCGGGCTGGGCCAAGTTGGCCGGGGTCACGCTCATCGCCGGGGCGTTGGGTGCCATGGGGATCTACGCGTACTTCAGCCGCGATCTGCCTTCCGTGTCGGAGCTGCAAGACTACAAGCCGCCTCAGACGACCCGTGTGTTGGACCGCAACGGGAAGGTCATCGGTGAGATCTTCTCGGAACGCCGGACGGTGATTCCGATGTCGGCTGTGCCGCGCCACGTCGTCCTGAGCGTGTTGGCCGCAGAGGACGCCGACTTTTATGAGCATCAGGGGCTCGACTACATGGGCATCATGCGCGCCTTGGGCCGGGACATCGTCACCGGCAGAGCCGCACAAGGAGGGAGCACGATCACCCAGCAGGTCGTGAAACTCATGCTCCTCACACCCGAGCGCACCCTGTCGCGCAAGGTTCGCGAACTCATTCTGGCAAGGCGACTCGAGAACGCACTCTCGAAGGACGAGATCCTCCATCTCTACCTCAATCACGTGAACTTCGGCCACGGGCGGTATGGCATCCAAGAGGCGGCTCGATATTACTTCGCCAAAGATGCCAAAGACCTAACCTTGGCGGAGTCGTCGCTCCTTGCAGGCGTCCCACAGGCGCCCGCAAGACTCTCGCCGCGCAAGAATCCCGAGGCGGCCTCCCGACGCCAACAGTACGTGCTGAACCAACTGGCTGCGAAGCGTGAGGTGTATTGGCCCGACCTCAGCGAGCGAGCCATCGAGGCCGCACGCAAACGGAAGGTGGAGACGGTACCACTGCCGGAAGCAGCTGGCGGTGCACCCGAGGTGCTGTCGATCGCCAAGCGTGCACTGCTACAAGCCGTAGGCGAGGAGGAACTCCGCGGAGGCGGCTACACGGTTTATACGACCGTCGACCTCGCACTTCAGCGACGTGCGCGGGAGGCCCTCCAACGCGGACTGGTCGCGATCGACGAGCGACAGGGCTATCGCGGCCCCTACCGACCAAAGAATCGGCGGCGCGGGCCCAAAGCCTCGCCCGCCGCAAGAGAGCTGCGAATGGGCCGCACTTACAATGCCAAGGTGGTCGATCGGAGCGACGCCGATGAGCAGCTCGACCTCGATGTCGCGGGACACCGGGCCGTCCTCCGAATGAAAGACCTGTCGCGCCACAATCCACGCTCCCTCCGTGCGAGCGAGTTCGCTCGGGTCGGCGACTTGATGCCCGTATCCATCACTCAGTTGGGGGGTGACGAGGGGCCTTCGGTGGCGCGACCCGAACGCGGACCAGAGGGCGCGGTCGTCGTGATCGAGCCACGGTCAAGGGGGATTCTCGCGCTCGTGGGTGGTTACGAGGCGCGCAGCGGGTTCAACAGGGCGACGCAAGCGATTCGCCAACCTGGAAGTACCTTCAAGCCGATCGTGTACGCCAGAGCGCTCCAAACTCGCCGCTTCACTCCCGCGTCTTTGGTGGTGGACGCGCCGGCGGTGTACGACGAGTGGAAACCACGTAACTACGAACAGTGGAACTATCAGGGTGCCGTGCGGCTTCGCGAGGCCCTGGCCCGTTCGATCAACATGGTGGCGATTCGCGTGATCGAAGACCTCGGACCAAGAGACGTTGCCGAGTTCGCGAGGCAAGACGGGATCACCACTAAGCTCGAGGAGGACATGGCGTTGGCGCTTGGCGCAAGTGGGGTCCGGCCGATCGAGCTCACCAACGCGTACGCCACGTTCGCAGCGGGGGGACGTTGGGCGCCAACACGCCTCGTGACCCGAATCGTCGGTCCTGACGGGCGCGCGATCCCACTCGACCCGGGCGAACCCGCAAGAGACGTGATGACACCGGACGAGGCCTACGTGATCACCAGCATGCTACAGAGCGTCGTGAACGCTGGGACAGGCACCCCGGCGCTTCGCCTCGAGCGGACCGTCGGCGGAAAGACAGGCACCAGCAACGAGGCCCGCGACGCATGGTTCGTGGGCTACTCTCCTTCGGTCGTCGTCGGGGTTTGGGTTGGCTTCGACGATTCGCGCTCCCTCGGAAAGCGAGAAACCGGAACGAAGAGCGCACTGCCGATTTGGATCGACGTGATGGACATCGCTGACCAGTCACCCAAGGAAACCGATTTCGCAATGCCGAGCGGCGTGGTCGTGGCCCCGATCGATCCGGCCTCCGGGCTACTTGCGTACGAAGGGCAAGAAGACGCTGTGAGCGAGGTCTTCTTGACCGGCACTGCACCGGTGGACGTGGCCAGGCCGCCGGAAGTTGCCGACCCCACACTGTTCCTGATGGAACAGTTCGATGAGGACGACCCCCCCGCCGAGACGACACGCCGCGAGGACCGGATGCTCGGAGGTGTCGCCCCGCCATGACGAGCTTGTACGCCCGGGTTGCAGCTCTGTTCGTCTTGACCGCAGTGCTCCCGGTCGTCCTGACCGCCCTGGTTTGGGCAGCCGTGACCCGTTGGGACGCCGACGACGGGTCCGCCGAAGCCGAGCTCGTGCAGGCCGTCCTCGCCGCGAAGGAAGAGCGCCGGGGCGTCGCCGTAGAAGCCTTGTGCCGAGACGATCTCGTGGTCGACCTCTTGATGCGGACGCGCTCAGGTGAGGACACGGCGGACCTCGACTACGACCGTCTCGTCGCGGCCAAGATGCAGGTCGCTGGGCTCCAGGCGCTGTGGGTGCTCGATTCCTCGACAGGTGAGCGTCTGGCGACAGGGCACCGTCAAGGAGAAGTGCCCGCGACCGAAGCCACCCTTCTGTCGCGGGCGCGTGCCGCAGGCAGCCTCGATTTCGTGATCGACGGGGCGGGAAGTGAACATCGAACGTTCGTCGCCCGCGCATGCACGATTCAACGGGGATCGAGTTCGGTGACTGTCATCGGCGCCCATCGCGTGGCGAACCTCCTCGCGACTTGGCCCGATCGGCTCGCGCTCCGTGACAAAGCACGCGAGGGAGACGTGGCGTTGCGAACGTTCGAAGGCGTCGACGCGTCCTCGAACGTCTTGGTGCTCCGTGCCGAGGACGGTCAGCCCGCACCTCCGCTGTGGCTCTGGCTAGGATGCGTGGCGGCTCTCACAATCGGGCTGGCACTGGTGTTCGGAGGATACCTGACGCGATGGCTCCAGTCGTCGGTCGATGGGCTGACCGCTGCGGCGACAAGGATCGGGGCCGGCGATCTACATACGACGCTGAAGGAAGGCGACCAAGGCGCCTTCAAAGCCACCGCGACGGCTTTCAATCGGATGACCCGAGATCTCCGAAGTGCCCGAGAGCAATTGCGGCAGACCGAACGCATCGCGGCGTGGCAGGACATCGCGAAGCGCCTCGCGCACGAACTCAAGAACCCTCTGTCGCCGATCCGGCTGTCGATCGAAACGTTACGCAAGGCACATTCGCGCTCCCACGCCGAGTTCGATGCGCTCTTCGAGGAGACGAGCCAGACGATTTTGCAAGAGGTCGAGCGCCTCCGACGCATCATCGACGAGTTTTCTCGCTTTGCAAGACTGCCAGCGCCGACGCTCCGCGCCACCGATCTTCGGCAAACCGTGTCTCACGTGGTTTCCCTTTACACTGAGGGAGCGGTCGCGGTGAGTGCCGAACTGCCCGAAGCCCCGGTTGTCGCGTCTGTCGATGCGGAACAGATCACCCAGGTCGTTCACAACCTGCTCCAGAACGGGGCCGATGCCGCGAAGGACGCCCATCCCAGTGGCGGAGGCTCAGTGTGCGTGCGGCTTGAAGAGGGCCTCGGCGAGGTGCGCATCGTCGTGATGGACAACGGAGCGGGGATCTCCAACGATCGCCAGACGCTGGTGTTTGAGCCGTACTACACAGACAAAGAAGGTGGGTCGGGTCTTGGGCTCGCGATCTCGAGCCGTATCGTCACCGAGCACGGTGGACGGATCACGCTGGCCTCCGAACCTGGACGAACCGTGTTCGCGGTGGTGCTGCCGAAAGACACCGTGACGCAACTCTCGCCCACCACTTCCTAGTCCGAAGGCAGATCGTAAGACTTCAGTTTGCGTTGAAGGGTGCGCCGGTCGATGCCAAGGGCCACTGCCGCGCGGGTGATGTTCCCGTCCATTTCGGCAAGCACGCGTTCGATGTGGCCGCGTTCGAGATCCGCCAAGGTTGTGGGGTTCGACTCGTCTGCCTGACTTGGGCGCTCTTCGCGCACGCTTCCGAACACACTCGCGGCGACCATTCGCCGGACGAGATCGCCGTGGAGATTGTCGGATGTGGCGAAGAGGGCCGCGCGGCGGAGGACGTTCAACAGCTCCCGAACGTTGCCCGGCCAGTCGTACTGTCGGAGGGCTTCGAGCGCTTCGGGATCGAGGTCCATCGACCCCTTGCCGAGCCGCTCGAGTAGGTGCCGTGCCAGTGGCTCCACATCCTCGGGCCTTTCCCGGAGCGGCCGCACGAGGACCGGAAAGACCTGCAATCGAAAGTAGAGGTCTTCACGGAATCTACCGGCCTGGGTCTCCGCCCAAAGGTTGCGGTTGGTCGCAGCCACGATTCGGACGTCGACCGCCAGCTCACCGGACTCACCGACGGGTCGGATGGTCTTGGTCTCGATCGCGCGAAGCAGTTTGGCCTGGCTCTCGAGTGGAAGCTCAGCGAGCTCATCGATGAAGAGAGTCCCGCCCTCCGCCTCACGGAACAGGCCGACGCGATCCCCGTGCGCGCCGGTGAACGAGCCTCGCTTGTGCCCGAACAGTTCGCTTTCGAAGAGCTCACGAGGCACGCATGCCGCGTTCATGGCCACGAACGGGCCATCCCCCCGCGGGCTCTGGGCATGAATCTGCCGGGCCACGACTTCCTTCCCGGTCCCAGTCTCGCCGAAGACGAGCACCGTCTCGCCTGTCGGTGCCACCGTGCTCACGAACGCGCGGATCTCCTCGATCTGCCGGCTCACACCGATGATTGGCGTCGTCGAGGCGGGGCCACCGTCGCTTCCGGGCGCGCGCTCGAGGAGTGCCTGACGCAACAGGGGTTGAAGCATGTCCGCATCGACTGGCTTCTCGAGAAAAGAGAAGGCGCCAAGCTGCATGGCTTCGACCGCGGCCTTGACCGTGCCATGACCGGTTAGAACGATCACGCTCGTTTGCGTCGAACCACAACGTCTCAACACCTCGAGCCCACCAATCCCCTTCATCTTAAGGTCGAGAAGCGCCACATCCGGCCCTGCGTCGCGAGAGAGCACCTCTACCGCCTCTTCGCCACTGCTGGCTTCCGATACGTTGTAGCCACCCCTCCGGAGCGCTTTGGCCATCGCGAACCGAAACGCGTCGTCGTCGTCGACGATGAGGACGGTGGAACTCATCGAGCCTCCGCTTCGCGTGATGGGGCAGGCCCTTCCGCGAGGTCGATGCCAACCGGAACGCGTATGCAGGCACGACAGCCTCCGCCCTCGGCGTTCTCGATCGAGATGTCGCCTCCCATGGTTTGGACCAGCATGTACGAGGAGTATAGCCCGAGCCCCGTACCTTCTCCCGGTGGCTTCGTGGTGGCGAAGGGCTCGAACAGACGGCCCTCGATCCCAGGCTGGATCCCCGTGCCCTCGTCCTCGACGATTAACTCGACCATCCCGGCGGTGCGCTTCGCCGAGACCCGCACCCACGTCCTGCCAGTCTCGCGATTCGCGTCGAGTGCGTTCTGGAACAGATTCACCAGCACCTGAAGCAGACGGTCTCGGTCGACCGACACGCGCAGTGGGGCCACGCTGTCATCGATGGCAAGCTCGGACCCGTCGCGGACACCTGCGAACACCAGCGCTTTGGCGCGTTCCACCAAGGGCAAAAGAGGGGCAGAGGAGTCGAGTTGAAGCCGTGGCAGGGTTCCGCCCGAAAGGAGGGCCTGGGTGATTCGACCCAGGCGACCGGTTTCGTCGCGGATCAGCGCCGCGGACTCGGCCAAGTCGGACCGAAGGGAGTCTTGGGTGCCGAGCGACCGGATCGCTTCCCGCATGTCGGCCGCCAGCGTCCGAATGGTGGCGAGCGGCGTATTGAGTTCGTGGGCAACGCCTTGGGCAACCCGGCCGAGGCTCGCAAGCCGCTCGGCTTGAATCAAACGACGTTCTGAGTTCAGCACTTGGGTCCGGTCCACATAGAGATTCATGATCCGGGACTCGTCTGCGTCTCGCGACGCAAGAGGAAAGGAGAGCATCTCGTAAGTGCGGTCGCCCACCACGAAACGACATCGGCCTGGAAGCTCCTCGTCGCGGGCGCGGTCGACTGGGCAGGGCCCCTTGGGATCGGTCTCACAGTGACGAACCCCGACGGGGCACTCCCAAGTCTGTGCGTTCGCGTCCGGGCAAAGCTCCTCTGCGAGGCGATTGCGCCATTCGATGCGACCGCGAGAGCCCACCAGCTCCAGCCCGGCCTCGAGTTGGTCGAGGGTGTTTGAGATGACTTGATACTCGAGCTCGGCCTGGTCACGCGACTGCTCGAGCGCGCGTTCCCGATCGCGAAGCTCGCGAACCGCATGGAGCACGACGTACGCTACGGCGACGACGGTGATGACGAAGGCCATCACGTTGGCGATCGTGTCCCAGGGCGGCACTGGCGCCCACACCCCGATGCTGAGTGCGGGGAGCCAGTCGGTGAGGGCCAGGAACCCCGCACCGGCAAACGCAGCTGCCGTGGCCACGAAGGTCGCGCGTGGCCCCCCGAGAATCCCGATGAGCGCCAGGTGAAAGACATAGAAGGCAACGAAGGGCGACGCGATCCCGCCCGCCGCCCACAAGACCACGGTGAGCATGACGAGGTCGACCAGGGCCTGAGAGACGGCCGCTCGACTACCGCGACCCAGCTCGCCAAGAGACCGGCCGAGGCGGTAGTTGTAGATGCTCCCGCCCACGGCGACGAGGATGAAGACCGGCCACGCCACACCCGGGAAAAAGCCGGCAAGCACGAACGCAGTAGCGGCCAATACGCCCGCCATGGCAACCCAACGGAGCGAGATCAGCCACCGGATCCGGTCGGCGCTGAAGTCGTCGGTCGACGCTCCCTCGGCGAATACGGGATTGTGAGACCGGCTGACCTCCATCAGACCGTGTTTTGGGGTCGATCGCCCATACGCGCCAGGGTACAACGATCGAATCCTCGGATGGCCCCCGAATCAAACGACCGGACAGTCATGATCGCGATCCTGCTTTCGTCCACCCTGCTGACGATGCTGGGAATCGTGGGAATTTTGAATGGGACAAACCACCTTCAGACCAACGCGATTCCCGCCGATCCGTTCGATCTCTACGACGGTCAGCCCGCGCCGGAGACGGAGGCGGAAGCGCAGGAGCGCCTGCTGAACCTTCAACTGCAAGAAGCCGAGGCGACCAACCCCTACCGGAGGCCGATGGCCGCCGCCAACGTCGTCGTGTCCTCCCTCGTGCTGGTGGGGAGCTTCATGCTGAGCTGGCGGCGAAAGCTGTCGCAATGGTGGATAAGGCAAGCCGTGATCGCAAAGCTGATCTGGATCGTGGGCTATACGACCACACTCGTGTTTCATTTGAGGCAGGCGTTTCCACTCATCCCGACGCCGAACGCCGAAGGGGTCGCGCTCACTCAGCTCACCTGGAGCATCGTACTCGCAAGCTTGATCACGGCCGCTCTTCACGCCACTGCTGCGTGGCGTGTCTCGCGGGCGGACATCACCGACTTCATCGAAGCATCCCGGCGCTCGTAGCCAAGCCGGGCGCGGAGGGGGATCGGGCCAGGTCGCCCACACCGATTCGAAGCGCCGCAGCGTGTGCTTTCGACTTGAGCTTGAGCGGTTGGAAGCGTCCTAGAACTGGATTCGGCGCATGACGAACCGAGGCAAGGCTCGGATGACTGCCATGATCAGACGCCAAATCGACGGTGCGTAAACGACGGGAACGCCTCGGTCGATCGCGGCGAGGACCCTGGCGGCCACTTGATCAGGATCGCCAGCAAAGGGTGGGGGCGTGAGTCCGGCTGTCATGCTGGTCTTCACGAAGCCCGGCTTGACGGTCACAACACGGAGCCCCTCAGCGCTGTGCTTGTGGTCAAGTCCTTCGAGGTACTGGGTGAGGCCAGCCTTGGTTGCGCCATAGAGGATGACAGGCTTGCGACCGCGCTCGCCAGCCACTGAGCTGAAGACACACAACGTCCCGCCGCCACTTGCGAGAAGACGCTTTTTCGCCGCCTCGCAGAACATGACGGTACAGGAGAAGTTGATCCGGAGTAGCCGTTCGGCCCGCGCCTCGTCCGCTTCAAGCTCATCTTGGGTGGCGAACGCGCCGGCCGTCACGACCACGCCGTCGAGCCCACCAAGTGCTTGATCCGCCTCGGCCAGCGCATCGCCGAAACGCGCAGGGTTCTCGAGGTCGCACTCGATGGGGGTGACCTGACCATCCGCGCCCCGCGCCTCGAGATCGCTCGCGGTTCGTCCGAGGTCGGCCATGTCACGGCCGAGAACACAGATCTGGTCGCCGCGCTCGGCCAAGAGTCGCGCGAGCGCACGTCCCATTCCTTTGGTGGCCCCGAGAAACGCAAACTTCATCGTCAATCCCCAAGCAATCGCACCGACAAAGCGCTCCGGAACCGGCGATTGGGGTCCCAACGGTCGCGAATCACGTTGAACTCCACTAGCCGGTCGCGCTCCATCGCCTCGAAGTGTTCTCGGCGGGTGAACGAATCCTTGGCCAGGTAGATGCGTCCCCCCTCTTCGAGCACTTGTTCGTTGAGCGCATCGACCAGTGCCTGCGTGTCATCGCGAACGGCGATGTCGAGCGCGAGTGTGATCCCCGGTCGTGGGAACGACAGAACGCCCGGCCCGTGACGACCGAAGTCTTTGATCACGCAAAGAAACGAAGCCCCGCCGCGCGAGGTCAACACCTCGAGGACACGCCGAGCAGAGCTGCGGCCAGCCTCCCTAGGCAACACGCACTGATACTGAGTGAAACCTCGCCGTCCGTACATGCGGTTCCACGATCGAATCGCGTCGAGCGGGTAGTAGAATGGCTCGAGGCCGACGACGCCCCGAGACTCCTTGCGCCACTGCTTGCGGTAGTAGAGTTCGTTGAATAGTCGGATCGAAGCGCGGTTTAGAACCCAAGATGGCCAGTCGAAACCGAGCCGTGGGCGAAACCCGGGCGTTGGCGAGGCCTTCGGTGCCTCTTCCGGCGTAGCCCAACGGCCACACATCATGATTCCGCGCCCCATCTGAGACCCGCGCTTGAGGCAGTCGATCCACCCCATGGTGTGCTGCCAATTCGGGGACGCGTTCTCCAAACACTCCTGGAACTCGTCGATGTCGTGAATCCGCCGGGACTCTTGCCAGAACCACGACGACGGAATCGGCTTTAGCTTGAACTCGACTTCGAGAACGTGCCCGGTGAGTCCCATGCCTCCGAGTGTGGCTCGGAACAAGTCGGCGTCCTGCGTCGGGGAGCACTCGATGACGCGGCCATCAGCGACGCGCATTTTGAGCGACGACACGTGGTCGCCGAAATCTCCATCGCGATGCTGGTTCTTCCCGTGGACGTCTGCCGCGACCATTCCGCCGAGCGTGACGTACTTGGTTCCGGGAGATACGGGAGTGAACCAACCCCGTGGCATCATGAGCCGATTGAGCTCGCTGAGCGCGAAGCCCGACTCGGCACGGAACGTCCCCGACCCGGGGTCAAACGAAAGAATGCGGTCCGCGTAGGTTGTATTGAGAACCTCCGGACAGTCCTGCGGCGGTAACGACGCGTCACCGTAAGAACGACCTAGACCGCGAGACAGATTCACATCCGCGCTGATACGCTCGATGTCTTCTCCGACTCGCTCGCGGCCCTGAGCCGAGTGACGGCCCCACCCCGAGATGGTCGAAAGCGGCGGATCAAGCATAGCGCTCGTAGTGTAGCGCGGTGCGCAAAGTAGCCCTAAAAGGCGCCGTCACCTGGCCGCGCGGCCGCGCGAGGCCTTACGGGGCTTCTTCGTGCTCGCCTTCTTGCGAGCGGCCTTTGAGGGCGCCCCGTTGGCCCGCGAGTGCGACTTCGACGGCGACAAAGCGCCCCGCAGCTCGTCCACCCGATCCGTGCGCTCCCAGGTGAACGACTTCTCCGTTCGGCCGAAGTGCCCGTATGCGGCGGTGGGCGTGTAGATGGGGCGGAGAAGGTCGAGGGTTTCGACGATCGCCCGCGGGCGAAAGTCGAAGATCTTGGAGACGGCCGACGCGATCTTCTCGTCGTCGACGACGCCCGTTCCGAAAGTCGTGACGTAAACCCCCATGGGCTCGGCGACTCCGATCGCGTAGGCGACCTGCACTTCACATCGCGACGCCAACTTGGCGGCCACGATGTTCTTGGCGACGTAGCGGGCGAAGTAGGCCGCGCTGCGGTCAACCTTCGAGGGGTCCTTGCCACTGAACGCGCCACCACCATGACGACCCATGCCCCCGTAGGTGTCGACGATAATCTTCCTGCCGGTCAGTCCGGCATCTCCGAAAGGGCCTCCGACGACGAACCGACCTGTTGGGTTGACGTGGAACTTCGTCCGACGGTCGATCATCTTGGCCGGAAGCGTCGGTTTGATCACCTCTTCGATGATCGCTTCCTTGAGGTCGCGATGCTTGACGCCGTCTGCGTGCTGTGTAGAGACGACGACGGCGTCGAACCGTTTGGGCTTGCCGTTGTCGTACTCGACGGTGACCTGGCTCTTCCCATCCGGGCGGAGCCATGGGAGCATGTTGCGCTTGCGAACTTGGGCAAGCCGTCGAGCGAGCTTGTGAGAGAGGTCGATCGGCATCGGCATCAGCTGCCGGGTCTCGTCGACCGCGTACCCAAACATGAGCCCCTGGTCGCCAGCGCCTTGCTCCTTGCCGCCTGTGCGATCGACCCCCTGTGCGATGTCCGGAGACTGCTGCTCCACCGCCGCGAGAACCCCGCAAGTTCCGGCGTCGAAACCCATCGACGAATCGGTGTACCCGATGCCGGCAATCGCGCGCCGAACGATCGACGCAATGTCGATCGTGGCCTTTGCGGTCACTTCGCCACCCACGACGACGAAGCCCGTCTTCACCATCGTCTCGACCGCGACACGGCAATTCGGGTCTTGGTCGATGTAGGCGTCAAGCAGCGAGTCGCTGACTTTGTCACAGATCTTGTCGGGGTGACCTTCGGTCACTGACTCGGACGTAAACAGATATCCGCTCATGGCTTGCGTCGGCTCTTATCCGCCGCAACGGGCCGAGTCAATCGGTCCCCTCCGGTCCCTCCTCAGTTGAGTCCGGGGAGATCGTAGGTAGCGAAGATACCAAGCGAATATGGCTGGCAAGCGCCCGCGATCGCCTGTGATCGAACGACGACGAAGAGGGTTCCGACTTCGGCCGTCTCGCTCTCCTCGCAGTACCGAAAGATCTCGAGAGCACGACTGTCGGACCCACAGAACTTGAGGCCGCCGATGCTGGTCGTCGGGCCGGCGCAGCCCGCGAGCCCAGGCTCCCCATTTGGGCACACGTAGGACATCCAGAGCTCGTAAGCGCCCAACCCGGCGTAAAGCTCGGTGACGAGCACCGTCTCTGCGTCCAGCATCTGGAGCGCGTAGTGGTCTTCGTCGTCGACGCTATGCACGGTCGCATCGAGTTGGACGGCCCACGCTTCTTGAAAGCAGTTGTCGCCACTTGCCCCGCCACAGACCACCGCGGCGCGGGATAGGACATCGTTGTCCTCGTAGGCGTCCTCGCAGACACAGCGGCCCGCGTTGCAGGTGTATCCAGCCTCGTAGCCGTTGTCTTGGCAGGTGCCGCAAAGCGCGGGTTGCCCGCATACGACCGTGCTTCCGCATTCGACTCCTTGGGCCTCACACGTGCAGTCTCCGAGGCACTCGAAAACGAACCCTTCCGAGAGCACGCATTCCTCCTCGTCGCCGCAGGGTGGGCATTGCGCTACGCCCCCGCATCCGTCGTCCAGGCCTCCGGGCGGCGAGCACTCGTTTTGAGCGCAAGGGAACGCCGGCTCGCAGCACTGTCCGTCGACGCAAACCTCGTTGCTGGCACAGCTCCCGCAACCCTGGTCGCAGTTGACGCCCGCGGGGCATACGCAGGTGTTGTTCTCACAAACCTGCTGGCCGAAACACTCTCCGCAGTCGATCTCCGAGGGAGAGCCCGAGCACCTTGTTTGAATCGTCCCGCACTCAGCACCCGTACCGAAGGTAGCGCAGGTGAGTTCCTCGCAACCGCACATGAAGTTCTGGCCGTTCGCGCCGCACTCGGAGGCACCGTCACAGCTGCCACATTCGATCGACCCGTCGCAACCGTCGGGTAGAGAGCCGCACTCGATCGGAATTCCGAGGGAGGCGAACTCGCCGATCACTTGATCGCAGCTTTTCGGGGTGCAGCCGGGCTCGACCGCGTCATAGCAACGACTGTCGCTGCTCCAGCAGTGGTAGCCCTCTGGGCAGTCCGAGGCCTGCCCGCAGCCGAACAGGCCGTTGGGAATCACAACATCGCACCCCGAGGCGGCAATCGCGACCACCCCGAAGACCACGATGAGCCGCATCAGAACTTGCCCCGGACGGAGATGCCGGTGGGCCCGATGCTGAGCTCGGGGATCTCTTCTTCGCGTCCCCCGGTGAGCTGCCAGATCACGCCCCCAAGGACACCAGCGGCCCCCACCCCAAGAAGGGCAATGCCGGTCTTCGTCCGACGGGGACCGCGGTCCGCCATGTCCTCAAACTCAGTGAAGCTCGACCCTGCGGGCGCATCGGAAACGCTGTTCTGGTCGCGCTGTCCGAGACCGATGAACACGGCGCCAGTGACCATCGCCGCACCGCCGACCGCGATCGTGATCCACGGCCCCGCGCCAGGACCCACGTAGTGCGTCAACGGTCGCTCCGCCTTGACCTTTTCGACAGCTTCGAGCGCCGCACGCTGTGCCTCGATCTCGGCGTCGAGGGCCGCCCGCTCTCTGGCCTCGATCGCGGCGCGAAGCACTTCGATGCGTCCCTGCACGTGCTCACGGTCCGGAGAGTTTGGTCGCGCACTGATGTAGCCTTCGTAGGCGTTCAGCGCGTCGACGTCGCGGCGCATTCGGTCCGAGACGGTGGCAATGTTGTAGAGGAGGTCTGGGCTCTTTGTGAGCTTGTACGCCTGCCGGAACCGCGCGAGCGCGGCTTCGAAGTCCCCGTTCTCATAGGCACGCGTTCCAGCGGCGAATGCTTTCTTCGCGCGCGCGATCCGTGCCTCACGCGAATCGGCGCTCTGCGCGTTTGCATCGCCCGAGAAGCCACAAAGAGCCGCGACTGCCGCGACTATGAGAAGGAAACGCATCTCTGCCCCAAAAAAGTAAGCACGCCCCTGCCTTCGAGGCGCTCCGATCAAGGTAGCAGTGGAATCCGGGTGGGGGTTACCTCGGGGCGATGGTCGGCGGAACTCCCCGGACAACACGGGTGTCGCCCTCGAGAGCCGGATCGGGGTCGGGGAAATCGAGATTGTAATGTAGACCACGACTCTCCTTGCGCGCCTCCGCGCAACGGATGATCAGTTCGGCCACGTCGGCAATGTTTCGCAGTTCGAGCAGGTCTCTATTGACCAGGTGCGCCCAGTAGTACTCCCGAATCTCGTCTTGCAGCATCCCGATACGCCGCGAGGCGCGCCGAAGGCGTCGGTCGGTGCGGACGATCCCCACAAAGTTCCACATGAACCGACGTATCTCGTCCCAATTCTGGGTGACGACGACGGCCTCGTCGCTCGCAACGGCCTCGCCAGGATCCCAATCCTGAACCGTCGCATCAGGCTCGGGGGCTGACGCCGATAGGACCGAACTTGCCGCCCGATGCCCGTATACCAAGCCCTCGAGGAGCGAGTTCGACGCGAGTCGATTGGCGCCGTGGAGCCCCGTGCAGGCGACTTCTCCGACCGCCCAGAGTCCCGGCAGGGAGGACTGACCCTCGTTATCGACCACGATCCCGCCGCACATGTAGTGGGCAGCGGGAACCACCGGAATGGGCTCGACGGTCAAGTCAACACCGTATTCTAGGCATCGCGCGTGGATGTTGGGGAACCGATCACGAAGGTAGGCTGGCGACTCGTGCGTCATGTCGAGGTACACGCATTCCGCGCCGGTGCGCTTCATCTCGTAGTCGATTGCACGAGCCACGACATCGCGCGGAGCGAGGTCTTTCATCTCATGATGCGCAGCCATGAAGGCGACACCGTCGCCGGACCGAAGCGTGCCGCCCTCGCCACGAAGCGCTTCGCTGATCAGGAAGCTCTTGGCCTCCGGGTGATAGAGGCACGTCGGGTGAAACTGAAAAAACTCCATGTTGGCGAGCTCTGCACCAGCACGGTAAGCCATTGCGATGCCGTCGCCGGTCGCGACGTCTGGATTCGAGGTGTACAGGTAGACCTTCCCAGCACCCCCGGTGGCGAGAATCGTCGCCTTCGATAGAAAGGTGCTCACCTGACCGGTGTTCTCGTCGAGAACGTACGCCCCGACGACCCTGGGTTCCCCGGTTGCGCGACTCGAGAGGACGAGGTCGATCGCCATGTGGTCCTCACGGATGACGATGTTGGGCGATGCGGCAGCGGCTTCTACCAGGACGCGCTGAACTTCTTCTCCCGTAATGTCTCCGGCATGAACCACGCGCCTTGCGCTGTGCCCGCCCTCGCGTGTGAGATCGAGCGACTCGTTGTGTTCGTTGCGGCTGAACTCCGCCCCGAGCTCCATCAACTCGCGAATACGGCTGGGGCCGTCGCGAACGACGAGTTCGACGATCTCTCGATGGGAGATCCCGCCGCCAGTCTGAAGCGTGTCGGTCACGTGAGCCTCGAAGCTATCCGCGGGGTCGAGAACTGCGGCGATCCCGCCTTGCGCCCAGTTGGTCGCCGAATCGGTGCGACTACGCTTGGTCACCATGGTGACCTTGCCGCGCTGAGCGGCTTCGAGCGCGAAACTCAGACCGCTGACGCCGCTACCCAAGACGAGGTAGTCGCTTTCGGAACGCATGAAGCGGGCAGTCTACCAGGCGAACGGCGAGACGTGTATGTGGCTTGTGCGTTGGGTCAGAGCGCCAACTCGTGGGGCTCTCGTGGACCATCGGGCGGCAAATAGTACTGGAGGTAGGTTACCCCGTATCCGCCGAGACGGTGCGTGACGTGGTCTCCGAGCCGGTAATCGGAAACGCGCAACTCAGGATCGCCCTCGGGCAGGAACGTCACGACATCGAAGGCGCGAGGCTTGAAGAGCGCGATGGTCGAACCAACCAGCTCGGTAGCGTCGCAGCGGAAATCGTGGTTGGTCTCGAAACTGACGTAGCTTCCCACTTCGTCTGGGGTGACGTGGACCGTGTAGTACTCCTCGCCTTTGACGGCGTTCAGGGAATATCCGGTGGGCTCGAAGACATGTTCGGTGATGTGGAACCCTGGGATGAGCTGATCGATGCCAAGCTCTACGGCGAGCGACTCGGAAGCGCCCGCGCGTTGCCGCGAGAACTGTTTCGCCACGGTGTCGTCGATCCCGTGCATCAAGATCTCGAGGGTCGGATCGGTGGCCTCGGGAACGTACGGCCGTGTGGAGTGGAAGACCTGGACGTAGTGTCCATGCTCGTCGCCGAAGCGAAGTGCCCGTCCGGGGATGCATTCGTTGAGTCGTCGCGCGTCTTGGTAGAACGTGGTCGGTTGGCGCTCGGGGAAGTGCTCGTTCTTGCGTTCGTAGATCAGAAACGCGACGGCTTCGACCGAGATCGCTTGGATCAGTTGCTCGATGGCGTTGACGAGCGTGGTCAGGCCGCAGGTCATCATGACGCAATAGTCGTCGAAAACGAACAAGCTCGATTCAGAGAGGAGGTAGGCGTCGCAGTGCTCGCTGCGAGCGAGAGAGATGACCTCTGCTTTGGCCGCTTGGACGACCTGTCGCCACGTCGCTCCGGGCAGGGACCGCAACGAAGGCGCGCCCGGGGTCACGACCAACTCGAGCTTCTTTTCGGGCCCTTCGAAAAAGCTTGGCGGCGACATGGGGCGCCTCATGATGCGACGAACGAGGCGGAGCGCAAGCCCGGATCAACGGTTTTGGCGCGGCTGGCGGCGCGAGGATACACTCCGTGACGATGCGTCCCCACTGGCTACTCGCCCTGCTCGTGTTTGGCGTCGTGATGGCGACGGGGGCATCAACCCGAGCGGACATCTATCGATGTCGCCGTGCCGACGGGACGCAACACTACACCAACGTCCGCGAAAAGGGCGGGCGGTGTCAGACGGTGGTGAAGAGCTCGAAGCCGAAGGCAAAGAGCGGCAAGTCGCGACCGGCCGCAAAGGGCCGAAGCGGCTCATCGTCGGGGCAGAAGGACCCCCATCGCTATCGACGGTACGACAACGTGATCACGGAAGCCGCCGAACTCTACCAACTGCCCCACTCGTTCATCCGGGCGGTGATGCGGGTAGAGAGTGACTTCAACCCGAACGTCGTGAGTCGGGCGGGCGCGATGGGACTCATGCAGCTGATGCCGAAGACCGCAAGGTCGATGGGCGTATCGGATCCGTTCGATGCCAGACAAAACATTCTCGGCGGCGCGCGCTACCTTCGCATCTTGGCGAACCGCTTCAAGGGTGACTTGATCCTGACGGTCGCGGCGTACAACGCCGGCGAGGGAGCGGTCGACAAGTATGAAGGGATCCCGCCCTACAAAGAGACGCAGCGCTATGTCCGCAGGGTACTGAAGCACTACTACGCGTATCGCTCGCAGGCCGACTCGAACCGATGACGCTCACACTGATTGCGGCCTTGATCGTGGGCTTGGTGGCCCCCTTGGCGCGGTCACTCGCGTGGGGTGTGCCGTTTGGGCTGCTGTCGACGAGTACTATCTTGAGCGCGTTTGTCGGTGCGTCGTTGTCGGCACTGCTGATCGGGTCGGCCGCCAACGTCTTGCTTCGTGCCACCCCTCTCACCCCCGAGCAGCTTGATGTCGCGAGCGGTGCGATCGCGTTGCTCGGTGGCGGCGGCTTACTCTTCAGCTCGGTTCGGAGGTTGCGGGAGGTCCGGGGGCTTTCGCTCCTTTGCCAGCGGCTCGCGGACCCTGAGGACGGCACCACAGCGCGCGAGGCGCTCGAGAAGCTCCTCCGCAAGACGGAACACCGTGACCCTGCGCTCTACGCTTCGCTGGTTCTGATGGCGACTGGGCCCCTGACGCAACGGTCGCTTTGGGCGCAAGCACGGGAGCACCTTCGGTCGGTGGATCCACAGGCACTCGACGCGGCTCAGGCGGTGCTTCGCAATCAAGCACTCGCGACGTGCGAGCTTCAGTTCGACGACACGCACGCGGCTCGCGAGGCGATCGGGGCGATCGCGAGGCCGGCCGACCCCAACGTGGAGATCTGGCTCGTGGCGATGGAGGCGTTGATCCTGGCGGTCACAGGCGACCCCGACGGCGCGGCGGCCAAGCTTGGGACTCAGGAAACAACCGGGAACCCGTCGCTCGAGGCCTCACACCGCTGGGTCCAAGCGCATATCTTCGCTGGCCGCGGCGAACCAACGTTGGCTCGTCGAGAACTCGAGGCGCTGCAAACTGTGGCGGGTCGGGCCGGCATCGAACGGATGCTCCGACCGGAGGGACCGGCGAGTCCGCTCGCGCGCGAACTGCTCGAACGCGGCGGGTAGACCGAGAGACGCCGGCGGGGCCGGACTCGGGTTTTCGCGGTGCGGGCTGCAAGTTGCTGAGATGGCTCGGTTTTTAGGGGGGCGGAGTGACCCCGATGGCGCCGAAGGCGTTGAGGGCTAGGGCGAAGAGGGTGCAGGTGTAGAAGAGGGGGCCGAATCGGGGGCGGCTGAGGGCAACCAGGGTGAGCAGGAGGGGGAGGTAATCGAGGGCGAACCTCGGGCCGAACTGAACGAAGCCGGTGTTCTGGTACAGGAGCGTGCAGAGTGCGGTGGGAAGGATCGCGGCCCACAGGGCGACGACCGAACGATCCAGGCGCGCTGGGAAGAAGCTCCACAGCAGGTTGGGGGTCGTGAGCCAAAGCGCCAGGCCGTGCGGGCTGACGCGAATGAACGGGGGGACGGTCGAAAGGGTCGGCATCGATCCGAAGAAGACGGCGAGGTTTCTTGGAAGGTAGTGGAGATCGAACAGCCCCCAGGTCTCGATCCGCGTGCGCCAGCGGATCTGGAGATAGCGATGGCCAAACTCGAACACGTCACCGAACCGCGCAAAGTTGTGCCACATGGCAAGCGCCACACAGCCGATGAGCGGCAGGGCGAATGGAAGCGCGAGGCTAAGGGCGTCACTCTGGTTCGATTCTGCTCTTCGCGCGCGAACGCGACCCATAGCCTCGATCATGAAGAACGGCGCGAGAAAGATCGTCGCCGGGCGGCTCAGAAACGCCAACCCAAGTGCCAACCCCGCCAATCCAGGCGATCGCGCGCCCCAGCCAAATAGAAGATAGGCACAGACGAGCGCCGTCCCGACGACGTGCGCCGCGAACCAAACGCTTCCCTGGACCGCAACGAAGAAAAACACGGAGCCAAAGGCGAGCAGCGCGGTGACGAGGAGATCCTCGAACTGGCGCCTGTCCGTCACCCCTGTCCTGCGTAGCCTCCGAAGGAAGACGAAGAAGATCGCGGGGACCGTGCCTGCGATCAACACCCACAAAATGTGATCCCAAACCGAGACCCCAAAGATCGCCACCCACGGCAACACGATAACGGCGGGGAGCGGCGGAAAGGAGACGAACCATCGATACCTCGACGGGGCGTCTGCGGCGGACGTGTCGTACCGGGGGGGACAGGAACGACGCATCGTCGTGTCGAAGCAGGCCCAGTCGTTGGTCCCTTGGGGACGCGTCCCAAGATCAAGGCGGCCGTCGAGCCACGCTTGGGCGAGGTGCGAGTAGTGATTGTTGGGAGACGCGGAAACGAGGCGAGACCCAGAGACCGCGCCATAGACGGCAGCCGATACGACGAAGATGGCAAACGGCGCCGCGTAGCGTTGCTCGAGGAACGACACGGCGCGAGGATAACCGGCCCCCCTCAATTGACGCGATGTTTGTCCCGCTTGACGAGGTTCGGCTGCCGTCTTAGGAGAACTCGGTTTCCGCCGCGGGAGGTATCGATGGGGTCAACGACCCTCGAATCAGTTGTCCAGGCGCTTCGCCAGGTAGAAGACCCAATTTTCCGTAAGTCGCTTGGCGACCTCGGAACCTTGCTCGACGCTCGCCTCGAGGACGACCGCGTCCTGGCGCAAATCAAAGTCAGCTCGCCATCAGAGGAAGTGCGTCGAGCACTCGAAGAACGCGTGCGGACAGCCGTCGCACCGCTTGGCGTGAACTTCGTCGAGGTGGAGTTGAAGGTCGACGTTCCAACGCGTGAGACCACCAGCGCTGACCCGATCCCCGAAGTCCGAAACGTCATCCTCGTCATGAGTGGCAAAGGCGGTGTCGGCAAGAGCACCGTGGCGACGAATCTCGCGCTCGCCCTTCGCCGGCTTGGATCGAGAGTGGGGCTCCTCGATGCCGACATCTATGGCCCTTCCCTTCCGACGATGCTGGGGATCGAGGGGCACCCGACCTCAAAAGACGGAAAGCGCATCCAACCGCTCCAACGTTTCGGGCTCAAACTGATGAGCATTGGGTTCTTGCTCGAGGACCCAAAGCAAGCGGTGGTTTGGCGAGGGCCGATGCTTCACGGGGCCCTTCAGCAATTCGTCTCGGACGTCGACTGGGGCGGACTCGACTATCTGGTGTTGGACATGCCCCCGGGAACGGGAGACGTGGCCCTGACCATCGCCCAGAAGCTCAAGATCACCGGCGCCATCATCGTCACCACGCCGCAGGAAGTGGCGCTCCAAGACGTGTATAAGTCGGTGTCGATGTGCCAGAAGCTCAACGTCCCCGTTCTCGGTGTCGTCGAGAACATGAGCCACTTCGTGGACACCGCCGGCGTGACCCACGAGCTCTTCGGCAGCGGAGGCGGTCAAAGCATCGCTGAGTTCGCCAACGCGCCCCTCCTCGGCCAGGTGCCCATCGACCCGAAGGTCCGCGAGTGGGGAGACCAAGGTACGCCGGTCGTTCAAGCCGCCCCGTCCTCGCCGGCCGGCCAGGTGTTCTCGGACATCGCCAACGCCCTCGCGGAGAAGATCGCAGTCGAGCACTTCGAGCGAGGAGGCGGAGACACGGCCCCAGAGGGCGAAGGCCCGAAGCGGCTCCGGATCCTGCGCTGAGAGGCCGGGGTGGACCTCTTCGAGCGCCAGGCCGAATCGAACGCGCCCCTCGCGGACCGAATGCGTCCAACTCGGCTCTCGGAAATCGTCGGCCAGGAGCACCTGTTCGGCGAAGGACACCTGCTCCGACGGGCGATCGCGGCGGACCGCATCCCGTCGATGATTCTATGGGGGCCGCCAGGCACCGGAAAGACCACCATCGCCAACGTGGTGGCCCACGAAACACAGGCGATCTTCGTCCCGTTCAGCGCGGTACTCGGTGGCGTGCCGGAGCTGCGCAAAGTGATCGCCGCCGCCAAAGAGCAGAAGAGCTACTACGAAAAAAAGACGATCTTGTTCGTTGATGAGATCCATCGCTTCAACAAGGCGCAACAAGACGCGCTCCTTCCGCACGTCGAGAACGGAACGGTCACCCTGATCGGCGCAACCACGGAGAACCCGTCCTTCGCGGTCAACTCGGCGCTGCTTTCCCGTGCGCGCGTGTTCGACCTCAAGCCACTCGAACCGGCGGACCTCACCCGGCTGATGGATCGCGCCCTCGAGACGGCTGGTCTCGACGTGCGTATCGATTCGGACGCGATCGCAGCGATCGCGTCCCACGCCCGTGGGGACGCGCGAAGGGCGCTTTCGACACTCGAGTTGGCGTCTGATTTCGCGAAGTCCGCGAACGCGGAGCTTGTCACGCCGGAGATGGTCCAAGAGGCGCTCGCCACCCAGACGCTGCTCTACGACAAGTCGGGCGAGGAGCACTACAACGTCGTGAGCGCGTTCATCAAGTCGCTCCGGGGAAGTGACCCGGATGCGGCGATATATTGGATGATGCGGATGCTCGAGGCGGGCGAGGATCCCCTGTTCGTGCTTCGGCGCATGCTGATCTTCGCGAGCGAGGACATCGGAAACGCCGACCCGAGGGCACTGTCGATCGCGGTCGATGCCGACGCGGCGTTTCGCCGGCTCGGCATGCCCGAGGGGATTCACCCGATGGCCCAGTGCTGCGCTTATCTCGCGGCCGCAGTGAAGAGCAATGCCTCGTACGAGGCTTGGCGGGAGGCGCAGTCGGACGTTCGGGAACTGGGCGCCCTCCCCGTCCCGCTCAAGCTGAGGAACGCGGCCACCAAGGCGATGGAATCGTGGGGCTACGGCTCGGGCTACCGCTACCCCCACAACGAGGGCGGGCACAGCCCGGGGGAGACATACCTCCCCGAGGCGCTTCTCGGCCGCCGCTACTACAAGCCGAAAGATGCGGGCTTCGAGGCGACGATCGGAGCGCGCCTCGAGGCATGGCGCGGCACCCTCAACCCTGCGGAGGGCGAGTCGGACGGGCCTGACGAAGGCGAATCCTGAAGATCGCGGCGCCATTGTGCCCATCGGCTTCGATGGTGCCCCCGACCCCTTCAAGGACGACCGCAGCCGCGAAGAGGCCGACAAAGCGGCTATACCGGCCATCGAGGCGGCCCTTGAGGGCTTTTTGGCCCTCGAGGAGGAAGGCGCCACTGCGGAGTTCTTCTGCGATCGCCTCGCCGGCGTCCTCGACCTCGATGACGACGCGACTGTCCGATTCGAACACGCGAATGGTGGCTTTGGGGTCGAGGACGTTCGCCGCCGTGTTGTGGAGAAGGAGACTCGCCACCTCGAACGCCACCTGGGCGCCCTGGGCGTAGAGCTGCCCCGAAGCATCGACCTCCACCTCGATCGGCACCGGGGTATCCTCTCGCTCGAGTCGTTGAAGAAACACCCCCGCATCCCCATTGGCGGCCTCGAGGGGGATCTGGCCGCTCAACCAGCGGCTGATCCACGCGACGAGGTCGAGACCACGCCGCAGCTCCCGGACGGCGAGCTTGAGGTCTTGAAGCGCCTCGTCCGAGTCGGTGTCCGCCAGGCCAACCTCTTCGAGGAAGTCGACATTGGCCGTGATGGTCGCGGCGGGATTGCGGAGGTCGTGGACGATGAGGCCGAGCGCCTGACCCAACTCTTCCGCGTCGATCACCTCAGGCTTGGCCATTCGGGGTGTCCTACCACGGGCCCGAACTCAAGGAAAGAAGAGCACTCGATCGGCGCCATGCTCGTCGATCAGCGCGGCCACGTGCGAAAGCACGGTCTCGCGGCGATCGAGGAGGGCCTCGATTTGAGCTTCGTTCAACAAGGCCTCTTTGGCGTGACTCGGATCCTCGGCGAGCTCGACCTCGATGGCCTCTGCATCAAGCGCGGCAAGACGCTCCATGAGTGCCGCTGAGAAGCGCTCCGTGCGCATCAGTTCGTCGAGCATCCGGCGATAGAGGGGTTCGTTCATTCGCGAGAACGCGGCGTCGTGGTCGATGAGAATCGCCCGGTCTCCGCCCGGGCTCTTCAACAGGTTGCCGCCACTGTAGCGATCCCAGTTTGCGACCAGGAAGTCGAAGACGACCATCGAGGAAAGATCGCGGGCGAGATCGGCGCTTTCCGCGGGGATCGGCATGTCGACCCGGAGCCAGGCTTGCCACGCGCCTCGCTGCGAGGCGAGCCCGCGCTTCGGGTTCTTGATCCAAAAGGAAGCGGCGCCGTCGACGAGCCCGTCGTCTCGCCAAACCGTCGCGTTCGCAACGGCCTTCCACCGTGCAGTCTTCTCCTTATGGAAGCGAGACTTGATCTCTCGTCGCGTCGCCTG
This sequence comes from Myxococcota bacterium, assembly GCA_039028875.1. Classification (GTDB taxonomy): domain Bacteria; phylum Myxococcota_A; class Polyangia; order Polyangiales; family Houyiibacteriaceae; genus SG8-38. The sequence goes on along the minus strand of JBCCHE010000021.1, from coordinate 7,398 downwards.
GCGGAAGACGGTCGGCGGGACCGTATCGAGGCCAAGAAGCCGGCTAACTCGATACGCCGCAATCTCGGATCGATAGCCCTGATGACTCCCGTGGCTCTCGACCTTGAACCCGGCGGTCACCCTGGACTCCGTCCGCATGCGAAAGAGGATCGAGGTGTGTCCGACGGGTTTGAACTGACGGGACCGTGAGGTCGCAAGCGCCTCGAGAAGCTCGTCGGCGGACATTTCGGCGCCGGCGAACGAGTTCGGCGGCGCCCCGTCGGCGACCCTTGGCGCGGTCCCAGCGTCCGCAGACGACGGCTCCGCCTCGACGGAAGCGGCCGAGGCGACCAACGCCGCTGCCAGCAGGAGGCTAGCGAACTCCCGCGAAGAGGTTCTTCGCAATGACCATCCTCTGGATCTGTGAGGTACCTTCGTAGATCTGGAGGATCTTCGCGTCGCGCATCAGTTTCTCGACCGGGTACTCGGTGATGTACCCATTGCCACCAAAGACCTGGACGGCGTCGGTGGCGACCTGCATGGCGCTATCGGCGCCAAAAGCCTTGCTGTACGAGGCGACCAGCGAGTTGCGACCGCCGTGGTCGACCTGCCACGCGGCTTTCCACACCAGTAGGCGGGTCGCCTCGTAACGAATCCCCATCTCGGCGATCATCGCCTGCACCATCTGGTGCTCCGCGATCGGAACACCAAACGTCTTGCGTTCGAGGGCGTATGCGATCGACTCCTCCATCGCACGCCGCATGAGCCCACAAGCACCGGCTCCGATGTCCGGCCTGGTCCGATCGAAGGTCTGCATCGCGAGTTTGAAGCCATGACCCTGCTCCGCGAGAACATTGGCCGAGCTGACTCGGACGTCCTCGAAGTTGATCACTGCGGTGTTGCTCGCGCGCTGGCCAAGTTTGTCTTCGGTCTTCCCGACGCTGACGCCGGTCGCGTCGCGATCGATGATGAAGCCCATGATGCCGCCATGGCGGAGCGAAGGGTCCACCGTTGCGAACACCACGTACCAGCGCGCCCAAGCGCCGTTGGTGATGTAGATCTTCTCGCCGTTGATGATCCAGTCGTTGCCATCTTTACGCGCGCGGGTCTGAATCCCGGCAGAGTCACTTCCAGCCACCGATTCGGTGACCGCGTAAGACGCAAACACCGGTTCGGCTGTCAGCATCCCGAGGTACTTCTTCTTCTGCTGTTCGTTGCCTGCGATCAGGATGGGGGTCGCCGCCAAGGTGTTGGCGGTCATGCTCGTTTGGATACCCGTGCATCCAAAGGCCAGCTCTTCGGTGAGAAGCACGTTGTCGACTTCGGTCAGCCCTGGCCCACCGTATTCCTCGGGGATGTTGGGGCCGACGAGGCCGAGCTCCCACGCCTCCTTGAATACGTCGTTCGGAAACTCGTGGGTCTTGTCAGCAGCCGCCGCCACGGGGATGATCTTTTCCCGCGTGAAACGCCTGGTCTCATCGACGAGCGTTCGTTGTTCGGGCGTGAGTTCAAAATCCAGCATGATGTTACCTCTTCACTAGCGTCGTCGTTCCTGCTCGCGGCGCTCGAGTTCGGCCCGCACTGCGCGGGCGCCCATACGAAACCCCAGTGCAAACCCGACCAGCAGGATCCCTGGGATGTAGATGATGTGAGCGATCGACGGCAATCAGGAACCTCCTGGAGCCTTGATCTCGGCGCCGAGACGGCGAAGCTCGTCGGCGGTCTGGCGTTGCATCATGCGCATGCGAAACAGGTATCCGAAGAGAAGGATCCAAACGATCGCGTACGCCGCGAGCATGAGCGTGCCCCCTGGGATGCGTTCGGTCTCGGCGCCAGTGACGCCGACGAACTGTGCCGCCCTCTCGTCCGCTGGATCGTCCGTTGCTGATTCTGTCGTGGCCGCGGGCTCATCGGGCGCCTGTGCGTTTACGAGTGGAGGCGAGAGGATGGCCATGGCGGTCGCGAACGCGATGACTGGAGCGCGCATGAAATTCCTTTTCATTGGTGCATCAACTCGAACCGGAGGTGCGCGGTTCGGGCCCGCTGGCGTTCGACCGTGATCCGAGCCCACAGCAGGAGAATGGCAAGCCCGGTGAAAGCCACGAAGCTCAAACCCAGTGCGACGTACATCTCCGACTCGAGACCGCCGCCCTTGCCGGTGATAACGGTTGGGTGAACCCCCCGCCAACGCTGAACGCTGTAGTGGATCAGCGGCAGGTCGATGAGACCAAAAATCGCGAGGCCAGCGGCGAACCGCTTCTCGACCTCTCCCGCTTCACCCATCGACCGAAGCGCAAGGTATGCGGCGAAGATCATACCGGCAAGGAGCGTGGTGGTTAGACGCGGGTCCCACGTCCACCAGACGCCCCACGCCTTTCGGGCCCACAACGGCCCGGTGAGGATCACGATGAGCCAAAAGAGGAAACCCACCTCTGCGCCAGCAACCCCGACCGCATCCCACTTGGCGTCCCGCTTGATGAGGTAGAGCAAGCTGCCCACGGCAGAGGTGCCAAACCCGATGTACATCGCGTACGCACTCGGGACGTGGAAGTAGAAGATCTTCTGGGCGATCCCCATCTGTTGCTCGACGGGGGCCAACACGAAGATCGCGTAGAGGGTAGCCCCAAACAGGACGAGGGTGCTGAACAAGAGCAGCGCCCACACGGTAGAGCTGCCCGACTGCCGTGCTCTGCTCATGATCGGTTTGAAAGCTAGCATGAGGCCCGGCACCCGTCAGCCTCCCTTCGGCGGTGATGCAGCGCGGATCGGCGTCGGTTTGCCGGGCTAGCGGCACACCGCTAAAGACGGCGCAGATGAATCTCTTCGACCGACGCTTCCTGTTCGTCGTGGGCAAGGGTGGCGTCGGCAAGACTACCGTGGCGACTGCGCTCGCCCTCGAGGCAAGTCGCCGCGGCAAGAAGGTACTCCTTGCCATGGTGAACGCGCAAGAGCGTGTGAGCCGCATCCTCGACACCGATCCGATCGGCGCCGACATCGTGCAGCTCCGAGAGAACCTGGACGCCGTAAACATGAATCCCGATGCGTCTCTCGAAGAGTACGGCATGATGATTCTCAAGGTGCGATCGGTCTACAATGCGCTCTTCGGGAACCGGCTCGTCCGTGCCTTCCTGAAAGGGACCCCTGGCCTCGAAGCCTGGTCGATGCTCGGCAAGGCCTTCTACCACGCCTCGCCGCCACGCGGAGAGCCCGACTACGAGCTCGTGATTGTCGACGGGCCAGCAACCGGCCACGCGCTCGACATGCTTCGCGTCCCTTTCGTGATCGAAAGTGTGGCTCCGCCTGGAATCCTCCGCCGCGACGCGGCCCGGGCGGTCGAGCTCCTGCGGGACCCTGCCCGGGCCGGCGCGATTGTCGTCACCTTGCCCGAATACATGCCGGTCAGTGAGACGATCGAGCTCTCGGGTGCGTTGACGCACGAACTCAAGATCCCGATCCTTCATCTCGTGATCAATCGAGTGTTGGATGTATTGTTCGAGGGCGACGAGCGCAGCGCCATCGAACAGCTCCCCGGAATCATCGGATCGGAATCCGACGTACTGGACATGGCTATCGCAGGAAGACGACGCGTGCTTCGGGAGACTGTCCAGCACAAGGCGATCCGGCGCGTGCGCGAACGCGTCGAAGCGCCGTGGACTGAGCTCCCCTACCTCAATGGCCTCGAAAAGGACCCCGGCGCGATCGAGAGCCTCAGCAAGACTTTCGCGGCAGCGGGTCAATCGCTTGCGGGCGGTTAGAGATCCACTAGTTTGCTAGCGCACAACGCTATGCCCCGCTCGGCTACCACCGGTCTCTCGTATCAGTCACCACTCATCTTCGAGCAAGGGTCTCCGGATCGCACCGCGGCCTCCTTGTCGGCCGACGACCTGCCCCACGTCGACCCAGCCAGCGTGCTGGGTTCGATGACGCGAACGCGTGCGGCCGCCCTCCCCGAGGTGTCGGAACCGGAGGCCGTTCGACACTACGTTCGGCTGAGCCAGCAGAACTTTGCCATCGACACCGGCATGTACCCCCTCGGCTCGTGCACGATGAAGTACAACCCCAAGGTTAACGAGTGGGCCGCGCGGCTTCCCGGCTTTGCGGACCTTCACCCGTATATGCCGGACGAGGCGACCCAAGGCGCGCTCGAGCTGATGTGGCGCCTCGAGCGCGGGCTTGCCGAAGTCTGCGGAATGGATCGCGTTTCGCTGCATCCGGCAGCCGGCGCACAGGGCGAGCTCACGGGCCTGATGATGATACGCGCCCATCACAAGGCCCAAGGGCGGGACCCCCGCAAGGTGCTGATCCCAGACACCGCGCACGGGACGAACCCTGCGTCATGTGCCCTCAACGGCCTTCAGGCAGTTCCCTTTCCTGTCGGTGACGCTGGTATCGTCACGGCTGCGGATCTCGCACCGTTCATCGATGACGATGTCGCCGCCCTGATGATCACCAACCCCAATACGGTCGGCCTCTTCGAAAGCCACATACACGAGATCGCCGAGCTCGTGCATGCAAGTGGAGGACTGGTCTACGGAGACGGCGCCAACTTGAACGCCCTGATGGGCAAGGCGCGCCCGGGCGATCTCGGTATCGACGTCATGCAGTTCAACCTCCACAAAACGTTCACTACCCCGCACGGCGGCGGCGGTCCGGGCTGCGGTCCGGTCGGGTATAAGGGGCTCCTCGATCCCTATGCACCGGTCCCCGTGGTCGAGCGCGAGGGTGACCGCTACGTGGTCGACTACGGCCGCCGGCCGCACACCGTGGGTCGGCTTCGGTCGTTCCAGGGCAACTTCGGGATGATGGTGCGAGCCTACGCCTACTTGCGAGAGATGGGGGCGGAGGGCCTTCGGCGGGCCACGGAGCTCGCGGTCCTCAATGCCAACTACCTCAGGGTCGGTCTCTCCGAGCGATGGCACGTCGCCTACGACAAGACTTGCATGCACGAAGTGGTCATCAGCGACCGGCACCTCAGGGATACGGGGATCACCACAATGGACGTGGCCAAGCGGCTGATGGACTACGGGTTCCACCCGCCAACGGTGTACTTCCCGCTCGTGGTCAAGGGCGCGATGCTCATCGAACCTACCGAAACCGAAGCGCCGCAGACCTTAGACGAGTTCATCGAAGTCATGGCGACAATCAGCGACGAGGCCGTATCGGAACCCGAGCTCGTCAAGTCGGCTCCGCAGATCACACGCTTGCGTCGTCTCGACGAGACGCGCGCTGCACGTAAGCCCGTTCTGCGTTGGCGAGCTCCTGAGAAACAGCCCTCACCATCGTCTGCTTCTGGTGGAATGGCAGAAACGCGGCTTTGAACCCGTTGATGATCACGCGCCGAATATCGTCGTGATCGAGGCCCATGTGTGTGTGGCAAAGCCATAGCTCGTTGGACACGGTGGTGTCGGTGATCAACCGGTTGTCGGTGTTGATCGTCACCCGCAGACCGAGGTCGTGATAGAGCTTGAGCGGGTGAGTCCGAAGGTCTCTGACCGCCCCGGTTTGCACGTTCGACGACGGGCAGCACTCGAGCGCGATGCGGTGATCGTTGACATAGTGAAGAAGATCGCCGTCTTCACGAAGACGGCAGCCGTGTCCGATTCGATGGGCGCCACAGACGTGAATCGCCTGGTGCACCGAGGCTGGCCCGTATGCTTCGCCCGCGTGGATCGTCACCGCGATGTTGTTGTCTCGTACGAGCTTGAAAGCGCGGAGGTGGTGCTTGGCGGGGTTGTCGTACTCGGCCCCTGCAAGGTCGAACGCGACGACGCCGCGGTTCTTGTAGGCGACCGCAAGCTGCGCCATTTCGAACGAGGATTCGGGAGAGATGTTCCGAATGCCGCAAAGAATGACGTTTGCCACGACGCCGTGATCTTTTTGGGCATCCCAAAGCCCGGCCAGCACCGCTTCGACGACCGTCGTGAGGCGAAGGCCGCCACGGGTATGGAGCATCGGCGAGTACCGGACTTCCATGTATCGGACGTTGTCGGCGGCCGCGTCTTCCGAGAGCTCGTAGGCCACGCGGTAGAGCGCGTCGGCTTCCTGCAGGACCTGTAAGGTGATGTCGAAGGCTTTCAGGTATTCGACGAGCGAACCGGTGTTCTCACCACAATGAAGCGCTTTGGCCAGCCCCTCAGTATCCGTCGCCGGAAGCGCGATCCCTTGAGCGTCCGCGAGGTCGAGCATCGTCTCGAGGCGAAGCGAACCATCAAGATGCACGTGAAGATCGGTCTTGGGCAAACCCTCGAGATAGGCAAGCGATAGGTCCATCGGTTTAAGAATAACCAATCGCCGGGCATCCCTCCACGGCTCGCGGTTTCGATTGGGGTTTATCGGGTGATCGTCAGGCCCTGGTGAGGCGCTCGACGACTTCGTTCAGCCGCTTGGCGGCGACACTCACGCGTGTGGGCATTCCCCCGTTGAGCCCAAGCGCGCTCACGAGATCGATGCCGCTGTCAAATCGGGCGGCCACGGTGACGGTCGACTCGTCGTGCACGAGACTAATCGGAGCAAGCTCTTGCCCAAGTAAGAGGAGAGCGGTCTTGTCGTAGGGGCCGTCTCGACGTGTGGCATCGCAGATCGCGAGTCGCTCGTGAACGACGTAGCGCGCGGACAGGCGCTTGGACTCGCGCTCCATCGCCTCGAGACCCGCCGCGTAGCGCTTGAACTCGCGATACATCGCGGCATCGTCGGCGCCATCGACGAGGAATCGGACCATCAGGCCGCGCAACCCTTCGTCCCGAGGCCTGGCCCGGAGCGCACGATCGAGGACCCGGCCGCGTTCACTCGGCTCGCCGAGCCGGGTGTCGATCGCATGGGCATCGGCGTCGGCCCCTTCGTACGGCTCGACGCCTTGTCGAATCCATTTCGCCGCAGAGCACAGGCCGTCAAAGTCGACGTGGCAGCACACCGTGTCGACCACGCCGGCCGCTGCCACACGGGCCGGGGTCACCATCTCTGGGCAGGCACCATGCTCGGCCTTGGTCCGGAGGATAAACCGCGGATCGTCCCGGAAATCCGCGTGGCGATCGTGATCGTGATGGTCGATCCACATGGCCAGGCGAGGCCCCAAGCCCTCTATAAAAGGGAGAGTGACCTTCTCGTAGCTCGCACCGCCGGCGTTCGCGGCGAAAGCGACGTCCAGGACGACGACCCTCCCCGGAAGGCTCTCGGGACGCGGCAGTTTGCGAGGCGTCCCATAGGCCAAATGCGGGAAATCACCCACGTCTCGAGCATGGGGTGCCCTTTGATCGCGCGCAAGCTGTCGATCGGACGGTCTGTTTTTCCCAAACCGATGTCTCGGCGAAACAAAGTGGAAATGGAGAGCAGCCATAGATCCCCCCGTGCCGCTGCCGTTGGGTGCGCCGCGGCCATGACTAAGAGGTGAGAGATCATGGAAGAACAACTTGCAGAACTGGC
>JBCCHE010000020.1:0-83824 GCA_039028875.1 Myxococcota bacterium | reverse complement strand
AGCGAGCAAGAAGAGTGGCAACAAGCCAAACAATGTTCGCAAGATTCGGATCGAGCGCATGATGTCGAAGGCGGAGTTGGCTCGTCGCGCGAACCTATCGGTGTTGACGATCGATCGCGTCGAGAAGGGTTTTGGATGTCGGATGGACACAAAACGAAAGATTCTCGAAGCTTTGGGTCTGAGGCTCGCCGACCGTGTACGCGTGTTCGGCGAGGAGGAGTGATGCACCTGCATGGCGGCGGAGGGGAAGAACTTAATCGGCGTCGATATCGGTTCGAGCTCGATTAAAGTTTGTGAAATCAAAGAGGGGCGTAAGGGAGCGCGTACGATTACGCGTTTCGGCTTCCACCCATTGCCCGCCGAGACCATCGTCGACGGGCACATCATCAATTCGGGCGCGGTCGTAGAGGGGCTCGAGAAGCTCTTCTCCCGCTCCAAGCGGCGCAATATCGCCCTGCGGGCCAGCGGACACAGCGTGATCATCAAGAAGATCACCATGCCGTTGATGACCGCGGGCGAGCTGCAAGAGCAGATCAACTGGGAGGCCGAGCAGCACATCCCGTTCGACCTCGAAGAGGTGCACGTCGACTACGAGGTGCTTCACGAGCGCACCGACCATGGTCAAATGGACGTGCTGTTGGTCGCGGCCAAAAAGGAAGAGATTACCGATCTCACCAACCTAGCGATGGAAGCTCGACTTCGTCCGATGGTGGTCGACCTCGACGCGTTCACCGTTCAAAACGTGTACGAGATGGGCTACGGCGTGGCGCAACCCGATCAAACCATCGTGCTGGTTCACGTGGGGGCCGCGACCACCACGGTCAATATCCTGGCGGACGGGACGACCGCGTTTACGCGCGACATCGCGAACGGCGGCAACGGCATTACCGAAGAGATTCAGCGGCAACTCGGGATCAACCGCGACGAAGCCGAGTCATACAAGTGCGGCGGCGAAGGCCGCGGCATCGTGCCCCGCGAAGTGCCCGAGATCGTCAACCAAGCGGTCGAGCAACTCGCCGGCGAGATCCAGCGCTCTCTCGACTTCTATCTCGCGACGAGCGGGGATCGAGAGTTGTCCCGGGTCTATGTTTCGGGCGGTACCGCGAACGTGCAGGCACTCCTCGACATCATCGAGGGGCGCTCGCAAGTTCCCGTGGAGGTCCTCGACCCCACTCGGGTGGCCGACGTCGACGAGCAAGCGGTCGCCGACCTGCAGGGGCGCGGCTCGCAGGCGGTGGTCAGTATCGGCCTCGCGCTTCGCAAAGAACGGGAGCGGAACTGATGGTTCGCATCAATCTGCTGCCAACCGACAAGAAGCGCCGCGCGCGTCGTGCCGCGGCTTCTCCGATGCCGAGTTCCGACCTCAGCTTGGGGATGTGGGGTGCGGTCTACGGTGGCGCCATCGCGATTTGGCTTGCGGTTCTTGGGGTCCTCTACTTCGTGCAAAGCGCGGACCTCGGCACCTTGGCCGAAGAGAACAAGACACTCGAGGCTCGCCGCAACGAGTTGCAGGGCAAGACAAGTGGGCTTGCCGAAGTCGAAGGGCGCCTCGAGAAGAGCCGGCGGCTTGAGCAAGTCGTGCAGGAGCTCGAGCGGGCGCGGCGTGGTCCGACACGAGCCGTGATGGAGCTTTCGCGAGTGTTGAGCGACCCAGGCGGACCCACCATCAATCCCGAAGAGCTCGAGCGCATGCGACAGGACAACCCCCTCGCAGGGTACAACGAGTCTTGGGACGTCAGACGCCTCTGGCTCACGCGGTTCGAAGAGATCGAGCGCGAGTGCAAGATCGAGGGGATGGGGCGTTCCAACGAAGACGTGGCTGAGTTTCTTCGCCGGCTCACGCTCAGTGAGATTTACGAGGACGTGACGCTGCAACGCACCCGTTCGGCGCTCGACCCGGAAACTGGCCTTCAGACCGTGGGCTTCGATATTACCTGCAGGGTGAAGTACTGATATGGCGGACTTCGAAGATACATTCCTCGGTTTGCCCGTTTGGGCGAAGGCACTCGGGGTCGTGCTGGTCCTCGCGCTCTTGAGCGCCGCGTACTACGCCATCGTGTACAGCAGCATCAGCGGTCAGCTCGAGGCGTCGAAGCAGCAGAAGACCCAGCTGCAGAGCCAGATCCGCGATGCGGAGCGGCGAGAGAAGCAATACCTCGAACTCACGCAAGAGCTTTCGAACCGGGAGGTCGCGGACCGGCAGAACCGACGGATCCTGCCAGAGGACGCCGAGATCGCAGCATTCCTCCAAGACCTCAACCGGGTTGCCGAGTTGAGCGGTCTGACCATTCGACTGGTGGAGCCTCGGCCGGAGCAGCGGCAAGAGCTCTACTCGAGAATCCCGGTCGTTCTTGCGCTCACGGGCCGATATCACCAGCTCGGCAAGTTCTTCTACAACGTCAGCAAGCTGGATCGCGCGATCAGCATGGAAAACATCCGAATGACCCAACCGCGGCAGCTGCCGTCAGGGGAGGTGGTCGTCAACGTCGACGTTCGCGCGACGACGTACCGACGGCCTCCGAACTAAGGGAGTGACATGGTGACGGGGGTGTTCATGAGATTCTGGTTCCTGGTAGCGTGCCTGACACTGATCGGCGCGGTCGGCTGTGGAGGCGGAGAAGACGAAGAAGAGTTCAAGGGGTTTTTGACCGGGAGCACCGAGGAAAAGAAACCACCGACTCCGGAAGAGGTGCAGGCCGCCAAGGCGGCCGCGGCACGGGAAGCCCAGTCCCACGTGTTCTCGGACGACGATTTCAGTGAGCTCGACGTTCAGAATCGCGACCCATTCCGGTCGTACGCACGAGCGTTCAAGGCGCAGGCGGCCGCACCCGCACAGCGTCGCGTCCTCATGCCGAGCACGAGTCTCGACGAGATGAAGCTCATCGCCATCGTCACGGGCATCGCGACGCCGCGTGCAATGCTTACAGACACCGCTTCGGTGGGACATGTGGTCCGCCGTGGGGACTACATCGGTCGCCCCGAAGTCGTTCAGACCGGAGGCGGAGAGGGAATGGCAGTCACACTGAACTGGCGTGTGGATAGGATCCGTGCAGGTTCCGTCGTTCTCACACGCGAAGACCCGTCTTCTCCGGACAAGCCACCGCTCACGCGCGTGATGCCGTTGCACGAAGGCGGGCAACCGATGCCGCTCGCAGCGCAGACGAGCGACCCCCAATAAAACAAACCGGAAAGAATCCGGTCGTTTTCTTGCGCGGGCACTCTCCGCCGTTCGATGATTAACGAGCTGGCAGAGGAGTCAGGAATGCGTATTCATTGGGGTCTGGCTATAGCCTTGGGAGCAACGATCGCGTCGGGCACTGTTGCTCAGGCACTCGGACCCGAAATCAACCGAGTTCAAATCAACGGAGCCCGCGATCAAGCGCAGGTTTCGATCGAAGGTGCCTTCGATGAGCCGCAGTACGCGGTTCGCGCGCGCGAGGGCGGGCGTCTCATCGTGATCGATGTCGACCGTGCTGCACTTCCTTCGAACGGAATCGAAACGCTGGGTAGCAACGCGCTCGTCTCCCGGACGGTCGCGAGCACGACGGCACGGGGGGCGCGAATCGAGCTCAGCCTCACCAGCAAGGCAACCTATCATGCCCGTGCGACCCACGGCCGGATCACCGTCAAGCTTCAACGAGGCGAGGGCGTGTCCGACTCGGGTCACAAGGGCCGTCCTTCGAAACGCGAGGGGGCCGAAATCGATTCGGTCCGCCTCGAGAAGAAAAACGGCCGCGACCGCGTGGTGGTCGAGGTCGAAGGTGACGTCGAGTTTCGCGTATCGACGCGCGACGGAAAAGCGCCAAGGCTCGAGGTCTTGGGAGCGCATTTCTCGTCGGGATCGAAGCGGAGAATCGAAGCGCCGAGCGGATCGAGCGTCGCGTCGATCGAGCTCTCCCAAAACGGGGATCGTGCGGTCATCCAAGCGTTCGGCTCGAACGGTGAGTCGGGCACCGCGATTCGGTCCGGCAAACGCATCGTCTGGATGTTCTCCCCCAAGTTGGTGGAGCAGCGCCCTTCAACCCGTACGATCGCGCGTGAGAAGGACTATGCGGCGGAGGTCGACGGCCCCGAGGTGGCAGGGTTCCTGAGCAAGATGCCCGCGCAGCTCGGGACCAAGACCCGCAAGTACTCCGGTCGACGAATCGACCTCGACTTCAAGGACGCGGATATCCACAACATCCTTCGACTCCTCTCTGAAGTTGGAGGCGTCAATGTGGTCACCGCCGACAACGTCGCCGGAACGGTCACGATCCGAATGAAGGACGTCCCTTGGGATCAGGCGCTCGACGTGGTGCTCCAAGCCAAAGGGCTCGGGATGGTTCGCCAGGGCAATCTGATTCGTGTGGCGCCGCTCTCGCAGCTCGAGCAGGAGCGCGAGGCTGCGATCGCTCGGCAGAAGCAGCAGGAGCAGCTCGCGCCCCTCGAGACGCGCCTCGTACCGGTGAGCTACGCGGAAGCCCAGAATCTGCAGCCGCGGGTTCGGGAATTGTTGAGCGAGCGAGGGTCGGTCTCCGTGGACGACCGTACCAACATGCTCATCGTGCGGGACATTGTCGGCCAGCTCGACAACGTCGAAGATCTCGTGCGCAGTCTCGATACGCAGACTCCGCAGGTCTTGATCGAGGCGCGCATTGTCGAAGCCGCGTCGACCTACTCGCGCGACATCGGCATTCAGTGGGGCGGTTCGGCGACGCTCAGTAGTGCCACCGGCAACCCGACGGGGCTTCGGTTCCCCTCAGACATTGGGATTGCGGGTGGTGTCCCGATCGACAACGCGCCGACCCAAGGACTCTCACCGTTCACGCCGACGGTCGCCAATCCGAACTTCGCGGTCAACTTGCCCGCGGTCACCGGTAACGGCTCAGGTGGTGCACTTGGGTTGTCGCTCGGGAGCTTGAGCGGCGCCGTCAACCTCAACGTTCGTTTGAGCGCGGCCGAAGCGGCTGGCTCGGTGCGCATCATCAGCTCGCCGCGCGTCTTGACGCTCGACAACGAAGAAGCCTCGATTTCTCAGGGTACGTTGATCCCGTTCTCACAGGTGAGCGCCCAGGGCGTGAACACCGCCTTCCAGGAGGCCAAGCTCGAGCTCAACGTCACGCCACACGTGACCGCGGATGGCTCGGTCGCGATGAACGTTCGCATCACCCGAAACGAGCCCGATTTTGGTAACACCGGGGCCAACGGCGACCCGACGATTCTCGAGCGTGAAGCCCAGACGCAGCTTCTCGTCGACGATGGGGACACCGCGGTGATCGGCGGCATCTACACGCGGAACACAGGCCGCAACATCGACCAGGTTCCGTTCTTCGGCGACATTCCGGTTCTGGGCGTGCTCTTCAAGCGTCGCCGGTTCAGCGAAATGCGGAACGAGCTGCTGATCTTCCTGACGCCACGAATCGTGAACCGGTCGTTGGCACTTCCGGAGTAGCCCGAGTCATCGGTCCTCGGGCCAAGTGAGGCACTGGTGGTAGCGGGTCGACCACTCGGCGACCGTGTAGTCGTACAGCGGTGGGTGGCGCCTGGCGTCCTTAACGAACGCTCGGACGAGGGGACAGGGGTCGTCGGGGCGGACGTCCTCAGGAAGCGCCGCAAACCGCTGGTCGGGTGGCAGTGCGAGGTTTTCCTCGATTGACGTCCAGTCCACCGGTTCGGGGAACTGCCGAACGAAGTGCGTGTAGCGGAGCCGATGGTAGGCGCCACGAGCGACGTCGTTCGCGCGAAAGTAGGTGTTGGAGACGTTGTGATGGTGTAGGGCAGCGCGCGGCTCGACGTGAACGGCGTAGGTCCAAAGGGCGTCGGTGTCGGTCCAGGCGCGTCGCGGGGCGAAGCTCGCGGCGAAGAACGCCATCGCGAAGCCCGCGGCCCAAGCCGTGCGCCAGGGGCGAGACTCCACGAGGCGCAAGAGGCCGAAGGCGACCATCATGGAGATCCCCAGGACCGATGGATAGAGGAGGCGTTCGGCCAGATCGGTGATCAGGCGGGCGAACCAGTGCGACTGCAGCAGTGCGGGCGCGTACAGGAAGCACAGGGCGGTGATCCAGTCGAGGCGGCGATGAACGATGGCGGCGATACCACCGAGGATCCCGATGGCGAGGAGAACCGCTCCAACGACCGCGTATGGAACGAGACGCGCCGCGACGAGCTCGACCGCGGCATAGCCGTGGTTTGGCGCAATCGGGAAGGGCCAGACGGTCATCGCCAACGATTGCCCGACATTGTGAAGGCCGAGCAAGAACCGAAGCCAGCCGTCGGCTTGGTGCGCCAGGTTGCCTGTGAACATCTGAATGCCGGGTGCGCGGGGGAGCGATAGCTGGAATGCGACGCCGCATGCGAGGACGAGCAGAACGGGCAGTGTCGTTCGCCAGCGTTCACGCGTCGTTGTCGCTTGGAGTGCCCCAAGGAGTGCGACAAGCGGAGCGAACACCAACGCGGACTCCTTGAAGAGCGACGCGACCAGGAGGACCGCAGCAGCGGCCCATCCTGTCTTTGCGGCGGGTGTGCGCAGCGAGATGGCACACGCCGTCACCGTGAGGGTGAACGCCGTGAGGTCCGCTTGGGCGACGACGGCGCTGACCGCTTCGGTGTTGAGCGGATGGGCGGCAAACAAGAGTCCGACGATGAACGCAGCGTCCGCTGAGGCCCGAAGGCGGCGCAGGAGGTGCATCGCCGCACCGACCGCGAGGACATGCAGCAACGCGCTCAATAGATGAAACGACAACGGCGTGTCCGGCGATAGCGCCCAGAGCCCCCGCCACGCCAAGGGCATCAAGGGGCGCCACGTCGTAAAGCCGATGCTCGCGGGTCGGCCCCAGAAGTCCCGAACGAAGGCCTCCCACACGGGTGCCTCGCCGTTGACGATGGGGTTTTCGTGGAGCGCGTGCCGATCGTCGAAGACGAACCCTCCGTCGGCGACGACGAGCCCTACGCCTGCGGCGACGAACAGAGGCACCACCTCTCGCACGGTCCATCGTGCGGGCTTCGGGGAGGCATCGGCGACCGGCATGCCGCGCAGAGCATAGCACTACGGACCCCATCTCGACCGAGACAGGACTCGACGCCACAACGACGGCCGCAGAGTAGCCGCCATGGGCTGTGCCTCGTATGCTCCCCCCGTGCGTGTGTACCTCTCGGGCCCGATGGGGGCCGGAAAATCCACGGTCGCCTCGGCGGTTGCCCAAGCGCTCGACACCCAGGCCGTCGATCTCGATGCCGAGGTCGAGGCCCGGGCGGGCAAGACCATCCCGGAAATTTTCGCCGAGCGGGGAGAGTCCGGGTTTCGGGCGCTCGAGCGCGACGCGTTGAAGTCGCTGCCCGAGACCGTGGGCGTCGTGGCGCTTGGAGGGGGAACGGTGGTCGACAGCGCAACCCGTCAGTCCCTCTTGCGCGAAGGCATCGTCGTGACGCTCACGGCTCCGCCATCGACGCTTGCCGCCAGGGTGGGGGATGGCGCCGGCCGACCGCTGCTTGGCGCGGACCCGCTGGCCGACATCTCGCGACTGCTCGAAGCGAGGGCGCCGGCATACGCGGAAGCCCACGGGTCGGTCGACACCGCGTCGGCCGACACCGTCGACATCGTCCAAGAGATTCTTGCGATTCGCGAGCGAGCCCCGATTGTCGTGCCGCTCGGGCTGCGCACGTACGGGGTCGAGGTCGGTCGCGGGATTCGCCACCGCGTCGGCCCGTACGCCGCTGCACAGACGGATGGGGATGCGGTCTTGGTGTTCGACGGAGACGACGACCGACCGTGGCCAGAAGAGGCGGCGGCGAACTTGGCTTCGGTCGGCAAAACGCCGATCGAAGTCCGACTGCCGGGGACCGAGGCCACCAAGACGATCGACAGCGTGGAAAAGATCTGGGACACGGCGCTCGAACGAGAAGTCGATCGACGCGCGATTGTGATTGGGGTCGGCGGCGGTGTCATCGGGGACTTGACCGCGTTCGCGGCGTCGACCCTGCTTCGAGGCGTGGCGCTCGGCCAGATTCCGACCACGCTCCTTTCGATGGTCGACAGTTCGGTCGGTGGCAAGACCGGGTTCAACCGCGCCCGCGGCAAGAACCTGGTCGGCACATTTTACCAACCCCGGTTCGTGCTGTGTGATGTCGATACGTTGTCAACGCTTCCAGACGCCGAACGCGTGTCGGGGCTTGCCGAAGTGGTCAAGAGTGCCTGGCTCGACTGCGAAGCATCGGTCGCGATGCTCGAGCGCGATGCAGACGCGCTTCTCGAAGGAGACCCCGAGGCCACGATTCGGGCTGTCCGGATGTCGGTCGCGCTCAAGTCGCGAATCGTCCAGGAGGACGAGCTCGAGTCGGGGCGCAGGATGTTGCTCAACCTCGGCCACACGGTGTGCCATGCCCTCGAGGCCGCAAGCGACTACCAAGGGCTCAGGCACGGGGAGGGTGTCGCGCTTGGGATGATCGCCGCCATGCGGGTCGCCGCCAACCTTGGCGGCGGGAGACATCAGGAGACCGACCGACTGACGGAGCTCATTCGCCGGCTGGGTCTCCCCATCGATCTCGACGACCGTCTCGGTCCACGGGTGCTCGAGTTCATCGGTTCCGACAAGAAACGCCGGGGCGACCAGATTCACTTCATAATTCCAGGGGTTCCTGGCGACACCGAGATCCGGTTGGTCGGCCTCCAAGACGTCCGAAACGCCCTTGCCGCCGGGTAAGCACCCGGAAATTTGGCGGTTCCATCGCGGCCTCGATACCATGAAAGCACCCTTTGGAGGGGCTCTATGCATCGATTCATCATCGTAGCTTTGGCGGTTCTCATGGTTGCGAGCTGCGACCGGTTTCCCGACAACGGATTGCAAGTGGGCGGCATGCTCCCGCTCGAGGACGACTGCACCGTCGACCCAGCCACCGAGCTTCGCCGTTCGAGCGGACTCTGGGATACGAAAGTGCTCCGGAACTACATCGTGACCCCGCTCCTCGAGAACTACATCGTGAGCCGGGCTCTCGACATTCAGGCGGAGCAGAACAACCTGCAAGTCACCAATCTCGAGATCACGTTGCAGACGCCGGACGGGCTCGACCTGGTACTCCCGGAGGGCTTTCCCAATCCTTACAGTGTGACGGCGACCACGGTCCTTCCGGCCGCGGTCGACGATGGGTTCACCTCGGGAACCACCCGATCGGTTGGCGTGCCTCAGGACTACGAGCTCATCGTTGCCGACGCCGTGGAGGCCGCCGGCTTCGACCAGGTGATCGTGGTGATGGAAGCCGTCGGAACGACGATGGGCGGCTTCACACAGAAGTCGGGCCCCTTTTTCTGGCCCGTCACCTTCTGCTTCGGCTGCCTCGATTTCTGCGCGACGCAGGAGCAGGCGGACAGCCTGACGGACGAACAAATCGCCCGCCTCGACGCCTCCTGCCAGCCCGGCCAAGACATCTACCCCTACTGCACCGTCCCCCCCACCCCCACCGAAGAGTAGGGGTCACTCCACCCCTCCAACACCCCATTGTTTCCATCGGCTTAGCGGCCGCACCGCGAAAACCCGAAATTGGCCTCGCGGCAGGCCCCGAAGCCGACGACCTCACACAAGGGAAGCGCTCGAGACCTCCCTTTCGTCGTCCGCGGCAAACGTCTGCTGCTCGCGCCCCCGATGCCTATTGAACGGAGAACGTGAATGGCGGGACGAGTGCGATGTGCTCGGCTCTCAGGATCATCAGCGCGCTCCGCCATGGGTCGAGAAGTCGTCGCTCGTTCATGCCCGCCTGTCGAGCGAGCCACAGCCGAGTGAGCACATCGACATCGTCGCTCCCGTCGCTGCCGAGCAGCTCGTTGAGGGCGTCGAGTACCCCTTTTGTGTCCGGCCATACTTCGACGGGCGCGTCACTTGCGAGCCCCCCGCTCGCGCGCGCTTTGTCGAGCGCATCGCTCAGGCCCGCCATTTCGTCGACGAGGCCCTTGGCCTGGGCGGACCGGGCCGTCAGGACACGCCCTTCGGCAGCGGCCAGCACCGCGGGACGTTTCATCTCTCGGCCCTCCGCGACCCGTTCGATGAACCGGTCGTAGGTGTCTTTGAGCAGCCCCTCGAACGCCTTGCGCTCGCTCGCCGTGAGCGCGCGAACCGGAGTCGACCAGGCCGCTCTCTCGCCGCGCTGAAGCACATAGGTGTGGACGCCCAGGTCGTCGGCGAGCCCCTCGAAGTTGAACTTCCCGCCGACCACCCCGATCGAACCCACGATGCTGTCTGGGTGTGCGAAGATCTCGTCCGCCGCCGAAGCAATGTAGTAGCCACCGCTTGCCGCCATGTCCCCCACACTGGCGATCAGCGGTTTGGTTTCGGCAAGTTGGCGGGCCGCGTGCCACATCCGGTCGCTGGCCAGCGCTGAACCGCCCGGCGAGTTGATTCGCATGACGACCGCTTTGATGTCGTCGTCCTCGGCGAGCCGCTCCATCTCACGGATGAACGGGCCCGCAACGGCCTCGCCCATCGACCTGTTCTCCCCGTCGACGATGTTCCCCGTGACGAACACCAAGGCGACGCGCTTGCCACGGTTCTTCGGCTTATCCTCGTCGCCACTCAGCAGCTCAAAGAACTGGCGCACGGTCAGTTTCTCTTGCGCGGGTACCATTCGCACTCGGTTGATGCTGTCGACGCCGGCCGCGTCTTGAACCGCCTCACGGGCTTCCCCGAGGAACTCCACCGCGTCGATCAGCCCAGCGCTCTCGGCCCGCGCCGAGTTGTAGGGGCCTTTGTCGATCAGTGCCTTGGCCTTCGTCGCGTCCCCGTTGGTACGTTTGGCCGTCGCGTCGACCAGCGATCGATAGAGGTCATCCAGGATCGCGTCCATCGACTCCTTGGCCTCTGGCGGC
Organism: Myxococcota bacterium; assembly: GCA_039028875.1. Lineage (GTDB taxonomy): Bacteria > Myxococcota_A > Polyangia > Polyangiales > Houyiibacteriaceae > SG8-38. The sequence continues at coordinate 72,993 of JBCCHE010000020.1, read as the reverse complement.
ATGTCATCGCGAATGAACATGTCGCCTGCACCTTTGTAGCGTCCCATGTGGACGATCTCGGCTTGGACACCGATCTTTTCTAGGAACGAGCGAGCGTACACCATGACCGCCGCAGGCCCGATGAGATCGAGCACGCCGGCTGGCGTCATGCTCACGCGGTCACACGCGCTGGCCAGCACGAGGTACGCGACGTTGTCCGCGGTCTCGAAATGACAATGCACAGGCCGTTCGCCCGACGCCCGAAAGCCGTTGAGCGCTTCGGCCAAGTCGGGCGCACTCCCGTAGGCCCCCCCGAGCGGCCCGACACGGACGAGTAGACCACGAACCAGGTCGTCGTCGCGCGCGGTCCAGACTTGCTCGAGAATGTCGTAGAGGGTCGGGCGCGGTCTGGCGAATGGCTCGTGTTCCGATCCATCCACGTAGGGTTCGAGGATTCGAAGCTCGCGTACCTCGGGTTCGCTCGGCCTGGCCTCCGATTCTTCGCAGCCGACGGTCACGACAAGCGCCAGGGTGGACAGGGTCAGCAAGCCTCGGAGGCGTCGGATGTTCTTCATGGTTGCGTCGCTCCCGGCTCTTCGGGTGTGGAAGGGTTGGGTTGTTCGGGCTCTGGTAGCTGCACCCGCGGCTCGATCCGCTTGATCGCGGCGCGCGCTTCGGCGACATGCGTCCCGGAAGGTCGCCGTTTGAGATACGTGTAGTACGCCGAGACCGCCTCATCGCGCTTGCCGAGACGCTCGTAGGCCTCTCCCAAGCTGAAGTAGCCGTCGGGATGGCCACGTTGCGCCGCGCTCCGAAAGTACCGTACCGACAAGTCGTAGTCGCCCGATGCGAACGCGACACGGCCGAGCGCATCGGTGGCATCTCCGGAGCCCGGGCGCACCTCCAGTGCACTTTCGAAGAAGGCCCTCGCTTTGGTGTAGTCGCGCCCTGTAAGCGAGGCTTCGCCCTCGCGCATGTACCACCCGAAGTCCCGAATGGGCGGGCGGCCATCGATGAATGCATCGGAGCCCGCAGCTTGCGCGAGGCGATCGTACTCGTCGTACTCGGGACGCTTGGGGCGTTTCGGTCGCGTCGCCGGACGCGGTTCGGCTCCCGGCGCCTGACCATCAGGGGTCGCCGCTTGTCCCGGCGCCGCAGCGGCGGGTTGGGGGGCAGGCTTCTTGGTCGGGGTGGCGGCTGCGGTCGGCGCGGCGCCGCTCGGCACCTCGGGTCGAGCGACAGGCTCAGACGCCTCGGGCGCGTTCTTCGTAGGTTCCGCATCGGCTCCCGATTCGCCATCGTTCGGAGCGGGAACATCGCCCCCTGACGCTTCGGCGTCGACGGCATCCTCGCTTGGCGCCGCGCTCGCGATCGCGGCGGCCAAGGCGAGTGCAGCCGGATGCTTCGGGTCGGTCACGAGGACACGGTCGACCTCGACGCGCGCCCCCTCGTAGTCGTCGGACGCGAGCTCGGCCCGAGCGAGCAAGAGCCGAACCCGAACGCTGTCGGGCGCGATTTCGGTGGCTTGCCGTGCGCTCAGCAGCCCTTTGGCGAGGTCGTCATGCTCGGCCCCGGAGACCCGCGCGTCGATCCGATAAAACTCGGCCGTCCGGCTAAACGGCATCGACCGGGCTCGCTCGAGGGAAGCTCGTGCGCGCTTCGTTTCGCCGGTCAGTCGGAGCGCATCCGCTTCGGTGAGCCTGGCCGGCAACGACTGCGGATCCATCATCAGCGCTTGCTCGGCGTAGTTCAGCGCGGCCGCGGCGTGTCCCTTGCGCGCCTTGGTGGCGGCGGTTTTCGGCGCACCATCCGCGAGTGCCTGAGCGGCCAGGGCGTGGGCTCGCGACAACTTCACATAGATCGTTTCGTCCTCGGCTTCGTCGTCCTCCAACGCCGCCCGGTAAGCCTCGATGGCGTTTTCGTACGCCGCGAGGTGCTCACCTTGCATGGCGGCGTCGCCCTCCGTGAGGGGATCGCCATCCGCTTCGCTCGACGTCGAACCGAATCCAACGAGGGTAAGGACCTGCTCGAAGTTCGCTGCGATGACGCCGATCACGACGGCGGCGGTGACCACCAACAACCAGCGCATCGGCGACCAGCCGCGCCCCGGCAGTTCAGGGATGTCATCGTCGTCCTCGAAGTAGGCAGGCGGCGGTGTGCTTCGGCCGCGGGCAGGGCGTGGGGTCTCCTCGAACTCGGCATCCTGAATCGCCTCGCTGTCGGTCCTCGCGACTTCGCCCTGCACGGGGGTAGGCTCCTCCATCGCTTCGGGGAGTCTTAGCGAGTCGTCCGCGGGAACCACAACGACGCCAGGCGGTTCAGACTGCTCGGGCAGGCGTTCGGTGTGATCGGCAGACGAACGTGCCGCGGCCTGTTCTTCTGCTCCGAACTCGGTGTTCGGCTGGACGGCGATCGCGGGCTGTTGGACCACTGGCGGTTCGGGGACGGCCGGGTCGTCGACACTGGCCTTGCCTCTCGATCGGTCGACGACCACCGGTGTCTCTGCTGTCGTGGCGTGTTTCGTCGGCGTGGGGTCTGTTGGTTCCGGGGCGGTGGGCGGTCGCGGTACGGGAACCACGCCAAGCAGCGTCGGCTGGCGAGGGCGACGCTTCGGCGGTTGGCTCGACGGCGTCTTCGCGCGAGGCGCAGCGTCGGCTGCGTCGCTTCGGACCGACGACTCATCCTCGATGGCTGGGGGATACGGGGAGGGCGAGGGCGCGGTCGGTGCATCTCCCGCAGCTGCCTGAAAGAACGTCTCGAGCTCGGGGATTGACCCGAGCGGTTTCATGCCTTCGTTGCCCCGCGCGATTTCGTCGTGGGGCGTCAGCTCACCGGACGCGATCCGGCGTTGCAACTCACGGAGCGACTCGATCGTGTCGACGGTGCCATCACGTCGCTGGAGGCGCCACGTGCTCGTCGACTGGTCCGCATCGCCACGGACTCCCGGATATACCTTGAACACGTGCCCGCAGTTCGTGCACTTCACGCTCGTTCCGCGCGCCGACAGGAGCGTTTCGTCGAACTCGTATTCAGTACCGCAGCGCTCGCAAGTAACGTCCATCAGCTCTGAACAATCGCCGGAGTCTACCCGAGGTTTTCGGAAAGTCGAAAGGGGCCCAGGGTTCGTTCGGCGGTGCGGTGGTCCTTTCCGGGTTTGTTGCTAGGAGATGCCCGTCTATGCGGTCGGATCTTGCGGCGTTGATCGATCACACCCTGCTCCGCGCCGAAGCGGTCCCCCTGGAGTTCGAACGCCTCTGCGTGGACGCTGCTCACTACAGCCTGGCCACCGTGTGTGTCAACTCGACCCATGTCCTGCGTTGCAGCCAGCATTTGCGCGATTTCCCTGTAAAAGTGGCCGCCACGGTGGGCTTCCCACTCGGGGCAGCAAGTATCCAGGCCAAAACCGCGGAGGCCCGGCAGGCGATCCTCGACGGCGCGGACGAAATCGACATGGTGGCGCCGCTCTGGGCCCTTAAAACCCAAGACCGCGAGACCTTCGTCAGGGACGTTCGGGCGGTGGTGGACGTGGCGGCGGGCAGGTTGGTCAAAGTGATTCTGGAGACTGCCCTGTTTCAAGATGACGACAAGCGCCGCGGGGCGGCGTGGGTGTGTGAGGCTGGCGCGTCGTTCGTCAAAACGTCGACCGGGTTCGGTCCCTCGGGGGCCACCGCAGCCGACGTGCGGCTCCTGCGGGCGGAAGTGGGGGATGCGGTGGGAGTCAAGGCATCCGGGGGGATCCGGGACGCGGCCACCGCCGACGCGATGGTCGCCGCCGGTGCGAGTCGCATCGGAACGAGCGTTGGAGTCGCGATCGTGACAGAATCCGGGATACCCTCCGAGGGAAGTTGATATGACGGTACATGAGGTCACAGACGCCACTTTCGAAGCCGAGGTCATCCGATCGGAGCTTCCCGTTTTGGTCGATTTGTACGCGGACTGGTGCCAGCCCTGCAAACAGGTCTCGCCGCTCGTGGCGCAGGTCGCCCAAGAGCTCGCCGGCGTGATCAAGGTGGCCAAGGTCGACGTCGACCGAAGCCCGATGGTCGCTCAGACGTTTCGTGCCCAGTCCATTCCAATGTTGCTGGTGCTCCATCAGGGACGCGTGGTTCAGCAGCACATTGGGGCGCTTGACAAAGCCGGCATCCTCAAGCTCCTCGAGCCGGTGATGCCACGGTCAGCTGCGGAAGTCAGGGCCGAGGAACTGGCGGCCTGGATCTCGCAACGCAAAGCGCTCGCGGTCGACATTCGAGACGAAAGCTCCTTCGGCCGTTATCGCATCCCCGGTGCGGTGCACATCCCGGCAAGCGAGCTGGCGAGCCGCACGGACGAACTCCAACCATTTGACGGCCGTATCCGGGTTCTTTACGGCCGCAGCGACGAGGCCAAGGAGTGGGGCGAGAAACTCCAGGGCGACGGCGTTCAAGTGGGCTTCCTGGCGGGTGGCTTCCTGCATTGGGAAGCCGATGGGCTCGAGGTCGAGCGCGGGTGAAGCGATCGCTCGAGGTCCTTGGGGAAGCACCGAGCGACGCGACACTCCCGGCCACCCGGCGACTCCGTGTGGGTCGCACCGAAGTCTCGATCATCGAAGCGGGCGACGGAACGGCCACGGCTCGTCTCGCCGCGCTCTTGCAAGACGTTGGGGCCGAGCCGCTGTCGAACGAAGACGCCACGATGGACGACGCCAATCCGCTGCGGGTCATGCTCCGAGCCCGGACGCAAGGTCGTGACGCTGCCAAGCGCGCCGCCGCACTCGAGGGCACGGCAGATGTCATCTTGGGCGCACCACGGCCCGGCTTCGCGCACTGGCTCGTGCGCACGTTGAGTGAGCGATGAGCGAGGAGGGGGGCAGCGTCCTCGGGGCGAACCGGCTTTGCGAGGAGCTCTCCCCGTATCTTCAGCAACACGCCCACAACCCCGTCGATTGGTACCCATGGGGCGACGAAGCACTCAGCCGCGCCCGGGACGAAAACCGCCCGATCTTGCTCTCGATCGGCTACAGCGCCTGCCACTGGTGCCACGTTATGGAACGCGAGTCCTTCGACGACCCGGACATCGCTGCGCAGATGAATGCCGCGTTCGTCAACATCAAGGTCGACCGTGAGGAGCGCCCAGACCTCGACAAGGTCTACCAGGACGCGGTCCAACTGATGACACGTCGGAGCGGCGGTTGGCCGTTGACGGTGTTTCTCACGCCGAGCCTCGAACCGTTTTACGGGGGAACGTACTTTCCACCGGAGGACCGACACGGGCTCCCAGGCTTCAGCAGCGTGATCGAGAACGTCGCACGAGCTTACCGTGAGCAGGGGGCGGAAGTTGCGCGGATCGCTGGGGACGTGATCGAGGCGCTCACGACCCTCGACCCGGACCGACCGGGAGCAAAGGTCGACGAGCGGTTCGTGGTCGCATCGGCCAGGAAGCTGGCGATCCGATTCGATGATCGGTACGGCGGTTTCGGCGACGCTCCGAAGTTCCCGAACACGCTCGGGCTCGACGTCATGCTGCGCGCATTCTGGCAAGGAGGAGACGACGCTTGGCTGTCTAGGGTCCAGCAGGCGGTCGACGCCATGATCGACGGCGGGATTCACGATCAGCTTGGTGGCGGTTTTCATCGGTACGCCACCGACGCGCGATGGCACGTGCCGCACTTCGAGAAGATGCTCTACGACAACGCGCTGATCGCCAGGACGCTGGTGGACCTTTGGCGAGTAACCAAGGACGAGCGCTACAAGCGCGTCTGTGGCTCCCTGCTCGGGTACGTCGAGCGGGAGATGAGCGCGCCTGAGGGAGGCTTCTACGCGACCCAGGATGCCGACAGCGAAGGCCGAGAGGGGGCCTTCTTCGTGTGGACCCCAAGAGAGTTCGAGGCGGCCCTCGGCCCGGATGATGCCGCGGTGGCGGGGCGCTACTTTGGCGTGGACGACGCCGGCAACTTCGAAGGCGGCACCAGTGTGCTTCGCCGCACGCGCGACGTTGCGGCCTTGGCGAAGGACCGTGGCACGGACCGTGAGTCCACCGTCGAGTGGCTAGATGCGGTTTGCCAAAAGCTCTTGAAGTTCAGAAACTTGCGACCGAGACCTTTTCGTGACGAGAAGATCATTGCGTCCTGGAACGGACTCATGGCCGGAGCGTTCGCCGAGGCGGGAGGCGCCTTTGGGGAAGCCCGTTGGCTGCAACGGGCAGAGCGCGCCCTGTCATTCGTTCGCGATGAACTCTGGTGCGACGGGTTCCTCCGGCGGGTGTCCAAAGGGGGCGTCCACCGGGGTCGTGCGTTCCTCGTCGACTACGCCGACGTCGCGAATGCTGCGCTAGACCTTTACGAAGCGTCGTTCAACGCGTCATGGGTGTCGTTCGCGCGCACGCTGATGGATGCGGCGCTCGGGGAGTTCTGGGACGACGCGCAGGCCGCCCTCTATTTCGCGCCCGCGAGCCGCGACCTCGTCTTTCGCAAAGAAGACAACTTCGATGGGGAGGTCCCGTCCGCGAGCTCCAGCATGTTGCGGGCGCTCTTGCGACTTGACGCGTGGGGTGCAGACGGACCGTATCGTTCTGTCGCCGACCGTGTGCTCCGTCGGCGCGCCAGTGCGGTCGCCGAAAACCCGGCCGCGTATGGGCAGTGGATTGGCGTGCTCGACGAATGGACGCGCGGGCCAACTCACATCTTGGTTGTCGAGGACGACGACGCCGGCAGTCGCGGGCCACTCGCCAACACCGTGAGGCGTAGCTTCGTTCCGAACCGGATGCTGACGTGTACCGCGGGCAGCCTTCAACAAGTCCTCGGGGAGGTTCCCGCGAGCCCGGGCGCGTACATCTGCCGCAACCGCACCTGCACGCCGCCGATCACCGACCCCGAACTGTTGCAAAAGGCCCTTCGTCGCGACTGACCCTCGGGTTGCGCTGGGGGGGTGACCAGCTAGGTTGCCGCCGACGTTCTAGCTTCAAGGTTGAGACAATGGCGGAAACCCCCGAGTACATTCCTGGACTTGCCGGTGTTCCAGCGGCCCGGACCAGCATATGCCTGATCGACGGAATCGCTGGGAAACTCCAGTATCGGGGCTACCCGATCGAGGTGCTGGCCCAGCACGGCACCTTCGAGGAGGTGGCGTATCTGTTGCTCTTCGGAAAGCTCCCCACGAACACCCAGCTGGACGAGTTCCACGACCAGCTGGTGGCCGAGCGCGGGCTGAAGTTCCGCATCATCGACCTCCTCAAGACCCTGCCCGAGAGCGGCCATCCAATGGACGCGCTGACTGCGGCCGTCGCCGCGATGGGGATGTTCTATAAGGGCGACCACATCGAAGACCTGGAGTTCCGTCGCCTGAGCGTGGTGCGCTTGATCTCGAAACTCCCGACCATCGTGGCTGCCTGGCATCGGATTCGACGCGGCGATGACCCGATCAAGCCAAGCACCGAGCTCAGCCACACCGCCAATTTCCTCTACATGCTCGAGGGCGAGGTGCCGACCCGCCTCGCGGAGCACGTCTTCGAGGTCGCGCTAATCCTTCACGCAGAGCACTCGATGAACGCCTCGACCTTCACGGCACGCGTCACAGGGTCGACCTTGACGGACCCGTACTCCGTGGTCGCCTCGGCGATCGGAAGTCTTGCGGGGCCCCTTCATGGCGGCGCAAACGAACAGGTGCTTGCGACCCTCGGCACCATTCGAGACCGCTCCCCGCAAGCCGTTCGCCGATGGGCAGAAGACCGTCTTGCTCGCAAAGAGAAGGTCATGGGTTTCGGCCATCGCGTCTACAAGATCAAAGATCCACGCGCGACGATTCTTCAGGGGTTGGCGACTCAGCTGTTCGACAAGTACGGCGCGACCCCCGACTACGATCTCGCTGTCGAGCTCGAGCGGCAAATGACCGAACTGGTGGGAAGCAAGGGAATCTACCCGAACGTCGACTTCTACAGCGGCATCGTCTATCAGAAGCTCGGTATTCCTACGGACCTCTTTACGCCGATCTTCGCCATTTCGCGCGTGGCCGGTTGGCTTGCCCATCTCCTCGAGCAGCTCGACGGGAATCGCATTTTTCGTCCCAGTCAGATCTGGATCGGCGAGTCCGATCGCAAGTACACACCGATCGACGACCGCGGCTGAGGCGACGATTTGCCGCGAGTCTCGCGCTCGCCCCCGCCTGCGCTAGGGCTTGCAATCCGGAAGCCGGTCGTCGACGAGTTTCACGTTCATCCGGAGCTTCGCCTTGGCGCCCGGCGTCGTGTAGATCTTGCAATCGGATCCGACGATGACCGCGTCGGCTGGGTACGCGATCCGCCGAAACATCTTGAGGGCTTTGCTGGGACCGAGGACGAATGCTGCCGTGCTCAGTGCATCCGCATAGATCCCCTCCGCCGTCATGACGGTGACCGACAGTGACTTGTTGGCTGGGCGACCCGTCTTCGGGTCGATGATGTGGTGCCACCGACGGCCGCTCCCATCGAAGACCGCATGCTCGTAGTCGCCCGAGGTCGAGAAAGACGCCCCGGTGGATTCGAGGGATGCGAAATAGGTCCGCGGGTCGCGCGGATGCTGTATGCCGACGCGCCATGGTCTCCCCTCGCGTTCGCCGTGGACCTGAACCTGTCCGCCGCCAAAGATCATGTAGTCTTCGACGCCGCCGCCCCGCAGAATCGCTCCGGCTTGATCGAGTGCGTAGCCTTTGGCGATGCCGCCGGTACCGATCGCCATTCCACGCTTCTTGAGAAAGATCGTGTGCCGCGATTTGCTGACCTGAATTCGCTTGTAGTCGATCAAAGCAAGGCGTGGCCGGATGTCGGCTTCGGTCGGGATCTTCACGCTGTCGGGACGAAAGTCGTAGTAGCCCCACAGCGCAGCCCAGGAGAGGTCAAACGCCCCACGCGACCAACGGGATACATCGAGCCCGGCGTCGACCACGCGTAGCGTGTCGTCGCCAACCTTGACCGGCCGCTTGCCTGCCGCGGCATTGACGCGCGCGATGTCGCTCCCCTCCCGCCACTCTGACAGGACGTCTTCGAGTCGTTCGATCTCCGTGAACGCGCGTTGGACGATCGCCTCCGCACCGGCTGTCGGCGCGGCCACTTGAATGCGAAAGATGGTGCTCATTAGCGGTCGCGTCCGAGAAAGCATCTCGGGCTCTCGTGGATCGGCGAACGACTCAGGGGCTGCGACGGGCGAGCTACGCTCTTCGCCTTGGCCCTCGCAACCGGCGCCAAGTGCAAGGAGCGCGACGGCGGCCGCCGTCCAAGGTGACCTCATCGGCACCGGCGAACTCTCGTCGCGAACGCTCCGGGCGTCAACCCGGCTTGCGCTTTGTCGCACGATTGGTAGGGCTCTCGCATGGCCTCGGGGTCAGGGGTGCGTTTCGCTTGCTTTGCTGGGGTACTGGTCTGCCTTTCAGTGGGGAGTCCGAAGCAGGCCTTCGCGTTTGGCGACGCGACGGAGATCGAGATCGTCAGTGTGGACTCGGGCGGCGACCCCGCGGATCCCGAGGCAGTCACCGGTCGTCTCGCGTGGGAGGTGCGGAAGCGTACGAGTGTCGAGCCCAAGCTCGAGCCTGGACGCACCACGTTGGGTGACGATGCACTCTTTCGGAGTCCCATCCTCTACTGGCGAGGGGCCGAGGAGTTCCCGCCGCTCAGCAAGGAGGCGATCGATTCGCTGCGACGGTACGTGCACCGGGGCGGTTTCATCCTCATCGACGATGCGTCCGCTGGCGGCGAAGGGTTCGACCGCTCGGTGCGTCGAGAGCTCCTCCGTGCGTTTCCCGCAAGTCCACTCCGCGAGATCCCCAAGGACCACACCATATACCGCTCGTTCTACCTGCTCGAGCGTCCCGTCGGTCGCGTCCGCGGCCCCGAGCTCCTCGAGGGGGTGACCTACGGTGACCGCGTCGCCATCGTGTACAGCCAACACGACGTCGGTGGCGCGATGCAGCGCGATCCCCTCGGATCGTGGACGCAAGCGGTCGTCCCTGGGGGTGAGATTCAGCGTGAACGCGCGATTCGCCTCGCGGTCAACTTGGTTTTGTACGCACTCTGTACGGACTACAAAGACGATCAGGTCCACGCACCGTTCATCATGCGGCGCCGAGGATCGATTCACTGAGGAACCCCGTGGAGGAGTGGCACTGGCAGCTCGGCATCTGGGGCGGGACGACGACTGCAGTCGTCGTCGGCGGGCTCTTGTTCGTTCTATGGCTGGTCGAGCTCCGCTCGTTTCAAGGTGAGCGCAACCGCACGCGACGGGTCGTCCTCGGGGTCCTTGGGGGCCTTGGGCTGGCGGCGGTCTTCGCGATGGCACTTCAACTTACCTTGGTGCGGCAGGCGTTCGAGGAGGTTGCGGGCGGCACTGCAGTTCTCGTCGACGACTCGCGGAGCATGACCCTTTCAGGCGCGGACGGTGTCCGAGCCGACGCCGTGCGTTCCCTCGTCCGGCGGTGGCAACAAGACGACCGGATCGATCCGCTCGTCTATCGATTTGGAGCTGGAACGCGAGGCGCGATCTGGAACGACTTGGTCGAGTCCTACGACCCAGCCGATGACCGCACCGACATTCGCCAGGGCATCAGTACGGTCCTCGACAAGGCAGCCGACCAGGAGATCGGTTCGATTGTCGTCATCACGGACGGCGCGGACCGAGGGTTTCGCGCAGGGACACTCCCACTCGACGATACCGCTCCGGCGATTCACACGGTGCTCGTGGGCGGAGAGGACCCTCTCGACGACCAGGCCGTCGCGGCACTTCGCGCCGACTCTACCGCCTACGTGGGCGTGCCCGCGGTGATTCGAGCCGAGATCCGTGCGCTCGGAGCGCTCAAGGTGAGTGAGCTTCCGGTCGAGCTCTGGCACCAGGGGCGGCTCGTCGAGCAACGCTCAGTCGCCCTCGACGGGGACGGCCGTGGAGAGGTTGCGTTCGAGGTCACGCCGCAACGGCCGGGGCGCGCGCTCTATCGCGTCGTCGTCCCGCGCGACCCTTCGGATCAGGTCCCCCAGAACAACGAACGGGCCGCGTTGTTGAGAGTAGGGCGGGACCGCGTACGGGTGTTGCTCGTCGCCGGGCGACCGAGTTGGGACGTGCGCTTCCTGCGGGACTTCATCAAGCGCGATGGCGCGGTCGACCTCATCTCGTTCTTCATTCTTCGCGCGCCGAGCGATATCACCGCGGCGGGGACCAACGAGCTCGCGCTGATTCCCTTTCCGACCGACGAGCTTTTCCGCGAGCACCTCGGGAGCTTCGACGTCATCATCTTTCAGAATTTCGACTTCGAACCCTACGACATGCAGGAGTACTTGCCGCGAATTCGGGACTACGTGCACCGTGGTGGCTCCTTCCTGATGGTCGGCGGGGATCACTCGTTCTCGCTCGGGGGATATGCTTCGACGCCGATCGAAGAGGTCCTTCCGGTCCGTCTGCCAGCTGGAGGCGGGGTCGTGCCAGGGAGCTATCATCCCCGTCCGAACGCGGACCTGGTGCGGCATCCGATCATCGCGCTTGGCCCCGATCCGTCGTTGACTCGTCGCACCTGGAAAACGCTCCCGTCTTTGCACGGTGCCAACGAGCTGACGTCGGTCAAAGAGGGAGCCTCTGTTCTGCTCGAGCATCCTCGCGCTCGGCTGCCCTCGGGCAAGCGCCTGCCCATTCTCGTGGTCGGGGAGGCCGAGCGTGGACGCGTCGCAGCGATGACGACCGACGAGTCTTGGCGTTGGCGGTTCGCGAGCGACGACACCACGGTCGGCGCTGACGAGTACGAGCTCTTCTGGGATCGATTGGTCCGCTGGCTCACGCGCGATCCCCTGCTCGAGCCAGCGAGAATCTCGACGGACCGCGATCGATATGGCGTCGGCGCCTCTGTGATCGTGAGTGGTTTGCTCCGCGACGACCGCTATCGACCGATCTCCAACCAGCGCGTCTCGCTCCGCATCACCGCGGTCTCCGACGAGCCAGGATCTGAGGCCGAGCCGGTGGACGACGAGGGTGTCGTGCGCGCTCAGACCGATCGGGCGGGCCAGGTACGCGCCACCCTTCGCGGTCCCATCGAACCGGGCGCATTTGAAGTCCAAGCCAGGTTCGACGGTGTCGTGCTCGCGCGTGAGGTCTTTGTGGTCGAGGAGAGCGGAGACGAGCTTGCCGACCTCGAGGTGAGCGCGGTTGAGCTCGGGGCAGCCGCCGAACGGACTGGAGGCCAGTTGTTTCTGGGGATCGAGGACGTCCCGGCGCTGGTCGAGCTGGCATCGACCACGCGCAAGACGTCCGGCATCATCTCGCGACAGCCGCTTCTCAACCCCTGGTTCGTCTTCGCGGCCGTGGCGCTTCTCGCGGTGACATGGGTCTTTCGGCGCCGCTGGGGCCGCCGCTGACAGCGCTTTTTGAGGCGCTTCAGCCCGCGCAGCGCGCCCGGCTGCGCCGGTGATGCGGCGCACTGGACATCGACGCAGGCCATCCTAGAGATAGCCCCCCGAGGCTCGGCCCTCGGCGGGGAAGGCCGTCCCCTTCGGATCATGCAGCCCACCAAGTTACGCGGCGCACGCACGCACAATCTCCAATCGATCGACCTCGACATCGACCCTGGGACCTATTTGGCGATCGTCGGACCGTCGGGTGCGGGCAAGTCGTCGCTCGCGTTTCGAACGCTCTACGCGGAGGGTCAACGTCGATACGTTGAGAGCTTTAGCGCCTACGCCCGGCAGTTCCTCGAGCGGCTCGCCCGACCACCAGTCGATGAGCTCGATCCGGTCCCGGTAGGGATTGCGGTCGATCGACAGGCCCCTGTCCGGACCAGTCGATCGACGGTCGGGACCATGACCGAGATCGCCGACTATGCGAAGCACCTGTGGGCCCACGCCGCCGAGCTCCGGTGCCCCGACTGTGGCTCCACGGTGCATCGAGATGCCCCGACGCGTGCGGCGGAGACTGTCCTCGAAGAGCTGGCAGGAGAGAAACTGCTCGTCACGTATCCGGTGGCGGTCGCGGACAGAGAGCACTTCCTCGGGGTCCGAGAGACGCTTCTACAGGACGGCTATAGGCGCGTCCGAATCGACTCGACGGTGCGGGACCTCGACGGGGTGAAGCCGAGCGAGGTGACGAACGGTCGAAGCACGACCCTCGATGTCGTTGCCGACCGAACCGTGGCGAGAGAACGCGATCAAGCACGGCTCGTCGAGGCGATCGAGATGGCGATGCGGCGTGGGATGGGCCGGGCAAGCGTCTGGACCGCGGGCGGCGAGGAGCGAGGGTTTTCCGAGGGTCTCGACTGCCCGAAGTGCGAACGATCGTTCCGACGCGCAACCCCCGGGCTCTTCAGTTTCAACAACCCCATCGGGGCCTGCGAAACGTGTCGCGGTTTCGGGCGAACCATCGAGATCGATCTCGACCGCGTGATCCCCGATCACTCGATTTCGATCGAAGACGGGGCGATTCGCGCGTGGCAGGGCAAAGCAACGACTTGGGAACGAAAAGAGCTCCGCAAGCAGGCCAAGAAGTCCAAGATCCCGCTCGACGTACCCCTCGACGCGTGGACGCCCGAGCAACTCGCTTGGCTCTTCGAAGGCGATGAGGCCGGGTACCCCAAGGGCTGGTGGGGCATCAAGAACTGGTTCAAGTGGATGGAATCACGCGCGTACAAGATGCACGTTCGCGTCTTCTTATCGCGCTACCGCAAGTACGAGACCTGTGCGGCGTGCAACGGGACTCGCTTGAAACCGGACGCGCTGGCCTGGCACATCGACGGTTCGAGTCTGCCGGACTTCTTCTCGCTGCCTGCTTCGCAAGGGCTGGCTTTCTTGGAGCGCCAGGAGTCCCGCTTTGCATCGGACGCGGGTGCAGCGCTCCTGTGGCGAGAAGCGGTCAACCGGCTGCACGCTTTGCATGACGTCGGCCTTGGCTACCTGTCACTCGATCGGACGTCGCGTACGCTTTCCGGTGGAGAGACCCAACGTGTGGCGCTGACGAGTGCGCTGGGCGCGACGCTCAACGGGGCAATGTTCGTGCTCGATGAACCGACTGTGGGTCTCCACCCGAAAGACGTCGAGCGCTTGCTTGGGGTGGTTCGCGCCCTTTCGAAGGACGAGAACGTCGCGGTCGTCGTCGAGCACGACCCGGAGATGATCCTCGGCGCCGATCGCGTGATTGAACTGGGACCTGGCGCTGGCGAGCAAGGCGGTCAGGTCGTCTTTGACGGCACACCAGGCCGATTGCGCCGCGCCAAGACCGCAACCGGTGCCGCCCTCCAGGATAACGGCGCGGTCGCGCGTCCCCGACGAACGCCCAACGGTTGGATCGAGCTCGAGGGCGCCACGGGGCACAACCTGCGGAAGGTCAACGCCGCGTTTCCGCTCGGGGCGCTGACGTGCGTGACGGGCGTGAGCGGGTCCGGCAAGAGCAGCCTCGTCCTCGAGACGCTCCTCCCAGCGATTCAGCGGCAGCTGGGCGTCAAGAGCGATCAAGCCCCCCTCGCGCACGAGAGCCTTCGGGGCTTTGAGTCGCTGCAAGGTGTGGTCGGAGTCGATCAAGCTCCGCTGGGACGAACTTCGCGAGGCAACCCTTCGACATACCTAAAGATTTGGGATGTCTTCCGCAAGCGCTTCGCCGCGCAACCGATCGCCAAGGAGCGCGGATACAAGCCCGGTTTCTTTTCGTTCAACGTCGAAGGGGGGCGCTGTGAGGCGTGTCGCGGGGATGGGGCCGAGACGGTCGAAATGCAGTTCCTAGCCGACGTGGTCTTCTCTTGTCCGGAGTGTGCGGGGATGCGGTTCGTCGGCCCTGTGCTCGACGTCGAGTACATGGGGGCCAATGTCGCCGAGGTCTTGCAGCTGACGGCGCAGGAAGCCGCGGTGCGATTCGCCGAAGACGCCCTGATCGCCCGAGCGCTGACCCCGCTGCTCGACGTGGGGCTCGGCTATTTGCGCCTCGGGCAGCCGCTCAACACGCTCTCGGGCGGCGAGGCCCAACGGCTCAAGCTGGCAGAAGCGCTCCTTCGCGCGACTCCGGGTTCGCTCCTCGTGTTCGACGAGCCGACCGCCGGCCTCCACGCCAATGACATCCGCCCGCTTCTGCGCGTGCTCGATGGACTGGTCGAGCGAGGCGACACCGTGATCGTGGTGGAGCACGACATGCAAGTGGCGGCCTTCGCCGACTACGTGATCGACCTTGGGCCCGGCGCCGGCGGCGAGGGTGGCAAGCTCGTCGCCAAGGGGACGCCAGAGACAGTCGCCAAGAAGAAGCGCTCCGAGACCGCGCCGTATCTCTCGCGAGCGCTCCGAGGGGACAAGCCTGGCAGGGCCCAGGCCAAGAAGAAGAAGCGCGGCGCGCAATCGCGCGACCGCAAAATCGAAATCGCCGGCGCCCGCGAACACAACCTGAAAGACGTCAGTGTTCGCATTCCGCGCGAGCAGCTCGTCGTACTGACCGGCCCGAGCGGGAGCGGGAAGAGCACCCTGGCGTTCGACGTGCTGTTCGCCGAAGGCCAACGGCGCTACCTCGAGACCCTTTCGCCCTATGCGCGCCAGTACATGCCGCAACTGCCGCGACCCTCGGTCGACCAAGTTCTCGGTGTCCCGCCGAGCGTCTCGCTCGAGCAGCGACTGACGCGAGCTGGCGCGAACTCGACGGTCGCCACCGTGACCGAGGTGTCGCACTACCTCCGGCTCATGTGGGCGCGGATTGGCATCCTCCACTGTGTTGACTGCAAGGTTCCGATCGCAGCGCGCCCGGCGTCGGAGTTGGTCCGCGACGTTCGGCGCACCTTCGGCAAAAATCAGGTCACCATCCTGGCGCCGGTGGTCCGCGGCCGAAAGGGGATCCATCGAGAGCTCCTCGCGAAGGCGCAGCGCGATGGCTTCACCGAAGCACGAATCGATGGCGACTTCACCAAGCTTGAACCCGGAATCAAAGTCGACCGCTACTTGGAGCACGACATCGAATTGGTCGTGGGCCGCGCGCAAGCCAAGCACGCGTCGCTGCTCGAGCTCGTCGAGCGCGCCCTGTCGGTTGGCGACGGCGCCGCGTGGGTCGTGTCGGGGTCACAACAGATGCAGCTCTCGAGTACCCAATCATGCCCGAGCTGCGGCCGAGGATATCCCGAACTCGATCCGCGGTTCTTCTCCTTCAACACACGCCAGGGGCAGTGCGACGCGTGCGAAGGTCGTGGCGAAATCATCCAGAAGAAGCGGCGCGGGCGGCGGCGCAAGAAGGCTGAGGAGCGGCGACTATGCGACGTCTGCGATCAGACGCGGCTCTCGCCACTCGCGCGAGGGGTCACGGTCGGTGGGATGTCGATCACCGAGCTCTTCGATCAGAGTGTGTCGGAGGCGACGCGCACGCTGGCGGAATTCCGAATCGAGGGCCGGGATGCGACCATCGCCCGAACGCCCCTCCAAGAGGCGCGACGAAGACTTCAGTTCCTCGAGGAGGTTGGCCTTGGGTATTTGGGTCTCGGGCGCGCCGCCAACACTTTGAGCGGCGGTGAGATGCAGCGTGTGCGGCTCGCCGCGCAACTCGGAAGCGGGCTGACGGGCGTGCTCTACGTGCTCGACGAGCCGACGATCGGTCTCCATCCGCGAGATACGGGCCGCCTTCTTGGGGCGCTTCGCGGATTGGTGGATCGCGGCAACTCGGTTTTGGTCGTCGAGCATGACGCCGATACGATTCGGGCTGCCGACCACGTCATCGACGTTGGTCCGGGTGGCGGCAAGTACGGTGGCACGCTCGTCGGGCAGGGAACGCTTGGCGGGATGAAGGAGTCCGTCACGGCCAAGGCCCTTGGACGCCCAGCCTTCGTGCCAACCTCGAGGCGGCCAACCCGGGACGCTGACTGGCTCACGCTGTCTGGGGTTGCGCACCACAACCTCGCCAACGTGGACGTTCGCTTCCCGCTCGGTCGCCTGGTTGGCGTCACAGGGGTGAGCGGCTCCGGCAAGAGTTCGCTGGTTCGCGAAGTGCTGCTCCGCGCGACCAGGGACGCGCTCGGCTTGGTCAATGACGCACCGCCAGGCTCCCACGCCGGAATCGAGGGATTCGAAGTGCTCACCCGTGCCATCGAGATCGACCAGAGCCCGATCGGACGTACCCCGCGGTCGGTGCCGGCCACGTACATCGGCATCTGGAACCTCGTCCGCAAGCTCCTCGCCGGGACCCCCGAAGCCCGAGCACGTGGCTACGGGCCGAGTCGCTTCTCGTTCAACGTCGAAGAGGGACGTTGTCCGGAGTGCAAAGGGCAGGGCGCCATTCACGTCGAAATGGCCTTCCTGCCCGACGTACATGTGCCTTGCGAAACTTGCAACGGGCTCCGCTTCACCCGGGAGACCCTAGACGTCCGTTGGCAGGGGCTGAGTGCCGGAGAGCTGCTCGAGCTCGAAGTCTCCGAGGCCGTCGACGTGTTCTCGGCGGTCCGTGCGATTCGGCAACCGCTCGAACTCTTGGTGGATCTCGGGCTCGGCTATCTGCATCTCGGGCAGGCATCGAACACCCTGAGCGGTGGAGAGGCCCAGCGGATCAAGCTGGTCTCGGAGCTCGCCGGCGGCCTCAACACATCCCGGACACTCTATGTCATGGACGAGCCGACGACGGGGCTTCACCGCGACGACGTCGACCGGCTGATGGGCGTACTGCAGCGCCTCGTCGACCGAGGCGATTCGGTCGTGGTCATCGAGCATCATCCGGACGTGATGTTGGCGGCCGACTGGCTGGTCGACCTCGGCCCGGAAGGCGGTGTTGGCGGCGGACGCGTCGTTGCGCAGGGAACCCCCGAGGCGCTCGCGAAACGCAAGAGAAGCCACACGGGCGCCGTGCTGAGGCGCGAGCTTGGGCAGCCTTAGAGAGGCCTGGAGACCCAACCATGGCGCCACATCCAAAGGACGAGACGCTCGCGCATGCTGGTCAGCACGCCTGGCCGGTTTCCACGTTCGGGGCGGGGGGACATAGGCAAGGCCGTAGAGAGCAAGCCTCGTGCCAAACGAGTTTTCAACGAATTCGGAGCCTTGCTGCTCGATCCGTGGCCTAGAGTCACACTCGGTGTAGCAAGTACGGCACACTGTTGATGCACCGGCTGCGCCAAGCACCCTACGATGCGTCGAGCTCTTTGAGGTCAGGCCCCGCCCACAGCGCGAAGGCGAGCCGAGTCTGAAGGTCGGCCGCCGTCAACCCACGCCGCACCTCACGGACGACTGGACCGGCCTTATCGAACTCGAACACCGCGAACGGGCAGATCAGCTTGGTCAGCGCCACACCGACATGGTCGTGAGGCCGCAACAGCGCGTCGAGCTTCTCCACGGGCGTGGCCGAGAGGCCGACCACAGGACAAGGGGGCTGCGGAACGCTGGCCACGACCGCCACTCCGTTCGGGGACACTTCGCCGACCTCGACGAGCGCGAGCTGCGCGGTCGCTGGCTCTTCGCGAACCGGCACGCGGCCGACGAGGCGTTCAGGGATCCCGGGGCCGAGCCACACCGCTTGACCCGGTTTGCACTCGCCGAGTGCGCGCGCCACCACGCGCTCGACCTCAAGCTCGGTGTTGTGCGATGGCATCGGTGAAGCGTCGGAATAGGTAGCGGGAGTCGTGCGGTCCGGCCGCTGCTTCCGGATGGTACTGCACGCTGAACGCCCCGGTGTCGACATGCTCGATGCCCTGGCAAGTGTCGTCGTTGAGATGCAGATGAGTCACGTTGCAACGCCCCTCAAGCGACTTGACGTCGACGCAAAACCCGTGGTTCTGGGTGGTGATCTCGATCCGACCGGTTTTGAGATCCTTGACCGGCTGGTTGAGCCCGCGATGGCCGAACTTCAGCTTGTAGGTCTCACCCCCGAGCGCGAGACACATGAGCTGATGCCCGAGGCAGATGCCGAAGATCGGACGTTTCCCGAGCAGGGCGCGGACGGTCTCGATGCCGTGGTTGACCGGAGCTGGATCACCCGGGCCGTTCGACAGGAACACCCCGTCGGGATCGAGCGCGAGGATCTCCTCGGCCGTCGTCGTTGCCGGAACCACGGTGACGCGGCATCCCTCGTCGACCAAGCATCGAAGAATGTTGAGTTTGATCCCGAAGTCGATCGCGACCACATGCCATGACGTCGCGTCAGGTTTCGCCAACGCCCAAGGCCCGCTCCCTTCGGTCCAGCTGTAGGCTTCCTGGGTGGTGACCTCGCCTGTGAGGTCCTGGCCGGTCATTGGCGGCGCTTCGCGAGCCCGGTCCCTCAGGGTTGCCACGTCTTCGGTTCCGACGGCCGCCATCTGCGCGCCGACGTCGCGTATGTGGCGCGTGAGCGTCCGCGTATCGACACCGGTGAGCCCTGGAATGCCGTGCCGTTTGAGGTACGCGTCGAGCGACTCGGTCGTGCGCCAGTTGCTCGTCACCTGCGAGAGTTCGCGGACGACGAAGGCGCGGAGCGCGGGCCGGCGCGCTTCACCGTCCTCGATGTTGATCCCCGTGTTTCCGATCTGGGGCGCCGTCATGGTGACGATCTGCCCGCAATAGGATGGGTCGGTCAGAACTTCTTCGTAGCCGGTCATACCGGTCGTGAAAACCGCCTCGCCGGTCACGCTGACGTCGGCGCCAAAGGCGCGGCCCTCAAAAGTAGTTCCGTCTGCAAGTACGATGCGTCCGTCGGTCATGTTCGTTCGAGTTCGTATGACACGTGACCGCCGACGATGCTCATCGCGCACCGGCCGGTCAGCTCACGGTCGAGCCATGGGGTGTTGTGGGATTTCGAGCGTAGCGTCTCTGCGGTCAGCGTCCATTGGTGTTCGGGGTCGATGATGGTCACGTCAGCTGGGCTTCCTTCGCGGAGCGACCCGCCCGAAAAATCAGGGATAAGTCGCGCGGGCGCGGTCGACAGCGACTCCACCAACCGAAAGGGCGACAAGACCTCCCGGCGAACGAGCGACAGAAGGGCGGCAATCGCGGTCTCGAGACCGTTGATGCCGACGGCAGCCGCACCAAACTCACAGTCTTTCTCGAGGTCGGTGTGGGGCGCGTGGTCGGTGGCGATGCAGTCGATCGTACCGTCGGCCAACGCGCTGAGGAGCGCTTCGCGGTCCGCCTCTTCCCGCAGGGGAGGGTTGACCTTGCAATAGGTGTCGTAGCTGAGGAGCGCTTCGTCGGTGAACAAGAGGTGGTGGGGCGTGACTTCGGCCGACACGCGAAGGCCTCGGCTCTTGGCCTCTCGAATCAATCGAACGGCACCCATGCTCGAGATGTGCGCCACGTGGTATCGGGCGCCCGTGAGCTCGGCGAGGATGAGGTCCCGGGCGACGATGATGTCCTCGGCAGCGCGCGGCCATCCCCGAAGGCCAAGCTGCGTCGACCGCGCCCCCTCATGCATCTGGGCGCCTTCGGTGAGGTGGTGGTCCTCGCAGTGTTGACTGACCAGCAGATCGAAGGTGCGCGCGTACTCCATGGCGTGACGCATGACAGCGGCGTTCATGACACAAAGGCCATCGTCGCTGACGCCGATGGCGCCCGCGTCGCGAAGGTCGGCCATCTCGGCGAGCTCGGTCCCGCGTTGTCCTTTGGTAACGGCCCCAAACGGAAGCAACCGGGTACCGCCGTGTTCCTCCGCGCGCGCAAGCATCATCTCGGTGATCGCGCGGTTGTCGTTGATCGGGCGCGTGTTCGGCATGGGGCACACCGCCGTGAAGCCGCCGGCAGCGGCTGCGGAGAGCCCAGAGGCGATGTCTTCTTTGTACTCTTGCCCTGGTTCTCTCAGGTGGACGTGCAGGTCGATGAATCCGGGGCAGACCCACGCGCCCCTGAGCTCCACGGTGCGAACCCGTTCACGAGCCCCCAACTCGCGCCCGGCGTCCACGCCGACGGCGGCGATGCGGCCGTTCTCGATGACCACATCCGCCAGTTCGTCGCGCCCGACGGAAGGGTCGATGACGCGCCCGCCGCGGAGCACGATCGCGGGTGTCACCATAGCGGTCGGCGCTTACGTGACGGACCCAAGCGAGTCAACCCGTTAGCCAGCCTTGCGTCGGAGCTCGTCGTCATCCTCGGCGGCGGCCACGGTCCCGACAGACGACGAGACCTTGGCGTCCGCTTTCTTTTCCTCGACGCGTTTCTTCATCGTCATGACTTTGCGGTAGACCGACGCGAAATCTTTGTTGCGCGTTGCCATGGTGGGCGCTCCACCGCGAAGGAGGGTTTGGAGGATGAATTCGAGAACCTGAATCTCGCCTTCGGAGAAACTGTTGCTGATGCGCATGCGTTTCGATCTACCACCGGTCTCCATGCATGACAATCCATGACGAGCGATGTAGGGCAATACATGGCAATATAGTTTGTAGTTTTGATCTTCAAGCCGTTGAAATCATGAGTAAAATTAACTCAAATATAGGACTATCAACGATCGTGCCGGCCCAGGGATCACCTGTTCCCTAGTTGACAACGACGCGCAGACCGGGATCCCGGTGCCCGCGATGTACAACGCGCTCAAAGCGCGATCAGGCGTCCGCAGCGGTGACTCGAACGACCTCGTCGATCGTCGTCACGCCCTGAACGACCTTCTGGAGTCCGGCCATTCGGAGTGTTGCCACACCTTCTCGGATCATCTCGTCTTTAACTTCCGCGGTCGACCCGCCTTGGAGGACGATCTCGCGGAGGCGTTCGGTGAACGGCATCACCTCGTAGAGGGCGACACGCCCTTTGTAGCCGGTGTCGTTGCACACCTTGCAACCCGAGCCTCGATACGCGACCACATCGGGGATCTCTTCCTCCTTGAATCCCACATCGAGCAGGATCTGCTCGTCGGTCGGAACCTGGACCTTGCACTCCGCACAGATCTTTCGAGCCAGGCGCTGGGCCAACACGAGGTTCACCGACGCGGTGACCAGGAAGGGCTCGACCCCCATGTTGAGCAAACGGGTCACCGTGCTCGGCGCATCGTTGGTGTGCAGGGTTGAAAGAACCAAGTGACCTGTGAGCGCGGCCTTGACCGCAATTTCTGCGGTTTCGAAATCTCGAATCTCTCCGACCATGATGATGTCAGGGTCTTGGCGCAGGAACGATCGGAGCGAGGCCGCAAAGTTCAGTCCGATATCTTCGTGCATCTGCACCTGGTTGATCCCCATGAGGTTGAACTCGATGGGATCCTCAGCGGTACTGATGTTCGTTTCAACGTCGTTGAGGTCGGACATTGCGGAGTAGAGCGTCGTGGTCTTCCCAGACCCTGTGGGACCGGTCACAAGCACCATCCCGTAGGGTTGGTGGATCGCGTCGCGAAAGTCTGACAACGGCTTCTGTTCGAAACCGAGCTTGGTCATGTCGAGTTGTAGGTTCGACTTGTCGAGAAGACGAAGAACGATCTTCTCGCCCCAGAGCGTTGGCACGGCGGAGACGCGATAGTCCATCTCTCGACCCTTGCCGAGCTTGAGCTTGATGCGCCCATCCTGAGGCAGCCGTCGCTCGGCAATGTCGAGCGACGACATGATCTTGAGGCGAGACGCGATCGCGTTCTTGAGCTTGATCGGCGGAGTCATCTCCTCATGAAGGACGCCGTCCACGCGGTAGCGCACGCGCAAGACCCGTTCGTACGGTTCGACGTGGATGTCGGAGGCGCCCTGCTTGATCGCGTTGAGCAGGATGGCGTTGCACAGACGAACGACCGGCGCGTCCTCGCTGGCCCTTTCGAGATCGAGTAGGTTCTCGTCGTCCTCCTCGATGGCGACTTCGATCTCCGACTCGTCGAAGCCCTCCATGATATCTTCGTAGGAGATCTCGGGCTGTGCGTAGGCTTTCTCGAGCGCCGCGAGGATTGCGCTCTCCGACGAGACCACGGGCTCCACGTTGTAGCCGGTGAGGAACTTCACATCGTCGATCGCGTTGAGGTTCGACGGGTCGGCCATCGCGACGATCAGCGAGCTGCCCGCGCGCGAGACAGGAATGATCTTGTGTCGCTCGCAGACCTGCGGGCTGATGAGCTTGAGGATGTCTCGATCGATGTCGTACTCCGACAGGTCGATCGCTTGCACACGATATTGTTCGCTTAGAAAATCGGTAATCTCTTGGTCGGAGATCGCACCGAGTCGGGCGAGGGCGTAGCCCAAGCTGATGTTGTCGTCCTTCTGATGCTTTTGCGCCTCTCGCAATTGCTCGAGGCTGATTCTCTTTTCGCGAACAAGAAGCTCGCCAAGTCGATTCCTACTCATGCTTGTGACTTCCCTGACCGAAATACAGCATTAGTATATTTATTCACATAAAGAAGGCGGACTCAAGTGTAGGGAAACAGAAGCCCATGAAGGCTGAGATTCCGGGGAGGCCCGGCATTATGCGAGTTACCTCACCGCCTGCAAAGGGAGTTTCGCAGAAGTGCAGTGTTTTCCGGGTGTTTCCGGTCGTCTACTGCGCGCTCGGGGCGCTTGATCCGCTTGCCGCCGGACGGCACACGCGGTAGCCAGCCGAAAGTGTCGAAGCCAAAAAAACAAATCACAGCGGCTCCGAAAGACCCAGGCGCGTCGATGGAGCAGCTCGAGCAACCCAAGATGAACTGGAAGGTCATCGGGCTCATCGGGCTGGCGCTTGGGGTGGTCTGGGTGATCGGCGGCATCCTTCAGCCCACGATTGGCATCGCAGGGTTGGTCGTTGCCGGCGTGCTGACGGCGATCGCGCTCGGGTTCTTCGTCTGGGTTTGGCGCTTGACGAGAAAGTCGGCGGACATCGCCGCCATTCTTCGGGGTGCGACCGACAAGGAGGGTCGCGCGCAAGCGCTCGAACAGCTACGCGCGCGGCGGGCGCCGGGCGGCAAAGACGCACTCAATGCTATCGCACAAGCCCAACTGGTCGCACAGGAAAACCCTGGTGAAGCCATCGCGATTCTCGAAGGCATCGATCTCAAGAAGGCGCCAGCCATGGTGCACGATGACGTGCGTGCCAACCTCGCGATGTTCTACCTAATGACGGGGCGCGCACGCGATGCGCGCGAGCTTGCAGACGAGATACGGCTCGACCGCCAGCCTCAGGCCAAAGCCAAAGCCATGTACGCGGCCGTGATTGCCGAATCCTTCGCGAGGACGGGGAAGGGAGAGGAGGCTCGTGCCTTGCTCGAAACCTACGATCCCGAGGACAACGAATTCGCGCAAGTGGCCGGCATGCTTTGGCGCGCACGCGTGTATACGTTCATGGCGACGAAGAAACGAGGCCGCGCCAAACAGGCGATGGAAGCCCTCCTCGAGGTCGATCCAAACATGGTGGCCGCGTTCGTCCAACGAGGTGTACGCCCCGATCTGGCACGACTCGCCAAACAAGTCTTGGCAGGGGCCGGAGCTCTCCCCAAGCCCAAGATGCGCGTCCGAACTCGCTAACGTCGCGTGGCCTCTCGAACGTGGACAGTGCGCGACGTCATCCAGTGGAGCGCCGGGGATTTCAGCGCGAGGAAGCTCGACTCGCCACGTCTCGACGCGGAGCTTCTGGTCGCCGAGGCCCTTGGGACCGACCGAGTCGGTCTCTACCTCGATCTCGACCGCCCGCTTGACGACGTCGAGAAGGCGGCAGTCCGCGCGCTCGTGTCGCGTCGCCGGGCTCGGGAACCCGTGGCGTACATTCTGGGCTACCGAGACTTCTTTGGACGCCGCTTCGGCGTAAGCGAGGCGGTTCTGATCCCTCGGCCGGACACGGAGACTCTGGTTGAGAGTGCCCTCGCGTGCATTCCGGAGGATGCGCCCTCGCGCGTTCTCGATGTCGGTACGGGTAGCGGCGCGGTTGCCTTGTCGCTCGCGGCTGCGCGTCCAAAGGCAAGCGTAACCGCGACCGATGTCTCCCCCGCGGCCCTCACGGTTGCGATGGCGAACGCCGAGCGCCTCGGGGTGACCGCCAACGTCGACTTTCGTGAGGCGGACATCGTGGACGACCTACCGCCGTTCGACGTGGTGGTGTCGAATCCGCCGTACGTCACCCACGCGGAGCTCGCTGAGCTCGAACCCGAAGTCCGCGACCACGAGCCAACGTTGGCGCTGGTCGGCGGGGATGATGGGCTGGACGTGATTCGCGTCCTCGTCGACCGGGCTGTGGCAGTCACCCGGGAGGGGTCAGACCTCTTGATCGAGGTGGGGTTTGGCCAGGCGGATCAAGTCATCGAACTCGCCACCCGCGCTCTGCCGTGGGCGTCCGTCGCGTCCTACGCTGACCTGCAAGGGGTCGAACGGGTCGTTCACCTGCGGCGCACCTGACGAAGCCAAACTTCGGCGATGAGCAACAACAGGACGATGGCCAAGAGCCATGGGGTGAGCGGCTGTTCGAGACCCTGCGATGGGAGTCCACTCGCACCTTCGGTCAACGCATCGATCGCAGGAAGCTCGGTCGGGACCAAGTCGCTCTCCTCGGCTGGCGCGTTGACCACAAAGGCGAACCTCGGGCCAGGCACGCCGTTCACCAAGACTCGGTAGGCGCCGATCTCATCCGTCTCGCGGAATACGACGCGGTCTCCTTCGGGTAGGTCCAGCGTACGTCCGGACGGCGTGATGACCTGCATGCGCTGGGTGCGGGTCGAGCCGGGGAGGGTCACCCCTCCGAACGGTTGGACGGTATGAAGAGAGCGGCCGGCGAGGCGCGTGAGGGTCTGCAGGACGAACGGAACGAACACCGGTTGGTAGGGCAAGTCGGTCCACGCGTCGTCGATGGTAGTCGCCAGCATCGCGACGCGCCCGCTTCGAAACCGATGCTCCACCATGGCGGGCGAGCCATCGTCGAAGCGCGCCGTGACGACAGCGTCGAGGGACGTCTCTTCGATGGGCGTGCGGCCATGGACCGAGACCTGCCCGAGCTCGGGGAGTTCGTCCGACCGCATCCGGATGCGCCCGTCGCTGGTCCGACTCGTGGTGTAGCGGCCCGGAAGAAGGTCACGGAGGACACTGCCATAGGCGCGGGGGTTGATCTTGTCCCCTGCCGTGATCCACAGGCTGCCGCCCCCAGACACGAACCGTTGAAGCAGGGGCAGCCATTCGGCATCGAGCGTCGCGTTGGCCAGGACGATCACGTCCGCGCGAACGATTGCGTTCTCTGAAAGGTCCTGGGCGTCCAGGGTCTCGACGGCGAAGGCGCGCCCGGCCTGAGGCGCAACGTCGAGCGCGTGCGATAGGAACGCAGTCTCCCGTCGCCTCGGGTCCGGATGCGGATCTCCGTCGACCAACAGGACGTGGATCGTGTCCGAACCGAGCAAGACCCCATGAACGTTGTCGGCCGGCAGAACGTCGTCCGGATCGAGTCGGATTTCAACGACCGCGTCGTCGCCGGCCCCGTCCACCCGGACGACGGCGATGACCTTTCCATCGACATCTTGCACCTTGGCCTCGCCCGTCTCCTGTCCCTTTCGACGCAGTCTCACGCGGTCGGCCTTGTCGAGGTTGTCTCCCTCCACCGTGACCTCGAGACGCAGTTCGCCATCTGGGCCGCGGTCGTCGGCGATCTCGACTCCTTGGATGGCGCGATTGTCGGGATTGGGTGTCGACACCTTCTCGAGCCCGACTTGGATCCCACGCTTGGGCCACTCGCACTCGGTGGCCTTCGCGCCGCGGGTGAAGTCCGAAAAGACCAGGATACGGCGGTCCGACAGATCGCTCTCGAGGACAAGGTCGGTCGCCATCCTCACGGCTTCGCACAGATCCCCGGCGCGGATCGAACGATCATCGATCTCCCCGAGCGCATCGGCGACGAGCGACGGGTCGCTCGCGTTCCGAACCCAAACGCGCGCCGGCTGACCGGCCAAGACCACCGACACCTCGGACCCCTCTGGTAGGCGGCGCAGTTGATCCTTGGCCAGAGCATTTGCGCGCTCGATCAGCGTGGCGCCTTCGTGGATCGCCGACATCGACAGCGAGTCGTCGATGACGAGCGCGAGTGCATGTTGGCGCTCCGCAACGCTCGACTGGACCACCCGGTATGGCTTCGCGGCCACGAAGACCAGGCACATCACGAGCAAGACTCGAATCGCCAACAACAACATGTCCACGATCCGCAGACGCGTCGCGCGCGTTGCGTGCACCCGGTGCAAAAAAGCGATCGTGGGAAGGGTCTGCCGGGGGAGCTTCTGCTTGCGGAGCAGGTGCGCAAGAATCGGTGCCCCGACGGCGACCAGGCCTGCGAGAACCCAAGGCAACCCGAAACCCACTGCTACGCCCCCCTCAGCAGCTGAAGGAGCGCATGCTCAGGGGGAGAATCCGTGCGCGCCAGCTGGTACTGAGCCCCGGCGGCCACGACCTGGCTCCGGCAACCTTCGATGAAGGCGTCGATCGATTCCTTGTAGCGGCGTCGCACGCCTTTCGGGTCGACTTCGATCGGCGCCTCGCCCTCGAGCCCTTGGAAGCGGAACGGCTGCTCGAACGGAAGCTCGATCTCGGCTGGGTCGAGCGTGTGGAGGACCACGGTTTGATGACCGCGGGCCTGGATTCGCGCGATGGGATCGAGCGCACCCTTCGAGAGATCGAGGAGGTCGCTGGCGATCACGACGAACCCCATCCGTCCGGCGTGTTCGGTGAGCTCATCGAGTGACGCGTGAAGTGCTGTGCTCGGTTCCGGGGTGGGAGGGGAGGCGAGCGTGCGCATGAGGTAGTCCAGGTGTGCCGCCCCGGATCGGGCGGGGAGTCGTTCGCGTACGCCGGAATCGAATGTCACCAGTGACACGGCATCGCCTTGGCGCGTGAGGACGTAGGCGAGCGCCGCAAGAAGTGTCGAGGCATGGTCGAGCTTGGTGGCCTCGCTGCTCCCCCAGCGCATCGAAGCCGAGACGTCGAGCGCAAGTGTCCCGCGCATCTGAGTCTCGTGCTCGAAGTGCTTGATCGCGTAGCGATCAGACCGCGCGTACGCCCGCCAGTCGATCAGCCGCGGGTCATCCCCGGGGCGGTACTCCCGATGCTCTTTGAAGATCGCGCTCGCGCCACGGTGAGGGCTTCGATGCATGCCCGCCAGCAAACCATCGACAGTGCGCCGAGCTCTCAGCGTGAGCCCAGCCAAGCGCGATGCAAGCTCGGGCTCGAGCACGCGGCTCACGGGGCGATACTTTGGAGGATGCCATCGATGACCTCTGTGGCGGTGACACCCTCGGCTTCGGCCCGAAAGTTCATCACGAGCCGGTGCATCAGAATCGGCTTCACCAGTGCTCTCACATCGTCGAGCTCGGCGGTGTAGCGCCCGTGGAGAACGGCGCGAGCCTTTGCGCCAAGGATGAGGCCCTGGCTTGCACGAGGGCCAGCGCCGAACGCAACGTTGGCCTTCACGAGATCGGTCGCGTTCGCGTTGTCGGGGCGGGTCGCGCGCACCAGTTCGACCGCATGTTGGACGACATGATCTGCGGCTGGAACCCGAGGCACGAGATCCTGAAACGCGACGATCTCGCTCGACGAAAGAACCGGGGTGATGCTCGTCGGCATCGGTGCGGTGGTCCGCTTGACGATGTCGATCTCTTCGTGGGCGCTCGGGTACCGCACGTCGATCTGGAAAAGGAAGCGGTCGAGTTGCGCTTCGGGAAGCGGATACGTGCCCTCTTGTTCGATCGGGTTCTGGGTGGCGAAGACAAGGTACGGCTGCTCGAGCGCGTACGTGTTGCCACTGGCGGTGACTCGCTGCTCCGCCATCGACTGAAGGAGGGCCGCCTGGGTCTTGGGTGGCGCCCGATTGATCTCGTCGGCCAGGAGGATGTTCGTGAAGACGGGACCCGGAATGAAACGGAAGTGCCGCTTGCCGGTCGTGCTGTCTTCTTCGAGCACGTCAGTTCCGGTGACGTCGCTCGGCATCAAGTCGGGCGTGAACTGAATCCGGTTCGAGTGAAGCGACAGGGCGTCGGCAAGCGTGGTGATGAGCAGGGTCTTCGCGAGGCCGGGCACTCCGACGAACAACCCGTGTCCCCGGGCAAAGAGCGCGATCAGCAAGAGCTCGATGACTTCGTCTTGCCCGATGATCCGCTGACGGAGTCGGTTCAGAATTTCGTCCCGCGCTTCGGCGAGCCGCTTCACTTGGACGACGTCAGAAGGAGCCGCGTTGCCAGGGGGCGACGACGTACTGCGGACTGGTTCGTTCACGGGGACCTCTTAGCGCCTGCGGGCTCAAAACGCCAGATTACTCTCGGGGCCCACCGAAACGTGCGCACAGGCCTCGTTCGTAGTTGGCCGTTGGACCGCCGACCTCTGCGAGGATGCAGTGGGGCTGGGGGTCAAAGGGGTTGAGCGCGATGGCTTGTCTGGCGGCCTGCTTCGCCCCCTGGCGGTTTCCCGTGCGCCAAAGCGCCGTAGCGAGACTGGCTTGGGCCGGCGCGTGGCCCGGATACAAGAGGAGCGTGTACTCGAGCGGATCGAGTGCATCGCGGGGTCGACCGCCTGCGATCGCCGCACGGGCGAAGCGCGACGCCACCACTGGATCATCCGGGGCGACCCGATGTGCCTTGCCGTACTCGACCGAGGCGGCCGCTGCGCGCGAGCGGACCCAGAGCAGGTCGCCGAGCCGAAGATATTTGCGAGCGCGCTCTCGCTCGACATCCGCGAGTTCATCGTTCTCGGTCGCCTCTCCACTCAAGTACCGACGGAGGAGACGAGCCGCGGGCGGAGGCGGTCTGCTTGCCAATGCTGCCTTCCAGGACTTCTCGAGCGCGGCCCAACGGATGCCCGACGCCGAGGAGAGCGCCTCGCGCGCGTCGGTGCCCCCGGCAATATCGGCGAGGCTTCGTTGGACGCCGGCCGACCCGTGCTTCTCGTAGAAGCGCTCCATGAACGAGGAGACCTGCGCGAATGCCAGCGCGGCGTCCCGCTGGGAGGGAAGCAGCGCAATCGAGGGGTGGAGCTGATCGAAGTCCAAAAGTTCGCCCGACTGGACAGCGCTGTGCAGCAGTCGGTCGCTCGCGGGGTTGTCCGGAAGACCCACCGCATCAAGACGCCAGCGTGTTTCGAGCAACTTGGCGAGCCCCTCTTGGAGCCACACGGGCGCCCGGTCGACCGTTGCCTTGGTGATGATCAGGTGCACGTACTCGTGGGCGATTGTGTCCAACCATGGGTAGCCCCGGAGGAGCGCCCGTGGCGACGCAATCATCAGCCGACCCCACTTGCACAGGGCGATCGTTCCCGTATTGCGAATCGCGTCGATCGAGAGCGTCGACACCTTGGCGAGTGAGTCGGCGTCGGGGTAGATCTCGAGACGGATCGGGCTCACCATCGTAACGCCGAGCTCTTGTTCGATGGCGTCGGCCGCCGCCTTCAGGGCGTCCACTGCGTAAGGAACGAGGATTTCGTCGGGGCCCGGCGCGTAACGCACCTCGATGTTCCCCGAACGGAAGGTCTCGTAGTCCTTGGTGGTTTCGTAGGTGTTGACGATCACGTCGGCAAGGAAACCGAGGTCGCGCGCGCCGCCGGGCTCCGCCCTGAGCTCCGACACGCCGACCGCCGCGCCTTCGTAGTCCCCCGAGTAGAACGCCGCGAGCACCTCGAGCTCTACCACTGCCGGGGTCCTCGGGTACTGCGAGAGATACTTGGTGAGAAGTGCTTGGGCCGGCGCGCCTTCACCCGCCGCGAGTGATGTCTCGAGGAGCTCGAGGATCTCGTCTTGGGTCGCCGGGGTAGGTGGCGCCGCAGGGGCGAGCGCGGGCGTCGATGCCAGCCAGAAGAAACAGGTCAGCCAGGCCAAGCGAGTCATCGAAGGAGCCTCTCGTAGTAGTCTTGCACCGCGGGTTGGTAACCGTCGGGCGCGTCGCCGTTGCGTGCGTCCAGCACTCGCCGGCGCCATGCTTGTTCGTCTCGGTTTGGACCACTTCCGGGGATCTCCACCCGCTCATCGCTGCGTGTGCCTTCGCCGCGCTCGTCTCCGCCCTTTCGGCTTCGTTGCTGAGATTCGAGACTCTGCCGCAACCGTCGAAGCTGATCGGCGGCGGCCTCCTGTTGCTTGTGCGCTTCGAGGGGTGACTCCGATTCGAGCGCCTGTGACGCCCGTCGCATCGGTTGCTCGATCGATTCAAGGGTCTCGGCGGCTTGGTCAGACACCGGGACTCCGCCAACCTCTTCGCGGAGTCTGCGCGCGAGATCATGGGCGGCCCCGCGCACTTCCTCTTGGCGACCGGCCTGGCGCCGGAGTTGCTCGCGCTCCGATGCTGAAAGTGCGCCAGTGACGTCAGGAATCGCGGCCTCGGTGGCATCGCGGAGCGCCAGTGCGTCCGCGGCGGCCTGCCTCGCCTCAGCCGCGGCCTTGGCCGTTTTGCCTGCTTGTCCTCGGAACATCATGGCCGAGAGCTCGAGGTCCTTCGCGAGACTCTCCGCGGCTTGCGCGGCTTGGCGTGCCATCGAAAGCGCCTCGCCAAGGTCCCCGCTGCCGAGCGCCTCCTCGAAGTCTTGCAAACGCTCCTGCGCGCGATCCTGCAGATTCCTCTCGTAGGGTCCCAGCGAGTCCCCCGGGAGACCGTTGATCCTCTCTGCAACCTCGCGCGCCTTCTCCGCCAGCGAAGTCTCGGTGTCTGCACCGAGCTCGCTGGCTTCGTCCGCCGCACGACGCGCGGCTTGTTCACCAACACGTTCGGCTTTGTCGGCCATGCGCTGCTGCTCAACCTCGAGATCACGGATCTCGTCGAGCGCTTCCATCAACGCCCGTTCACGAGGTCCAAACCGCGTTTCGGCGAGAGAGTCCTCGGTCTGGTTGAGCGCCTGAGTCATCGCGTCGATCGTCTGGTCGAGGCGCGCGAGCGCGTCTTCGGCAGCGTCGAGATCGCCGTCCGCCAGGGCTTTTCGAAGGTCGCCGAGTGCGTCGGTTGACTCGCGCGCCTGCGTGTTCTGCTGGTTGACGAACTCCCCCGGAACGTAGTCCATGGCGGCCATCAACTGCTGTTGCAGCGCCCGCATCCTTCGTTCGGCCCGATCGAGTGCGGCCATGAGGGCACGCTGGAGTTCGGGTGTCTGACCCCGGCGGAGCTCCGCGATCAAAGACGCAATTTCACGCCGAAGCTCCTGCATTTCATGCGCGATGGCGGCTGCGTCGTTCAAGCGCGCCTGGCTGATCAAGTCGGCTACCAGCAGACTGTCGTTCTCGAGCTCTGCGACGAACGCGTTGTCGAGCGCTTGTCGGGACCGCAAGGGAGCGAGCCGCTTGTACGCCGCGACTTCGCGTCGCTGCAGGCGCTCGAGCCGCTTGCGCATGTCGAGCAGCAGCGGGACCGTGCGCGGGCCAGGGTGGTCGCCGATGTCGAACAGGAACGTCATGGCAGGGCCCATCGAGGTCGATACCTGCCGAAAACGCTGTTGTGCCTCGCGCGCCTCGGCGCCAACTTCATTCTCGAGGCGCGTCGCAAGGGCCCCGAGGAGCGAATCCAAGAGCTTCTCGAGCTCGATGATTCGGTCCCGGCGTCGCGTGATCTCGGAGGCGAGGGTGAGTGTCCGTTGGTTGGACAGCCCAACCCCGGGCCCATCGATGCGATTGGCGTCCTTTGCCTCGATCCACACCGTGATCGCGTCTGCCGGCGAGAGTGAGAACTCCTCGAGGGATAGGGTGGTTTCGCCCCCCTGTTGCGGCTGGGCATCGTCAGGAGGTCCGAACAGGGGCCGGCGAAGATGCTCGCCGCTCGGGAGTTTGATCATCAGGGTGACTTCTTGGACCCCGTAGTCATCGGTCGCGACGTGGCGCAGGGTGACCGGCTCGCGGACCTCCAGCACGAGGTCTTCGCGCGGTTCTGCGAGGACCGCGACTGGGGGCTGATCCGGTTGCACCGCAATCGAACGCGACTGATAGTCGACCCGCCGCTCCCCGCCGACCGACTCGACGAAGATCTGAAACGGCCCGTCGCTGTCCGCCACCAGTGACGCGACGAACTCGTCCCCCGAAGCGTCCGCTTCGACGTGGCGGCCGGGGAGATCGACGATGACCCGTGCAGCGTCGCCAATCGGCTTGATGCGATAGTCGATCGAGGTGCCCCGGGGAACAACCAGGTGATCGGCGTCCGCGACGAACTCATCGTCACGATTCATGTAGTCTGGAAACGAAAGCGATGCCTCGGTACTGGCGACCACATGGCTGACTTGAACGCCGTCGTCGGGGGCGACACTGGCGTGGAGCAGCGCGTAGGTCCCGGCGGCGGGTCGATCGAGGCCGAGCGACCACCAGGCCGCGACGCCGGCCAACAGGGCGAGGGCCAGCGCGGGTTGAATGACCCAACCCCACGGAATGAAGCGACGGGCAGGGAGGTCTTCGAGGGTGCTCAGGACTCCCGCCCGCTGCGCGATCACAAGTTCTCGCGAAAACGCGTGGTCGGTTTGGAGCTCGAAGGCGCTTTGCAACGGAGAGAGAAGGGCGGGACGCCGGTCCGCCACCAAGCCGAGAGCGCCATGGTTCTTCAACTGCCGAAGGGGCTGAAACGACCAGGCCACGGCTGCCGCAACGACCCCGAAGACAGCCGCCCATCCTACGCACAGCCAAACCATGGGCGTCATCGGTCCGAGGGCCCAGGCCACCAGCACGAACGCCACCAGACCGGCCACCGCGGCCGCAACGAACAGCCGAACAAGGATCACCGTCGTGGCTGCCCATCGCAAACGGCTGCGATACCGCCCCAAGTCATCGGTGGTCGCGGACACCAGGCGAATGTAGCACGGTCACCCGGTTCACAAAGGCAGCCGCACCGAGGGAACCCAGAACGGAAAAAGCCGACCTGGTCTCCCAGGCCGGCTTCCTCGTCGTAGCGCCGAAGGGCGCGTTAGAAGCCCATGCCGCCCATGCCGCCACCGTGGTCATGGCCGGCCGGCGCCGGGGGGTCTTCCTTCGGCAGCTCGGCGACCAGCGCCTCGGTGGTGAGCATCAGACCGGCAACCGACGCTGCGTTCTGAAGCGCGCTGCGGACGACCTTCGTGGGGTCGATGACGCCGGCCTTGATCAGGTCGGTGTATTCCTCGGTGGCCGCGTTGAAGCCGAAGCCACCCTTGCCGCCGCGAACTTCGTTCACGACGATCGATCCTTCGAGCCCGGCGTTGCCGGAGATCTGACGGAGAGGCTCCTCGATGGCTCGGAGCAAGATGGAGGTTCCCACCTTCTGCTCGTCGCTGAGGTCGAGGTCGTCGAGTCCCTTCTGGGAACGAATCAGCGCCACGCCGCCGCCAGGGACGATCCCCTCTTCGACAGCCGCACGGGTCGCGTGGAGCGCATCCTCGACGCGCGCCTTTTTCTCCTTCATCTCGACCTCGGTGGCTGCGCCCACTTTGATCACGGCAACGCCGCCCACGAGCTTCGCGAGGCGCTCCTGCAGCTTCTCTCGGTCGTAGTCGCTGCTGGTTTCCTCGATCTGCTTGCGAATCGTGTCGATGCGGCCGCTGATGTCTTTCTTCTTGCCCGCACCGTCGACGATCGTCGTGTTCTCTTTGTCGATCGTGACGCGCTTCGCACGGCCGAGGTCGTTGAGGGTGACGTTCTCGAGCTTGATGCCGAGGTCCTCGCTGACCACGGTGCCGCCGGTGAGAATGGCAATGTCTTGGAGCATGGCCTTGCGGCGATCGCCGAAGCCAGGTGCCTTCACGGAAGCCGTCTGAAGCGTGCCGCGAAGCTTGTTGACGACCAGGGTGGCCAGCGCCTCGCCCTCGACGTCCTCCGCAATGATGATGAGGGGCTTCTGCTGACGCGCGATCGCTTCGAGCACCGGCAGAAGGTCCTTCATGTTCGAGATCTTCTTCTCGACGATGAGGAGGTAGGGGTCTTCGATCTCGGCGACCATCCGCTCGGAATCGGTGACGAAGTAGGGCGACAGGTAGCCGCGATCGAACTGCATGCCCTCGACGACATCGAGCTCGGTCTCGAGGCCCTTGGCCTCTTCGACGGTGATGACACCTTCTTTGCCGACCTTCTCCATCGCCTCGGCGATGATCTCACCGATGGTGCGGTCGCCGTTGGCGCTGATGGTGCCGACCTGAGCGATCTCTTTCGGGTCCTTCGTGGCTTTCGAGAGCTTCTGAAGCCCGCCGACCACGTGGGCGACGCCGGCGTCGATGCCGCGCTTGATCTCCATGGGGTTGTGACCCGCGGCGACCATCTTGCTGCCTTCGCGGAAGATGGCCTGGGCGAGCACGGTCGCAGTGGTCGTGCCATCGCCGGCGATGTCCGACGTCTTGGAGGCCACCTCGCGCACCATCTGGGCGCCCATGTTCTCGAACTTGTCGCCGAGCTCGATCTCCTTGGCGACCGTGACGCCGTCCTTGGTGACGGTCGGGGCGCCGAAGCTCTTCTCGATGACGACATTGCGGCCCTTCGGACCGAGGGTGACCTTTACCGCGTTCGCCAGGGCGTTGACCCCGCTGAGGATTCGGTCACGAGCAGCTGTATCGTAGATGATTTCTTTCGCAGCCATGTTCTTGAGTCTCCTATTCGATGATCCCGAGGATGTCGTCTTCGCGAAGGATGAGGTGCTCTTCGCCCTCGATCTTCACTTCCGTGCCGCCGTACTTGCCGAACAGGACGAGGTCGCCCTTCTTCACGGCAAGCGCTCGGACTTCTCCGTTGTCGAGAATCCGGCCGGTGCCCACCGCGACCACCTTGGCCTCGATCGGCTTTTCCTTGGCGGTATCGGGGATGATGATCCCGCCCTTGGTTGTTTCTTCTTCCTTGACGCGCTTGACCAGAATCCGGTCATGCAATGGACGAATGGCCATTTAATCCCTCCGTTTTCGGGCAGTTAGCGCCCGTGAGCTCACTAGCACTCGATGCATTGGAGTGCTGATTGGCCCGCAAGGTAATCCTGATCAGGGTTGAGTCAAGCCATGTTTCCGGGGTTTTTCGGTGCCGACAAAGGACCGGATTTGCCGGCATAGAACCCGCCTGCTAGCCTCCGGCGCCTATGGCACGCGTCACCGTCGAAGACTGCTTGGAACACGAAGAAAACCGCTTTGCTTTGGTGGTGTTGGCCGCCCGGCGAACGCGTCAAATCATCAAGGGCGCACCGCCCCTGGTGGCCAGCAAGAACAGGCCGATCGTGACTGCGCTCCGTGAAATCGCCGACCAGCGGGTGTTCTTCGCGCGCTCCGTCCGCACCGCGGTCGAAGAGTACATCGTCGAGACCAAGGCCAACGAGGCCTAGAACCGACCCGCTCCGAGCCGCGCAAGGGCGACGCAGAACGCTGCGCCCAGCGTTTTTGGGCCCAAACCCCCTTTGCAAGCCTATCGGGCCGCAGGTAGCCTGATGTTGGGGAGATGGCTCGCATCAGCATCATGGGTCCGAGTGGGCGCCAGGAGAGGCAGCTCTTTCGGCACAACTCGCTCGGGCGGCATCCGAGGAACACGCACCAGGTCCTCGATCGGGTGGTGTCGAAGGAGCACTGCCACATCGAGCTGCAAGAAGACGGCTACGTCCTCAAAGACCTCGGTTCGCTCAACGGAACCTTCGTCAACGGGGAGCGGGTGGCACTGCACCGCCTGGAGCCGGGCGATGAGATAACCATCGGCTCGACCAGGATCGTCTTTGAGCCACCCGACCGAACCGGTGTCCTGTCGTTCGACGGGCTGATGACCGACGATGCCCGCGAAGCCACCAATCGGTTCAAGATTGGCGATGGGTCCACCGGCCCCCTGATTCAGGCCAAGCTCGCCGTCCTCGGGGGCAAGAGGTTTCGACCCGAAGAACAGGTCGACGACGACGCTGCCCTTCGGCGCGACTACGAGAAACTGCGCGCGAGCTACGAGGTGACGCAAGCGATCGAAGTTGGCACCACGATCACCGCGCTTTGCGACAAGATCATCGAAGTCGCGTTTCGTTTGGTGCCGGCCGACCGTGGCGTGATCTTGCTCCACAACGAACAAGGTCAACTCGAACCCGTCGCGGTGCGGACCGGTGAAGACATCGACCCATCGCAAGAGGTGATCGTGTCTCGCACGGTGCTCGACAGGGCCGTGCGCGAAAAGGAAGCCGTGTTGTCTCACGACGCTTCGGCCGACGCGCGTTTCGAAAGCGCGCAATCGGTGATCATGCAGGGCATCCGATCCACGATGTGTGTGCCGCTCCTCCACAACGAGACGGTCCTCGGCGTGATCATGCTGGATTCGAAGCTGGCGGCCTATGCGTTTACCGAGCGCGACTTGGCGCTGTTCGAGACTGTCGCGAGCCAAGCCGCGGTGGCCATCCAGAACACGCTCTTCGCGCGCAAGCTCGAACAAGAGGCGATCACCCGAGAGCGTTTTCGACGACTGCTGTCGCCAGCGATCGCCGAGCAGGTTCTGTCGGGCAAACTCGAGGTCAAGCAGGGCGGCGAGCTTCGAGAGACCACTGTTCTTTTCGCCGATATTCGAGGCTTTACTGGGATCAGCGAGTCCTCAGAGCCACAGCTCGTGGTCGAGGCATTGAACGAGTACTTCGAGCGAATGGTCGAGATCGTATTTCGCTACGAGGGCACGCTCGATAAGTTCATTGGCGACGAGATGATGGTGTTGTTCGGCGCGCCGGTTGCTCACCGCAATGATCCGGTGCGCGCGGTGAGCGCCGCGATCGAGATGCAAAAAGCGATGGCGGGCCTCAACGAACAGCACGTCGCACATGGCTTGCCGCCGTTTCAGATCGGGATCGGAATCAACACCGGCGAAGTGGTGGCAGGCTACATCGGCAGCAGCCAAGCGATGGAGTACACGGTCATCGGCGATCCGGTCAATACAGGCTCGCGCCTTTGCTCGATCGCGAAACCCTCGCAGATCCTGATCAGCGAAGGTACGGTCGCCAGGCTCGGCAATCGGTTCGACATTCGTGAACTTCCCGAATCGGTCGTCAAGGGCAAGTCGCAGCCAGTACGTACGTTCGAAGTCATCGGTCCGAACAAGACTTAGGCGGGTCTCCTTTTCTCCGACGCGTAGATGTGCGAAGGGGTCGAACGATGGCTCATCTCGATTTCGAAGCGCCGCTGGTGGAGCTAGAAGAGCGAATCGCCGCGCTGCAGACGCTGACGCAGGAAGGCGCGCCGGAGGCCGAGGCGATCGATGCGGAGATCCAGACCCTCCGCACACAAGCCGAGGGGCTCCAGCGCAAGCTCTACGAGGACTTGGACGTCTGGAAAAAGGTGCAACTCAGTCGACACCCGGATCGGCCCTATCTCCTCGACTACATCCCGCTGCTCTTCGAGGACTTCGTGGAGCTCCATGGCGACCGTCTGTTCGGCGATGACCCGGCGATCATCTCCGGGTTTGCACGCTTCGATGGCGAAGTCGTGGCAGTCGTCGGGCACCAGAAGGGAAGAACTGCCAAGGACAAGGCCCTTCGCAACTTCGGAATGGCGCACCCAGAGGGCTATCGCAAAGCGGTTCGCGTCATGCAGCTCGCGGAGCAGGCAAGGCGGCCCGTCCTCACGTTCATCGACACGCCGGGCGCCTTTCCTGGAATCGGCGCCGAGGAGCGGGGGCAAGCCGAAGCGATCGGTCACGCCATTGCGACGATGAGCCGCCTCGGTGTTCCCGTCGTCGCCACCGTACTCGGGGAGGGCGGATCGGGCGGCGCCCTGGCGATCGGCGTCGCGAACCGGGTTCTCATGTTCGAGTACGCCACCTACAGTGTCATCACACCGGAGGGATGCGCCTCGATCCTGTGGAGAGACTCGAGCCGGGGCGACGAGGCCGCCAAGCAGCTCCGGTTGCTCGCGCGCGACGCGGAGCGGCTCGGCGTCATCGACGAAGTCGTGCCGGAGCCGCCACTCGGGGCCCATCGGCGTCCCCAAGTGGCGGCCACCTCGTTGCGAGAGGCGATTTGTCGGCAGCTAGCCCCCTTGAGAGCACTCTCGGCCGAGGCCTTGATCGAACAGCGATACGAGCGATTTCGGGCACTTGGGACTTGGCAGTAGCCGACGCTTTTTTGACGAACCTCGGGCGGGTTCCCTACGATCCAACTGAGGGTTTTCTCGATGGACAGGCTCTTAGCAGTGGTCGTGGGGACGGCGCTGGTCGGGTGCGGCTCGGTTGGGTCGAACACCACCGCGCGCAGCGCTTCCGATCTGTCCTCTCCGGAGGCCCAACTGGCGGCGACACGGGCGGAGCTCGAGGCGAAAGAAACCGAACTCCGGACGGTTCGTGCGCAGCTCGCTTTGGCGCGCGCCGAAGCCGATGAGCTGCGTGGAGCGACTGGCCAACAGCGCCCGAAGAACCTCAGCGCGGGCGATTCGGGGGGATCGACCGAGCCCGGAAACGCGAAGCCTCCTTGGCTCGCTACGCCGGTGACGGTCGAAACGCCGAGGGGGCAGCAGGAAGTGTTGAGTGTCTTCGACGAAGAGCGACTGGCCACCACGGATGACGTCCCGGAGCTTCCCGCGTTCATCGAGGAAGCGACCTTGGCCGAAGCCCCTGTGGCCGACTCGGGCGTCGAAGACTACCGACGCGGCCTACGACTGGTGCAGGAGCAGCGGTTCGACGAGGCCACCCAAGCGCTCACGGCGTTTCTGAAGGTGCACCCGAACCATCCGTACGCCGACAATGCGCTCTTTTGGCGCGGCGAAGTCCGCTTTCTCCGGCACGACTACGAGGCCGCGCTCGCGGACTTCCGCACAATCGAGAAACACCACCCATGGGGCAACAAGCTCCCCGACGCGCTCTACCGCATCGGACAGATCTATCAGAAGCGTGGGGACGGACACCGTGCCCGCGCGTATTTCGACAAAGTTCGGGAGCAATTCCCAGAGACTGCGGCAGCGCGTTTGGCGTTGCGAGAGGACGCATCATGAAAACGGTTGGATCAATCCTGGCTGTCGCGCTGGTCGCGAGCGGCGCAAGCGCGCAGGAGGTCGTGATGACTCCTGAGGACCAAGCGCTCGAAGCCGAGATGGGCATGGGTCCCGAAGACGCTCAGCAGAAAGTGGCGATTCCCGCAGACACCCCACCGGTGTATACGGTCCGCGACGGGGACACACTGTGGGACATCACCGAGCAGTTCTACGGGGACCCCTATCGGTGGCCCCAGGTCTGGTCCTACAACGCCGACATCACCAACCCGCATTGGATCTACCCGGGCGCCAAGATCCGACTGCGCCCCGCAGACGGCCAGTTCGTCGAGACGGCACCGCGAGGCTTCTCTTACGCCAAGTCTCGGCGTCGCGGAGACAGCCCCGTGTTTATGGCGGAGTACGGCTTTCTCGACTCCGACGCACTGAAAGAAGCGGGTTACATCATCGGTGCCAACGAAGAACACATGATGCTCGCCGATACCGACGAGGCGTACATTCGCCTAGTCGACGGTGCCACGCCACAGATCGGAAAAACATACACGGTGTACCGAGAGATTCAGGACTTCGAACGCGAGGCGGCGGAACGCGGCAAGCTGATTCGAATCACCGGCGAAGTCATTCTCAACGACTACGACGAAAAACGCCAGGTCGGCAGGGCCACTGTCGTGAACACGCTCGACGCGACCGAGCGGGGCTTCAAGGTCGCTCCTCTCGAACGGCGCTTCTACTGGGTCGACGTGGTACCGGCCGAGGAGTCGGTCCGGGCCCGTGTTGTGGCGAGCCTCTACCCGCGGAAGCTGCCCTCGACGAACCAAATCGTCTTCGTCAATGTGGGGGCGCAGAACAACGTCCAGCTCGGCAACCGGTTCTTCATCGTACGCCAAGGCGACGAATGGCGGCGAAGCGCGGAGGGTCGGATCGGTCGTGAGATCGAAACGTTGGTCCCACTACCGAAGCCGCCGAAGCACTATCCTTGGGAAGTCGTGGCGATAGGGCGCGCGGTCAACGTCCAGCCGACCACCACGGCAATCCTGCTCGAGCGTGCGACCCGCGCTGTCCGAATGGGCGATTTTGCCGAGCTTCGGGCCGGCGAGTAGACGCCACGCGCTGAACACGAATCGACGCCGTTGCGCGGGGACCCCGGTTCGGGGGACACTCTTACCCGATGACCTCCGAAGGCGACCGAGACAGCCAGGAGACGTTGCGGCTCCAAAACGTAGTGGACCGCGAGCGGGCCAAGTTGCGCGCTCTCCAGGACATCAGCGCCGCGCTCGGCTCGACCCTCGACCTCGGAGAGCTTCTCGAGATGATCCTCGACCGCATTTCGGAGGTGATGGAAGCCGATCGGTCGACGCTCTACCTGGTTGATGAAGACACGAACGAACTCTGGTCCAAGGTCATCCAGGGAGAAGAAGTCGTCGAGATCAGGCTGGAGCCCGGTGAGGGGCTTGCGGGTGCGGTCGCCAAGACCGGGAAACCGCTCAACATCAAGGACGCGTACCAAGACGTGCGGTTTGACGCCGAATGGGACCGGCGCACCGGGTACCGAACACGTTCCACCCTCTGTGTCCCCATGAAGAACCAGCACGGGCGCACGATCGGGGTTGTGCAGGTGCTCAACAAGCACGACGGTCACTTCACCGTTGCGGACGAAGCGCTCCTTTCGGCGCTGGCGAGCCACGCAGCCGTCTCGATCGAGAACTCCAAGCTCTTCCTGTCTGTCGTCGGGAAGAACATCGAGCTCCTCGAAACCAAGGAGCAGCTCGAGAAGAAGATCCGAGAACTCGACGTCTTGTTCGAGATCACCCAGGTCGCGGCGAGTGCCCTCGAGCTCGACGACCTCTTGGCAGGCGTCCTCGCGCGTACGATGCGCGCGACCGACGCCGAGGCCGCGTCGATCCTCATCGCGGACGAAGGGACCGGTGACCTGACGTTTCGCGCGGCGGTCGGTGGAGAGCCCGATCGCGTGAAACGAATGAAGATCAAAGCGGGTCAGGGGATTTCCGGCTGGGTCGCGGAGCATGGGCGCCCGCAGATCGTCAACGAGGTGGACACGGACAAGCGTCACTCGAAGCACGTATCGGACGAGGTCGGCTACCACCCGAAGTCGGTGCTTTGCGTGCCACTTCGATGGGACGATGGCCGGGGCGCGCTCCAGTTGCTCAACAAGGCAGGTGGCAGAGCACCGTTCATCGACGACGATCTGAAGATGGCGACCGTCATTGCTGGGCACGTGTCGACGGCGATTTCACAAGCGCAATCGAGGGAAAGACTCACCCGTGAGGAGAGGTTGAGCACGCTTGGCCGCTTCCTCTCGAGTATGCTCCACGACCTCAAGACGCCGCTGACCGTGATCAGCGGGTACACAGGCCTGCTCATCCAGGAGGGCGACGAAGAGAAGCGCCGGGAGCTTGCCGGTTCGGTCAAGCGCCAGGTCCAGCTGCTGACCACGATGATGGGCGAGACGCTGGCTTTCGCGAAGGGCGAGCGGCGAATACTCATCCGTCGGGTCTACCTTCACAAGTTCTTCGAAGACCTCGCGGACCAACTCAAGGCAGAGCTTGGTCAACACGGGATCCGCCTCGAGCTCGCACTACGCGACCGCGGGATCGCCCATTTCGATGAGGAAAAGATGCAGCGTGTCTTCCACAACCTCGCGAGGAACGCGGCCGAAGCGATCGGTGATTCCGGCGGCATTTGTCGTCTTGAAGTCGATCGGGCAGACGACGGAGGCCTCGTTCTCACGTTTTCCGACGACGGGCCGGGTGTCTCGGAGGAGATTCGCGGCCGGCTCTTCGAATCGTTCACGACACACGGCAAGCAGGGCGGCACCGGCCTGGGACTCGCCATCGTTCAGAGCATCGTCCAGGACCACGGAGGAACGGTCTCCGTCGATAGTGAACCCGGCCGGACATCGTTCACGATCGTCCTCCCCCAGGACCAACCGAGTAGCAGTCCCAGGCCCGCGGCAGCGCAATAGGCCCGCGGCAGCGCAATAGGCCCGCGGCAGCGCAATAGGCCCGCGGCAGCGCAATAGGCCCGGGCGTCAGACCGGCTCAGGCGAAGTCGCGCTCCATCCGCTCCTGGTCTTCCTTGCAGCGAATGCAGAGCTCGGTCTCGGGGCGCGCTTCGAGGCGCTTCACGCTAATCGGCTCTTCGCAGTCCTCGCACACGCCAAACTCGCCCTCGTCCAGCTTCTTCAAAGCCTTTTCGATCTTCTGAAGAAACACGCGCTCGCGACCCCGCAGGCGGAACGTAAACGACTGCATGTACTCGCTCGAAGCCAGATCCATCTCGTCCGGAAGCTCCGACGCGTCGAGCGTCATGTCTTGCTCCATCGTCTCTTGGGCCCGCCGAACGACGGCGTCCCGCTTCTCTTCGAGAATGGACCGAAAACGCTTGAGCTCACTCTTTTTCATAGTGTTGGCCCCCTTTGAGGGAGCCGGAGCATAATGATCGATGCCTCGGAGTCAATAAGTCAGCACGCAAGAACCTGAATTTGTTAGAGAACCAGACTAGCTGACCCCTTCGAAAAACGAGGCATCTGCGCGAAGCCCACGTCCCCAGAGCAGGGTCTCGACCGTGTCGTCGGCACGGAAATCGCCTCGGTCACTTGGGAGAATGACCAGCGCGTTCACGCCAACGAAAGAGGGGAGGGAACCGGAGCCCTGGAGTTGCTTCAGGGTCACCGTGACCTCGCCGTCATGTCGCCGCGCGACCGCCCGCGCGATCTCAACACGCCCTCGCTTCTTCGCGTAGCCGTGCGTGAGCCGGGCCTGAATCGGCTGCGGGTGGGGCTCGGGATCCCCGAGCATCCGGCGAAGACATGGTGCGACCAACACTTCGAAGGTCACCATCGCGCTGATTGGGTTTCCAGGGAGCCCGATCACGGGGGTGCCCTCATGCTGCGCGAAGGTGAGCGGCTTGCCGGGTTTGATGCGTACTTTCCAGAACTCGGGTTCGATACCAACGCGCTTGAATGCTTCGTGGACGAAGTCGTACTCGCCAACCGAGACACCCCCCATGGTGATCACCACGTCGGCGGTCAGGGCATCACGGAGGGCTGCCTCGATCGACGGGACGTCGTCGCGCGCGGCAGGCATCGGGACGGGCACCCCACCCACGGACCGGACCATCTCGGTGAGCACATAAAGGTTCGA
Organism: Myxococcota bacterium; assembly: GCA_039028875.1. GTDB lineage: Bacteria > Myxococcota_A > Polyangia > Polyangiales > Houyiibacteriaceae > SG8-38. The sequence goes on along the minus strand of JBCCHE010000020.1, from coordinate 29,267 downwards.
GTTGATGATCTTGCCCGGCCCAAGTGAGCCGCCAAGCGCCTCAAGCTCGTCACCGGTCGATAGGAGCGCCACGCGCGGCTGCCGAAACACATCGACCCTCGCCACGTTCTGGCTCGCCAAGAGCCCAATCTCCCCCGCCTCGAGCTTGTCCCCCGCCCCAACAAGAACATCTCCGCGACGGACGTCGCTGCCTTGTGCGCGCACGTGGCGACCCTCGAAGGATGCCTCGATGATCTTGACGTCGTCTCCGTCGCGTGTGGTGTCTTCTTGGATCACCACCGCGTCGGCGCCCGATGGCATGGTGGCTCCGGTAAAAATACGGCACGCCGCCCCCGGCTCGAGTGCTTCCGGAATGTCGCCGCCTGCACGGGACTCTCCTCGGACGCGCAGTGTGACGGGTGTCTCCTGGCTTGCGCTCCCAACCTCTTGCGATCGCACGGCGTACCCGTCCATGGCGCTGTTGTCGAACGGCGGCGAATCGAAAGATGCCTCGACATCTTGGGCGAGATGCCGCCCCGCCGCCTCCGGCAGCGCAACAGTCTCGGTTCCTAGGACTCGGAACGCCTCGAGCATCCCATCCAACGCTTCGGCGATCGATCGCATCGAGCGCGAGGGTAGCACGCGCCTGGCGAAGGGGAGGTGGAGCACGCGAACAGCTCCGATCGCCAGTGGCTACCGACGGGTGCGCGGTCTAGGTGCAGACTCGGTTGCGTCCGGCGCCTTTGGCCTCGTAGAGCCTTCGGTCGGCGTTCTGAAGAAAATCGTTGGCGCGCCACTCGGACTGCAGCTCCGACACCCCGCAAGAGACCGTCACGTCAATCTCTTCGTCTTCGAACGCGAAGACCTCGCCTTCGATCATCGCGCGAAGCTCTTCTGCGATTCGTGCGCCGCCGTCGAGCTTCGTTTCCGGCAGGAGCAGCGCGAACTCCTCTCCGCCATAGCGCGCAATGAGGTCGTCGGGCCGGAGCCGGCTCTTGGCAAGCTGGGCCACCTCCTTGAGCACCTGGTCACCCGCGAGATGGCCGAAGGTGTCGTTGACCTCTTTGAAGTGGTCGATGTCGAGCATGACCAAGGTGAGGGGACGTCCGTGTCGCGTCGCACGTGACAGCTCTCTTTCGAGTTGCTCGACGAGGTAGCGCTTGTTGTGGATGCCGGTCAGCTCGTCGATGATCGTCATCCGGTAGATCGTCTCGTGGTACTGCGACTCCAGGTCGCTTCCGCTCAGGAACTTGAGAATCGTGTCGCCGATCTTGATCTGGTCGCCGCGGACCAGCCGATGGTCATGAACCAGCTCGTCGTTGACGTAGGTGCCGTTCGTCGAGTTCATGTCGACGAGTAGGTAGTGACCCTCGCGACGCTCCACGCGGGCGTGCCGGCGCGATACGCTATCGTTGTCGAGCACGATCGTGTTGTCGCTTCCCCGACCGAGTCTCACCGGTCCTGCTGAGAGTGAAAACCGCTTGCCGAGCTCCTGTGAGTTGACCGTGTAGATGATGACGAGGCAGTCGGACGCCCCTGCATTCTTGATGCGGACGTCAGGATAGGGCGTGACCCTGGTCTTGATTTCACTGCGCACGGGTTGCGTGATCCGGCGCCACGTGGCCGGTGGATCGCCTTCATTCAGAGTAGAAAGCCGGCGTTTGCGCGTCAACTGCGTTGGATGAACCGGAAATTGCGCTGATTGATCCATACGTGCGCAAGAACGCTTCCCCAAACCAAGCCCGTTAGGGCGAACAGCGCGCCGAGAAGGACGCCGATTGCGAATGCCCAGACGCCCCACGCGAGGAACACGCGCCTCGGGCCGACGTGAAGCACGCCGAAAATAAGCGAGGTAAGCCACAACCCGAAGACCGGCTGCATCGCGCCACGAAAGAAGAGCTCCTCGCCGACGCCGGACAGCACAGCCAGCCACGTCGCCTGCGTGAATGACAGATCGCGCACAAGCGGCGCGAGCTCGGCATGCAGCGCCTGAGCCCAGGCGAAGCGCGCGAGGATGAAGGGAGTCGAACGTACCACGAGGGCGCCGAGGGCCATCCCAAGCCCCAAGGAGACGCCGAGACGAGTCCAATAGGATGCGTCCATCCAAGGCTCCGACAGTGACCACACGTCGCGCCCTTGCCCGACCGCCGCCCACACGACCGCGGCGAACGAGAGTGGCACGTAGACGAAGGCGGCGAGTGTGGTGATGCGTCTGAGGGATGGCAACGGCGCGCCGGATGTATCAAAGTGCTGCTGGCGCGGCAACGTGAAGGGGTCACGCGTTTGACACGGTCGCGAGGGCCGGGGTACTAGCGAAACGAACCGCGAATGAGCGATCCAACGGGCCAAGACGTCGCAAAGATTCTGGTTGTCGACGATGAAGTGGTGATTCGTGAGATCCTTGCGGACTTCCTCACGATGGAAGGGTTCTACGTACGGACCGCCGAAGATGGCGGCGGGGCGCTCGTCGAGCTTTCGCGGGAACGGTTTGACCTCGTGCTGAGCGACTTGAAGATGCCGAACATGGGCGGCCTCGAGCTCCTCGGTGCCATTCGGAAGCACACCCCACACGTGGTTACGATCATCATGACGGGGTTCGGTACGGTCGAGACCGCCATCGAAGCCATGAAGCAGGGCGCCTACGACTACGTCCTCAAACCCTTCAAGGTCGAGGAAGTCGTCCACACCATTCGGCGCGGGCTGGAGAAGCAAAGGCTTCAGGCCGAAAACTTCCGGCTCAAAGAGGCGCTCTCGCTCTACAAGGTGAGCGAAGCCATTGCGGCGAGCCTGTCCCTCGAGCAAGTGGTTCACACGCTGAGCCGTGCTGCCATCGACGAGGTCGATTCGGACATGGTCTTCGTGCTCTTGAGCGACGGCGGCGGGAGCTTTTACCGGCGCACGACCGAGCTCGGACCCAACTTTCGGCTGCGGCGTGAGTCTGACGAGCTGAGTGTTTCGGCCTTGGCGGAGCACTTTCGCTCCCAACCCGCGCTTCTGGAGCACGGAGAGCGCGCGATGGGTTTCTTCGAGCGGGTCGGAGAGGAGCCTCTGCCGCAGTCACTCGCCGTGGCAAGACTGACGGCCCGGAACGAGACCATCGGGTTCCTATGCGCGGTGAGCTACTCGGCCGGGAAGCGCTTCGACGAGGGTCAACGCAAGCTCCTCCACGCAACGGCCGATCGAGCCTCCGCGGCGATCGAGAACGCGCGTCTCTATGAGGACCTCCAGGCCACGTTCAAGCAAACGATCCGCGGGCTCGCGAGCGCGATCGACAAGATGGACCGATACACGGCGGGGCACTCGGCCCGAGTCGCGGCGTATGCTCAGATCCTCGCGATCAAGCTCGGCCTCGATGACACGCAGATCGAGATCGTTCGACAGTCGGCCCTCATGCACGACATCGGTAAAATCGGCTGCGTTCTCAACCTGAACAAACCCGGCAAGCTCTCGCAGGATGAGTACGAAATTTTCAAGCAACATCCGGAGCATGGACGCGATATCTTGCAGCCTATCGAGTTTCTGCATCCGTTGATCCCGGGCGTCCATCTGCACCACGAACGCTGGGACGGGCTTGGGTATCCGCTCGGACTCAAGGGCAATGATGTGCCCCTCATCGCGCGAATTATCTCGGTCGCGGATACCTATGACGCGATGACGAGCGATCGCGCCTACCGCAAGGCCCTCACTCACGACATCGCAGTGTCCGAGATCAAGCGGTGTGGCGGGACGCAGTTCGACCCGGAGGTCGCACAGACCTTCTTGGCGTCGATCGACGAGTTTCGCGTTGGAGGACGTCTGCTCGAGGAGTTCCCCGACTTCCAGCAAACGCAGTCGGGCCTCATGGCGCCACGGTCGTAACCGCAGCAACCGGCGGGGCAGGAAGCGCGAACGCTGCGTTCCAGAGCCTGCCGCCACCGGGGGCCGGCCAACGTCGAACGGCCACCATATTGTCAGGAAAGTCGAAACGCGTCTCCAGACTCATCGGGCCAGGGACCAGAGGCCGAAGACGCCGTGGTGCAACAGTCACAAGCGTCAGTGTCTGTGAGGGACCGAACGACGCATCCGCGTAGTCAAAGCTTTCGAGACCGTCCTCGACCAAACGCCGAACGGTCTTCGGATTGCGAAAAGAGTGCGTCGTGGTGACCAACTCGTGGAGGTCCGTGTCCCAAACCGTCGGGCCCGTGGTCAGCTGCTCCGGATTGCCGAGCTGGTCGCACGACGCCGTGAGGGCGAGCCAGACGAGCGCAAGCGACGCCGGCGCGACAAGACTAAGTCGATTCACGGCTGCGCTCTCGTGCCACATCGCGCTCCGTCGCGACCCCGGGGACGGGAAGCTGCGCCTCGCCCTGCTCGCCCTTGTCTTGCCAGGGATACTTGATCCGGTTGTGGTAGGCGTTGCACAAGGTGTCGGTCAGTGATGTTTGCAGAATGCGAAGGTCTTCCATCGTGAGACCGCACTCGTCGAGCTGGCCCTGGCGAAGCTTGACGTTCATCACCCGCTGCACGATCGCTTCGAACTTTTCGCGGGTTGGGTCATCCACGGTTCGCGCGGCCGCCTCGATGGCATCGATCAACATCAGGATCGCGGTTTCCTTGGTGCGTGGCCGCATGCCTGGGTAGCGGAAGGCGGCGTCGGAAAGACCCTTCGGGTTCCCTTCTTCAAGGCACTTGTGCCAGAAGTACTCGATGACGCTGGTCCCGTGATGGGTGTACGCAAACTCGACCACAGGCTCGGGGATGCCGCCGTCGCGCAGGATCCGAGCGCCCTCCACGACATGCGCCATGATCGCGTCCGCACTCACGTCCGGCTCCAAATCGTTGTGCGGGGACGGCTCCCCCGGGGAGAGGTTCTCGACGAAGTACTTGGGCTGAATCGTCTTGCCGAGGTCGTGGTAGTAGGCGCCGACTCGGGTGAGGAGGGCGTCTGCGCCGATCGCGGCGGCTGCGCCCTCAGCAAGGTTTGCCATCGCGCGTGCGTGCTGCCACGATCCGGGCGCCTCGGCCGCCATCTTCCGGAGAAGCGGGTGGTCGACGTCGGTCAGCTCCTGCAGTCTGCTCCGCGCGACGACACCGAGGGCTGTGGTCGCCACGCGCTGCAAGAGCAGGGCAAGGACACCCGCGAGCGCACCGCCCGCCATCGTCGACAACAGGATGGAATCATCGAGTAGGGTCACGTCCCCGATCACGTTGATCTGTCTTCCGATCGAGAGCGAAACGCTGATGAGAACCAGCGCTGCGAATACACCCGCAGCAGCGCCGGCGACAAGCATGTGCGTTACATGCTTGCGGTCGTGAAAGAACACGACGACACCGAGGGTAGTCGCCAGGTACCCGACGACGACGGGCATCGCAAAGTCGACGAACGACGCAGTGACGACTGAAATCACCACCCCGGTCACCATCGCCGTAGCCCGATTGAAATACAGCGCCGCCCACAAGGGGACGGTCGCCAACGGGAGGACGAACGGGGAGACCCCAGTAAACAGAAGCAACAGCTTTGCTCCAATACACGTCGCACACACCAAGACGAGAAGCCCCGCCTGGGTTCTCAGGAGGCCGCCACGTCCTCCGGCAAACATCCGGAGGACGCCGAGAAAGACGTAGCCCATGAGGAAATAGCTGATCCACACCCCGAGGAGGGTGGACCTCTCAGGGGGACGCCGTTCACGCTCGAACGCCCGGACGATCCGTTGATCATCGAGGTCGTCCACCATGGAGCCCCTGTCGACGACGAGGGGCTGGGGAAGCCCGCGCCGACTCCGGACTTTGGCCGTCGGCAGATAAGACGCCGGCACGCGAAGGGTGACGGGTGCCGGCTCGAGAGGATCGACGCGGAGCGGTTCGAGGACGATCTCGACTTGACTGGCGAGCGTCATGATCGACGCAAACACGGCGCTCAGGATCAAGCCCGAGGTGCGACCAGCGATGAGGCGTGTTCGGAGCATCGTGAGCGGAAACCCCGCCTAGGGGGCAACACTAGTGAGCCGCCTCGCCGGTTTCAAGCGTTGTGCGATCAGCTTCCAAGACAAGCGGCGGCGGCTCGCCAGGATGTCGGCGGCTCATCACGCGACGTTTGATCAGTGCGTCCCGGACGCCGGGGTCCCGCGCTTGCTCACGCGAGACGGTTCCTCGGACACGTTCGCTTGGGATTGGGATGGGTCCCCGCCGGGTCGTGGCCTTGGCCGTAGGGTCACGGAATACGAGACTGCCGAAACGCGCCGGGACGTGAAAGTCTCCCACCAGCGGTGCCGACCAGGCGGCCGCATTCTGTTCGTCACCCGATCGGTCGAGTACGAAGAAGTTGGCGCGCCAGCGGTCGCCAATCGCGGGCGCGGCCACCGGACGATCGGGTGTGCCGAACGACCGCCATGGAATCGCGATCTCAACTGTGTATCCCTCGTCCGCCTGAAAGTCGTCGAGGGTGCCCGCCAAGCGAACGGCAACGCGTGGATCGCTGGTCCACCCGACGTGGCCGTACGGTGCCGGTGCGCGGGGTCGATCAAAACGGGTGTCGAACACCACCCCGCGCGGGGACACCTCGATCTCGAAATAGCCCGCCCCGGATCCGGGAGGCGCCACCATCAGTTCTACGCAATCTTCCTCCCAAAGCGGGTCGTCCGTGTCGCGATGAACCGACCGAAGGGTCGCGTCAACCGCCTCGACCCCGACGTACAGGTAGTCCTCATCCCAAAGAAGCTTGGCCGAAGCGACTAGCGACGCAGGCTCACCGGTGAGCGTGTTGACGAAAGGGCCGGTCTGGGCGGCCGTCCTCCAGGCGGCGTCGGTCAGTGCGCCGTCGATGCGCGGCGGATCCTTGGCCTTCGGCACCTCGAGGGTCGGGAGGGGGGGTGGAGCGCGGTCCGACTCGACCGATGCGGGCCGGTCCGCGCTCGGCTCGTTCGAGTTCGCCTGAGGTTCAGTGGGTTGCGGCGAATCGTTCTTCGCCGAGCACCCGCCGACGGTCAGCAAGATCGAAGCAAAGCACGCGACGGCTCCTCGCATACCCGATCACCGCCGCGACTTTCGCCGCGACTTCTTCTGCATCTTGCGTTTCGACTTTTTCTTCTGCTTGTTGACCGTACGGCGCGCGTTCGGGTTGGCCGCCATGCCACCCTGTTCCGCGACGGCAGCCTGAAGCAGGGTGTCGGCGAGGTTCGACATCATCGGATTCCCCTCGAGCCCGCCGGTTTGAATCGCGTCGCGCAAACGGTTGGCCTGAGCCAGCTGCTTCATGCCAGGGATCTTCGACAGCATCCCGGCCTGGGAGCCGATGCTTCCCATCATCTGTTGCATGAACGCAAAGCGTTGGAGAATCTCGGCGACGAGCTTCTCGGTGGTTCCTGACCCTTTGGCGACCCGCGACACGCGCGATGGTTCTTTTTGAAAGAGCTGCGCTTCAGCACGCTCCTGGCGCGTCATCGAGCTGACGATCGCTTTGATCTGGCCGATCTCGCGCTCGTCGACCTGAAAACCCTCGGGTACGCTGTCGGCGAAGAACGGCACCTTGTCGAGCATGTCTTGGAGGGGCCCCATGTTCTGGAGCATCTGCAGTTGCTCGAGGAAGTCGTCCAGGGTGAACCGGCCTTGCAGCATCCGCTTCGCGTCTTCTTCGGCCTTCTTCTCGTCGACGACGTCTTCGAAGTCCTTCATCAAGCCGACCACGTCGCCCATGCCGAGGATCCGGCTGGCCATTCCCTCGGCACGGAACTCTTCGAGCCTGTCGAGCGTTTCGCCGGTGCCGACGAACTTCACCGCAGTCCCGGTCACGTTCTTGATCGAGATCGCCGCGCCGCCTCGAGCGTCTCCATCGAGTTTCGTCAGGACGACGCCACTCAAGCCGAGACGGTCGTGGAACGCCTTGGCGGTTTTGACCGAGTCTTGTCCGATCATGGCGTCGACGACCAAGAAGAGGTTCTGCGGTTCGACCGACGAACGAATGTCGGTGAGCTCCTGCATCAGCGGCTCGTCGATCGCGAGCCGCCCAGCAGTGTCGTAGATGACCGTGTCGCACTTGAGGCGCTTGGCCTCACTCAGTCCCTTCTTGCAGATCTCGACTGGAATGCCGCCGGGGATCGAGAAGACAGGAACACCGATCTGCTCACCGAGCACCTGCAGCTGCTCGATCGCACCCGGGCGTGCGATGTCGGCGGCGACCAGCAGGGGCTTGCGCCCGTGCTCGCTTTCGAGAAGGCGTGCGAGCTTCGCTGCGGTGGTGGTCTTACCCGAACCCTGCAGACCCACCATCATGATGCCGGTGGGCTTCGGTTTTCGTGCGAACTCGACCGCTTCGCCCTCAAAGGCCATCATCGACTCGAGCTCGTCCTGGCAGATTTTGACGAACTGCTCGGCGGGTCCGACCTTGACCGCGCGGCCCTTGGCCTTGGCCGCCGTTTGGACAACTTGCCCGACGGCCTTCTCCTTGACCCTGGCCAGGAACGCCTTGGTTACGCCGAATTCGACGTCGGCCTCGAGCAGAGAGAGCCGCACGTCTCGGAGCGCTTGCTCGATGTTCTCCTCGCTGAGTTCGGTGACCCCCGCGAGCCGGTTGCGGGCGTTGCGAAAGCCTTTGGTGAGCGTCTCGAACATGACGTGAACGGTTCGGGCGCGTAGCACGCGCCAAAGCGAACGTGCAAGCCTTTAGCACCTTGACCGCTGAGGGCGACCGTTGGATGGTCCCGGCGCATGCCGGACGCGCTACCACGCAAGGGAGACCCGGAGGCGGTTTACGTCATCGACATCAGCTCGTACGTATTCCGGGCCTATCACGCGCTTCCCCCGCTCTCGAACAGCAAAGGCGAGCCCACCCACGCGGTCGCAGGGGTCTCTGGAATGCTGCTGAAGCTCTTGCGAGAACGCGATCCAAAGGGCCTCGTGGTGGCCATGGATTCCCGGGCGGGGTCGTTTCGGAAGGATCTCTATCCGGCCTACAAAGCGAACCGGCCCCCGGCGCCACCCGATCTCAGACAGCAGATGCTCCGGGTGCGAGAGATCGTCGAGGCCTGGGGGATGAACCCGGTCGAAGCCGACGGGTACGAAGCCGATGATGTGATCGCGTCGCTGGTTGGCCGCGCGCGTGAGAAGGGGCTTCGCGTCGTGATCGTGAGTGCCGACAAAGACCTCTTGCAGCTGGTTGGTCCGGACGTCGTGATGTACGACACGATGCGCGACAAGGTGTTCGGCGTTGACGAAACCCGCGAGAAGTTCGGCGTCGAACCCGGCCAAGTGAGGGACTTGTTGGCGCTGATGGGGGACAGCTCCGACAACGTACCGGGCGTCCCCTCCGTCGGTCAGAAGACCGCCGCCAAGCTGCTTCAGGAGTGGGGCACCCTCGACGGGGTCTACGATCACCTCGACGACATCAAGCGCAAGTCGCTACGGGAGAAGCTCCTCGCGCACCGACAGGAGGCGGAGACTTCGAAGGAGCTCGTGACACTCCGAAACGACGTGGAACTCGGCGAGCTCGCGCTCGGCACGTACGACGGTGGCAATCTCGCGACCCTTCGCACGCTCTTCGCCGAGCTCGAGTTCACACGCCTCTTGGCGCAGCTCGATCCAGCACCCATCGTCGAAGGCCAGTACGAGGTGATCACCGACGTGGAAGGCCTTCGTCGGGTCGCGCGTGCCATCCGCGATGCTGCCCGGTTTTCGCTCTACACGATCCTCGACATCGACGATCCGATCCGCGGGGAGCTGGTCGGAATCGCGCTGAGCTGGATCGAGGGAGTGAGTGCATACGTTCCACTCGGTCATCGGTACATTGGCGCGCCGGACCACCTGTCCTGGGCCGATGCCGGGCCGATACTCGCGCCGTTGCTCGAGAACTCGCTGATCCCCAAGATGACGCACGCCAAGCGCGAAACGGTGCTCTGGGCTCGCCGTGACGTGGCACTGCGCGGCGTCCAGTTCGATCCAACGCTTGCGAGCTACCTTCTCGACCCGTCGCGACACGCCCACCAGCTCGAGGACGTCGCACGACAGGAACTCGATGGCGCTCTGTCGAGCGAGGAGTCGGTACGCGGAAAAGGGAAGAAAGCGCTCGCCTGGGACGAGGTCGAGGTGGAGTCGGTGGCGCCATACGCCAACGAGCGCGCCGACTTCACGTTTCGGTTGAGCGAGCTGCTCACCCCCAGGATGCACGAGGGGGAGTTTCGTCGCCTCTTCTATGAGGTCGAGCTCCCCTTGGCGGGCGTACTCGCGACCATGGAGCTTCACGGCATCCGAGTTGACAGTGATCTTCTGGCGCGGTTGGCCGAGGAGGCTGGCGAAGAGCTCGGCCGACTCCGGGCGCGGTGCACGGAGCTCGCTGGACACGAGTTCAACGTTGCATCTCCGAGGCAGCTCGAGACGATCTTGTTCGACGAGCTCGAGCTACCCGTCATCAAGAAGACCAAGACCGCACGTTCCACCGATCAATCCGTCCTCGAACAGCTCGCCGTGATGCACCCGCTGCCAGCCGCGATCCTCGAGTACCGTTCGGTCTCGAAGCTCAAGAATACGTATCTCGACGCGCTTCCCGCTGAAGTGAATCCGGCGACGGGACGGATACACACGCGGTACAACCAGTTGGTCGCCGCCACCGGCCGCCTGTCGTCGAGCGACCCCAACCTGCAGAACATTCCGATCCGAACCGAGATGGGCCGAAAGGTGCGCGATGCCTTCGTACCCGCCGAGGGGTGGTCGATGCTCTCCGCCGATTACTCGCAGATCGAGCTTCGTGTTCTTGCCGATTTGAGTCGGGACCCCGCACTGGTTCAGGCCTTCTCCCAAGGAGACGACGTCCACGTCCAAACCGCGTGTGCACTCTTCGGTGTCGACCCCGACGGGGTGACGCCCGACATGCGCGGTCAGGCGAAGACCGTGAACTTCGCGGTGATCTACGGTCAGACTCAGTTCGCGCTGGCCCAGAACCTGAAGATCGAACGCAGCGAGGCCAAGCGCTACATCGATGCCTTCTTCGAGCGCTACGCTGGAGTCAACACCTTCTTGGACGAGGTTGTCGAGCAGGCGCGTGCAAACGGATTCGTGACAACCTTGCTGGGCCGCCGGCGTTCACTCCCAGACATCCGAAGCCGAAACCACAACCTCCGCGCGTCTGCCGAACGCATCGCACGCAACACGCCAATTCAGGGAACCGCAGCCGACATCATGAAAGTCGCGATGGTGAAGATCCAACACGCCATCGAGCGAGACCACCTCAAGAGCCGGATGGTACTTACGGTGCACGACGAGCTCGTCTTTGAGTCGCCCTCCGATGAACAGGCCACGCTCGAATCTCTTGTCAGGATGCACATGCAAGAGGCCGTGCCGTTGTCCGTCCCGCTTCCGGTCGAGGCCGGCTGGGGATCGAGCTGGGGCGCCGCCCACTGAAGACCCTCAAGGGATCGCGTAGCACTGACGTTCACAGGGAGAGCGAGCGTCGCCGCGTTCGCTCGGCGCGAGAGGATAGCCCGTGTCGGGCGGCGTGGATGGGTTTCAGCGATCGATCGCAAGGGGGGTCGTCTGGCGTTGGGAGATGGCGAAACCCACGCCGCCCAAGATCATGGCGCTGGCCAACCCAAGCCGGAGCGTCGCGGGCTCACCCAAGACCACGATCCCCGCGACCGCCGCCAACACGGGCACCGACAGCTGGACGATGGCCGCACGGGTCGTGGTGAGGTGACGAAGCACGGCGTACCAAAGGACGTAGCCGAGACCCGACGTGATCGCGCCGGAGATCACCGCAAGGACGACAGCGCGGGGCGGCCCAATGGAAGAGCCCGGACCGAAGACCAACACGCTCGCGATGGCCCATGGAACGCTCAAGAGGAAGTTCTCAGCCGTCGTGGCGGTAGGCGTCGAGGTGGCGCGCCCTCGGACCGAGTACACCCCCCAACCCACGCCCGCCGCGACCATGAGGGCGACGCCGATTGGGTCAGGGGAGGCCGTCCCGGGCCGGACGAGATACGCGAGCCCGGCCATGGCCGTCACGAGCCCGATCCATTCCGCGGCGCTCGGTCGTTCGCCCTGCCTCCAGCCCGCGCCGAGCATGGTGGCTTGGACGGCTGCGAAGAGGATCAATGCCCCGACTCCCGTGTCGAGGGAGACGTATGCCAGCGAAAACCCCATCGCGTAGACGAACAGCGCGAATCCCGAGCCCCAGGATCCCGCCCGCACGTGGCTGCGCCGTCGCGTCGCGAACCACCAGAGCGGGGCCAGGACCGCCGCGCCACTCGCCAATCTAATCGCCGTAAACACCTTCGGGTCCATCGCGCCGTCGCCAAGGGCCATGCGACAGAGCAGGGAGTTCGCGGCAAAGGCAACGAGGGTCGCCCCAGTCAACAGCACGAGCGTCGGCTTCGACACCTAAGGACAACCCTCGACGCAGATTCGGAACTCGCTCTCGCACCCGGTCTTGCATGGCTTGTCTCGGAGATCGCATCTCGATGTACACTCGCTCCACGCCGCGTCGCAAAGTGGGTCGCAACCCGAGGTGTGATAGGCGCCGGGCGGAGGCGGCGGGTATTCGTGGTCTCGTGATCGGGCCGGGACTGGCGCCGCGTCCGGCAGCGGGCGCGCGGAGCCGTCGGCTTCGAGCCTCCGGAGGCGTTCTTGAGCGAATTCGACCCGTTCGGGGGGCTGGCCGTCGGCGTACTCAGCAAGCCATCGTGCCCAGCACTGCGTTCGACGCTCGGACGAGACACCCGGGTCGTAATCGCTCGCGTAGCATTGCTCGTACTGGGCCGTGCTGACGTGCGACTGCTGCAGGCTTGGACCGCATGCGAACGAGCCCAAGACAAGGTAAAGGAAAGCCAAGCGCGTCATGCCCATCGAACGTACCATCGCCCCAGGCCGCGACCAAGCACCGAACCTCGGATGGGGCCGCTTCGAAGCGCCGGGTTTCGGGACGTTGTGGCTGGTTTGGACCTCCGTCGGTTTGCGCCGCCTCGACTTCAAACGCCGCGACGACCTTGGGGCAAACCCTTCCAAGCTTCCGAGCGAGCTCAGCGACTCTTTGCATCGCTACTTCGATGGCCAACCCGAGGCCTTCGCGGACGTGCCGCTCGACCTTCGAGGTACCGACTTCCAGGTGCGCGTTTGGAACGCCCTGCGCCGAATCGGGTGGGGACAGGTACGGACCTACGGCAGCATCGCGAACGACGTGGGATCACCTCGCGCGATGCGAGCGGTCGGCCAGGCAAACCACGTGAACCCGATTTCGATCATCGTCCCGTGCCATCGCGTCGTTGAGGCCGGGCATCATCTCGGTGGCTACGGGGGAGGGCCCGAACGAAAGAAGCGCCTCCTCGAGCTCGAGGGTGTGCGGTTGCATGAAGGCATCGTGCAGCCGGGACAGATGGAGCTGTTCTAGACGGCGTTCGCGTGAAGCGATTCGACAGGCGCAGCCTCAGAAGCGGGCCGCCAGCAGACAGAGGACCGAGAGAAAGCCACACACGATGCTCACCTTGTCGCGCACGGCGAACAGGACCGGATCGTCATGCATGGCATCGCGCGCAGCCAGGAACCAAATCCGGGTTACCCAATAGACCAGAATCAAACAGATCCCCCAAAGGGCCTGGGGTGTCGAATAGAAGGTGAGAATCGACGGGCTGTTGATGTAAAGCGCGAACACCAGCACGGCCAACAGACCCGCCGCGGGGCCGATGGCCGTTACCACCGGAATGTCCGCGAGCACGTAGTCCCGCCCTCGGAGTGCGCGTTCGTTGCTCTGCCGTAGCTGGATCAGTTCTGAATAGCGTTTGACGAACGCTAGACTCGTGAAGAAGAAGATCGAGAATGCCAAGAGCCAGAACGAAAGCGGCACCTGCACCGCGACGCTGCCCGCCATCACGCGGTAGGTGAAGAGAGAGGCAAGGGTCAATACGTCAATGATCATGAGACGCTTCAGGACGAAACTATAGAGCGTCGTCAACGCCACATAGCCGAGCAGCATCCCAACGAACGCAGGGTTGACGAACTTGACGGCCAGGTAGAGCCCGAGCCCGAAGCTCAAGACCATCAACAGGAGTCCTTCGGGGATCGCGAGCGCACCGGAGGCGAGAGGCCGGTTCCGTTTGGTTCGGTGTCGGCGGTCCGAGGGCAGGTCGAGGAGGTCATTGAGGACGTAGATCGACGACGCGGAGAAGCTAAAGGCGAAGAACGCCATCAACGCACCAAAGACCAGCGACCAGTCGTCGTACTCGTGCGCGAAGTAGAGTGGGACGAACAAGAGCAGGTTCTTCGCCCACTGGTGCGGCCTGAGCTCTCGCAACGCTGCGCGCCATTTCGACGGGCGCTCGACGATCACCTCCGCCCGCGAGACGACACGCTGAGCGGCGCGAAGCGTTCTCGGGTGGGGTGCGACCATGATCGCCTCGCGCGCAGCGGCCCACACCGGCAGGTCCGCAGTCGCGTCGCCCACATACTGAAAGCCCCCTTCGCCATACCGCTCGACCAAGAACGCCGCCTTTCGCGGCCCCTTGAGGTTGTCCCGGCCGTCACTTCCGACCGCCTCATCGAACACCTCGAGGTGCGCGGCCACCAGCCCCGCCGTGGTTTGGTCCGAGGCCGTGACCAGGATCACCGGCCGCCCCTGGGTCTTCGCATCCCGAGCGAGGTTCACGACTTCCTGACGATACGGCAGCGTCTTGGGCTCTACCGGGGCAAACCGGGCCAGGTATCGCTTGAGCCTGGCCTTCCCACCGAGAATCACGAAGAGCAACGCCACGACTCGGTGCGGGGCTCGGCGTACCAGCAGCATGAACGACTCCCACAGGGTGTCGGTCGCGACCAGCGTACCGTCCAAGTCGACGCACAAGGGTCGCGCGTCGCGCGCCGCATCAGGGGAGGGCTGGTCCATCTGCGCTCACGGTGCCATCAGAGCCGACTGAGCGCCACTTCCAGTTGGTCACGCTTGGACCGCAGTTCCGCCGCATCGCGCTTCGACTTCTCCACCACCTCGGCGGGGGCTTTGTCGGCGAAGTTTGGGTTTCCAAGCTTCTTCTCGACTGCCCCAAGCTCCTTGTCGAGCTTCTTCAGCGCGCGCTCGAGTCGGGCACGCTCCTTGCCCGGATCGATCACGCTCGGCACGACCCCGCGCACGCCCGGGTTCACGAAGACCGCGGCGTTGTCGAAGTGCGAACCGGGGTCGTCAAACTTGGACGGGTCGGGCTCGAAATGCATGACGCATCCTGCCAGTGCCTGGATTGTCGCGCGTTCGTCCTGAAACACCTGTCGGATCTCCGCTTGCTCGGTGTGCCAATGGACTTCGATCGCGCGACTGCGCGGGATGTCGTGTTCCGCCCGTATGGTGCGCATGCTTCTGACGAGCGCTTGCAGCGCCTCGAAGTCGCGGACGGCGTCGCGATCGGCCTTCGCATCGACGAGAGCCGACGGGAACCGCGCCACCATGATGCTCTTGGGCGCGGCGTCCCACTTGGGCACGCGCTGCCAGATCTCTTCGGTGATGTGCGGCATCATCGGGTGGAGGGCGCGAAGCGTGGTCTCCAGTGTGTGCACGAGGGTCGCCTCGGTTTCGCGAACGAGATTCGCATCTCCGCTGTCGAGCGCCGTCTTGCTCACCTCGAGGTACCAGTCGCAGAACTCGTCCCACACGAAGTGGTAGAGCGCCCCCGACGCGTCATCCAATCGGTAGGCGTCGAGGCCGGTGGAAGCGGTGTCGAGCGCTTGGTAGAGCCGCGACAGCACCCAGCGGTTGGCAAGGGCTTGTGGACGAGGGCATTGCTGCGAGGCCTTGGCGCCAGAACCCGCGAGACGCATCAGGGCGTAGCGAGACGCGTTCCAGAGCTTGTTGGCGAAGTTGCGGTACCCCTCGATCCGCTTGATCGAGAGCGCAATACGGCGGGACTGAGGCGAGTAGCTGAGGAGGGTCATTCGAAGCGCATCAGCGCCGTAGGCAGCGAACCCGTCGGGGTACGTCTTTTGGAGGTACTTGATGCCGCCCTTGGACGCGCCGGCCTTCGTCGCTTTGTCGATCAGCGCCTCGTTGGTGGCCCCGTGAATGACATCGAGCGGATCGATCACGTTTCCCTTCACCTTGCTCATCTTCTCGCCCCGCTCGTCGGTGACGAGGCCCGCGAGGAGCACTCGGTTGAAGGGAACCTCGCCCATGAAGTGCAGCCCCATCATGATCATCCGGGCCACCCAGAAGAAGATGATGTCGTAGCCCGTCTCCATGTCCTGGGTGGGGTAGAAACGACGAAGCGCGGCGGTGTCGTCGGGCCATCCGAGCGTCGAGAAGGGCCAAAGGGCCGAACTGAACCAGGTGTCGAGAACGTCCGGATCCTGCCGGAGCGCGGTGGCGCCGCACGACTGACAGGCCGTGGCCTCTTCCCGTGACACGGTGACGTCCTCGCAGGCGTCGCAGTACCACGCGGGGATCTCGTGCCCCCACCATAGTTGACGCGAGATGCACCAGTCCTGGATGTTCTCGAGCCAGTGGAAGTAGGTCTTTTCCCACTCGACCGGGAGGATCTGGATCCGACCGTCGCGCACCGCGGCAATCGCCGGCTCGGCGAGGGGACGCATCTTCACGAACCACTGAGTGGAGATGAGGGGCTCCACCACGGTCCCCGACCGATGGGAGCGAGGCAGGGTCATGATGTGCTTCTTCGAACCTCGAACCAGCCCGAGGTTTGCGAGCTCGTCCTTGACGGCGTCGCGGGCGGCGAACCGGTCGAGCCCCTGAAACCGCCCCGCATTCTCGTTGAGGGTGCCATCCAGGTTGAGGACGTTGATTTCTTCGAGCCCATGCCGCTTGCCGGTCGCGAAGTCGTTTGGGTCGTGGGCGGGTGTCACCTTGACCACGCCCGTCCCGAACTCCGGGTCGACCAGCTCGGCATCCAGGATGATCGGGATCATCCGATCGACAAACGGATGCCGGACGTACTTGCCGTGAAGGTGACGGTACCGGTCGTCGTCCGGGTGAATCGCCACCGCGGTGTCGCCGAGCATGGTCTCCGGCCGAGTGGTCGACACGACGACTTCCGAGTCACCGTCAGCCAGGCGGTAAGCGAAATCGAAGAGCTCTCCTTCGACGCCTTCCTCTTGGTCGACCTCCAGGTCTGAAAGCACGGTTTGAGACTCGACGTCCCAGTTGACCAGCCGGGTGTCCCGGTAGATCAGTCCCTCTTCGTAGAGGCGGACGAACGACTCCCGGACGGCCCGAACCATGTCCGGGTCGAGCGTGAACTTCGTTCGCGACCAATCGCAGGACGCCCCCATCTTTCGGAGCTGCTGAAGAATCCGCCCGCCGGACTCCTCTTTCCACCGCCAAACACGCTCGACGAAGGCTTTTCGCCCCAGATCGTGGCGCGTGAGGCCCTCGCGCTTGAGTTGCCGCTCGACCACGACCTGCGTCGCGATGCCAGCGTGGTCGATGCCAGGCATCCAAAGGGTGTTGTAGCCCTGCATCCGCTTGTGGCGGCAGAGGACGTCCTCGAAGGTGGTCCTGCAGGCATGCCCCATGTGCAGCGAGCCGGTGACGTTGGGCGGTGGGATCGCCAGCGTGTAGGTCGCCCGCGCGTCGTCGGGCTCCTCCGACGCTTCGAAGAACCCCGATTCCTCCCAGAACTCGTACCAGCGTGCCTCGCTCTTGTCGGGCTCGTACGCCTTGGGCATGTCGTCTGACGGGTCGCTCATCGGACCGACCGTGTGCGGCGAAATCGGCGGTCAGTCAAGCGTCAGTCGCCGACGAGACGGTGCAATTCCTCACGGATCATGGCCTCCGCAAGCTCTGGGACCACTTCCCAAACCACGCGCTCCACGACCTCCGCCGATAGATTGAGCACTCCTTGGACTTGCTCCGCGGTGAGCCCGAGTGCCTCGAGGCGCGCGACCACCGAATGGGACACGACTTCCGAGGTGACCGCGGTTGGGCTTGGGGCAGGCATCGCCGGCTGAGACTTGAGTGTCGGAACGCGCTCGGCAGGCAGCGAAGACGCGGCAGCTGGAATCGCCGAAACCGACGCGCCAGAGAGCGGCGTCGAAGAAACCGGGTTCGAGGGCTGGACGGCGCGACCGCTCACCGGGAGCGGGGGCGGGGTCGGGCGGTACGCGGGCGTCGCCAGCGGTGTCGGCTGGGGCGCGGCGCGTACGACGGGAATCGAGGGGGCGTCAGAAAGCGCCTGGACGCCACCCGCGAGGGCCGCGGCCTTGTCGATCGCCTCTTGGGTGTCGAAGGGTTTGAGAATGTGTTCGTCCGCACCCACTTCGGAGGCACGGCCTTCGTCGAGCGGACGGTGCTGACTCGCCATCAGGATGACGGCCGTGCCCGCAAGCTGAGGGTCCGCCTTGATCGCACGCGTGAGCTCGTACCCGTCTTGACCGGGCAGCGAAGCATCCACGAAAGCGACGTCGGGAGAGAAGCTCCGTCCCTGTGCCAACGCCTCTTCACCATTCGACACGGCAAGCAGCTCTGCGCCTTCGCCTGCGAAAGTCATCTGCATGACCTTCCGCATCGTCACGCTGTCTTCGACGACTAGAATTCTCATGTTCCCCGAGCCCCAATCACTTCGAGAGTATGTCCGGTGACATACGCGATCGCCACCATGA
The DNA here is from genome assembly GCA_039028875.1 of Myxococcota bacterium. GTDB lineage: Bacteria > Myxococcota_A > Polyangia > Polyangiales > Houyiibacteriaceae > SG8-38. Next base: position 10,739 of record JBCCHE010000020.1, on the reverse strand, counting down.
CGGTCAAGAAGCGGTGTGAGTCGGTTGACCCGCGAGACCCCCCCCGGTAGGGAGGCCCCGTGTCCGACTCGGACCTACGCCGAAAGTACATCGAAGGGGCCCCACGGGCGCCAGAGGGCCCGTTCTCGCTTCGGGACGTCGTCGGGGCGCAGGGCCCGATCGAGCTCGATATCGGCTTTGGACGCGGTCAGTCGCTGATCGAGCGTGCGGCCGTCGCGCCCGGCAGCCAGATCGTCGGCATCGAGGTGAAATCCAAGTGGGCCTACAAGGTCAGCGCCCGGATGGCGGCGCTGGGGGTGTCGAACGTTCAGGTCCTTTGCGGCGACGCCCGGGAGATCTTGAAACGGGCTGGCCCCGACGGGATCGTCGACAAGGTCGCCGTCCACTTTCCGGACCCATGGTGGAAGAAGCGCCACCGTAAGCGCATGGTCATCGGCGAGGTCCTCCTTCGGGAGATCTCGCGGCTCTTGGCGCAGGAAGGCCAGATCTTCATCCAGACCGATGTCGAGGACCGTGCGGAGGGCTACCGGCGCGCCATCGAGGAAACCGAAGGGCTCGCGTTGGCGTCACCGACGGGGTTCGTCGAAGAAAACCCCTTCGACGCGCGCTCCAATCGGGAACACCGAGCGATCGAAGACGGGCTGCCGATATGGCGAATCCTCGCGAGGCGAGTCCCCTAAGGGTCAGGAGCGTCAACAGCGTCAGCACCGGTCAAGTCACCAGGGTCCGTCGCGGAGCGCAAGCGCTGCGCAGTCGCGTTCGGTCCGCTCGACCAGCCTTGCCTGTCGCTCTTCGAGCGGCTCGGGGGGAGGGTGTCCCGGAATGAAGTACCCGAGGTCCCCGACGATGTCGTAGAGTTCCTCACCTCGCGCGAGCAGCTCGCAGTTGCGGCGTCGCAGGGCATCGACCAGGCGCGGCATGGCGTCCAAGCTGTGTCGCTGGGTATCGTGCAAGAGGACGATGCCGCCGCGGTCACCCGTCTCGCGCTCGCGCCGCTTGAGCACGCGAAAGAACGTGCGGACGACGTCATCCGCGGTGTCGACTTCGAGGTCGCCCGTGTAGACGCTCCAGAGCACGCTCGTGTAACCGTGCGCAGCGAGCAAGCGGCTCACCCGATCGGAAAGGGCACCGCCAGGAGGCCGGATCAAGCGCGGACGGAGGCCGATGGCGTGCTCGATCTTGCGTTCACTTCGTCGGAGCTCCTCTTCGATCTGAGCATTGCGGAGGAGCGGAAGCTGTCGGTGGGTTTCGGTGTGATTCCCGAGGATGTGACCACGGTCTACGATCTCTTGAACGATCTCGGCGTGCTCGCGTTCCCACGGGTTGCCGTCACCGAAGCTCTCGGTCGTCACGAAGAAGAGCGCGCGGATGCCGAGTTGGTCGAGCATGTCGAGGAGGGCCGGGGTAGTCCGTCGTGAGGGCCCGTCGTCGAAGCTGAAGAAAAGGATGCGATGCGGGGTGGCGCCGTTCAGGGTCAGGCCCGTTGGGTAGCGCGCCCCAACCGCGTCATGTGGCGGTGGGCCGGGTTCATCTCCGTGCCCGAGCTCGAGGTGTTCCTCCACCACCGCGGGCGGAGCCGGGCGGCTCGACACCGGTGTCGTCGGCGCCTCGCCCGACCCAGGGCCCGCGCCGGGCTGAACGGGACGGGACGCCCAGCCAAGCGAACCGACCGCCACGCACGCCATCGCAGCCAAGGTCACGCCAACCTTCCAACGAAACGTCGACATCGTCGCGCGATCGTACGGAGACCCACCGGCGTCAGCGAGAAAGCTGCGAGCCACTGGACAGGCCTGCAGTTGCCTTGCGGAATCCTATCGACTACCCCCGCCGGGCGAGCGTTCGGTGATACGAGTCGAGGCCCTCCACAAGCGATATGGCAACCGGTTAGCGGTCGACGATCTTTCGTTCGACGTCGCGCGCGGCGAGATCGTGGGTTTTCTCGGTCCGAATGGTGCCGGGAAGACGACCACGCTGCGAATGCTCACGGGCTACCTCGCACCGACCTCCGGGGCGATCACCATCGACGGCGTGGACGCCGTCCGGGACTCGATCGCCGCCCGCGCACGCCTCGGCTACATGCCCGAGGGCGTTCCGCTCTATCGCGACATGCGCGTCGTCGAGTATTTGCGACATCGGGCGGCCCTGAAGCGGGTGAGTGGTCCCGCGGCGGCGGCCGATCGGGCCTTGGCGTTGGCGGACGTTGCCGACTCCAAGAACCGCATCATCGGCCAACTCTCGAAGGGGTACCGACAACGGGTCGGCCTCGCCGAGGCGCTGATCGCCGACCCCCCGCTTCTCGTGCTCGACGAGCCCACCTCCGGTCTCGATCCCAACCAGGTCCGCCAGTTTCGCGACCTCGTGCGCGGCTTCGGGGGCGACAAGACGGTGTTCGTGTCCACCCATGTCTTGTCGGAAGTCCAGGCCTTGTGCGACCGCGTGATCATCATTCGAGGAGGTCAGAAAGTCGCCGACGTCGAGCTCGACGAGACGACGGCCCTCGAAGACATGTTCACGGAGCTGACGACCGCGGGCGGCGCGGAGGGCGACGCATGAGTAGCGCGTGGGTGGTCATGAAGCGGGAGCTTCGTTCGTTCTTCGTATCGCCACTGGCATACGTGGTTCTCACCTCTTGGCTGATCTTCACGGGCGTCGTGTTCTGGCTCATCACCGAGTTCTACGCGCGCAACGCCGTCACTTCCGGCGCGGGGAGCCCGCTTTCGGCCTTCTTCGGAGGAAGCGCGCTGTTCTTCATGCCGCTGATGGTTTTCGTGCCAGTCCTCACGATGCGGTTGATCGCCGGGGAGCGGCAGTCGGGAACCCTCGAAGGCCTGATGACGGCACCGGTCTCCGAAACCTCGATCGTCCTCGGCAAGTACGGCGCGTCGCTCGTGATGTGGGTCACGCTTTGGGCGCCGACCGTGATCTACGCCATCATCATGAACCAGTACGGGAGCATCGACTGGGGCGCGGTACGGGCAAGCTACCTCGGGGTGTTCTTCCTCGGCGCCTATCTCATGGCGCTCGGGCTCTTGATGAGTACGATTGCGCCCACCCAAATCATCGCCGCCGTGCTCACGTTCGTCGCACTTGGTGTCCTCTTCACGGTGGGGATCGGTCAAACCGTATTTGACGGGACGCTTCGTGAGGTCTGCGCCTACATCAGCATGTGGGGGCAGATGCAGAGCTTCTCGAAGGGCGTCGTCGACTCGCGCTACCTGGTCTTCGACCTTTCCGTCACCATCATGGCGGTCGGACTCAGCGTCGCCGTCCTCAAGGCGAGGAGGCACGTGTGAAGGCGGCCGGGCGAACGCGTCTGAACTTGCTGGCGACTGCGCTGCTGTCGGTCGTCGTCGTCGCCCTGGTCAACTTCGTTGGCGCGCGGCATTACAAGCGATGGGACTGGACCGAGAGCAACTTGTTCACGTTGTCGGATCGCAGCCAACAGGTGCTTCGTGAGCTCGACGATGACATTCAGGTCTATGTGTTTCTCGCCCGCGGCGAGGAAGACTTCGCCGACATCGAGACCCTGCTCGAGGAGTACAAAGCGATCACCCCCCGAATCTCTGTGGAATGGGTCGACCCCGATCGCGACCGCGCCCGCTACCAGGTGCTCGCCGACCAGTTCGGGATCGACACGTGGCTCGCCGGTGAGTTGACGTTGTCGCAAGTCCCGGTCGTCGTCACCAGCGGGGACCGAAAGTGGAAGGTCGAACGGCATCAGCTGATCATCGAAGACTTCGACACCATGGACGACGCGGACGGGCACAAGCTCGACCTTCAGTCCGAGCGTGCGATCACCGGCGCCATCCTCGAAGTCACCACCGGCACACCGACGCAAGTGTGCCTCGCCAAAGGGCATGGGGAGTGGGAGCTCGGTGCCTACGGCGAGCGCAGCTTCGACGCGGTCGCGAGCGAGCTCGGATGGGAGAAAATCGAGATCCAGCCACTCGAGATCACGGCGGACGCCGAGGTGCCTCCCGGATGCGATGCGATTTTCGTGATCAGCCCGCAGCGGCAGTTCTCGAAGGACGAGGCCGCGGTCATCGACGGCTTCCTCGAGAGTGGGGGCAACGTGTTGCTCGCCTTCGACCCAGTCCTCAAGAAGGGCTCGCTCCAGCCGACCGGGTTCGAGGAGAGCCTTGCGGCGCGCGGCATCCTCGTCGGGAACGACCTGGTGATCGAAAACGACCAGCAACACCAGATCCCCGGAACGCCTGGGGACATCTTTCTCGTGACCGACTTTGGCACGCACCGCCTCACCAACACGATCGCCAAGTTCGGCGGCGGCGTCATCATGGGCGTCGCACGGTCGGTCGACGTGAACCCCGAGGGCGACGCCGAAGTGCTCATGCGGACCAGCCCCCTCGCGGTCGCCGAGTTCGATCTCGAAAAGGCGCTTGGAACAGACAAGAAGGGCACCGACCTCGAGGCACGCGTCGTGCCGCTCGGTGCCGCGTGGGAGTACGAGGCGCCGCTTGGCGACGACCTCAAGCCGGTCGAACGGGAGGGGCCTGAACCAGGGCGCCTTCTCGTCCTTGGGGACAGCGACTGGCTATCGGGTGATTTCCTCGACAATCCCCAGCTCTCCAACATCGATCTGCTCTCGTCGACGTCGGGCTGGCTGACCCGCCGCGAAGCGATGATCAACATCGCGCCGCGCAAGACCAACGCGCGTGCCGTCGTCATGAGCGACGCCGACCTCGAAAACCTCTTCTTCCGCGTGGTGATGCTGCTCCCACTCGCCGGGTTGATCGCCGGCTTCGGCGTTTGGTGGTCGAGGCGGTCGTGACTGCGCGCACACCGCTCGTGTTACTGGCCCTCGCGATCCTTCTTGGCGGATACATCGCCCTGTTCGAACGTGGTCAACCAAAGCAGTCTGACGTCGAGGCGCGGGACGGCTTTCTCCTGGCCCCCCTGGCGCGCGAGCGCGTGACCGCGGTAGAGATCCAGCCTGCTGCCGGTGAGACCATTCGCATGCGACGAGAGGGTGAGGGATTCGACGAAACCTGGACGTTCGAACGCCCCGATTCAGCCCCGGTCGATCTCGAGAAGATCGAGGATTACCTCCGCAACTGGGAGTTCGCGATCCCGACGCGGACACTCGAAGCACCCAGCACGGAAGATCTGCGCAACTTCGGTCTCGTGGAGCCGAAGGCGACGGTTCGGTTCGAGATGGGGCGCGCTTCGGTCCAGGTCGGACTTGGAAGCGGTTCCCCGGTCGATGGCGGCGGCTACGTCCGCGTCGACGAGCACGATCACGCGGTCGTCGTGCCGGACTCCGTCGTCGCACTCTTCGACTTCGACCCAGAGGCGTTTGTTGTGCCAGAGGGGAGCGAAGAGCCGACTCTGGATGATCTCGACGTGTCCACCCCAAACGGGGTCGCAGGCGGGTCGGCCACGGAGCCGTCGCCTACCTCAGACTGACCCTACTTCTGCGCGAGTGCCTTTTGCACGGTGTCGTGCGAGGTGTACTCGAGCAGCCCGTTGCTCGTGTTGAAGCCGCCCGACGAAATGAGTCGGAACGTTCCCTTGGCGACGATCTTGTCGCCGACCTTGAGGTTCGACGGGACGACGATCGATCCATCGATCGTGGTGGTCCTTCGGCCGCGACGCGCGCGCGCCAACTGCTCCTGGTTGTCGGCGTAGCCTACGATGATCAACTGGTCGGCGCGTTCGGTCTTGTCGGTCGCGTCTGCAACGAACATGTGGGGCGCGTCGACGCGCGGACACTCGTCCTTCTTCTTGAGCTTACAGGGCGGAGGCTCGTAAATCTCCATGATGTACCCGGTGACCGCGAGGTCGGTATCGAGCGTCTGGTTGAGCCGCTTTCGAAGCCCGAATACGCTGTACGATTCGTCCTCGTAAGTCGTCGGAAAGGGTGGCGGCGGCAGCGTCGGAACCTCCGGCAGGTTCGGGACGATCTCAGGGAGTTGTTCGACCTCTGCCTGCTTCTCGGACAGTTGATCGCAACCCACGCTGAGGAGCGCAGCAGCTAGCACGAAGCCAATAAGACGAGTTCCCATAATTCCCCCAAAAATGACCTACACAAACTAGCACGGCGGATTCGAGGGTTACAATCTAGGGCGCCAAGGAGGGGCATTGAGCGGGCGTGTCGAGCGGCGCTTCGACTGCCATTTGCAGGGTGCGAGGCACTTCCGCGGTCTCTGCAAGCTGGGTGACGATCATGTTCGCCTCCGGCGTATCGAGGACCCGCAGCGCCTCAACGGCGCGCGCCGCACTGTTGAGGTCTTCCGTGAGGGGAGTCGGGGAGGCGGCCCGCCGAACCACCCCAAACAGGGCCTCCGTCGCGTCGCCCCGACATCGCGCAACGGCGTAGTCGATGGCGGCATCGACCACCGGCGGCCACTCATCAGAATCGCGGAGGCGCGCGTGAACACGGTCCCACGCGTCGGTCTCGTCCATGTCGATCAGGCTGCGTATCGCTGCGGCCCTCACCTCGGACATGGGGTCATCGACCGCGGCAACGATCACCGGAAGCGCGACGGGATCGGCGCGTAGGCTCGACGTCGCTGCGGCGCGGACCATCGGCCAGACGTCTCGGCGCGCCATCGCCGCCCGCCTCGTCACCGACGCATCGTCTCCGCCGAGCGCGCGGGCAGCGTGCATACGAACCCTCGGGTAGGGGTCGGCAAGGGCCGTCCTCGCAGCTTCGCGTTCACCGCGCGCTGCCAGCGAATCGATCGCCGAGGCGCGCAGCATCCAGGCGTCGGCGTTCGCGAGTTCGGATCGTGCGAAACGATCGATCGACTCACTATCGCCCGCAGTCCTTGCGGCTTCGAGTATCCACCAGTTCACCTCGAAGGCGCCGGCACCTTCGATGGCGTGCTCGACGAGACGCGTTTGCAGCTCCCCTGCGCTCGCAACGCCCGCTAGACCCACCGCCGCACTTGCGGCCGCACCCGACGAAGGGTTCGAACGAAGCCAGTCGGACACCACCGCGCTGGCTTGCCGATGTGCACGGCGAAAGGACGTGCCCAAGGCTTGTCTCAACGCGGGACGCGCCGCCCCGCTGGGTCCGTCGAAGGCGCTCAGCAGCACGGGCATCGCCACGTCCGGATCGGCGCGGGCAAGCAGGATGGCCGCCTGGTCACCCACACCCGGCTCTGATACGAGTTTGGCCAAACCGGCATGTCCCGCCGGGCCGCTTTCGGAGAGGGCGGTGAGCGCCTCCGCTTGGATCTCGGCATCCGGTGAGCGCGCCGCCTGGACCAGGCCACGAACCGCCTCCCGATGTCGCGGAGCGAGCCGTCGGAGCACTTCGATCGCTCTCTTTTGGCCGAGAGACGACAGCGATGGCCACGCTTTGGACACCGCCGCGGCGGCCTGACCACCTCCGCGCTCGAGCGTACGAACGGCCGCAAGGGAGCGATCGTGATCCGCGCCAAGGTCGTTCACCGCAGCATGGAACCGGTCCGCGTCGGCCGCGGACCCACCAGCCGGCCAACCGAGTCCGACACCGATGACCAGCGCGCAACGGATCCACGTCGACCGAGGACCCCCGCGGAGTTGGGATGACGCGCTAGTGCAACAGGACATGGTCTTCGCCTTGGTCGCTTCGATGTACCCTCGCGTGCCTCACCTCTAGCACGCGGTCGGCCACGCGGCGGAAATCCTCACGGTGGGACGCCACGACGACGAGGGCGCCACGGTCTGCGATGGCCCGACAAAGCTGGACGACCTCGCGCTCCTGCTCCGCGCCGAGTGCTGCGGTTGGCTCGTCCAAGAGGAGGATTGGGGCCTGCCTGTAGAGGGCGCGAGCGAGAGTGAGCCGCTGCCTCTGTCCCACCGAAAGGTTTCGCCCGCCGTCCGCGACGAGAGACTCAAAGCCACCAGGGCGCCGGTGCACGAACGAATCGACTCCCGCTCGTTCGGCGGCCAGCAGGGCTTGGCCCCGACTTGGTTTGGGGTCACCCAACGTGATGTTTTCGAGGACGGTGCCATGAAATAGTTGCGGGGTCTGAGACATCCATGCCGCGGTCGCCGCCCTCTTGGCGGCCGAAGCACGCTGTCCATCGTAAGTCACCTCACCGCGGGTGGGGTCGAGGATTCCGCCGAGGATGCCGAGCAAGGTCGATTTGCCCGACCCGCTCTCGCCACAGACCACGACGAGCTCCCCGGTCTCGAACTGAAGCGTGACTTCGGCGAGCACGGGCTCGTCGGCGTACGCAAAAGAGACACGTTCGAGTTCGAGGGTCTGCACGCTGGTGGTGCGGTCTTCGGACGTCGAAACCGGGGAAACCGGCAACGCCAGGAGCTCGTCGATGCGATCGAGGGTGGCGAGCCCAGACCACCAAGCGAACGTGGCTTGCGCGAGCCCTTGGAGCGGTCGGTAGAGCAACACCATCGCCGCCAGGACCGTCCCCGCCGAGGCCACATCGACGGACGAACGCGTCGACCACGCGACTGCCAACGCCGACGCGACCGCGACCGCCCCCAGCAGTTCGACCATGGGGGACAACATGACGGACCACGATTCGGCACGAATCCCGGCACGGACCGAGGCGTCAGCGGCTTCGTCGACCGCCCGCGCTGTGGCGGTCGATGCTTGGTACGCGCGGAGGACGAGCGCCCCATCGATCGCTTCGGTCGTACGGGAGATGACCTCGGTCTCCGCCGAGAGGAGCTCCCGTTGAAACCTGCGCGCAGGCCCTACGCCGAACCGCACGAGAACGGCAACTGCGGGCAGCGCGACGAGCGCCGGGATGGCTAGTGCGGTATCCACCCTAAGCGCGAGTGTGGCTAGTGCAGTGACCACCAAGAGGCTCCGGAGTCCCTGCGAAAGCCCAAGATAGAGGAGCAGACGGACCCCGTGAACCTCGACCTGAACGCGGGACGCGAGTTCGCCAGAGGGGTAGGTCCGAAGGGCGGAAGCCGAGATCCGAAGCACGTGCTGAAGCAGTTTGCCTCTGATTTCGCGCACTACGCCGAGCTGGAGAGCGGTGGAAGTCCGGATGCGAAGGAGGTCGAAAATGGCCCGCGTGAGCCCGAGAAAAATCAATGCGACGACGATCGTCAACGGCGAAAGGCTCGCAACGTTCTCGCTTTGATGCGCAGCATGAAGAGATGCCTGCGAAACTGGACTCTCTTGCAAGCGCGCGAGAAGGGGGCCGGCAAGCCATGCGTAGCCTGCGGTCGCCAGTGCCGCGCCCGCCATAAAGGTGAGCGACCACACCCCCAGGACCCACCTTTTTCGGACGGATTTCAGCAGCTCTTTACGAGCCGCGCTCTCACTGGAATTTCGGCCTAGAAACACAGCGATTGGCTCTTCTCAACACCCGGGGTGGACCCATATACTCTCAGTTGCCCCCACGAGGAAGCGAGACGCGACAGGGCGGGATCTACGTTCCGTGTGATTTAGGCACGGAGCATGCATCTCCTTCCGCTGGAGCGACGAAAGCAAACCGGAGGAACACACCGGGGAGCTTTGGTGTTTAGCCAACATACGGGGTGCCACTGACAAGGGGCGCCACCGCAAGGCAAAGAGGAAACATGGCACGACAGGCAGCAACACGACAGTCCGGGAGACAGTCCTCGATCAAGGCCACCCGCAAGAGCCAGGTGCAGGCCAAGGCATCCAAGCAAGTGGAGCCGGAGGCAGAGGCGAAGAAGCCCACCGACGCCACGCCGGGAACTGCGGCCTCGACTCCGGGTTCTGAGCCCTCGAAGGAGCAGCTCGAGAAGGCTCGGCTCGAGAGCGAGAAGGCGCTGAAGGAGTTTGAGCGCCAGGGCGCCGGCGACTCCACGCTCACCCGCTACTTCCGGGAGATGATCGGCCACCGGGTGCTCACGCCCCAGGAGGAGATCGAGGCGGCCAAGCGTGTCGAGCGTCTGGAAATCGCCTACTGGGAAGCACTCTTTTCTTACCCTCCGTGCTTCGAGACGGTTGCGACGATCGTCGAACTGCGGGTCGAGGACCAGCCGCTCCCCGAGGTGGCTGCCCTCCGTAAGCTCTGCCGAAGCGCCAAGGCCGAGAAGCTCGGCAAGCGGCAGGAAGCGCGCTGGAACGACCTTTGTCTCCAGCTTTCGACCAAGATGCGCGAGGTCGACAGCGATCGGCTCTTTGTACAGGAGTCGGATCGCGCCGTGCACCGTCTCGCTGGCGACTTCGCCGATGAGCGCGACATCGTCGGTGATCACGTCCGCATGACGCCAGCGTTCAAGAAGTACCTTCAGCACGTGCGCGCCGCTCAAAAGGCTCAGCAGCGGGCGAAGAACCGCTTCGTCGCGGCGAACCTTCGCTTGGTCGTATCGATCGCACGCCGCTACAACCGCGGCCGACTGCCGCTGATCGACCTGATCCAAGAGGGCAACATCGGTCTGATGAAGGCCGTCGAGCGCTTCGACCACAACCGGGGTTACCGTTTCAGCACGTACGCGTCCTGGTGGATTCGCCACGCGATCAGCCGTGCGCTGGCCGACAAGGGCCGCGCTGTTCGAATCCCGGTGCACATGCTCGACACCTACAACCGAGTCGCGCGAGCCACCCAGGCGATTGCGACCCGCACCGGAAAGCAGCCGACCCCCGAGGAACTCGAAAAGGAAACCGGCATCGCCGCCGAGAAGCTCGAGAAGATCAAGGGCTACTGGGCCGAGACCCCGTTCTCGCTCGACCGCCCCGTCAACGACGAAGATGGCCGCAAGTTCATCGACTTCCTCGAGGAAGAGAACGTGCCGACGCCGTACGAGCAGCTCGTTTCGCGCAAGTGGAGCGACGAGGT